>CAUBJF010000001.1 GCA_958436175.1 uncultured Muribaculaceae bacterium
TTTCAAGGGAACGTTTTAGCCTCGAAATACCCGTCCGCGATGCCGCAAACGGCCTTCTCTCCATGCTCTATAACATACTAAAATATTTGTTTTTAAGGCACTCCGGCTTTATATTTGCGAAGTCTAATCCAACAAAGCTCTGTTCTATGAAAAAAAGACTCTCTTCCTCACAAGCTCCTTGCCATGGATATTTCTACCAAGGAAATACCAACCCGTACAACTACTGGACTTATTAAATAACTTACAATGAAACAATTTGAGATTGCAATATCGGTATTGTTGTTGTCCATGTTACTTACCGGGTGCTTCGGGTACAGGAACCGAGAGGAAATCTACTCCAAAGCCGATATAAAATACTCTCCTTCTTATGTGGCCAATGCCAACAGCAGCCTTAGAATAGACGGTATGTATATATATTATCGAGATTCGAAGAAAGCCAATGCTAATGATATAATAAGGTTCTGGCCCGACGGGACATTCCTTGAAGAATCAAGAGTACAGGATTTATGGGGTATGTACTGCATAGAAGGAGACTCCATAATAGTCAATATGTATGATTTAAGTTCTCCGTATCATGACTATCGCGCATGGAGAAGAGTCTACCGTATCATTAACGATACCACTCTATCTATTAGAAGTGCAGTCTATAATGACAGTCTGTACAGGAAAACCAAAAAATACGAATATGAGGACGTGTTCTATAATTTCGTACACGTAGATCCTATGCCGAAACCTAACTCACCTTTAAAAAACTGCAAATGGCTACGCTCAAAATAATTGCCGAACACCTGATCAAGGCGGCTGCTCTGTCTGTCACAGTGTCTGTTTTTTATAGCTGTGACGCTATCTGGCAAGGTATTGAATCGCTTATGGACAGCAGAGATATGGCCAAGGTCAACAAGTACCGCATACCCTACGGCGAAGTAGTCGAAAACATGAAGGAGGAGCACAATCTTATCCTGGATGCATTTTATACCAACCATGAAACCATCTTCTCAGCAAGAAGCGGCATATATCTAAGCAAAGATGGGTTCAGCTACTACTGTTACAATATTGATAATTCAAAAGGCGACTGGGGCCTGTTCAAGATAGACCACGACACCCTTATTATCGATACTTATTCTTCAAGATTGTCAGTTCAAAGAGATGCTTTTGAGATAATGGACAGCTGTACAATCCGCAGACTCAATATTGAAGACAAACTCTCGAGATTTACATACGATGACTGGCGTTTAAGCGATCAAAACAATGTATTTGTCCTGAATGACTCCATCGCAGCCCCCGACAGTATACCGGAAAAAGAACTAAATATGCTGAAATGGTGAAGAGATATTATCTAAATTTACTGATACTGACAGCTGTCTTGTCAATCGTCCTTTCGGGTTGCTTATCCAAGCGATATGACCCTCACTGGCCGAAAAAATTTGAGAAAGGGCCTTACGAGAACATACGCTACGACGGCTACTATACAAATTCCGTCAGCCCTGTATATCCTGATACCTGTCTCATATTCTACCCCGATGGCAGGGCATGGTTTTTCGACAAAGCAGCAGTATATGCGATAGACGGAGATTCGATAGCCTTGCGGAGCAAAGGTCAGCCGAAGGTTAATTGTCTGAAGATTGACAAAAGCCTTTTCACAGTAGACAATTCATACTTATGCTGGAACATAAGCGAAATTCCTATGCACATCCGTTACTTCAGGTTCGTGCCTGGAGAGGTATCAGCGCCTCCGGAATGGGATAAATGCCCTGCTTTAAACTGGAAATACCGGAAAACCAAGTAAGCTCAGCACATTCGATCGAACGCTACAAGTGGATGTGGCGCAAGAAGAAGGGTAGGAAATAGGAAAGGCTTGTCGGTCAGAGTTCTATGAGCTCGTCGGGGGAGAAGTCGCGGACGGCGGCGGTGCCGAGGATGTCGTGCCAGCGCATCGGCGATATGCCGCTGCCGGGGCGCTTGACAGTCAGGTTATCGGCTGTCAGGATTTCGCCCCTGCGGATACCGCGGGCTGCGACGATGCTCTTGCGGGCGACCTCGATGTTGGGCTTCTCGGCCTTGTCGGCGACCTTGACGGGCGAGCCGAGGATGGTCTCGGTGCGGCGCACGGCCTCGACGAGCTCGGCGAGTTCCGGGGGTTCGAGCGAGGCGCGGTGGTCGGGCCCGGGGAGCGTCCTGTCGAGGGTGAAATGTTTCTCGACGATGACGGCGCCGCGGGCCACGGCGGCGACGGAGACTTCGATGCCCTCGGTATGGTCGCTGTAGCCCACCCCGGCGCATCCGAGCAGCGCGAGGGCATCCATAGCCCTGAGGTTGACCGAAGCGAGAGGAGCCGGGTACTGCGTGGTGCAGTGCAGCAGGTAGATTTCCGAACGCGGCGTACCGCCCTCCTCCAGCACTCCGACAGCACGCTCGACCTCCTCGAGCGATGCCATGCCCGTCGACATGATCACAGGGCGGCGGTAGGCCGCAATCTTCTGGAGATAGGGCAGGTTGGTGATTTCGCCCGAGGGAATCTTCCAGTAGTCCATCCCCAATGCGCCGAGACAGTCGACCGACACGAGGTCGAAGGGCGTGCTCATGAATCCGATGCCTTCCTGGTCGCAGAGAGCCTTCAGGCCTGCATAGTCCGACAGGGGCAGATGGATCCTGCGGCACATGTCGAGCTGGCTCTCGCCGGAGCCGGTGGTCTCTTTCTGGTACTCGGCCTTGGGTGCGAAAGCCGATATCACGAGCTCGGGGACGGCGGTCTGGAACTTCACATAGTCGGCACCGGCAAGGGCGGCCTCGCGGACCATGCGGCGCGCAAGGGCGATATCGCCGTTATGGTTGACACCGGCCTCGGCTATTATTATAACGTGATTTCTGTCTTTCATTTTTCGTCAGGGAAGAAAGCGATGTCCTCGAGGTAGCGTACGGTGAGCACACCGGCTTTCGCTTTTTGAACTGATGGTTTTACCGATAGTATTTCGTCGACGATCATCGAGGGGATGTCGGCCCCGGCGTTGACCGAAGCCACCACGCCGCCCCCGAGCCGCGGATTGACCTCCATGACCATCAGGCGGCCGCTGTCGAGGTCGCGGATGAGCTGCACGGTCACGGCACCCCGGAGACCTACCCCGGCAATCACCATGCGTGCCAGCGCCGCGGCTTCGCCGTCGTCGACAGTGACTGTGCGGACGGCCTCGCCTCCGGCTACTTCGAGCCGGATACGCGGACTGGCTGCGGCTATCGCGCCGTCCGCCACCGAGGCGTAGCAGTCGACGGTGATCTCTTCGCGGCGGTCTATACGCTCCTGGACGAGGTACTCGCCGGGGCAGGCCAGTATCCGGTCGAGCTGACGCTGATCGTCGATTGCGACAATGCCTTTCGAGGCTGAGCCGAAGCGTGGTTTGGCGATGAGCCGCGTGCAGGGGGCGCCGGGCACGTAGGTGGCCGGGACCGGGATGCCCAGGGAGGCAAATAGCTCAGCCGAGGCACATTTGTCGAACATCGCCTCTTCCATCTCCCTGTCGCCTGCCGGTACGAACACCTCCGGGCGGCGCGAGGCAAACTCAGCAGCCACGCCCACGGCACCGTCGACAAAGGGAATGAGGGCATCGACCCCGTATCGCCCTACAATCTCCTCGAGATGCTCGCAGACGGCAGGGTCGGACCATTTGCGCCCCTCGACGATGCGGCCTATCGACGCGAGAGGACAGCGGGCGTCCAGCTCATAGCCGATGATTTCGGCCTCGTAGCCCTTGCGTCGGGCGGCCTCGATGAAACGGCGGCCTATGGCGACCCTTTTGGCACCGCCGAGGAATAGAAATGTCAGCGTCCCGTCCTTTTTCATCGGTTATAGATATCGACTTTGTATTTGGCAAGATTTTCGGGCATGGTGAACCATTCGATGGTCTTCTCGAGACCCTTTTCGAGCGAGAAACGCGGCCTCCAGCCGGTCAGGGACGTAATGAGGCTGTTGTCGCCGCAGAGACGGTTGACCTCGCTCCTGACGGGGCGCAGACGCTCGGCATCGACCACGTCCTCGACCTGGCGGCCCATCAGCCGGGCTATCATGGCGAGCGTGTCGGCCATGGATATCTCAACGCCGGTGGCTATGTTGATTTCCATGCCCTCGATTCCTTCCGTCTCGCCAAGGGCGATGAACCCGGCCGCCGTGTCCTCGACGTAGTTGAAGTCGCGAGTGGGTCGCAGGTCGCCGAGATGAATCTTGTCGTGTCCCGTGGCTATCTGGGTGATGATGGTCGGGATGATGGCACGTGCGCTCTGGCGCGGACCGTAGGTGTTGAAAGGCCGTGCGAGGACGACGGGCAAGTCGAAAGCGTTGTAGAAGCTCTTGGCTATCGCGTCGGCACCTATCTTGGTGGCCGAATAGGGCGACTGCGGCTGACGGGGGTGCTTCTCGTCGATAGGCACATACATGGCCGTGCCGTAGACTTCGCTCGTCGAGGTTACGACAAGACGGCGCAGACCTTCGTCGCGTGCTGCCTGGCACATATTGAGGGTGCCTTTGATATTGGTGTCCACATAGCTGTCCGGGGCGACGTAGCTGAAGGGAATGGCTATCAGCGCCGCCAGATGGTAGGCGGTGTCGACCCCGCGGCATATGTCGCGGCAGAAGTTGGGGTCGCGGACATCGCCGCAGACGACCTCGAGGCCGTCACGGGGGGCTATCTCCTCGAGCCAGCCCCAGTCGTTGAAGGAATTGTACTGAGCCAATGCGCGGACGCTGTAGCCGCGCCGCAGCAGTGCTTCGGTGAGGTGCGAGCCGATGAAGCCGTCGGCACCCGTCACCAGTACTTTCTTATTCTCAGTTGTCACCATGTCTTCGAAAATTTATAAACACGAGTCTCCGCACCGGGCTTGTCCCATACCAGGGTCATGGCGGAGCCGTCCAAGGCCGAAATCAGCATGTCGAACTTGCCGCTTGCAGGGAAGCCGAGCCACTGGGGAGCCTGAAAGCCCCCGGTGCCTTCGGGAGCCGAGTCGGAATTATGGGTGAAGTCGAGCACAAGCCTGTCGTCGTCGCGGACCCACGTACCGTAAGTCTTCGTCATCAGCTCGGGGCCTTCGCTCAGGGTCACCATCACGATATTTCCCTGAAAACTGAAGGAAGTATATGTCCCTTCGGGGAGCGCGGCCTTCTCGTTGCCGACCAGCATCTCGTCGAGGTTCCACGAGCCGAACAAGTCGCCTATGCGCCCGTTGTTCTGCGTGCAGGAACAGAACATGATGAGGCAGAGAATCGCTATATATTTGTATATCTTCATTTTATCTTCTAAAGTTGAACGAACCCGAATACTTGATGCCGACGAGCGCACCGAAGTTGTCGCCACGCAGCGACCCCTTGTCGAAGCCGAGCGAAGCCTTCACTTCGAGACCCGGAAGCTTAGCGGCAGGACACCATGCGGCTTCCGCCATCATGGAGAAGGAATGGAGCTTGTGCCGTGCGGGCTGACGACCCGAGCCTCCGGCCTTCTGGTAGCTGCACATAAGGCGGTACGACAGATTGTCGAGCGGACTGCCCTTGACGGCGGCATGGAAGCCACGGCAGCGGTTATGAAGGAAGGACGGGTCGCCGTTGAGATTATAGATCGGGGCGAGGGGGAATGCCGAACCAATGCTCATGCCGTAGTTGGTGTACGAGCCGTAGAAGTCGTTGTTGTAGTAGTTGTCGCCGCCTGTCACGCCATCGGTAATCGTCGAGCCGGGATTGTCGGAGGGGGCGTAGTGGATAGGTCCGCCCTGGTTCGTGAAATCGATATATTCGATCAAGGCCGAAGTAAGCCAGCCGGCCTCGGCGAAGTCGTACTGCAGGCCGTAGAGACCGTCCCAGCCGTTCTGCCGGCCGATGCCGGAGCCGTCTTCCCACGGCCCTTCAAAGTATGCCGTCAGGCGGCTGCCGTCGGCGAAGCGGTAGCGCAGCTTGAGGTCCCACGAGCCGAGGGAGTTGCCCTTGTAGTAGCCTTCGCCGGAGCCTTCCCTTGGGAAGAACATATCGAAGATGTCCTTGAACTTGAAGCCGGGATTGTGCGAGCGGACTATTTTGCCCTTGGAATAGAAGTGAGCCTCTCCGCCGAAGAGTCCGGCAGTCTGCATGCCGACGGTGACGCTGAAGGGCATCGAGGGCTTGGTGCGGAAATAGCAACGCTTGTAGGTGTACATCAGGTCGACGACCAGCAGACCCGTATAGTGGTTGAACTGCTTGCGGTTGAAGGTATTATCCGTGAAACGTCCATACATAATCTCACCGTCGATCTGTACCCAGCCGTTGGTGAAGGGAATGTCCTGAAAATCGACGAATCCGGCTGCCACACCCGGGATAGGACGGCTGTTGTTGCTACGCACGAGGTCGCCCGACGAGAGCGAACCGTCGACGATGCCCGATGTGCGCTCCTTCATACCCGCAAGGAGGTAGACACCACGGTATTTTATCTCGCCGTAGAGCTGCTGTATACGCGCAGGAGACTGCCGCAGGGCCTCTTTGCCCCACACCCCGGCCTCGTTGTCCCAACGGGCATAGTCCGTGGCGACTCCGTAGCCGAGCATATACTCGAATCCGGCACCCCAGCTGAAGCGCCGTCCGAGGTTGACATCTTTTTTAATCAGCCCGTCGTTCCAGACTCCGGCCCTGCCTGTGACGCGGCCATAGTTCCATGAACCAAGCATATATGGAGCGGTATCGCCGCTGGAAGCGTTGCCCAGCAGAGAGACCGAGTAGTACATCAGGCTGTCGGTCTCGGCAGCCGTCGACAGGAGGGTCGACGACGCGAGGACAAGGGCTGCCAAGTATTTTCCAAGTGTTGCTATCATCCGGCAAATTTACGAATAATTTATATATCATGAACGCTCAGTCACTACCCATTTTATCTTTGGTCATGAAGGCGAGCACATCTTTCTGTATCTTCGAACCGAGGAGGCGGTTGACACCGAGATATATGGCGATTCCGGCGACGGCCTCAACGACTATTTTCAGCCACGGAGACTCGAAGAAGGTCGAGAGGTAGGCCATGACCGGCACTGCGACCACCGTAAGAGCGAAATAAGGCAAGTTGTCGGCCAGCATGGCGAGCCAGCGGAGACCGGTACGCCGGGCGACGACGAACAGTGTGATTATCCATGTGAGGAACGTGGCTCCGAACTGTCCCCAGAGGAGTATCTCGAGGCCATAGACGGGATTGTCGGGCAGCGTCATGGCCATGAAGGGGAAGGTGGCTGCGAGTCCGACCAGTGCGACCACGTCCCTGAACACTTCGAGCCTGACGATGCTCTGCGCATGACCTTTGGCAAGAAGATAGTTGTTATACAGGGAGTTGAAGACGACGAACACACCTCTCAGCAGCAGGAGCTGAAAGAGGAATATGGAGGGGTCCCATTTCTCGCCGAAGAGGGCGTGGAATATTGGCCGGGCCATCAACATGAGTCCGAACATCGCCGGGAAAAGGAGGTAGGCCGTGAAGCGGTTCATCTTGTGGACTATGCGCGCGAAGCGTTCGTCGTCGTCCTGAACCGCCGAAAGAGCCGGGAGAAAGGAGGATGTAATCACTTGTGTGAGCGAGGTGATGCCCATCTTGCTCCATTTGTCGGCCTGTGTGTAGTAGCCTAAGGAGGCCATGCCTACCCTGTTGCCTATCAGGAAGGAATAGATGTTGAGAAAGACAGTATTGAGGAAGGATGTCAGCATCATCCTCGAGCCTATACCGAAATAGGAACGCAGGGCCGACACGGAAAAGACGAAGAGCGGCCTCCAGCGCGTCGCCGTCCACAGGATCAGGGTCTTGCATCCGGACAGAGCTACCGTCTGCCATACGATGGCCCATGCACCGAAACCCGTCAGCGCGAGGGCTATGCCTACAACGCCGCCCACTACGAGCCCAATGCTGTTCGACACGGCCACAAGGCGCACGTCCATAGCCTTCATGAGGCGGTTGGTCTGCACTATCGCCGAGGCATTGAGTATCATCGACAGGAAGAGCACCCTCGACAAGGGTATGAGGCGCCCGTCGCCCTGGAAGCAGTCGGCAATCAGCGGCGCACAGAAGAAGAGGATGATATATAGTACTATCGCCGTGGCTATATTGAACCAGAGGATGGTCGAATAGTCAGTCTTCGACGGATGCTTACGCTGAATCAGCGAATAGGAGAAACCGCTGTCGACAAGGAGGTTGGCGAAGGCCTGGAAGACCAATACGGCACCGACCAGACCGAAGTCCTCCTGCGAGAGAATGCGTGCGAGGACGATACCGGTCAAGGCATAGAGGAGCTGCGTGAGGACGCGGTCGACCACGTTCCACTTAAGCGACGACGCTGTACGATTCTTAAGGTTCTTACTCAAAGCTCTTATCCTAAGTCATGAACAAATGCAAAGATAGCGGTTTTTCGTTAAAACGGGAATAATTCCCGTCAATCAAACAAAAGCCGGACAACAAGAATACTTATCCCGACAAAAGGAGATACAAACAGAGACCGTCGTGGTGGCGGTCTCAATTCTTTTTAGTTCTTAATTGATGTCAGGGCATACCTTCGAAGGTTTTGACACCGATGGAACGGTTGGTAACCTTTTCGGGCTCGTGAGGATAGTATATCTTGCCGCTGCCTGCGCCCATAACCTTAATGGACTTGGTAGGATTACACAGCACATTGCCGGGACCGAAGACGAGACAGTTCAGTTCGGGAGTCTCGAGAGCCACAGCATCGATCGTACCTGTGCTGACGTTCTTCAACTTTGCCTTCCGAGCTTTGCCGTCGACCTTCATCGTTCCTTTTCCGGCAGCCACCACCCCGTCGAAGTTATCGGTGTCAACACCGAACACTTCCGTACGGCCATTCCCTATCTGCTTGGCACTGAACTTAGGCTCGGGGACTTTAAGGAAAACCCTTGTCAGTGAATCGCCGCTATTCTCGACATGCGAGAGCGATGACGAATAAACCTTGACCGTCGGCAGATTTTCAATAGCTTTTTCGTCGGCAGTCGACTGGATAGTGAGGTTTTCCTTGTTGTTATTGAATGTAATCTCCGCAGACTGCCCGGGAAGTCCCTTGAAGACAACCCAACCGGCAGAATCGGGATTGCAATAGTAGTCGACATTGACACCGTCGACAACTGTTAGCTTATTGAAGTCGGAAACATTCAGTTTATAATCAGAGAGACCGTTCTCCCCGCCGTAGGACGCAACAGACGCAGCGACAGCGAGCACCAGACCGAATAACTTCTTCATAGTTTGTCTATCAATTTGTTAGAGAGGGAATGATATCTGTTTCTATATGACTGAGTATTCTTTCAAGGTCGTCGAGAGTCTCGGCACGGAGCATCTCGATTCTCGTAGGCCTGAAAGAAGGTATGCATTTGAACAAGGGAGAGGCTGCGAGATGACGGCGGATATGGAGTATGCCGCGATACTCGTCGATACGCTCGACGCTTTCGTGGATCTGTCGGCGCAGGAGGGCGAATTTCTCGGCTACGGTAGGCACTTCGACTGTACCTGTTCGCAGCAGGCTCGTCATCTCCCTGAAAATCCACGGTGCGCCTATGGAAGCCCTGCCGACCATCACGCCGTCGACACCGTACCGCTCGAAAGCTTCAACAAGCTTCTCGGGAGTCGTGATGTCACCGTTGCCGATGACGGGTATACGGAGACGGGGGTTAGCCTTGACGGATCCGATCATCTCCCAGTCGGCCGAGCCTGTGTACATCTGGGAGCGCGTACGTCCATGGACGGTGAGAGCGGCGATGCCGCAGTCCTGTAGCTGCTCGGCGAGCTCCACTATTATCTTGCTGTTGCAGTCCCATCCGAGGCGCGTCTTGACGGTCACGGGCAGCGAGACAGCATCGACGACGGCACGGGTAATCTCGAGCATCTTCGGGATATCGCGCAGGAGTCCGGCTCCGGCACCCTTTCCGGCCACTTTCTTCACCGGGCAGCCGAAATTGATGTCGAGAATATCGGGCTTGGCCTCTTCCACTATCTTTGCAGCCTCGACCATTGGCCCGACCTCGCGACCATATATCTGGATCGCCGTAGGGCGTTCGCCCTCGGAGATATGGAGCTTGCGTGTCGTGGCCGAAATATTGCGTATCAAGGCATCGGCCGACACAAACTCCGTGTAGGTCATGTCAGCACCCTGTTCCTTGCATATAAGACGGAATGACGCATCGGTGACATCCTCCATCGGAGCGAGCATAACCGGACGTTCTCCTAAATCTACATTGCCTATCTTCATCTTATGACTAAAATAGATATGTTTCGAGTACAAAATTAGCAAAAAGGCAGGAGAGGAAGAGGCCCAGAAGCCATTTCTACCAATATTCATACCTTTTTGGTCAAAAATCGAGCTGTTTGTAGGAATTTTCTCTCGCCTTCGGGCAGGGGCAAAAAAAAATTACCCGTCATCACGACGAATAATCTTTTCACCTTAAATCTAATACCATGAAAAACTGATGCAAAGGTATAAACTTTATGTTATACAACATAGTTTTAGACCATAAAAATGCATTTGGTTAACCTTATTTAACATTGATATAAGATCTATTATCTTAACAATTATCATTATCTCACTATATATCAAAATATTAGCTAAAATCAGCCGGAACGGCATAAAAAACCGGGCAGACGCTTCAAGCTAACAATCTGCCCGGAAACTAATCTATCCTATGTGGTATTTTTATGCTTTGAGAAGCGAGAGCGACCTTGCGATGAACTCGCTGAGGCCCGCGCCACGGAGAAGACCGTTGGCAAGCAGGGCAAGGTCGACAAGCTGTCCGACTACCGGTGCCGTCTTGCCGTAAGCCGCGATGGCATCTTTCTGCTGTTTGCGGTATCCGTCGACGTTCTTCTCGAAGTCCTTGATTTTCTGCTCGTCCTCGGCCGAAAGGGCGTTGGAGCCTGCTGCCTTACGTATGGCTTCGGCAGCAGCGTTATCGGCTTCGATTTTGTCGGCAAGAGGTTTGACAGTCTCGTCGAGTGCCTTGTCGGCTTTCTCGGTGATTTCTTTGACGAGGGGATTCTCGGTGTTAACGACCAGCGTGTAGCTGTCGGGAAGCTCGCCGTAGAAGTTCATGCCGGGCTGCAGAGCCGCCATCTCTTTCATACGGCGCATATACTCATTCTGCGTCAGCGTAATAGGCTGTGCGTCGGGGGCGAGGGCCTCGAACTGTACCATGAAGCTTGCCTTGTCGAGTTTCTTGGTCTCGCTTTCGAAGAGCTGCGAGAGGATGGTTGTCTGGACAGGCGTGAGGTCGGCTTTCTTGCGGTCGTTCTTCTTGATGAGGTTATCGATGACATCGGAATCGACTCGCACCAGACTGATGTTCTCGAGCTTTTGTTCGAGCATGCCGACAAAGTGGTTGTCAAGCTGCCCGTCGAGAAGTAGGACATCGTAGCCCTTGTCGTTGGCTGCCTTGATATAATTGTACTGAGCCGTGGGATCGGTTGTGTAGAGATAGACGATCTTGCCGTTGACATCGGTCTGCTGAGCCTCTACGAGGGTCTTGTACTCGTCGAGGGTGAAATACCGGCCCTCAGTATCCTTGAGGAGGAGGAACTTCATGGCTGCATCGCGGAATTTGTCGTCGGTGAGCATGCCGTAGACAATGAAGATGCGTATGTCGTCCCATTTCTTCTCGAAGTCGGCACGGTCGGCCTTGAAGAGCTCTTCGAGACGCGAGGCAACCTTCTTGGTGATGTAGCCCGAAATCTTCTTGACTGCGCTGTCGGCCTGGAGGTAGGAACGCGACACGTTGAGAGGAATGTCAGGCGAATCGATCACGCCCTGGAGGAGCTGCATGAACTCGGGCACAACGCCTTCGACGCTGTCGGTGACGAACACCTGGTTGCAGTAGAGCTGAATCTTTTCGCGGTTGATGTCGAAGTTGCTCTTGATTTTCGGGAAGTAGAGAATACCCGTGAGATTGAAGGGATAGTCGACATTGAGGTGAATCCAGAACAAGGGGTCGTCCTGTCCGGGATAGAGCTCGCGGTAGAACTTGAGATAGTCCTCGTCGGTGAGTTCAGAGGGCTTCTTCATCCACTGGGGTTCGGTGCTGTTTATGACGAGGTCGCGGTCGGTGGCTTCCCATTTGCCGTCCTTCCATTCCATTTCCTTGCCAGAGATAACAGGAACGGGGAGGAAGCGGCAGTATTTCTTGAGGAGGAGGTCAACGCGCTGCTGGTCGAGAAACTCTTTACTCTCATCGTCGATGTAGAGGATGATGTCAGTACCGCGTTCTGTACGCTTGCCTTCGCCCATGCTGTAGGAAGGCGAACCGTCGCACTCCCAGCATACGGGCTTGGCACCATCCTGCCAGGAAAGGGTCTGGATCTCTACCTTCTTGGCAACCATGAAGGCCGAGTAGAAACCGAGGCCGAAGTGGCCGATGATATTGGAAGCCGTATCCTTGTATTTGTTGAGGAATTCTTCAGCACCGGAGAATGCTATCTGGTTGATGTACTTGTCGACATCTTCCGCCGTCATGCCGATACCGTGGTCGGACACTGTCAGTGTCCCCGCATCCTTGTCGACAGTGACGCGCACGTCGATAGTGCCGAGTTCGCCCTTGAAGTCGCCGAACGACGACAGTGTACGGATCTTCTGCGAAGCATCGACAGCATTCGATACCAGCTCACGAAGGAAAATCTCGTGGTCGCTATAGAGGAATTTCTTGATTACCGGGAAGATATTCTCGGTCGTTACTCCTATTGTTCCTTTCTGCATATTATTTATGTGTTTATTATCTATTTCTATTATAATAACCATTTAGCAAATAAGATGCCGAAAGGTAAGGGTGTCAATTTGTCAGTTTTAAGCACATTTAACGGGTACCGATCATTCAAAACTTTTTTACCAGGCGGCTTGTTTGAAATGAATACTACTAATTGAACTTTCATTCGTTATGCACTCTACAACAAGCAAGCTCTTTCTGCTGGCAGGGATATCGGCGATGTCCTTCGCAGCTCCGGCCGATGCCCGTGAGACACCCGATTCCATCCCGGAACGCGCCGTGATTCTTTCCGGCGACGAAACGCAACCGGACCACATAGGCAATATAGCAGCCATGTATTCCCGGGCAAACCTCGCGTTCGAGGATCCCGCGGCCCCGCGTTTTCTCTTCCTTGACAAAAAAGGGACCGTAGCCTTAGGCATAGGCGGCTACGTGAAAGCCGTCGGGGAATATGATGTCGACGGAGCCGTAGACAACAATGACTTCTATACCAACGAGATACCCGTACCTTTCGACCCAGGACAGCGTCAGCGCTTCGGGGCGACAGCGGCCCACTCGTCACTCTTCCTCAAAATGGTGACACGTCCCACAAAGATAGGACGTGTCATCGTCTACGTCCAGACAAACTTTACCGGCCCGCACTACGGGCTCGCGCTTAAGCAGGCATACGTGTCGGTCGGCCATGTCACCCTCGGTAAGGCCCGAAGCACTTTTGCCGATGCTCCGGCGATGGCACCCACTGTCGACGACCAGGGGCCGTCCGGACAGGTATCGGCCAAGAACATGCTGGTCAAATATATGTCGCCTTCATACAGCGGGTTCTCCTTCACGGCTTCCGTCGAAGTTCCGGATGCCTCCTACACCGAAGGTACGCAGACACGAAGCATAGCCCAGCGTTTTCCTGACATTCCGGCCTATCTCCAGTATGAATGGGACAAGGGCGACAGTCACGTAAGGGCATCGGGCATCCTGCGCCGACTCAGCTACCGCGACGATGCCGCCGACAGCAATCAATTCGTGACCGGCTACGGCCTACAGGCCAGTGCCGTGGCGCGCCTTTTCGGCGGTCTCAAAGGATTCGGCCACTATACCTTCGGCAAAGGCATAGGATCATATATCAACGATCTCAGCGACATGGGCTATGACCTGATACCTTCCGGCGACGGCACGCTCAAAGCCCCGAAAATGGCCGGATGGACTGTCGGGCTCGAATATGACTTCAATCCCGACTTCTTAATCACGGCTTCCTACAGCCGCGCACAGCTCTACGGCACCAAAGGAATGGCGGCCGACACCTACCGGTACGGACAGTATATAGCCGTCAACGCCTTCTACAATGTCATCAGCGACCTACGCATAGGTTTCGAATACCTCCACGGCACGCGCAAGGACATCAGCGGCCTGTCGGGACACGCCAACCGCCTGGAAGCCATGCTGCAGTACAGTTTCTGATTTCGTGATTTTATAACATAATTTAAGCCGGAATAAACACTCGCGAGGAAACTTTGAGCTCCCCGCGAGTGTTTTCATTCTAAAGAAATGAATGAGACCTTTTATGGTTGAATGTTATATAATTTCCTCGAGATTACCCCGGCTGACTCCTTGCCAGCCGGGGTAATCGTTCATATCTGTCTTATTTGTGATAGTTGCCGAGTCGTTTGATATACTGGCGGATGGTACTGAATTTCGGACCACCTTTGGGGGCCGTAATTGCTGCCAGGAGTATATCACGCAGCTTCGAAGGACGCATACGGTCGTTGATTCTTGCCGGGTCCTCGGTTTCCTCGCTGTGATATACCTTGACTTCCCTCTCGCCGTTGATGGCAGCGAGGGCATTCTCGGCCAAGGTCTGTAGCTCGTCCTCTCCAGGATATACATAGATAGGAGCTATGAAGCCGACGTGTTCGGCTATGAAGTCGGTGATACGCTGGCTGTGGGCCATGCCTCCTGTCAGGAGGATGGCATCAACGTCGCCCTTCATGGCGATGGCCATGGCCCCGATCTCTTTTGCCACGGTATAGCACATGGCACGGAGGATAAGCATGGCATGAAGGTCGCCGCCATCGATACGTTCGAGGACCTCGGGGACTGATGTCGTGCCCAGGTGAGCGAGCAGGCCGCCCTTGCCGTGTACCATCTTCATAAGCTCCTCCTCTGTATACTTGCCGGAGAAGCAGAGACGGACAAGAGGGCCGGGAGGCAGCGAGCCGGAACGTTCTGGCGAGAAGGGGCCGCATCCGTCGAGGGCATTGGTGGTATCGATCACGCGGCCTTTGCGGTGCGCGCTGATGGTGATGCCGCCGCCCATATGGCATACGATGAGGTTGAGGTCTTCATATTTCTTATTGGATTCACGGGCAAAGCGTCGAGCTATGGCCTTCTGATTGAGCGCGTGGAAGATGGATTCGCGAGGAAGCTCGGGAACGCCGCTGATACGCGCATAAGGTATCATCTCGTCGACAACGACAGGGTCGGCGATGAATGATTTGACACCTATCTGGTCGGCGATATCACGGGCGAGGACACCGCCCAGGTTGGACGCATGCTGCACGCGCGCATGTATCAGGTCGTGGCGCAGCTCGTCGTTGACCTCATAGACACCGCTCTCCACGGGGCCTATGATACCGCCACGGCCGATGACGGCGGACAATGTACGGAGGTCGATACCGGCCTTGGAAAGTGAATCAAGGATAAGTTTCTTGCGCCATTCGTATTGGTCGAACAGCTCATGGAACTTTTCAAGGCTCTCGCGGGAATGCTGGAGACTTGTCTTGAAGATTATATTGCCGTCTTCGTAGACAGCGATTTTGGTTGATGTTGAGCCAGGATTGATGGCTAAAACTCTTTTGGCCATAGCTATGGTCTTTAGTTCTTATTTGTAAATGCAGGCGAGTGCGATAGAATAGAGCTTTGTCCTGGGAGTGTCGCCACGGGAAGTGAGGACACAGGGAACCTTCGTACCGACAACCATGGCTGCAATCTCCGCTCCTGCAAAATGAGTGGCCGCCTTGAAGAATACGTTGCCAGATTCGATATTGGGGAACAGCAGACAGTCGGCATCACCGGCTACGGAACTGCCCTGCACGTGCTTTTCTTCGGCAACTTCCTTGTACAAAGCGACATCTATCGACAACGGACCGTCGACAACAACCTTGCCGAGCTGTCCGCGGTCGGCCATCTTGGAGAGTATGGCTCCCTCCGTCGACGACAGCACTGCCGGAAGCACCTGCTCCGAGGGGGCTATGCAGGCCAGCTTGGGACGCTCGACACCAAGCGAACGCGAAACGTCAGTAATATATTTGATGAGGATTGTCTTCTGCTTGAAGTCGGGCTGCGGAATCACTGCCACGTCGCCGATGCAAAGCAACTTATGATAATGTGGCAGCTCGACAACCGAGACATGGCTCAGCGTGCCCTTGGGAGGGAACAGACCGGCATCCTTGTTGAGGATACCACGCATGTATTTGTCGGTCGATACGAGACCTTTCATCAGCACATCGGCCTGACCGGCGGCGACATCGAAGACGGCGCGACGGATACACTCGGCCTCGTTGCTTATATCTATAATCGTAAAACCGCTTGCGTCGATACCTTCGGCTGAGCAGATTTCAAGAATACGGGCTTTATCTCCATAGAGGACAGGGTCGACGATACCCTCGCTGTACGCGGCAGCGACAGCAGTCAGAGTGTGGGAGTCCTGCGCGCAGGCCACTGCAAGGCGCTTGCGCCCGCGAAGACGTGCCTCTTCTAAAATTTGACTTAATCTCGTGATCACGGCATATCGGTTTTTTAAGTTTAACGTCTACAAAGATACGAATAAGTCGAGGGTAATGCCAAATTTATTTGGTTATTACCGAGCGTGAGTATCTAAGACGAAGTCAAAGATACGGTTTTTATTTACTTACGTTCAGTTAAAAGATATTAATAAGACGTTTGTCTTACTCTTTTAGCCAATAAGACGAACATACGATTGCAGTGATAGAGTTTTTTTGTAACTTTGTCGCGAAAAAACAAGGAATCTTTCCGTTGAGGCATCTCATACTATATATAGTCGCAGTCATTCTCCTTGTCTGGTTCTACATAGCCGCCGGTGCAAACCGGCCTGCGTCCGTAGAGCCCGATTTCAGTGTCACGCCCGATACTTCGCATACTGTCAGCGCATTGGCCGACACAGTCCTTCCAGCCGTAATAGCCGGGGACACTGCCGGGGGTGATTCTCTACTGGTACTGCCCTCCTCAGGCTCGCCCGCGCTCAACAGGCAGATTGCCGAACAGCCCTCGAGAGTACGGTATACCAAAGTCGACCTCGACGCGCCCGTCAATTTCTCGTCAAGCGACTCGATGATGATCGTACGACGCGACTCCGCATTTATGTACGGCTCAGGATCGGTCGTCTACGGCGATATACAGCTCGACGCGGCAACAATCGAGATGGATCTCAAAGACAACACCGTATTTGCCTATGGCCAAGAGGATTCCATCGGTGAAATCCTCGGCAAGCCCGTATTCAGCGAAGGAGGATCGGAATACGAGGCCAAGACCATGAGATACAACTTCGGCAGCGGACGCGGATACATCCGCGACGTAGTGACACAGCAGGGAGAAGGCTACCTCACCGGCGGACGCACCAAAAAAGACTCAATCGACGCTTTCTATATCGCAGACGGCAAATATACCACCTGCGACCAGCACGACGACCCCCACTTCTACTTCCAGCTCACCAAAGCCAAGGTACGCCCCGGCAAGAACATAGTCTTCGGACCGGCATACATGGTGCTGGCAGGGCTGCCGCTGCCTCTCGCCGTTCCTTTCGGCTACTTCCCCTTCACCGACAAATATGCCTCCGGCATCATAGTCCCGACATTCGGCGACGACTACAACAGAGGCTTCTACCTCCGCGACGGCGGCTACTACTTCGCCATCAACGACAACATCGACCTCGCCCTCACAGGCGAGATATACACCAAAGGCTCGTGGGGCATCAGCGCGCGCTCAGGATACATGAAGAGATACAAATACTCCGGCAACTTCAACCTGAGCTACCTCAAGACCATAACCGGCGAGAAAGGCTCGCCCGACTACGGCGTACAGACCAACTTCCAGATTCTATGGAGCCACAGCCAGGACAGCAAGGCAAACCCCAACATGTCGCTGTCGGCGAGCGTGAACTTCACCACTTCGG
This sequence comes from uncultured Muribaculaceae bacterium, assembly GCA_958436175.1. GTDB lineage: Bacteria > Bacteroidota > Bacteroidia > Bacteroidales > Muribaculaceae > CAG-873. The sequence continues at coordinate 17,904 of CAUBJF010000001.1, forward strand.
GCTATACCCGAAACGACCTCAACTCGTACTACTCCCCCTCGTTCACGGAGAACACCAAGAGCTCTACAGTCAATATGACATACCGCTTCCCCGGCACAAAATGGAGCCTGTCGACAACCATGAACGTCTCGCAGCGCACTCAGGACTCGACCCTGACAATGTCGTTCCCCAACGTCACCGTCACAATGTCGCAGCTCTACCCATTCAAGCGCAAGAAAGCCATCGGAGCCGAGAAATGGTATGAGAAAATCAAAATCTCATATACCGGCCTGTTCCAGAACTCCCTGACATCGAAACAGAACCAGTTCTTCAAGAAAAGCCTCATCAAAGACTGGAGAAACGGCATGCGCCACACACTCCCCGTCTCCGCCACATTCAACCTCTTCAACTACATCAACGTCACACCGTCTATCAACATTGCCGACAGAATGTACACCACCAAGGTACGCCGTTCGTGGGACGAAGAGCGTAACGTCGAACAAATGGATACCTCCTATGGCTTCTACAACGTATGGGACATGCAGGCATCCGTCTCGCTCGACACAAAGATATACGCCTTCTTCCAGCCCCTCGGCGCTCTCGGCAAGAAAATCAAGATGATACGCCATGTGATGACCCCCTCGATTTCCTTCAGCGGCAACCCCGACTATTCATCCCCTTTCTTCGGGTACTACGGTCAGTACAGTTACACCGACACACGCGGCCAGGAACAGATCAGGAAGTACAGCATGTTCCCCAACAGCCTCTTCGGCGTGCCCGGACAAGGTGCGTCCGGTTCGCTTTCCTTCTCGCTGGCCAACAACCTCGAGATGAAGGTAAAGAGCGACAACGACTCCATAGGCGAGAAAAAAATATCCCTCATCGAAAACCTTAACATCCAGCAGAGCTACAACTTCGTGGCCGACTCGCTGCGATGGAGCGACATATCCACCTCCATCCTCCTACGACTCACCAAGGGATTCAACCTCAACCTGTCTGCGACATGGGATGTCTACACCTACGGCCTGACCTCATCCGGCACCCCCGTCAAAATCAACAAGACACGTCTCCAGGCAGGTAAAGGTCTCGCCCGTCTCCAGCGAACCGGTACGTCGTTCTCCTACACCTTCAATAACGACACCTTCAAACGCAAGAACAAGGACGACAAGAAGAACGACAACCAGAACAACAACCGCGACAACCAGAGCGGTGCCGAATACGACCAGGAACAACGCGATCGCGAGAACGACCGTAACGACGGCGACGTAGAACTCGACGGCGACGGATACGCCAAATGGAAAGTCCCGTGGAGTCTGACATTCAACTACTCTATCAATTACGGCTACGGCGCATTCAACAAGGAAAAGATGGAGTACGACGGGCGCATAACCCAGAACCTGTCGTTCTCAGGAAACATACGTCCTACACCGAACTGGAACTTCTCCTTTTCCGCATCGTACAACTTCGACACTCACAAGCTCGCTTACATGAACTGCAACATTTCGCGCGACCTCCACTGCTTCTCGATGAGTGCAAGCTTCGTGCCCGTCGGACCATTTAAGAGCTACAATTTCCATATCGCCGTGAAGTCGGCTATGCTCAGCGACCTCAAATACGACAAGCGCTCCTCTATGTCGAACGGTATCACATGGTATTGATCTCCCCCCCGACACCGCTTCAGAACGCTGCATGGCTATCAAAAACAAGCAAAAAGACAGAGACCACTACAAAAAACTCCGTCAAAAATTTGCAGACACAAAAAAAGTGACTAACTTTGCAGAGTCAAATCGGCAACGCCCCATTTAGACACAAAGGAGAGGTGGGTGAGTGGCTGAAACCACCAGTTTGCTAAACTGACGTAGGAGTAATCCTACCACGAGTTCGAATCTCGTCCTCTCCGCCAAACCACCAAGTAAAATCGCTGCAAGACAACAACTTGCGGCGATTTTGATTTTATATACATACAAAAACACATACAAATTACCGGACAATCTCAGCTCCATACAAACGCGTCAGTATCATGGAAAATCAAAAGAAGGGAGGGCCAAGCCGAAAGCGGTCGGTGCATGGCTCTGTGACTATGCGGGACTCCGAGGGGCATTTGATGAAATTAAACATCGCCAAACGCTCGATGAGGTTGGCGATGTCGCGGAAGGTCGGTATGACTGGAAGATTGAAAGAGGACAAGGATGCAATTATACTAATTGTTTGATATTACTGCCTATTATAGTTTATAGTCAAACTTCCTTTTTTCAAAGTCAGTTCTTCCTTTGTCAGCTTCTCTATAATAAGAGTGTCTGAAAAAGAAATTGTTTCATGGTTGCCAATACTTTTACCAGAAAGGATCAGCTTATTGTCCTTCTTTTCCCAACTTTCATACCGCAAGGTCGCCATATTAATGGAAGAAGCCTTACCGCCTTTTTCCAGATTTATGCCTTGCATTTGATTTTCCATGCCGGGAACAGGTTCGACCCATTCCCCCTCAATGCCGTTTCCGTCACAAGCGGTAAACGCGATTACGGTCATAAAACCGCAGATACATTTTGAAATAACTTTTAATGCCATATTCTCTTTGTCGCTTTTTTGTTCCTAAAAGCTTTTAATTGATTAAACTGAAGCGTGGAACAGCAATGTCCCTTATTAAAGTCAATGCCCATAATGATACTTTGGAGTAAAGGATAATAAAAAAATTGCGCTATACTACCCTTGTTCCAAATCTGAGGATGTTCAGATTGACTTAACAAGGAAGCATAACGCTTCTTTCATCTTGTTATCATGCTGTGGGGACGGAAAATCCTTTCAGCTAATGCAAAATTACAAACAATATTAGAACTGAACAAATGATGTTATGGATATTTGCTGTCGTTTCACAGTAATGTTATTAACTGTTTAGAGTCAATTGTACCGCTATTGATTCATGGGTTGAGAAAAATATTGTTCCATAATGTCTTTTATAAAACGCTCGATATGGTCATCGTCATGTTCGATATGGTCATCGTCATGTATTGTAAGAGAAACTATTCCCCTTTATCACACCCTCGCACTCCAGCCTCCTCATTCGCTCATAATCTGTTGAGCCCCAATACTAACGATATTATAAGGCTAAAAAAGTTTAACGACCTTATAAAGCTACTGGCATGGAGTTGAGCCATTATAGCATTTATAGGCGTGGGTATTGTTGTATTTAACAGCTCCGATAAGTATGGCATCAATCCATGGGTCGATGTCCTTTCTTTAGTTGCGACATTGGCTATATTTGTATCGTCTCTCTTGTGACGATACTCTCCTCAACGTTGATACTCGGTGTACCGGTCACGAATACCCCTCTACAGGGGGACAATACTAATCCTGGATGCCGTATTCATGACAACTGCCTAAATACCACGGGTCTATAATTACTTTGTGACTTTCCATCGCAGCATGCAGTTATCGGTGGTAAAATCAAGCACGCCATGGTCTTTCATCCAGGACAAGTAAGACCTAACAGTGGAGCCTACCAGCACATATTGCTCAATGGTCATAGTAAGATTAAAACTTCGGAAAATCTCGCTGATAATGCTGTCAGTTGTTTTCGGCGTATCACATATTTCTTTGATTACTCGTTCTATCTCATATACTTTTCGTCGGTTTATCTCCGTAAGTTCGCAAATATCATTGCGTGGGTCGGCATGGGAAGGGACAAATATGTCCGCTTTAAGAGTCTCAATGTTTGCCAATGTCTCCAGATAGGCGGCGACATCATAGATAAATGTAACTCCGTATTTCTCCAATGTTGCCTGACTGCTGACACAATCGGCAAGAAACACCGTATTGTCGGGCGTCCTGAATCCTACCATATCAAAAAAGTGTCCTGGAAGAGGAATGATCTCCACTTCCCTCGGAAATCCGGAAGAAGAGAAGTCTAAGACTACAGATTCTTTAGCCATCAGGAATTTGTTTCTCAAATTCTTGCAAGGATAACCGCCATAGAGGAATGACGGTTCAAGAACCGTATGACGGGTGAAGTCGGCCTCAATGGCAGGGCAGAAAACAGTACAACCAATTTTATCCTGAATAAAAGCATTGCCGCCTATATGGTCTGCGTTGGAATGGGTGTTGAGAATCCCTTTTACAGACCAGCCTTTGGACTCCGCTATTCTCAGCACTTTCTTTGCCGTCTCCTTATCGTTACCGCTGTCTATCAGATACACCTCGCTTTCCGACTGGGTAAAGATACCAATCTTCGCCGGACAGTTTATATAATAGCTCTGTGGCCCAACTTGTTCAAGCTCGTACATAGTCTCAGCTTTCAAAAATGAGTTACAGACGAAGAATTCTATGCATGGGATTCCTTAGTTCAACGATGATTTATTCTTTCCAGCGTTTGAGGTGTGGAAAGAACCGGCGCATCATTTCCTTTGCCTGCTCTTTAGTCAGGTTCTGTCCGGACTGCTTGTTGATTTCCTCCGTGAACTGGGCGCAGTAGTCTATCATCTGCTCCATAGTCATGTCCTGCGTAAACCTACCGTCTTTGTAACAGTATACGCAATAATCTTCATTTGGCGTGCCATCGGCATTCGTGCTTAGAATCTCACTTGTGAGCGGCATTCCGCAGCTCTGGCAGAATTTCATTTCCATGGTTATCTTTCATTTTTGCCCATCAGTCTTTATAGGGCAGATTATTAAATGCTGAAGCGCAGACTACCGATGCAACATTCCAAGCCGCAGGGCATAGGAAACCTGATTCTCAAATACAGTATGGCAGCCCACACTAAATGAGTGAGAACCTCTATGCCATCTTAGTAAAATGTCTTGAATTTCTTGCCTTCTTGACTCACAAGATAGCATACGCTTCTTAATTTTCGTATGTCCGGGATAGAGTTGTCCCTATCCAGACACAAAGATAATGAAAATCCAGTAAAAGTCTCTCACTGACAGATGAAATAACCCTGATGCCAAAGGATTGATGGTTCCCGCAGGTTTAGTGCTTGCGTAAAACACACCAGAACAGCAAACTAACGACCGGAGGAATCTATGAGCCATCTAACCGCGGTAACTGTCCCCGTTGTATAAGATCAATAATTTCGTTTTCTTTTCAATCTAAAATAAATAACCATAGACCCATCCGGAAATGGTAGCCATGACGATAACGAGAGTGACGTAGATCACCATTTTCTTCGTTCCCATCACACTACGTATGACAAGCATATTAGGCAGCGAAAGCGAGGGGCCGGCAAGCAACAGGGCAAGTGCCGGGCCTTTACCCATGCCGGAAGCGAGCAATCCCTGAATAATAGGAACCTCGGTGAGAGTGGCAAAGTACATGAACGCGCCGGTGAAACTTGCGAAGAAATTGGATAGCAGTGAATTGCCACCGACTGCCCATTCAACCCAACTGTTTGGAATGATGCCGGGAAGTTCCATACCGTCGTGTGTCGAGCCGAGTAAGAATCCGGCTGTAAGCACGCCTACGGCCAGCAGCGGAAGTATCAGCTTGGCGAATCCCCATGACGATAACGCCCATTCGCGGTTTTCGTCATCGTTTTTGTCGCAAAGCAGAACGATGGCAAGAACGGCTACCGACACAATCATCGGAACCACAGGAGCCAATTTGGCATCGGGAATAAAGACGTTTGCGAGGAACGCCGAGATAGCAACCGAGATAGCGCCGAAAATAATCCACCGGGCTTTCAGGTGTAGAATCTTTACAAGTATAACGCACAGTCCTATGGCAAGCGCCGATGTTATCCACCATTTTGCCCCGTAGATGGCAGCCCAGACTCCACGGTCGATTGCCGCAGGCGCGCCCCAGTTGGCGAACACGAGTATTGCAACAAGTGTAAAGAAGAACACTGCTGTCTGCCAAAGCGGACGTTTCTCTGGCGGCGGAACGATATTTATCTGCTCGATTTCCTTGTCGCGTTCCTCTTTGCGGAAGATAAATGACATTACCAGACCAATGACAATGGCAAATGTTACTGCTCCGATAATGCGGGCAAGCCCCATCTCAAGTCCGAGAATACGGGCCGTGAGGATTATCGAGAGGATGCTGATGGCGGGACCGGAATATAGAAACGCTATTGCCGGCCCAAGACCCGCTCCACGTTTATATATGCTGGTGAACAAGGGGAGAATGGTGCATGAACACACGGCAAGGATGCCTCCCGATACTGAAGCCACGGTATATGACACCCATTTCTTGGCGTTCGCTCCGAAATACTTCAATACCGCTCCCTGGCTCACGAACACCGCTATCACACCGGCGATGAAAAATGCCGGGAGAAGGCAGAGGACGATATGCTCGCGGGCATACCACTTTGTGAGGTCAAGTGTGGAGTAAATAGCCGTCATCAGCGTGTCGCTGTTTACGGGCAGAAAGAACGCTGTCAGGAATAAGACAACTGTCCATATCAGAAACTTGATTTCCTTTCTTGTTTCCATATCAGCCTCCTGTTATAACAGTTCAGATTCCGAGCACCGTTTTCACTTCGTCGGCCGACGGAACATGTCCTTTGATTTTGACCGTGCCGTCAACTACCACAGCAGGAGTCGCCATAATGTTGTATTTCATCATCTCGGCGATGTCCTCTATTTTGGAGAGCTTGACATCAAGATTGTTCTCGCTGATCACACGTTCCACTACCTTAAAGGTCTCCTTGCATTTGGTGCAGCCGGGGCCAAGAACAAGCACCTCGCTGACCTTTGCGTCAGAAGTTGTGGAGCAGCAAGCGTTTTCAGCGGAATCGGATGAGTCGCCGGTGCATCCACATGGCTGCTCAGCTTTTACATCTTCATCAACGATGATGTTGCTGTTGCAGCAGCAGGAATTTTTCTTTTTGGGAACGAAAAGAGTTGACCAGAAGCCTTTCTTAGATTCTTTTTTATCCATGTTTTTCGTTTTTACAGTTTATACAATTTTTAGAAGTACATCATTAAGCAGTAGTAAATGCCTACCGCTATGAAAATGACGCCGACGATAATGTTGAGCCATTTCTGAATCGTGCGCAGTCTGCCGTAGAATTCGCCGACCTTTTCAACGCTGAAAGCGAGAATCCAGGCTACGGCAAGCACGGGAAGTGCGGTGGCTATTGCGAACAGAACCGGCAGAAGCCAGCCTGCGCTTGCCGTTACCGACATCGGTATTAGCATACCGAAGTAGAGCATTCCGCTTGTCGGACAGAAAGCCATTGCGAACAGGACGCCGAGCAACAATGCTCCCCAGCCGCCTTTTCGTGCGAGTCCTTCGCCGTTTCCTCCGAAACCGAACTGAGGCAGGTTTAGCTTATGCCCGAACAGCATGAACAGTCCGATAAGCAAAAGCAGTGGACCAATGAGTAACTCGCCCCACTTCCCGATGGCTTTTTGTATGCCGAACACACTTGCTCCTTCTTTCAGTATCGAGATAAGTACGATGCCGAGAACGGTATAAGCAATGATTCGCCCAACAGTATAGAGTAATCCGTTTCTGAATATGCGGTTACGGTTCTCTATATCTTTGCTGATATAGCCTATCGCAGCTATGTTTGTGGCAAGCGGACACGGAGAGATGGCGGTGAGTAATCCGAGAAGGAAAGCGGTCAGTGCCGGAGTTGTGCTGTTGTCGAGGAATGTCTGTAACCACTCCATTATTTCAGCGATTGGCGAATTTTGTCGGAAAGAGTTTTCTTGAAAACATTGGGGTTCTTGCGGGCATTGCCGAAGGCGAACTCTGTCATGTTGTTACGAGTTTCCTTCCCTCCTTTCCATTTATTTACGAAGAGTGATGACCATGTAACTTCGTATTTGTCAGCTATCTTTTCGCCTTCCGGTGTAGATATATCCACGATTTTGAATACGACTTTCCCGTTTTTAAGCTCGTTTGCAAATAGAGAATTGATAAGCTCGCGAGTATTCTTCTCTAATGCCATACAGGTGGCACAGCGTTGTTTGCCGTGGAAGTATATTACCTCCACTCTGTCGTTTGCAGGAGATTTTGCATTGGCGGTGTTCTCACCGCTGCCGCATGATACCAGCCCGATAATAAGGGCGAAAATCATCAGTAATTTTTTCATCTTCTTGAATATATTTAGGTTGTTGTTAGCCGAATTACGAACATCCAGAGTAAAAAAATAGTGCTTACGAGCAGCAGCTATTCTTTCTTGTGGGACAGCATTCGTCAAGCATTTGTGAAAACAGTTGCTTGGCAAGCCTCCAGTTCTCGGGATTGATGCAATATTTCACTTTAGGCGGTTCGATGGTGCCCTGTATCAATCCCGCCTCCTTCAGCTCACTCAGATGCTGCGACACTGTTGCTTTCGCTATCGGTAGCACCTCGTGAATGTCGCCGAAGAAACATTCGTTTCTCTGAGCGAGGAAATGCAGGATTGCTATGCGAGTAGGATGCCCCATCGCCTTTGCAAACCTCGCAAGACGCTCCTGTTCAGGTGTTATCTCTAATTTTGCCATATCATTTTTTATTTGTTGTTCGCAAAATTACAAACAATACTTGGATTGACCAAATAATTTTAAGTCAATGCCATTCGTGTAGATTAGGTCAATTGTACCGTTTATTGTTTATCCAAGCGTCCAAACCACTGTTTTATAGCGTTGAAAAATATTCCTTGACAACTCATTCTGCCCCCTGGCAACAGATATGTCACTTTTTCCTCACAAGCTCAATGGCTTCTTTACCAGTCATGTGTTCAATGTCAAGTCGGAGGACAAGCATATGGGACAGACCTTTTTCTAACTCTTTCTGTAGTCCGGCATCATCGCCTGGATTGTATCGGGAACCTAACAAAGAGGCTGCATACATTCTCTCCTCCTCCGATTCGATGATTTTGATTCTACCAAATACTATGACGCTTCGGAAATAGGTTGTAAACTCAGAGGGATGGATATCATCGGCAGCAATGACACAGAATGAAGCTTTGTCATATTGCCTTATGGCATCTACCTTGTGACCCGTTTTAGCACTATGAAAATACAGCTTCCCGTCAGCATATACATAACTTATCGGAACTGAATAAGGATAACCGTTGTCTCCGAGCAGTGCGAGCGTGCCTGATGTCCCAGTCGACAATATGGCATCACATTCAAATTGCGTGAGTTGTTGGCGATAACGCCGCATTTTGCGAAAGTCCATGACTTATGATACAATTTTAAGTCCGATAATTGATGATATCAGCGTAAAAATGAAAAACAAACGCCAAAAGGTTGCTGGCTCGTCGAAAAAGAGGATTCCAACTAAAACTGTTCCGACTGCCCCAATACCAGTCCATACGGCATAGGCAGTACCTATCGGCAGGCTTTGAGTGGCTTTTGCCAGCAATCCCATACTTATAATTGTAAACACCAGGAATCCGGCAATCCAGCCCCACCATGCGAGACCGTCAACGGATTTTGCTCTTCCGAGGCAGTAAGTAAAGCCGACCTCGCAGAAGCCGGCTACAATTAGAATTAACCAATTCATAACTGAATCCGAACCTGTTTGAGGGCTGCAAGTAATCTACCAGTCTTTGTGAAAGCAAAAATTCTCGGCGACTCCTTCTAAGGCACTGCAAAATTACAAAAATTCGGTGAGATTCAAGTGCGTTTCTTAATAATATGACTCGAGAGCACTGTTTTTGCGGATTCGAAGAGTCCTCTACGCACTTTTACTTCAAATAAATTTCCCCACTCCCATTATTATTTGTAATTTTGCAATAGCAGGCTAATTGCTTGCACTACATTTTGGAAAAAATAAGAAGCGTTATGCTTATCTTGTAGTTTGTGAACGTAGGAAATTCAGAAACCGATGCAAGGGATAGCATAGTGGCTCTCACGCTTATAGCGTGGGCTGCTATTGTTACATCTGCATCAAAGGTTTCCTACGACCTACAAACTAAGACGTGGCATAGTTGGCTCACGTTTTCTTTTTATGAATAATCTCTCCTTTGAGCCAGGGAGGAGTAATATCTGAATATGACAAAACTTATCATACCATTTCTATTTATCGCTTGTCTTTTTGTTGTCTCTTGCGATAGCAATAATGACCCTGAAATTTATCCAATTAGGTTTGGACAGACGGATTATACTATCCGTGTTGGAGTTCGTTCTTCCATCAGTTTTGTTGATGGAGGGGGTGTATATGAGTTGACTGCAAGCAATCCGGATGTTTTGGGAAAATTCTATATAGATGATGATACTCAAACACTGATAGTAATTCCCACAGCCAAAGGTGAATCTAATCTGACTGTTACCGATGTTAAAACGAACACTCCGGTCACTTTGAGATTCACAGTTGAAGATTTTTATCTTTCATTTATGGTTGCGGAAATCAGTGGAGATAACACCAACCCATATCTGAAAGAAAGAAATGAAATTCGGTTTATCAGAGATGAAGAAAATACCAAGCAAATAAAGATTATGTATCAAGATAATCTGACATATGTGATGAAGTGTGTCGCTACCGGGTATTTCGACATTGAACGCAGCACAACAAACATTTTCACTCTTAATATGGTGCTTCATTCCCATCATGGTGAAGAATTTGAAGGGTTCAGCTACACACTCGGCGGAGACGAAGAATATCTCAGAATTTTCGATAAGTACTTTGGATATGACTGGGATAATAGTGTTGTCTCAAGAACTCTTCCGATGAAACGGATAACCATGATTATGACAGATTCATTCAATAACTGTAAAATATCGTGCATTCTACAACCTTTCTGAGTTGTCGTTGAATACAGAAGTGCTAATCTTTTGTCGTGACAAATCTAAATTATTAATCGAAGGGTTGAAAATCAATACTTCACAATTGAGACAAATCATTACGAATGAACCGTGTCATCACATACATGATTTTTCTCTTTGTAGCGGTAGGTTCCGTTGCACAGGTAAATGTGAACGGCAAAGTCATTGATAGGGAGACCAGAGAAGCTCTTGCGAGGGCATCGGTTATTGTCAAGGGAGCTGACGGCAAGATAAAGAAATTTGCCTTATCTAAAGCTGATGGTTGCTTCGCTATCACTATGCCGTCGGTAAATGGTTGCTGTCTTGAAGTTAACATGATGAGTTTTGCCAAGAAGTCTATTCCACTTGACGGCGTGAGTTTTCCATTAACCGTCTACATGGAGCCGGGAACCACCTTACTCAAAGAAGTAACAGTCAAGGCCGACCGCATAAGGGAACAGGGCGACACCATCACCTACAATGTCGGAAGTTTTGCCCAGCAGCAGGACCGATCCATCGGCGATGTGCTGAAACGTATGCCCGGCATTGATGTAGCCAACAATGGCAAGATCCAGTATCAGGGCGAGGACATCAACAAATTTTACATCGAAGGCTCCGACCTTCTCGGAGGCAAATATGGCATAGCTACCAACGGCATAAGCCATGAAGATGTGGGCGCGGTCGAGGTAATGGAGAACCATCAGCCCATGCAGGTGCTGTCGGGAATATCGTTTTCCGATAAGGCGGCTATCAACCTCAAACTGAAAAACAAGGCGAAAGCGACATGGACTTTCCACGGCGACGCCGGAGGGGGCTGGTCGTGGCAACCCGAAGGTGCTGTATGGGACGGCGAGCTGTTCGCTATGGCAGTGATGACCGGATTCCAAAACATAACCACCCTGCGCACCAACAATACCGGCGAGAACCTTGCATCGTCAAGCACAGATTTCTTTGCCGACCGTCGGCAGACAGGACTCAGCCGATATGTCGGAGTCGGACTGCCCGGAGTACCGTCACTAAGTGACAAACGGACACTGTTCAACCGCTCCTTCCTCGTATCGACCAACAGTCTTTGGAAGCTGAAAAATGGCGAGTTTAAGACCAATATCGACTATTCATTCAATCGCGTGACAGCCGACGCCTCTAACATCACAACGTACTTTCTTGAAGATGGTAACCGCATAATCACCGAAAACCGAAGCGGTACGGAACACAGCCACTCACTGAGCGGCAAGTTCATCTATGAGCTGAACCAAAAGACGGCATTCATCAACAACACGCTCCAGACAAACATAGACTGGGATGATGTAAGTCTTACTACAACCGGGTCTATACCCAACGGGCAGTCGGCAAAGTTGCCGGATTACTATGTCAGCAACAAGTTCAAGATGATAAAACGCTTCAAAGGCAAACATCTTGTAACCTTTCAGAGCGTGAACGAATGGGAATCCTTGCCGCAGACGCTGAATCTCGACATGAACAGTCAGCAGTTCCGTCAACATATCTCCGACAATGCCTTCTTTACCCACGAGAGCGCGGCTTACGCCTTCAACTTTAATGGAGTGACTCTGAGCCTTGAAGGTGGCATAAAAGGTTATTTCCGCTCGATGGACTCGCAGTTGCCCGAACTGCCGGAGGAACTTCCCGGCCTGACTGAAAACGTGGTCAATACCAACTATCTCACCGTATATGCGACACCTAAGTTTGAATACTGGGTGCGCCGGGTAAACGTATCGCTCAACCTGCCTGTAAGTTACTCACATTATTCCTTTGACAAGGCGATCGCCAACCATGACGAGATATATTTCTCCCCGTCGCTAAGTTTCAACTGGAAACCGAACAACCGCTTCTCAGGCACCTTGCGCGGAGGTCTGGGTCGCTCGCCGATGAATCTCAACCTTATCCATCCTGAGCTCATAATGACCAACTACCGTACTTTGAAATCCGGTGTGGATGAGTTCTACAACACATCGTCACAGAACGTCTCCGCAAGTTTCAGCTACAAACACACCCGCCACGGATTGTTTGCCAACGGAATGGTGATGCACTCATGGAGCCACGTTCCATATACTATGGCGCAGCAGCTTTACGGCGATTATGTCGTCTACAGTTATGCCGACGCCAAGAACGATGCCAAAACTCTCATGGCGATGGGCAACATCGGCAAGACCCTCGACTTCATGCGCGGAAGCTGTAATGTGAACGGTTCGTTCAGCCGCAATGAGTCACATCTGCTTTCACAACGGCAATCGGTGAATTCAGTCAGCACCGGCTGGAGCATAGGAGGCAAAATCAACGGAAATCCTTGCCGCTGGTTCAGTTTCGACTATCGCATAGACTATTCCGACAGTCGTCTGACAATGAACGGTCTGAGCGAGTCGTGGCTTTCGACGATGGAAAATGAGCTGAGCCTTACTTTCATCCCCCACCGCAAATGGCAATGGACCGTCAGTGGCGAGCATTACCGCAACGAACTGACCGAACATAAATATAAAAGCATAGTGATGCTTGACACCAGACTGACCTTTCAGCTCAACAAGAAGATAGAGTTTGCTGCGTCACTCACCAACATACTCAACAAACGAAGCTACAACTACACCTCTTACTCACAGCTCTCATCATTTGAGAGCCAGCGTCAGCTCCGTGGCCGCCAGTTTCTATTCTCGATAACAATAAGAAAATAATCAATATGAAGCAGATAATTACAATCTTTTTTATGTGTCTCACAGCGATAGCTGCAATGGCGCAAAACAACGTGGTAGCAGAATACGATGTTACAACTCGTGATTCTGATTCCGGGGAACCGTATACTCAAAAAATGACGCTTGTAGCCAATCCAGAAAAATCACTTTATTTTAACAAGATGAGCCTATATGTCGATTCTTGTTGTTCTACACCGGAAGGAAAAGCAAAGTTGCGCGAAATCCAAATGAAGGCATGGCGCGTTGTCCAGCCTGACGGAACCGTCACATTAGATGGTCGCAAACTCGGTCTTGGACCGGATAAGACAGAATATCTTTATGTGGCTAAAGAATCGGAGCCGGCATTGATGACTGTCTACGACCGCAAGGCAGGTGAATTATGGCGATATGAGGAGCCTATATCCGAAATGGAGTGGGCCATAATTGAAGATTCGACTAAAAATATTCTCGGTTTTGAATGTATTATGGCAAAAACAGACTATCATGGCAGGACATGGAAGGTCTGGTTTTCTCCAGAAATACCGGTTTATGACGGACCTTGGAAACTTCACGGACTGCCGGGTTTGATTCTAAGTGCCGATGGCGGTGATGGTTTTATCATAGAGGCAAAAGAAATAGGCTACACCAAACAAGTGATTCCTCAGGTATATTCAGTAGAAAATTATACCAACGGGAAAAGAAAACAAATTCTCGCCGACCACGAACATTATGAAAACAATTTCGAAAGCATGATGGCGGCACAAGGTATAAAAATGAATGCTGACGGTTCTTCTGCCAATCTTCCGAAATATGATCGCCAGCGAAAAGCCTGGGAAACTGATTACTGATAACAATATGAAGCAAATAATTACATCAATCATTATGTGCCTTGCGGCGATAGCTGCTACGGCGCAAAACAAAGCTGAAATCATTGTCAGCTACGACTATTTCAGTCCCGACAAAAAGAATCAACCCGTTACATATAAAATGTCTTTGCTCGCTTCTTCCACCGAGGCAAAGTATTTCAATGACCTCAGCCTTTGGGTAGATTCTCTTAAATCAACACCAGAGGGTAAGGCACAATATATGGAGATAATAAAAAAGTCATGTATGACCGTGGCTCCAGATGGCTCAATCTCGTTTGATATGAGGAAAGGCCCGACCAAACCGACGAACAGTTATGTATTCACAAACCTTGCAAAAGACTGCCTGACGCATTATAATAGATTTGGAGAGGATTATGGATATTATACAGAGCCTCTCTCTGAAATGCAATGGACGATATCAGAGGATTCCACAGCAACCGTTCTCGGTTATGAATGTGTCATGGCTGAAAGCGATTATCACGGCCGTCATTGGAAAGCGTGGTTTACCCCTGAAATACCGATACCATTCGGACCGTGGAAACTTCACGGTCTACCTGGTCTTATTCTTAAAGCCGAGGCAAACGGAGGATTCTCATTCGCCGCCACCGGACTTGAGCGGACCGACCGGATTATGTCTCCTATGTATATGAAAGATGATTACACGAAGGTTGACCGCAAAGAAGCTCTAAAAAATGCTGAATATTTTGCCAACAATGCAGAGAGCATTATGAATGCGCAAGGTCAGAATGTGAAGATATACTCAACCGACGACGACGGCAATAAAATTGAAACCCCAAAATACGACGGCCTTAAACACAGCATCGAGCCTGATTATAAACAGTTATTCCAATGAGATGCAGCGTGCAGCAACTCTCGCCGGATACTTTGATTATATCCCACGCCGGGATGGCTCGATGTATGTATTGAGGTATACTGAATCAAACTTAATGAAGATATACGAATGCACCCCAGAAGTTCTTTTTCTGACTTTTGGGGTGCAGTTCATTGTGATACGAAAAGACAGGGATAAGTGTATGCCTGAGGAATGGCTGTATCAATAGTTCTCAGCCTTGATTTCGAAGAAGCTGCGCTTGTGGAGGCAAACGGGACAAACCTCGGGAGCCTTCTTTCCGATATGGATGTGACCGCAGTTGCGGCAGATCCATACGGTGTCGCCTTCACGGGAGAATACGATTCCCTCTTCGATGTTCTGGAGCAGACGACGGTAGCGCTCTTCGTGATGCTTTTCGATGGCAGCGACGGCACGGAAGCGACGGGCTATCTCGGGGAAGCCTTCGGCATCGGCATCTTCGGCCATCTTGGCGTACATGTCGGTCCATTCGAAATTCTCACCCTCGGCGGCGGCACGCAGGTTGTCCATCGTGTCGGACACTTCGCCGCCGTTGAGGAGCTTGAACCAGAGTTTGGCGTGCTCCTTCTCGTTGTTCGCCGTTTCTTCGAAGATTGCTGCTATCTGCTCGTAGCCGTCCTTGCGCGCCTTCGATGCGAAGTAGGTGTACTTGTTACGGGCCATCGATTCTCCGGCAAATGCTTCCTGGAGGTTACGTTCTGTCTTTGTTCCTTTTAAATCTTTCATGTTTTTTGGTTTTATGTGTTTATTAGTTATTTTGAGTGTTCGCTACATTCGGGGCATATGCCCTTGAAGAAGACATTGACGTTGTCGCACTGATAGTCGGCCGGGACTGGCACCGACGACATATCGAGGGGGACATCGAAGATACGTCGGCAGATACGGCACATGAAATGTGCATGGGGCTCGTAGTCGGCAGAATCGTAACGGGTCGAGTCGGACGAGAGGTTGATGTCATTGACAAGCCCTTTCTCCGCCAGGAGCTTCACGCTGCTGAAAACCGTCGTACGCGAGAGCGTCGGGTTGTCGCGCACCAGGAAGCTGTAGATGTCCTCGACGGTAGGGTGGATCTTGCTCGAAGAGATGTATTCAAGGATTGCAATCCTCTGCGCCGACGGCTTTATCCCGGCATCGGTGAGCAACTTGAGCATCCGCATCTTATTGTTGTCAGTCTCCATCTGTATTCACTACAATTTTATATCCGATACAAATATATGCCTAATCTAAGGAACCATCAAATCATTAACTTAGTTTAACAGTCTTCCTATGACCTCATCTCCACCTTAATTCATTCCCACTGTCTTCTCTTTCATTTTTTTCTTAGAGGTTATAGGTGTAAGACAGTATTATGTTGTATCTTTGCAGCTAACTATGAAACGCTTTATTCTAATATTTCTTCTGCTTTATGTATTTTATGGCCAGGACTCTTGCCTCCATGCCAAAAATACCATCGGCGCATGCAACCTGACATGCGAGTATCTCAACAATCCCCTGTGTATCAGCACCGATGCTCCTCGGCTCGGATGGCAGATCACCAGCTCCGACCCCAAGACGCGCGACGTGCGTCAGGCTTCCTACCGCATCCTCGTCGCCTCGTCCCCCGAAATCCTGAACAATGACAAGGGCGACCTCTGGGACAGCGGCACTGTTCAGTCCGACGCGACACAGCAAATCGTCTACAGAGGCAAACCCCTCGACGGTGTCCGCGAATGTTTCTGGAAAGTGCGCGTCACCGACGACAAGGGCAAAGTCTCGGACTGGAGCCAGCCTGCCACGTGGGGCAACCCTCTCGCCAGCTGGTCGGCGCAATGGATAGGCGACCGGCCCGACACGGCGCTGAAGGAATACACCGACTATGTGGCCTCCATGAACAAAAATCATGATTTCGACGAGGACAAATGGCGCAATCCACCTACCCTCCCCTCGCCTCTTCTGCGAAAGACTTTCGAGGTCACGGATTCCGTCAAGCGAGCCACCCTCTACGCCTCAGCGATAGGCTATTACAAAATATGGGTCAACGGCAAAGAGGCGGCCGACCATCAGCTCGCGCCCGAATGGACCGACTATGCCGACCACGTGCAGTACCAGGCATACGACATCACCCCCCTCCTCGCCGAAGGAGCGAACGCGATAAGCGCCACGCTTGCCGACGGATGGGCACTTGGCCGTCTGGCCGGTATCAAATGGATGCGCAGCTTTCCGCATCGTGGTTTCTACGCCCGTGACCGCCGCCTGATAGCGCAGATAGACCTTGAGCTCGCAAACGGACAACACATCGTCGTGCCTACCGACAGCTCCTGGAAAATCAAAGCCGACGGCTATATCATCAGTGCCGACAACTTCGCCGGAGAGACCATCGATGCCGGCCGAATCCCTCAGGGATGGCACGAGGCGGACTTCGACGACTCGCGCTGGAATCTAGTCTGTGTCGACACTGCCTGCCGTACCCTCGTCCCCCAGCCCAACGAGGCCATAAAGGTACACGCCGCCCTCTCGCCTGTCAGGATATGGGAACGCGAAGGCAAGTACATGGTCGACTTCGGCCAGAATATCGCCGGACATTGCGAGCTCAGCGTCAAAGGCGAGCCGGGACAGCAAATCACCGTCCGCCACGGCGAATGGCTCAACCCCGACGGCTCGCTCTACACCCAGAGCCTCGGATATGCCACGGCCACCGACCATTTCATCCTCTCCGGAAGCGACGACCACTTCGAGCCCGATATGACATACCACGGTTTCCAGTACGTCGAAATCGACGGCCTCAAAAGCCCTCTGAAAGCTTCGCAGATCACGGCCAAGGCCATCTCCTCGGCTGCTCCGGCAGCAGGCGAATTCAGCTGTTCCAACCCCGACCTGAACCGCCTTTACCGCAACATAGTGTGGACCCAGCGCAACAATATGCTCGGAGTCATGACCGACAACCCCTCGCGCGACGAACGCACCGGGGCGACAGGCGACATACAGATTTTTGCACAGACGGCTATCTTCAACATGAACATGGCACCCTTCTTCACCAAGTTCGTCGCCGACATGAAGGACGTAGCCCCCAACGGCCAGTTCTTTTCCATGATACCCTCGCTGCGCAACCGCGGCCAGTGGGACGGATGGATCGGTGCCCCCGGATGGTGCGAGGCAGGCCTCATCGTCCCATGGCGCATGTACGTGAACTACGGCGACCGCCGTGCCCTTGAAGCACTCTATCCCGAAATGTGCCGACACATCGAGACCACCGTCGCCGAGAACCCCTCGCTTATATGGAAAGTGCGCCATAACCACAACGGCGACTGGCTGAATGCCAACACAGTGTCGCCCGATGTCGACCCGACATTCGACACCCGGCACGGCGCAACGCCGGACGACATGTTTGCCACAGCCTTCCTTGCCTACTCCACGCAGCTCCTTGCGGACATCTCATCCGTGCTGGGTCATGAAAAAGAGAAGGCAAGATACACGAGCCTTGCCGCCGACATCCGCAAAGTATATGCCGACAACTACGTCAAGCCCGACGGAAGAGTCGACGGCGACACGCAGGGTGCATACGCTCTCTCGCTGTTCTACAATCTCATCCCCGACAGCCTGCGCGAGAAGAGCTTCAGTCAGCTCCTGCGCTGCATCGAAGAATATGACTACCGCCTCTCGACCGGTTTCATCACAACGCCGATGATGATGCAGACGCTGAGCGATTTCGGCCGCAGCGATATAGCATACCGCCTGCTGACGAGCGACCGCTTCCCCTCCTGGCTATATATCGTGCACAACGGAGCCTCCACCGTCTGGGAGCGCTGGGATGCATGGAGCCCTGAAGGCGGCTTCCAGAACCCGGGCATGAACTCTCTCGATCATGTCGCTTTCGGCTCCGTGGCAGAATGGATGTTCAGGCACATACTCGGCATTAATCCCGACGAGTCGCGGCCCGGCTATTCCCATTTCCTTCTCTCTCCCGAACCCGGAGGCGACCTCGAGTGGGCTAAAGGCTCCTACGACACGCTGCATGGCAAGATAGACTCCGCATGGCACACCGACGGCAAAAAGACTGTCTACAGCTTCACGATTCCGGCAAACTGCGAAGCCACTGTTATTCTTCCGGCAGGAGAGTCCTCAGCAATAAGAGGAAAAGATGCCCCCAGGTTCAGTCATAAAACGCCCGACACTGTAGAGGCAGTCTTAGGCTCCGGTTCTTACACCGTCGAAATCGTAGGATAGAATCCGCGACATATCCATCTCACAAAGAACAACCGGACATGATTTCTAATAGGATCTCATGCCCGGTTGCGTTGTTTATATAATAATTGTGTCGATTATTATCAGTCGTTAGTCTATGTGCATTCATAAAAGAATTAAATACCGGCAATGCTAAAGCCGATATGATAAGAATAAAACTTATCGCGTCAAAGTTATATAAAAGTTTTGTCGAAAGCAAATATTCCGTCAAAAATTTAATCGTTTTTCTTGAAACAAGCTCACAGGTATCTTACGGCCCGATTTTTAGAATCACAAAAAATATGCCCTGACAGTAAAAAACCCGGCAATCGATAAGAATTGCCGGGCTTGCTGTAAAGCTTTGTTATTGTCACTTGATTGCAGTCGTCATAATATGGAGGGCTTCGCCGATGCCTTCGGCATCCTTGCCTCCTGCCTGTGCGAATCCGGGCTGGCCTCCTCCGCCGCCTTTGATCTTCTTTGCAGCTTCTCGGACGATGGTCGAGGCATTGAGACCGTGCTTGACGAGGTCTTCCGTTATCATAACTGTCAGCAGTGGCTTGTTTGCGGCATCGACTGTCGCTGCGACAAGAGCCGTACTCTCGGGCGAGAGCTCACGCACACGGAAGGCCACGCTCTTGACAACGTCGGGGATATGGTGGCCGCTAACTGTCACGAGGGTGATTCCGTCTGTCTGACGGGCGCTGTCGAGGTACTTGCGGGCCAGCAGGTCGACACGTTCGCGGAAGTATTCGTCGACCTGATGACGCAGCTCCATGTTTTCGTCGAGCGACTTGCGGAGAGCCGCCACGATATCGGGAGCGTTGTTGAACATACCGGCAATGGACTTGATGGTGCTACCCATGTCTTCGATGAGGTTTTCTACAGCCTCACCGGTGACGGCCTCGATACGGCGTATACCTGCGGCGATGCTCGACTCGCTGAGAATCTTGATCATGCCGATATTGCCCGTGTTGGCAACGTGTGTACCGCCGCATAGCTCGATGGAGTCACCGTAGCGTATCACACGCACTTCGTCGCCGTACTTCTCGCCGAAGAGAGCCATGGCGCCCATTTCGCGAGCCTTGGCGATAGGCACACAGCGGTGCTCGTCGAGGGCGATAGCCTCTCGCACACGGCGGTTGGCGATGCGCTCGACTTCCCTGAGCTGCTCGGGTGTCACTTTCTGGTAGTGCGAGAAGTCGAACCGGAGAATGTCGGGCGACACGAAGGAGCCTTTCTGCTCGACGTGCGTACCGAGGACTTCGCGGAGAGCCTGGTGCAGGAGGTGTGTGGCCGAGTGGTTGGCTGAAGTGGCGCGACGGGCATCCTCGTCGATAGCGGCGATGAAAGCGGACTCTACGTCGGAAGGAAGCTTCTTCGAAAGGTGCACAGCGACACCGTTTTCACGCTTGGTATCGAAAATCTCTATTGTTTCGCCGCTGGGGAAAGTGAGCTTGCCACGGTCGCCTACCTGTCCGCCCATTTCGGCGTAGAAAGGAGTGCGGTCGAAGAGAAGCTGATAGTATTCCTTGCCTTTCTGCTTGATTTTGCGGTATTTGAGGATATGGGATTCGGAAGTGGCCGAATCATAGCCGACGAACTCTGTCTCTCCGTCGTTGACATGGATCCAGTCGCCGGCCTCCACGGCGGCGGCATTGCGGGCACGTGCCTTCTGTGCGGCCATCTCGGCATCGAAGCCTTCCATATCGACGGTCATGCCATAGTCCTTAAGGATGAGGAGCGTGAGGTCCAGGGGGAATCCGTAGGTGTCGTATAGTGTGAAGGCCTGCTTGCCGGAAATCTCGGTCTTACCTTCTTTCTTCGCTGCCTTGGCTGCGTCGTCGAGCATCCTGATACCGTTCTCGAGGGTACGGAGGAAGGCATCTTCTTCTTCCTTGATGACGCGCATGATGAGATCGCGGTTGGCTACGAGCTCGGGATAAGCCTCGCCCATGCTCTCGATGAGGGTATCGACAAGGCGGTAGATGAAGGCGCTCTTCTGTCCCAGGAAGGTGTAGGCGTAGCGGACGGCGCGGCGCAGGATTCGGCGAATCACGTAGCCTGCCTTGGCATTGGAGGGAAGCTGGTTGTCGGCGACGGAGAAAGCGATTGTACGCACATGGTCGGCGATGACGCGCATAGCCACGTCGACCTGATGGTCCTCGCCGTATTTTTTGCCCGAAAGAGACGAAATCTTGTCGATGAGCGGAGTGAAGACATCGGTATCATAGTTCGAGGTCTTGCCCTGAAGAGCCATGCAGAGACGTTCGAAGCCCATACCGGTATCGATGACCTTGGCAGGCAGCGGTTCGAGCGAGCCGTCGGCCTTGCGGTTGTACTGCATGAAGACGAGGTTCCATATCTCTATGACAAGGGGGTTGTCCTTGTTGACCAGCGAGGCACCGGGCACAAGGGCACGCTCGCTGTCGGGACGGAGATCGATATGGATTTCCGAACACGGACCGCAGGGGCCGGTATCGCCCATCTCCCAGAAGTTGTCGTGCTTGTTGCCGTTGATGATATGGTCTTCGGGCAGATGCTTCTCCCAGATGGAGGCAGCCTCGTCGTCGCGCTGCAGGCCTTCGGCAGGCGAGCCTTCGAAGACTGTGGCATAGAGACGGGCGGGGTCGAGCTTGAGGACATCAACGAGGTACTCCCATGCCATATCGATAGCTTCTTTCTTGAAATAGTCGCCGAACGACCAGTTACCGAGCATTTCGAACATGGTATGGTGGTAAGTATCGAGACCGACTTCCTCAAGGTCGTTGTGCTTACCGCTCACTCGCAGGCATTTCTGCGAGTCCGCGACACGCCGGCTCTTAGGCACGGCATTGCCAAGGATGATATCCTTGAACTGATTCATGCCGGCATTTGTGAACATCAGGGTGGGGTCGTCTTTGATCACCATGGGCGCAGATGGTACGATGCGATGACCCTTGGACTCAAAGAAGTCTTTGAACGATTGGCGTATTTCTTTAGCGGTTAGCATTTTATGATAAAACTTTGTTTATAAAAGCCATATAATCGGGATATATATCGGCAAAATTTATTACCTTTGCGTTTCGGAAGCACAAAATTACTCCAAATTTCCCTTTTGTGCAAATCTACATACCTATAAGCATTGAGACAGAAAGTATTCTACCGATATAATGTCACCACAGGCCAGTACGAGCGCGTTTTTCCCTCCGCGAGACAACGAGCCGCCGTAATGGCCCGGCAGTTCGGTTGGATTGCTGCCCTTGTCCTTGCCCTCTTCGCCGTCGTCTACTCTTTGGTAGAATTCCCGAGGGAACGCGAACTGCGACAGCAGAACGAACGCCTCGAAGCCAAACTCGAAATCCTAAATCATCGTACAGACGAAGCCATCTCCGTGATGGAAGAAATCGCCGGTCGCGACAACAATTTCTACCGCGTCCTCATGCAGGCCGACCCTCTCAGCGCAGCACGCCGCTACGCCGGACTCGAACGCCAGAGAAATTTCGACAGGCTCGACTCCCTCAACGACAACGCCCTCGTCACAACGGTGCAGACTAAGCTCGACAGGCTCGAACAGATGCTCTACACCCAGAGCAAATCCTTCGATTTCCTTGCCAACGAAGCCAAGACGCAGAAAGACCGTACCGCCCATATCCCGGCCATACAGCCTGTCCCCGAAAAATTCCTGCGCACGATGGCATCAGGCTACGGCACACGCATAGACCCGGTCTACGGCACTCCGAAATTTCATGAAGGGCTCGACTTCTCCGCACCTATAGGCACCCCTGTCTACGCCACAGCCGACGGCACCGTCCAGTCAGCCGGATGGTCGGGCGCGTACGGCAACCTCATCGAGATAGGCCATGGATACAACTACCAGACACGTTATGCCCACCTCTCGAAAATGAAAGTACGCGCCGGACAGAGCGTCAAGCGCGGCGACCTCATCGGCGAGATTGGGAACACGGGCAAGTCGACAGGCCCGCACCTCCATTACGAGGTACGCTACCGAGGCCAGCCAATGAACCCCGTCAACTACTATTACTACGACCTCTCGCCCGAACAATACGAAGAAATCATACGTCTGGCCGAAAATGCCGGACACGTAATGGACTGATCACCATGAACGACGAACTTACCAAACGCTATTACCGCATAGGCGACGTATCCGAGATGCTCGACCTGCCGCAGTCCACCCTCCGCTTCTGGGAAAAAGAGTTCGGCGAGCTGCGCCCTCAGCGCAAGAACGGCGGCAACAGGCTCTATACTCCCGGCGACGTGGAGCTGCTGCGCCTCATCAAGTTCCTTATCAAGGACAAGGGGCTGAAAATAGAAGCCGCAAAGGAACACCTTCGCGGCAATCGTAAAGCTATCGAGAAGACCCATGAGGTGATACGCCGCCTCCAAGGTATACGCCGAGAGCTTACAGCCCTCAGCGAAGCCCTGAAACTGCGCAGATAGCTCTATTTCATTATGAGTATGACGATATAGGCCACGTAGGCCGCCGTCATCAAACCGCCTTCTGCTCGGTTGATAGTCCTGTTACCGAAAAACCATCCGAAAATCCAGAACATCAGGCAGGCCCCCAGGAGGTATAGCAGGTCGAACATACCGATGTCGCCGAAAGCGAGGGGCCTGATGGTGCCCGAAGCGCCGAGGACAAGGAAGATATTGAAGATGTTGCTGCCGATGACGTTTCCGACCGCTATACCTGTCTTGCCTTTCAGGGCTGCCGTGACCGATGTGGCAAGTTCAGGCAGCGACGTGCCCGCAGCCACAACCGTCAGGCCGATTATCGCGTCACTTACACCCAGGCCGGAAGCCACGCCCGATGCACCGTCGACAAACCAGTCGCCGCCGATGATAAGCCCTGCAAGTCCTGCGGCAATCCATACAACCGCCTTCCATAGCGGCATCGGCTTCTTGCCCGCCACTTCCTCAGCGGCAGGATCCGTCTCAGGGCCGTTCTTGGCCGAGGCGAAGGTATAGCGCATGAAAATGGCAAAAAACAGCAGTAGGATGATGCCGTCGCTGCGTGATATCATCATCTCCTGTGTCCCGTCGAGCCACGGCCCCGAGCCCATGGCAAGTAGCACCAGTGCCGAAAGGATGACCAGCGGTATGTCGTTGGTCATGATGCTGCGTTGTATGGCTATAGGGCGCACCATGGCCGTCACGCCGATAATTGCAAGCACATTCATGATATTGCTACCCACGACATTGCCTATGGCAAGCTCTGTACTGCCTCCTATTGCGGAAACGATGCTGATGACAAGCTCCGGTGCCGACGTACCGAATGCAACGACCGTAAGGCCGATTACGAGGTCGGAGACGCCCCAGCGCTTGGAAAGTGCCGAGGCACCGTCGGTGAGCATATTCGCGCCGACAAGAATCAACGCAAGGCCGACAGCAAGAAAGAATATGTCGAGTATCATATTCCGACAGTCTATTCTTTAAGGCCCTCTACGTTCTTACGGATCTCCTCGTCCGAAACCTGGTAGTCGATGATATCTCCGCTGCGGAACTTATCGTACGACGACATGTCGATTAACCCATGTCCCGAAAGATTGAAGAGGATGACTTTCTCTTCTCCTGTTTCCTTGCATTTGAGTGCCTCGCGGATAGTTGCGGCTATGGCGTGGCATGATTCAGGGGCTGGGATAATGCCCTCTGTTCGGGCGAAAAGGGTCCCGGCCTCGAAGGATTCGTTCTGGTTGATATCGACAGCCTCCATCAGTCCGTCTTTGAGCAGCTGCGACACTATAACTCCAGCACCATGGTAGCGGAGACCTCCGGCATGGGTATTTGCCGGAGTGAACGTATGACCGAGGGTGAACATCGGAAGCAAGGGCGTGTACCCGGCCTCGTCTCCGTAGTCATAGCGGAACACGCCTCGGGTCAGTTTGGGGCATGAGGCCGGTTCGGCAGCTATGAAACGTGTCTTCTTGCCATCCTTGAAATTATGACGCATGAAGGGGAACGAGATGCCACCGAAGTTCGAACCGCCGCCGAAGCAGGCTATCACCATGTCGGGATATTCCCCGGTCATAGCCATCTGTTTCTCCGCCTCAAGGCCTATCACGGTCTGGTGAAGGGCGACATGGTTCAGTACTGAGCCGAGGGTATACTTGCAGTTAGGCGTCGTCATGGCCAGTTCGACGGCCTCGGAAATAGCCGTGCCGAGCGAGCCGGGATGATTGGGGCGTACTGTCAGGATATCCTTACCGGCACGTGTCGACATCGAAGGCGACGGCGTGACCTGCGCCCCGAAAGTCTCCATGATGCTCTTGCGGTATGGCTTCTGCTCATAGCTTATCTTCACCTGGTAGACGGCAGCTTCGAGGCCGAACAGCTTGGCGGCATAGGCCAGGGACGCACCCCACTGCCCCGCTCCTGTCTCAGTCGTAACGTTCGTCACGCCTTCCTGCTTGCAGTAGTAAGCCTGTGGGATTGCCGAGTTGAGCTTGTGCGAGCCCATGGGACTGACGCTCTCGTTCTTGAAATAGATATGCGCCGGGGTACCGAGAGCCTTCTCGAGGCCGTAGGCACGGACAAGGGGAGTACTGCGATAGTATTTGTACATCTCGCGCACCTCTTCGGGAATTTCTATCCATGCATTCTCGCGGTCGAACTCCTGACGTGCCAGCTCCTTGGCAAACAAGGGGAAGAGGTCTTCAGCCTTCATCGGCTGACGGGTCTTAGGATTGAGAGGCAGCCCGGGCTTGTTCGTCATTTCGGCCATTATATTGTACCAGTAGTGTGGTATTTCGTTTTCCGGAAGGATGAAACGTTTCTGTTTTTCGCTCATGTGATTTGTTATTGATGAATTTCTGTGAACACACCTATAATCATATAAACAACAAAGGTACGAATATTATCGAATATCTTGCATATTTTCTTAATCCGTCAAGCTTGGGGCTGTCTAAATGAGTTTTTCGAAGGCGAGGCGCGAGCCGGTCTCGTAGCTGACGTCGCCGCAGTATTCGAAACCCGAACTACTGAGAAGACCCAACATTCTTTCGTTGTCGTAATTCGTGTCTATCCTGAAGCTCCCGATGCCTTGCGATGTCGCCATCTGCTCGACAGCGCGTAGAAAGCGACGTGCGATACCTCGCTGCTGCATATCCATTGCCGTAGCCAGACGATGGACGACGACATAAGGCACGTCGCTCAGCCACTCGCCACGCAGATTCTCATAAGCCGGCTCGCCCGTAAATACTACCGCGCCATAAGCCGTTATCTTACCGTCAAGCTCCAAGACATAGGCGACATGCCTTGACATGTCGGCAAGCACGTGCTCGGCTCTCGGATATTTTTCGCTCCACTGCTGCTTACCCTCAGCAAGCATACGGTCCACAGCGTCAGCCAAAATCTGCTCTATAGCCACGAGGTCGGAAAGCCGTGCCTCTCTAAAGATGTATTTCCCTTCCATCTGGACTTCATTAAGAAGAAAAGCGCCATCAATCTCCGTTCAGGGACTGGTGGCGCTTTATTAATTAAAACGAATCAATTACTTGACTAAAATCTTTTCAGCCTTATTGCCCTGACGACGGATGAAGAGGCCGTTGCTCGGGTTCTCGACACGGATGCCCTGGAGGTTGAAATATTCGACGGGAGCATTATTGTCGTTGTTGACAGTTATATCTTCGATACCGCTGATACCGATGTTGGCAGCCTTGACAGTCACAACATTTTCGAGAGCGCCGGTATTCTTGTTGACAAGGTATGCTATGGCGTTGACATAGCCAGTCTTGATGGAGCTGTCGCTGATCTTCATGATGTAACGGAAGGGATTCTCTTCGTGAGCTACGACGTTTTCGGGAACAGTACCTTCGATACCCTTGAAGCCGTCGAGCTGACGGGCTACGTCGTTGAAGATGCAGGACTGAGGATTGCTTGTAAAGCCTGGCAGAGTGCTACCGTAATTGTTGTTCTGGTCATAGGGACCGACATTATCCTCAGTAATGGCGAAGGACAGGAGATAGGGATTCTGTGCAACGTCGAATGCAAATTCAGTCGTACCTTCGAAAAGGAGTTCGCTCATATTGAATTCGTTGAACGAGCATGTGAGGTTGATCTTTGCAGCAGAAGGATCCTGCTTGAGTTGTTCGCAGATGCCGAGTACTTCTGTCTGGGGATAAGGATAATTCTGCACCGAACGGTTGAACATCGCGTTAGGATAACCCTCCTGGTTCATTGCGTTGACAGGAGCGAAACTTGCGGCTTCCATAGCGTCACCGGCATGTACGCATACCGGGATGATAGTGCCGTCAGTGCAATGTTCATGGATATATTCCATTGTAACATATCCCCTGGGGCAGTAACCGCACCATGTACCGGTGAATTCCTCGATAACGACATTCTTTGCGAAGCCGCCTTCAGGACCGAAGACAAAGAGCGAACCGCTTGTAGAGAGATTCTTGTCGCTGACATCAGTACCGTTGATCTTGCTGACTTTCACAGTGACAACGGGAGCGCATGCAGTTGCGCTCGAGAGGCCACTGAGCCTGACACTCGTTGTCTTGAAAGCATCGACAGTGACATCCAGGGTCTTGGTCAGTTCTTCCTGAGAACCTACTTTATATTTAAGCTCGAGCGAGGAGATTTCGTTAGCACCGGTATTCATCATGGTGACTATTGCATCGAAGGGAGTGTTGATTGTGGTCTTGTCGGGCAAGGTGAGGCTCTGGACATCGAGCATGTTCTGGGGCATGTTCTCACCTTCGATTGTGGCACTGACACATACATATCCTCCTGACGATGTAACATTCTGCCAGAGGAAGTTGGCGTTCTTGTTAGCGGAAATACTTGCCCATCCGCCGATATTCGAGGTATAGTCCTTTTTGCCGTCGACTACGATTGTATAGTCCTTAGCCGATTTAAGCGTACACCAGGCACCGATCTTGAGGCTCTTGCCGGCCTCGATAGTATAGGGTTCGTCGAGGGTAACAGTATATAGCTGCATGGCAGTGCTTCCGCAGACCTGCGACTTTTCGACAACGGGCTTCAAAGCTTCGCCTTCGGCAATGAATGCATGGTACTCACCGATTTTGTTGCTGCCACTCGAAGTGTTCTTGCCGGTATAGAAGCTGATCTTGGTAATTTTCTTACCGGCATAGAGGGTCGTCATCTCGGGAGTCATCTCGAATGCGGAAGCAACCTTCTTACCCATACCGCCATTATTGAAACCCAAGACACTGGCGGGCTTTCCGGCCATAGAGATTTCAACACTCTGGTCATCGGGTGCAAGTACCGGGCGAGCTTCGGCGAGGGGAGCCGGAAACTCGATGCAATCGAACATCGGAGTTTGTGCCGGAAGCTGTGACGTACGGGGAACTACAGCCCACGAGCTGGCACAAGCAGCTACAGTAAGGATACTGAGTAGAGCTTTTTTCATAAAAACAATTTGGAATAGAGGTTATTAATGTATGTACAGTTTTCCTTTGCTGTCGCCAAGGGTATAGACATAGATACCCTTGCGGAGCGAAGATGTCGAGAGCGTTCCTTCGCCGTCGAGAACGGTCGAAAGGACTTCAGCTCCGTCTGTTGAGTATAGGCAGAAAGGCGTTTCACCATCCACAGTGTAGCGGATAGCGCCCGGCACACTGCGAAGGTCTTTGCTATGTTCGAGTATGGCGAGGCTTGCATTTGGTCCCATTACGATGGTAAACGAAGTGTATGTGTCGAACTCTTCGCCATAGATACCGTCGATTTCGGTAGTAATCTCGGGGATCTCGGTTTCGAAACCTGCATAATGGAATTCAAGAGGAAGCTTGACTCCGGCTGTGAGGTTCACATTTTCCTTAACGATATATGTACCCATCTCACAAGCACCCCCGGCACAAAGCTGAATAGTCTGTTCGCTTGTACATTCAGCAGATATCTTGACATTCGAAGCATCGACATCGCTGACAACATAAAGATCGGGAGCCATCGTGATATCATATAGACCACCAAGATCTATGCTCTGTATATCTGTGAAATATACTTCGCTACCGTTTACTATAGGCGTATCGCCGAGATAGAATGTGAGCTGCTTCGCATTTGCACTTGCTGCAAGGGCAATAGCTCCAAGGAACAAGTAGAATTTCTTCATAAGCAATTATATTTTAGTTTGTTATTGTTTATTCTGCGTTGACCGCCACCTTGGCTTTAGCCGCCTGGACAACTCCGCTTCCGTCTGCAAGGAATACGACTACCGAAAGATTCTCGGGTACCCATTTTTCCTTCTCATTATCGCGGACTTCGAAACTGCGTTCGTCGGTGTCGTGGATATTGGCTTTGAGTCGATAAGCCTCACCCTCGATTCCTGTCAGGGTCGTGCGGAACACATTATTGTGTACATAGTCGGGGATACGTACATTTCCCTTGTCGTACTGGAAAGCCACGATATTGCTCTCGAGAACCCAAACGGAAAGACGGCCGTCGAAATCAGCAGTAGGAAGGAAGGTCGAAGTTACATATACCTTGTTCTCGCTCTCGACGTAGTGAGCATCGATATTGATAGAGACCGAGCTCGGACGTTCGAGTTCTTCCCGCACTTTCTTGGTCCAGTCGTCGGGATTGACAGCCCCGCCGCGACCGTTGACAACGCCTTTCGGCCACTCCTTGATGCCGTAGCGGTCGTTGAGAGGGGTCCCTTCGGGCTCCATCAGACATACGAAATTGATATTGAACCGCGTCATGTCTGTCGAGACACCGAAGCCGCCTCCATGAATGCTCACCGGGATAAACTTGTCGCCGTACTGTTCTTCGAGAAGTTCTATAGTTCCATGGGCGGCGGGACAGTTGACGCAGCGCTGCCCTGTGAAATCTTCGAGCAGCACGGCACGTTCGGGCACCACGCTGTCGACCGCGATATACCGATCGGCTTCCTTTATGTCGGTACAGGCCGACGACAAGCCTCCGAGAAGGAGGAAAAATGCTGTTTTCTTAATAATGGATATATTCATAGGAGAGAAAAGATTAGAATGAGTATGTATATGTGACCTGGAAGCCGCGGGTCGCAGGGACATAACGGCAAACGCCACCGGAGCAGTTGAAACCGGCACGGGTACGTCCGTAACTCAACGCAAGACGGTTCGAGCGGTAGTTCCCGGCTATACCGGCCATATAGTAA
Organism: uncultured Muribaculaceae bacterium; assembly: GCA_958436175.1. Taxonomy (GTDB): domain Bacteria; phylum Bacteroidota; class Bacteroidia; order Bacteroidales; family Muribaculaceae; genus CAG-873. The sequence continues at coordinate 48,270 of CAUBJF010000001.1, forward strand.
TGTGTCTTAGTGCTTCCGCAGTTCCACATATCGCTGACAGTGAACATCAGATATGGTGCGACGGAGAGCTCAAGAAGTCCGTAAGCCCAGTCCTTCTCATCCTGACGGGTGAAGAGGTACTGAAGCTCATTGCGGAGCGTGAAGCGGTCGTTTATCTTCCATTTCGTATCGAGAACGACTATATTGGCCTTGATGCGTCCGCCCTTGCCTTCAATAACCGTCTTATTGTACATCTGGTTCATGTACATGAAAGTCATGTTGACGCTGCGGCTCCATTTCTTCTCGATCTGGATGTTGACATCGTGGTAGTAGGCTTCGCCCATCCCGAAGAAGCTTGTCGAAGTGCCGTTTGTCCCGCTCAGCACGCCGTCGATGATGCTGACAGGCTCTTTGTGGTCGAGTCCACGGATATAGCTTGCGTTGAGCTTGACCTTGGTGCCGTATTTTCCTCCCAGAGCCGTGCTGCGCTTGAATGTATAGGCAAACGAACCCTGAAACGCCCATTCGCCGGGGGCAGCCTGTGTGGCATAGGGATAGAGTGCAGGCAGGGAATAGGTATGAAGATAGGCGAAAGCCGGCATATTGTTGATGAAAGCCGAGGTTCCGGACATCATGCGCTGGCTTCGGAACGCCATGTTCTCGCTGCGCTTTGCCTGAAGCAAGGCACTCATGCCCGACTTGGTATAGCTCGTAGTAAGCATTACGGCAGTACCTTTGCCATAGGTGTAGTCGTTGTCGAACGACGGGTCCTGACCTTTCCATGCAAATTCGCCCGCAAGCCCGAAGTCGCCCTTGCGGAAATCGCCGCGGAGGTCGAAAGCACTGACGTTCTTGGGCAGGTTGAGACGGTAGTCCGTGCCTGGAATCATGATGTCCTGGTCGGATTCATGCTTGAGGACATAGGAAGCGCCGAATGTGAGGCCTACATCATGGTTGCGCATGCTCTCTGAAAGCTCGTCGATACTGATTTCGGCATCGCCGCCATATACCTGCGACGATTTCTTCCAGTCCCAGTAGCGACGCTGAACGCCTCCGAGAGCCGTGAAGCGGAAACCGCGCAAGGCGTTGATTTTGAGTCGGCCACCACGTATCGAGTTGTCTATGCCGAGTGAACGTTCCTCGTAAGTACGTAGGATGAAGCCGCTTCCGAATTGCTCGTAGAAGTCGCCTGCTGTGAGTTCGAAGCCCTTGTAGCGACCTTTGGCATAGATATGGGGCACACCCCATCCCTTGAAATCGTTCTCATAGCCCGGCAGTGGCCACTTCATGAACTCCACGCGGACCCCTGCATCGATATATCTGCTTATCATGTTGATGTCGGCATAGCTGTTGAACAGGATGTCGTGGTCGTAAGTTCCGGTATTTATAGCGTCGTCCTCTTCGGGGAAGAGGATATCAGTCTGCACACTGCCATGAAAAGCGACACCATTATCACCGCCCACGGTGAAGCCATGTGCGGCAAAGGCTGCGGTCGCAAGCCCGGCAGCAAGTACTAAGTGGCGTAGATGATTCATTTTTTGGCTTTCTTGACCTTCTTAGCAGCCTCAAGAGCTTTGATTTTCTTGATAATCTCTGATTCGGAACCATCGGTATAGCCCGAATGAGAGTAGACGACCTTCCCGTCCCCGTCGACAATAAGGATATGGGGAACGCTTGAGATACCGAGCGAACGGAAAAAGTCGCTGTTTGTATCGAGAAGAACTTCGTATTCCCATCCTTCAGCCTTGACAAGAGGCTTTACCTTGTTGACGTTCTGAGCCTCGTCGATACTGACTATATACATCTTCATGCCGGTCTCGTCCTGCCATTCGGGATACACCTCGGCAATTGCTTTGAGCTCTCGCATACAGGGTTTGCACCAGGTCGCGAAAAAGCTGATGACGAACGGCTTGCCGCCGTTGTTGAGTTTGGCGGTGTCGACTGTCTTTCCTTTGAGATCCTTGAGCTGCACAGACGGGAGCTGGGCGCTTACCGGCATAGAGAAGACGATGAGGAGCGTTAACAGAAGGGAAAAGCGGATCAGTTTGTTCATAAGAAGTATATTTAATATGGCAAAGGTATGCAATTATATCCGTCGGAGCAACTTTTTGTATCGATAATTGATTATGTTTACCCAAAAAGGCGAAATAAAAAACAAGGGAGGCAAATCCCGCTTCGAGACTGCCTCCCTGACATATTTGGATTTTTAGGATCAGATTCCGTAGTCTGCGAGCTGCTCGGGCTTGAAATTGCTGATGAATTCCGTATGACGGGCAATCTCGGCCTGTGTCATCTTGACGTAGACAGTTGCCGGGGCGATGAAAGCTTCGTCGACTTTGGCATCCTTGAGAAGGAGATAGCTCATCACGAGGCTGCCTGCCATCTCGACGAGACGACGGGCCATGAAGTCGAGGTATTTGCTGTCGTTGGCTGCTGTGACTTTATCGACTGCTTCCTTGTAGTTTGCAGTAAGAGTCTTTAGGCTTTCTGCGAGCGGTTCGAGGACACCTCCGAAACCCTCGGCGGCGTATGTCTCGACAAGGTTGAGATAGAGGCCGGTTGTGACATAGCGTATGGCGGCCACGACCTGGAGCTGGGTAGTTCCTTCGTAGATGGAAGTGATACGTGCGTCGCGGTAGAGACGTTCGCAGGCGTAATCTTTCATGAAGCCGGAACCACCGTGGATCTGGATGCAGTCGTAGGCGTTCTGGTTGCAATATTCGCTACCGAGACCCTTTGCAAGGGGTGTGAGGGCATCGGCAAGACGGCTGTAGTGCTTCATTTCGGCACGTTCGTCCTCGGTGAGCTTGCGTTCGCGGGCGATATCTTCGTAAATCTTGTACATGTCGACGAAACGCGAGGTCTCATAGAGCAGCGAGCGCGATGCCTGGAGCTTGGCGTTCATTATTGCAAGCATCTCGGCAACGGCAGGGAACTCTATGATGGGCTTGCCGAACTGGCGGCGTTCGAGGGCGTACTGATGAGCTTCGCGGTAAGCGATTTCGCTGACACCTACGCTCTGGGCGGCAATACCGAGACGGGCACCGTTCATAAGAGCCATCACATACTTGATGAGGCCCATACGGCGCGAACCGCAGAGCTCGGCGGGAGCGTTCTTATAGACGAGTTCGCATGTCGGTGAGCCCTTGATACCCATCTTGTTCTCAATACGGCGAACCGTCACACCGCCGTTGCGCTTGTCGTAGATGAACATTGAGAGGCCGCGGCCGTCCTTGGTTCCGTCTTCCGAACGCGCAAGAACCAGGTGAATGTCGCTGTCACCGTTGGTGATGAAACGCTTAACACCGTTGAGCACCCATGTGCCGTCCTCTTTCTGTGTTGCCTTGAGCATGACGCTCTGGAGGTCGGAACCGGCATCGGGCTCGGTGAGGTCCATCGACATGGTCTCGCCCTGGCAGACACGTGGGATGTATTTTGCACGCTGGTCTTCGCTGCCGAATTCATAGAGAGTCTCGGCGCAGTCCTGAAGTCCCCAGAGGTTTTCAAAACCAGTATCGGCACGGCTGACGATTTCAGCAGCCATGATATAGGGGGTTATCGGGAAGTTGAGACCTCCGAAACGACGAGGCATGGCCATACCCATGAGACCGGCCTTACGGCAGATGTCGAGATTCTCGACTGTGCCCTTGGCATAGTGGGCACGGCCGTTCGAGCAGGAAGCACCCTCGTGGTCTACATCCTCGGCGTTCTCGGCTATTTTGTTGCCGCAGATATCGCCGACAATCTCGAGCACACGCTGATAGTTGTCCATAGCGTCCGCGTAATCGACAGGCGCATAGTCGAATTTCTCGGCATCGGTATAGTTTCTTTCCCTCAGTTCGACGATCTTCTGCATCAGGGGATGATTCAGATGATGCTTCAGGACGGGATTGTCGTTATAGTAGTTTGCCATTGTTCCTTACTTCGAGTTTTTCTTGTAATACTTGATGAGCTTCGGCACAATATCTTCCATGTCGCCTGTGATGACATAGTCGGCGATGGTGTTGATAGGTGCGTTGGGATCATTGTTGATGGAGATGATGATGGAGCTCTCCTGCATACCGGCGATGTGCTGGATCTGGCCGGAGATACCGCAAGCAATGTAGAGCTTGGGGCGGACAGTTACACCTGTCTGGCCGATCTGGCGCTCGTGTTCGATGAAACCTGCGTCGACTGCGGCACGCGATGCGCCCACTTCAGCGCCAAGAGTCTTGGCGAGGTCGAAAAGGAGCTGGAAATTCTCCTTGCTGCCTACGCCGTAGCCACCGGCAACGATGATAGGAGCGTTCTTAATATTGACTTTGCTCTTCTGGATCTGGCGGTCGATGATTTCAACAACGAAATCGGTATCTTCGACGTACTTGTGGGCGTCGAGGTTGACAACTTCGCCCTTATGTTCGGGGTTATAGACTTCTTTCTTCATCACACCCTCGCGAACCGTTGCCATCTGGGGACGGCATTCGGGGTTTACGATGGTAGCGACGATGTTGCCGCCGAATGCGGGGCGGATCTGATAGAGAAGGTCGGTATATTCTTTACCGGTCTTGGGATCCTTGTGGTCGCCGATTTCAAGAGCTGTGCAGTCGGCGGTAAGACCGCTGTGCAGACAACTCGACACACGCGGGCCGAGGTCACGGCCTATGCATGTGGCACCCATGAGGCAAATCTGGGGTTTGATTTCGCGGAAAAGCTTGATCAGGACTGCGGCGTGTGGATTGGATGTGTAGGGGAAGAGACGGGGATCTTCGACTTTATATACGGTGTCTGCACCGTAGGGGAAAATCTGCTTTTCTATGCCTTCGAGCTTGTTGCCTATTACGAGGGCTTCGAGCTTGACACCGAGTTTGTCGGCGAGCACGCGGCCTTTGGTTAGCAGTTCGAGGCTGACATCGGCAACGCGGCCTTCGTCGTATTCGCAGTATACTATGAGGTTGTTTTGTTCTGCCATAGTTGTTGTTGTGAAAATGATTGGGGCTGCGTCAGCCTATGGTATGGTTAGCGATGAGTTCTTTCACAAGTTCTTCGATCTGCGCGTCATCGTTGTCGAGACGGCGGCTTTCCTTGGCTGTGAAGACTACGTTTTCGATAGCTTTCACCTTTGTTGGCGAACCTGCAAGCCCGATCTGCTCGGGGTCGGCTTCTACAAATGCTGCGCCCCATTCTGCAATCTTCAGTTCGGGATTGGCCTCGACACGTGCCTTGGCGGCATCGGTGAGAGCTGCCATCTCGGAAGGAGATGCGGCATATTTGTACTTCATCACGCGCTTGGCATTGCGGGGGCGGCATTCAGCTGCGGAGCCGTTGACAGTCACAACGCAGGGAAGCGGGGCCACTACAGTCTCTACACCATGTTCGAGACGACGACGTACGGTCACCTTGCCGTCGGCTATGTCGATGATTTCTTCTGCATATGTCACCTGGGGGATACCGAGCTTTTCGGCAATCTGGGGACCTACCTGGGCGGTATCGCCGTCGATGGCCTGACGGCCACCAAGTACAAGGTCGAATCTACCGAATTTCTTGACTGCCTGTGCAAGAGAATAGGATGTCGCGAGAGTATCGGCACCGCCGAGAGCACGGTCTGTCAGTACGATTCCGGCATCGGCGCCACGGAAAATGGCCTCGCGTATGATTTCGGCTGCGCGAGGCAGGCCCATAGTAAGCATCGTAACGGTGCTACCGGGATGAGCATCTTTAATGCGGAGAGCCTGCTCGAGTGCGTTGAGGTCTTCGGGATTAAAGATGGCAGGAAGGGCAGCACGATTGATCGTACCGTCCTCCTTCATCGCATCTTTGCCTACGTTGCGGGTGTCGGGCACCTGCTTGGCAAGCACAATGATGTTCAAACTCATATTTACGATATTTTTTTGATTTGATTTTTCAGTTTTTAGAATCAGCCTACAAATTTAGCTCTTTTAAGCCGTTTACTCAACAAAGCGAGGAATGGTTTGCCCCGATAGAGTGTTAAATTTTCCTATCGGGGCTCCATTGCAATATCCTGAATCAGCGCATCTTGCGCGCAATCCACTTACGGGCGTTGACGAAGGCGAGGTACCATACGTTCAGCTCACCATCGGCCACTGTTTCTGGGCAATAAGCACATTGCCAGGGGAATATGGCACGTTCGAGGTGCGGCATGAGAGCAAGGTGACGGCCGTTGGCCGATGCTATAGCCGACACACCCTTGGGTGAGCCGTTGGGGTTGCCGGGATATTCCTCATAGGCATAGCGTCCGACGACCTTGATGTCCTTCGGCTTGCCGTTGAAGTGGAAACGACCTTCGCCGTGAGCCACCCAGATACCGGCGGTCGTACCCGAGAGAGATCCGAACATGACGCTGTCGTTCTGGGGTATAGTCATCGAGACGAACTCGCTCTCGAACTTGCCCGAGAGGTTGTGACGCATCTCGACTTCGCGATTGTCGCTGAGGTCGCCGAGGAGGTTGAGTTCCACCATGAGCTGGCAACCGTTGCAGACACCCAGGCTGAGGGTATCTTCGCGGGCATAGAATCGGCGGAGAGTCTCGCGCGCAGTATCGTTCCAGCGGAAACCGCTTGCCCAGCCCTTGGCGGAGCCGAGAACGTCGCTGTTGGAGAAGCCGCCGCAGAAGACTATCATGTTGATATCGTCGAGAGTCTCGCGTCCGCTCATGAGGTCGGTCATATGGACATCCTTGACATCGAAACCTGCAATATAGAGCGAATAGGCCATCTCGCGGTCGCCGTTGACACCTTTCTCACGTATTATCGCAGCCTTTATGCCCGAAGGCTTGTGGGGCGTACGTGGAGCCTTTGCAGGAAGAGCTGCCCGTACGTTGGCAGGTATACGCCAGCGCAGCGGCTGCTTGGCATAATTGTCACGACGTGCCTTGGCACAGTCGGGAGCTGTCTGGAGCAGTTCGAAATTGTACGAAGGTTCGAACCATACGGTACGCATCGACGGTACGGACACAAGGAATGTGCGGTCGGCATGTGAGACAGTGAGAACGTTCTCTTTCGAAGGAGCACCGATTGGGAAATAGCGGCAGTCCAGCTTGTCGAGAATTGCTTCAGCTTTTTTCTTGTTCTTGTCCTCGACCTGGATGACGACGGCCGGATTTTCGGCGAAGAGAATCTTGACGAGGTCTTCCTGTCCGAGGATGGCTTTGAAGCCGTCGGTATAGAAATTGATGCCTCCGGAGGTGTTGGGGAAACACATTTCGAGGAGTGTCGTCACGAGACCACCGGCGCTCACGTCGTGCATGGCGCATACAAGGCCGTCAGATACGAGTTTCTGCACCGCCCCGAAATGTTTGCCGAGATGGTCGACTTCGACATCGGGGAATTCTCGGCCAACCTTGCCGAGCGCCTGCGCAAGGGCAGAACCGGCCAGTGCAAGGGGCTTTCCGGAGAAGTCGATATAATATAATGAGGAATTGGCTTTGTTCTTGAGCACTGGCGATACCGTTGCCTTGACATCTGAAACCTCGCCGGCAGCCGAAATAATGACTGTGCCGGGAGCCTTGACGCTCTTGCCGTCGGCATATTTTTGCGTCATGGAGAGGCTGTCCTTGCCGGTCGGAATATTGATACCGAGCTCGCATACAAAATCGCTGCACGCCTTTACGGCACGATAGAGAGCTGCATCTTCGCCGGGGTTCTTGCAGGGCCACATCCAGTTTGCGCTCAGCGACAAAGCTTTGAGACCGCCTTTAAGCTTGGCCCCTACGATATTTGTCAGTGCCTCGGCTACAGCCATGCGCGAACCGGCCTCGACACTTGCGAGGGCAAGCTGCGGAGCGTGGCCGATTGAGGTAGCGATACCGCTGTGCCCGTGGTAGTCGAGGGCTACGACACCGCAGTCGCTCAAAGGAAGCTGGATCTCGCCCACGCACTGCTGACGGGCGATTTTGCCGGTCACGCTGCGGTCGACCTTATTGGTGAGCCAGTCCTTGCAGGCAACACCTTCGAGGCTCAGGACGGCTTCTATGTATTCGGGTATTTTTGCTTCGTCTGTCTTAACTTCATCATATTCAGGGATGATAGTGGTATCCTTGATGACGGTCTTGGGAGGATTGCCAAGCATATCGCTGACACCGAGATCGATGGCTGCATTTCCGGACGACTTGCGGCAGAAACGCAGACGATGGTCGTCGGTGGTCTGACCTACGACATAGAGAGGGGCACGTTCGCGCTGGGCGATACGTTCTACCAAAGGAAGATTTTCTTTATCGATGACAAAGCCCATACGTTCCTGGCTCTCGTTGCCGATGATTTCTTTCTCGGAAAGAGTCGGGTCGCCGACAGGGAGCGCATCGATATCGATCACACCGCCTGTACTCTCGATAAGCTCCGAAAGGGCGTTGAGGTGACCGCCGGCACCATGGTCATGGATGGAGACGATGGGGTTGAAAGCGCTTTCTGCAAGCGCGCGGATAAGGTTTGCGACACGCTTCTGCATCTCGGGGTTGGCACGCTGCACGGCATTGAGCTCGATAGCTCCGGCATAACGGCCTGTGTCGACCGAAGAGACAGCGCCGCCGCCCATACCGATACGGTAGTTATCGCCACCGGAGATTACCACACACTGGCCCGGTTCCGGTTCGCCCTTGATGGCATCCTTTTCGGCTGCGAAACCGACGCCACCGGCGAGCATGATCACCTTGTCGTAACCGAGAATGTTGTCTTTCTCCTTGTGTTCGAATGTCAGGAGCGAGCCGCAGATGAGTGGCTGGCCGAACTTGTTGCCGAAGTCTGAGGCACCGTTGGATGCCTTGATAAGGATGTCGGCGGGGTCATGATAGAGCCATTTGCGAGCTTCTACAGAGCCTTTCCATGTGGGCTCGTCTATGTGGTCGAAACGGGGATAGGAGGTCATGTAGACAGCCGTACCTGCCAGAGGGAGGCTTGCCTTGCCGCCACCGAGACGGTCGCGGATTTCACCGCCGGAGCCTGTTGCTGCGCCGTTGAAGGGCTCGACAGTAGTCGGGAAGTTATGTGTTTCAGCCTTGAGGGAAAGGACCGATTTGATCTTCGTCTCGCCGAAGAATGCAGGCACATCGCCACGCTCAGGGGCGAATTGCCACAAATCAGGGCCGGACACGAAAGCCACGTTGTCTTTATATGCAGATACGAGACGGCCGGGATTGACCTTGCTCGTCTTCTTGATCATAGCGAAAAGGGAAGAGGGCTGCTCCTCGCCGTCGATGACGAATGTACCGCCGAAGATTTTATGGCGGCAATGCTCGGAGTTGACCTGGGAGAAACCGAAGACTTCGCTGTCGGTGAGCTTACGGCCGAGTTTCTTTGCCAGACCGTCGAGATAGTCTTCTTCCTCGGGGCTGAGCGCGAGCCCTTCCTCACGGTTGTACTCGTGGATATCGTCGATAAGGACCGCCGGAGCCGGCTGCTGTGCATTTGCAAAAACATCCTCGCCCGGGTTGGCGTACACTCTCTGGAGCATAGGGTCGTAGACAGGGTCAGCTCCGTCAGCTACGCGACGGAACATCTCTATACGCAAAATGCCGGAGAGACCCATATTCTGTGTAATCTCAACGGCATTTGTGCTCCAAGGACTTATCATTTCTTTACGGGGGCCTATATAGGTGCCCGACAGTGTGCTGCCGGGTTCAAGAGGCGACGCGCCTCCGAATAGCCATTTAAGGCGGTCGAGTTCTTCTTTACTGAAAGACTTGTCAGATTCGACGGCGTATACCGTAACGCCGTCCATAGTGAAAAATACAACCATCGTAAGGGTGTGACTTATGTGTGGATTTATGTTGCAAAGTTATGAAATATTTGCCGGAGAGCCAAAAAAAGGCATTAAGAAAAGATTAAATCCATGTTTTATGGCTAACTTCGCGGCTCAAAAGAACGTTTATTCATTTATGAAGGCTGAAAAAGACATATATTCGGGGCTTACAGAAGCTGAAATCGTCAGAAGCAGGGAGCAGAATGGCAGTAATGTACTGACACCTCCAGCCAAACGCTCTGTCTGGATGCGCTTCCTCGACAACTTCAAGGACCCGCTCATCATCATCCTGCTGGTAGCCGGCATGTTGTCGGTTCTCATATCATTCTACGAGTACTATGGTCTCCACGAAGGGGCAACCGTATTCTTCGAACCCGTAGGCATTTTCATAGCAATCCTTCTGGCGACAGGTCTGGGTTTCCTTTTGGAGCTTAAAGCCGACAAAGAATTTGCCATTCTCAACAAAGTCAACGACGATGAGGCCGTCCAGGTGATACGCGACGGCAATGTCACCGAGGTGCCGAAGAAGGACATCGTTGTCGGCGACATCGTGATACTGAACACCGGCAACGAGATACCTGCCGACGGCACTCTCCTCGAGTCGACATCGCTCACCGTTGACGAATCCACCCTTACCGGCGAACCGATCTGCCGAAAAGACACCAATCCGGATAATTTCGATCCCGATGCTACCTTCCCCACCAACAGGGTCATGCGAGGTACCAACGTGATGGAGGGACACGGCATAATGGAAGTGACCGAAGTAGGCGACCGCACCGAGAACGGCAAAGTCTATACAGCCGCGCAAATCGACAACAGCGTCCGAACGCCCCTCGACGACCAGCTTGACCGCCTCGGCTCGCTTGTCACCAAGTTCAGCTACTTAGTAGGCATCGCCATCATCGCCGGACGCATACTTATGTACTTCCTCAATGTCGACAATTTCGAATGGATGAACTTCGGCGCATACTTCCTCCAGACGATAATGCTTGCGGTGACCCTCGTGGTCTGCTCCGTACCCGAAGGACTGCCTATGGCCGTCACCATGAGCCTCGCCTATTCCATGCGGCGTATGCTCAGGAGCAACAACCTCGTTCGCAAGATGCACGCCTGCGAAACCATGGGCGCGACAACCGTGATATGCACCGACAAGACAGGCACACTGACCGAGAACCAGATGCGAGTCTACGAAGCCGATTTCGTCGACAAAAGCGACGAATTCGCCCGTAAGGCCGCCCTGGCCATAGCTGCAAACTCAACCGCCGAACTCGATTTCTCAGACCGGGCCCACCCAAAAGCTCTCGGCAATCCCACCGAAGGTGCCCTGCTCCTCTATATCAGTTCCCGAGGACAAGATTACAAAGAGCTGCGTCACTCAGTCGAAATCGAGGACGAAATACCATTCTCGACGGAGAGGAAATACATGGCTGTGCTCGTACGGGAACAAAACGGGAATCGCACACTTTTCGTCAAAGGAGCCCCGGAGATTGTCTATGGGATGTGCAGCGTCATCCCCGAAGGCTTTGACAAGAAAAACGTCGAGGCCAAGCTTCTGCGCTACCAGAACATGGCAATGCGCACTCTCGGCTTCGCGTACATGACGGCCGGCAAAGACGATAATCCTATCACCGACGGCAAGCTCATAGCGGACAAGCTGGAATTCATGGGCATCGTGGCTATTTCCGACCCGGTTCGTGCAGACGTACCGGCTGCTGTCAAGGAAGTTACCGATGCCGGCATAGCGGTCAAAATAGTGACAGGCGACACTCCGGCGACCGCACGTGAAATAGGCCGGCAGATAGGACTCTGGAGCGACAAAGACAGTCCCGACAGCATCGTCACAGGCCCCGAGTTTGCCGCTATCCCGGATACCGAGCTTCCCGACAGAGCCGGGAAAATCAAAATAATCGCCCGTGCTCGCCCTATGGACAAGAAGCGTCTCGTCGAAGCCCTGCAGTCCAAAGGCGAAGTAGTGGCTGTCACTGGCGACGGCACGAACGATGCCCCTGCGCTGAAGGCCGCACAGGTAGGTCTGTCGATGGGCGACGGCACTTCTGTGGCAAAAGAAGCGAGCGATATCACCATCATCGACAACTCCTTCTCATCGATAGGCCGCGCCGTGATGTGGGGGCGTTCGCTCTATAAAAACATACAGCGCTTCATCCTTTTCCAGATTACGGTCAATGTCGTAGCCTGCATCACGGTGCTCTGCGGAGCTTTCATGGGCATGCAGTCGCCTCTTACAGTCACACAGATGCTGTGGGTCAACCTCATCATGGATACTTTCGCAGCGATGGCTCTTGCATCATTGCCGCCATCGCCCTCGGTGATGCTCGACAAGCCAAGATCGTCGTCAGACTTCATAATCACACCCTCGATCTGGCGCTTCATAATTGGGTGCGGCCTTATATTTTCCGCCCTGCTCATAGGTCTGCTCTACTATATGCAGCACACCGACCTGACATCGCTGACAGAAATAGGCCGGCTCCCATGGAAAGAGGCGGCGAAAGAATCGCTCAGTCCCTACGAACTTACTATCTTCTTCTCATTATTCGTATTCCTCCAGTTCTGGAACCTGTTCAACGCTCGTGCTTTCGCTACAGGACGCTCGGCGTTCCATTTCAAGGGATGCGGCAGCTTCCTCGGCATAGTCCTGACGATTCTTATCGGCCAGATACTGATAGTGACTTTCGGAGGTGTCTTCTTCAATGTGGTGCCCCTCAAGCTGACCGACTGGATGATTATCATAGGTTTCTCATCGCTCGTAATGATTCTGGGCGAAATATATCACGCAGCCCATATACGCAAAAAGGATTAAATTTACTAATTTTGTGTCCTCACACAAGCTATGGGACGAATAGACCAGGACACAGTAAACAGAATCCTTGATGCCGCCGACATCGTCGACGTGGTAAGCGACTTCGTGAAGCTACGCCGCAGCGGTGCCAATTTCAAGGGCTTATGTCCTTTCCACAACGAAAGGACTCCGTCGTTCTCGGTCAACCGCGCCCGTAACATCTGCAAATGTTTCAGCTGCGGCAAAGGGGGCACGCCCGTCAACTTCATCATGGAGCACGAGCAGATGAGCTATACCGAAGCTCTTCGCTATCTCGCCAGGAAGTACAATATCGAGATTGTCGAGAAGGACATCACTCCGGAGGAACGACAGGCACAGAACGAGCGCGAGGCAATGCTCGCCATCAACGAATTCGCCCTGAAACATTTCGAGCACAATCTACTCGAAACTAACGACGGCCGCGACATAGCCCTCGCCTATTTCCGGCACCGTGGCATCAACGATGCCATGATCCAGCGATTCCATCTCGGATATTCCATCGACAGGGGCTCCGAACTGATTGATGCTGCCCGCGACGCAGGATTCAATACCAGATACCTGGTCGATACAGGCCTCGCCGTCGAATCCGAACGCGACGGCCATAAAAGCATGTACGACCGCTTCCGTGGCCGCGTCATGTTCCCGGTTCACAGCATTTCGGGTCGTGTTATCGCTTTCGGTGGCCGAACCATGCGGTCCGACAAGTCGATAGCCAAGTATGTAAACTCGCCGGAATCTGCCATTTACAAGAAAAATCTGGAGCTATATGGACTCTACCAGGCCAAGAACGCAATCGCCAAGCGCGACAAATGTATCCTCGTCGAGGGTTACCTCGATGTTATATCGATGCACCAGGCCGGTGTCGAGAATGTAGTTGCTTCTTCAGGCACGTCCCTGACTACGGGCCAGATAAGGGCTATCCGACGTTTTACGGACAATGTAACTCTCATCTATGATGCCGATGCGGCCGGCATAAAAGCATCGCTGCGAGGTATCAACATGCTTCTCGAAGAGGGTCTCAATGTCAAGACCCTGCTTCTTCCTCCAGGCGACGATCCCGACTCTTTCGCCCAGTCGCACACATCGACCGAAGTCGAGGATTATCTCTCGAAAAACGAGACCGACATAATAGCCTTCATGACCAACATACTCATGAAGGATGTCCCGGCAGGCGACCCGACGGCCAAGGCAAAGGTCATAAATGTGATTCTCGGAAGCATCGCCTACATCGACGAGCCCGTAAAGCGCCAGGAATACATAGCGCAGTCCTCGCGCAGTCTCGGTGTGCCTGAGGATGTGCTGATCAGACAGCTCAACATCTTCATAACGCGCCGCTATGAAGAGGCCGACAAGAACACCAGGCGCGAACAAGCCCGACAGTCCCTTGGAGAGAACACGGAAGCCGAAAAAAAGGAATCGGACGCTCCTCTCCTCGACCTCAGCGACAACAGCCTGCGTCCGTACGAAGAGATGATAATGCGTTACATCGTACGTTACGGCCTACGTTATATTGCAGATATCACACAGCCCGACGGCTCAATTAAACCTGGCACGGTGTTCGACCTCGTGGACAGCGAACTGAAGCTCGACGGCATAGAGATGACCTATGCCCCATTCAAAAGGACATACGAGGCGGTAAGGACATTGCGATGCGGCACATGGGAGGAAGAACGCAAAGCTTTTGCCGAGAAGACCGACAGAGAGTATCAGGGACGGCTTCGCGCCGAGCGAGACCGCATCCTTGCCTCCGCAGAAAGCATGACAATAATAGAGAACGAAGATCGCCGCATAGTGACCGGACTCGACAGATGGAGAGAAGAGCAGATCAACGACTACGATGCGTCCTACACGCAGTCGCACCTCGCCAACTCTTCGGACGACGAGATTCGCAACGTCGCCACCCGGCTGATAACAGAACGCTACTCTCTCTCAAAAATATTCCTCAAGCAGACAGGTGTAGAGACTGAGGAACAACAGCTGCGCACACTCGTGCCAAGAGCCATCTATGAGCTCCGCAACGCCATCCTGACAAAAATCATTGAATCGCTGGGCGAACGTCTCAAGAACCTCGCGCCCGACAAGGCAGAAGAAGCCATCAGCATCATGCAGCAGATTCAGGAATACAAGGAAATGCAGAGCGAGCTTGGAAAAATCCTCGGAGAGCGAATTATCCTGCCTTCGCATATCTAAAAGAGGCTGCAAACAGAAGTTAACGGAAGCGAACCAACGTTAACAGAGCTCGAGAGCGCCATCGTTATAGCTTCAAATAGGCCATACGACAAGATTGCCTTAAGCTTCTATCGGATAAGCACTTGAAAACAGACGTGAATTTTTCTTGAAAAAAAGTCACCAAAAAATTTGGAGGAACTCGAAAAAGTGCATAACTTTGCATCGCTTTTGAGAAATACGGGGTGTAGCTCAGTTGGTTAGAGTACACGTCTGGGGGGCGCGAGGTCGCTAGTTCGAGTCTAGTCACCCCGACAAAATATCAAAAGCGCATTGCCTTGTGGTGTAATGGCAGCACGTCGGATTCTGGTTCCGCCTGTGGGAGTTCGAATCTCTCCAAGGCAACTAAAGAGAGAATTGAAAGTCAGCTTTCAGTTCTCTCTTTTTTTCATATAGCTTCAACAAGTTGAAGCAACTTGAACAAAATAAAGAGAGGGGGCAATCCAGAAGGGATGGCAGGTGGTCGTCATGTGACATGACAGCGATAATTAAATTAACTTAAAGCGCAAGGCCATACGTAAATTTTTGATAAGATTCATTGTCATTACGGTGTTTTGGTGCTATATTTGCAGTGAAAGAACTACAATCTACAAATACCTATAGACAGAATGAAGAAATATGTATGCGCCCTAATGGGCATGACCATCGCATTGGCATCCTGTGCCAACCCAGACAATACTACTGTCGCACGGACTCCCGAGGTGACTGTAGGTGGTCGTTTCATATCCCAGGACGATTTCATCCAGGCAGCAGAACAGACTGTCAACGGCGTTGTCAGCGTCAAGAGCTTCGCGACACCAGGCCGTCAGCAGTACGGCTACGGCAACGACATGCCGAGCGACCCGTTGCTTGAATTCTTTTTCGGCGTGCCCCGCGGACAGCGTGCCCCCCGCCAGCAGCAACCTCAGCAGCAGCAACAGATCGGACTTGGTTCCGGCGTCATTATAAGCAAGGACGGCTATATCGTGACCAACAACCATGTCATCGCTGATGCGGAGCGCCTCGAAGTGACCCTCAACGACAACCGCAACTTCCCGGCAAGCGTCGTCGGCACAGACCCCGAAACCGACCTTGCCCTTATCAAAATCGACGCTCCCGACCTTCATGTCATCCCGATGGGCGACAGCGAGAACCTACGAGTCGGCGAATGGGTACTCGCAGTCGGCAATCCCTTCGGTTTCACTTCGACCGTGACCTCGGGCATCGTAAGCGCGAAAGCCCGTAACATTTCCTCCTCCACCGGCACGATGGGCAGCGGAGGCATCGAATCGTACATTCAGACCGACGCAGCCGTCAACCGGGGCAATTCGGGAGGCGCACTCGTCAACCTCAAAGGCGAACTCGTCGGCATCAACGCCGCCATATACTCCCAGACAGGCACATATGCCGGCTGCTCTTTCGCAATCCCGACTTCCATAGTCCAGAAAGTCGTCGGCGACCTCAAGAGCTTCGGCACCGTCCAGAAAGCATATCTCGGCATCCGCTTCGGCGAACTCACCCCCGAACTCATCGCCGAGAAGAAAATCGAAGGCACGACTTCCGGTATCTACGTAGGTGAAGTCGTCGAACGCAGCGCAGCTTCGGAAGCCGGCCTTGCAGTAGGCGACGTTGTAGTCTCCGTCGGCGGCAAACCTACCCTCTCGACAGCGCAGCTCCAGGAAGCCATCACCCATTTCAGCCCGGGCGACAAGGTAGAAATCGAATACTTCCGCGACGGCAAGAAGTACAAGACAAAAGCCACCCTGCGCAACAACCGAGGCGACACTAACCTCACCAAAGCCGATAACATCTCCGTCCTCGGAGCCACATTCTCCTCTCTCGAAGAAAACTTCGCGCGTTCGCTCCAGATCCGCGGCGGCGTAGCCGTAAGCCAGCTCGAAACGGACGGCCTATTTGCAAAGGCGGGTGTCCGCGAAGGTTTCATCATCCTGTCAATCAATGGTGAACGCGTCGCTAAGCCCGAACAGGTAGAAGCCATCTACAAATCCATCTCCCGTTCCGATGCCAATACCGACAAGGTCCTTTTCCTCTCCGGAATCTACCCCAACGGAAAAGCAGCCTACTATGCCATTCCACTGAGCGAATGATATTATGACCGGCGTGAACCATAGGCTCGCGTCGGTCGTTCTATAATGATAGAAACGAACATACATTAATCTAACACTAAAACAGAAACAGTCATGAAAGGACTCCCCATCATCATTGCTGCCCTCGGAGGCGCTCTCGTAGGTGCCGCTACAGCTCTTCTTCTTGCACCCCAGAAAGGTAGCGAAACTCGTGACGCAATCCGTGGTTTCATCCGCAGCCACGTTCCCGGCATCAAGGAAAACGAGCTCGAAAGCCTCGCCGACCAGATCGCAGAAGAAATCAAAGAAGTTAAATAATCAAGAACCCTAACGATGAAAGGTCTCGGAACATTTCTCTTCGGAGCTCTGGTAGGCGCTGCCGCAGTTGCCCTGCTGACACCTACCACAGGACAGGAACTCCGCGAACGCATCAAGCTGATTCTACAGAAACGCGGTATTGTCCCCGTCGACAACATCGACGAACTCGTAGAAATGATCGCCACTGAAGTTGAAGAGAAATAAAGCGGCATCGTCAGCCAGACACAACTGTCGGACGGCATACTTTTGCCGTCCGGCTTTAATCGTATAATAGACACATTATGGAAAACAGCGACAAACGATCGTCCAGCGTCATATCGGGAATCAGCCAGACTGTCGGCCGGTATCTGAAACTGCTGATAGAAGACACCCGGCTCACCATGGCGGAAAAACTGACGCGTCTGCTGTCGGCCGTCACAATCTGCGCTCTGGTTCTGGTGCTCCTCGTAGTAGCCCTGATATTCATATCGCTCGGCTTCGGCGTAATCCTTGGCAGAGAGCTCGGTTCGATGTGGGCTTTCTTCGTCATTGCCGCTTTCTACATCGTAGTAGGAGTCGTTATCCTGCTGGGTAAACGCCAGTTCATCGAAAATCCTATTGCACGCTTCATAAGCCGTCTGCTCGTACAGGCACCACCTCAAAGCAAAGAAACAAAAGATGATCAATCTACCTCCGTATCCACGAACTGAAAACGACTGGCCGGGCTATACTCTGGACGAACTGCGCATGCGCCGTGCCGTCGTCGAGGCACGTATGGAAATCCAGAAGTACAAACTTTCGGCGCAGCTATCGTCCATGCGCGAAAAGACACCTCTCTTCGGAGGTAACGGATCTCTTTTCTCGCGCATCACAGGAGCCCTGAGCCTCACCGAATATGCCTTTCTCGGCATAAAGCTCTTCAAACTCGTTTCTTCCATCTTCAGAAAGAAAAAATGACAGGTCGCGCGGCCAGCCGTCCTGTCCAAACAATATCACTATCGACAATATGAACAAACTTGCTATGGGCGCGACTGCATTGGCACTTACTGCCGGAGCAATCGGTGCTTCGGCTGACAACGGGACCAAAGGACAGTTCACCATCGAGACGCTCGAGAGTCTCGCTCGTGTTTCTTCGCCCTGTGTGGCTCCCGACGGTAACACCGTGCTCTTCGGTATATCGTACGACAATCTCGAAGCCAACACCTCGAACAACGACCTCTACACAGTAAAAATATCAGATGACGGCGAAGCGGCCCCCGTGCGGCTGACCGACACTCCTAAAAGCGAAAGCGGGGCAGTCTGGATCGACGGCGGCAAACGCATCGCCTTCATGTACCCGGACGAAGACGGCAACGCCCAGATGTGGGTCATGAATGCCGACGGCTCGAACCGCGTTCAGGCTTCCCAACACGCCGGCGGTATCTCCGGATTCCTCATCTCGCCCGATGCCAAGAAAGTAGTAGTAATAGGCAATGTCAAGTATGCACGCTCGGCAGGCGACCTCTATCCCGACCTTCCAAAAGCCACAGGCCGCGTCGTCGACGACCTCATGTACAAACACTGGGACGAATGGGTGACCGAAATACCCCACCCCTTCATCGGCAACTTCGACGGCAACAAGGTCACAGACCTCAAGGACATCATGGCCGACGAACCTTTCGAAGCTCCCATGAAGCCTTTCGGCGGTGTCGAATCCTTCGCATGGAGCCCCGACAGCAAGATGCTCGTCTATGTTTCGCGCAAAAAGACAGGTCTTGAATACGCACTCTCGACAAATTCCGACCTTTATATCTACAACCTCGAAAGCGGCGAAACCCATAACCTCACCGAAGGCATGATGGGCTACGACACAATGCCTGCCTTCTCGCCCGACGGCCGTTACCTGGCATGGCTCAGCATGGAACGTGACGGATACGAATCCGACAAGAACCGTCTCTTCATCCTCGACTGCCAGACAGCACAGAAGCGCGACCTCACCAAGGACTGGGATTATACCATCGACGAGTTCGCATGGTCTCCCGACGGCAAGACAATCTATTTCCTCGCTCCCAAGGGCGGTGTCATCCCGATGTTCGCTATGGACGTGAAGAAAGCCGAAGTGACACAGCTGACAGACATGCCGGTCGATTTCACCACTCTTCAGGTGACAAAAGACAATATCGTGACAATGTGTCATTCGATGGTTCAGCCCAACGAGCTGATGGTCTATAACCTCAACCCCAAGAGCCGCCGTCTGCCAGTCTGGAACCTTACAGATATCAACGGCGACATCCTTGCCAGTGTCGATATGCCCTACGTTGAAAAGCGCATGGTGCCCACCACCGACGGCAAAGAAATGCTGACTTGGGTCGTCTATCCTCCAAACTTCGACCCCAACAAGAAATACCCCTCCCTCCTCTACTGCCAGGGCGGTCCCCAGCAGGCGGTCAGCCAGTTCTGGAGCTGGCGTTGGAATCTTGCTGTAATGGCTGCCCACGGATACATTGTCATAGCCCCCAACCGTCGCGGACTGCCCGGATTCGGTACAGAATGGAACGAACAGATATCCAAGGACTACCCCGGCCAGAACATGGAAGACTATCTCGCCGCTGTCGACGACATGAAGCGTGAAAGCTACATAGACCCGGCCCGCATCGGCGCTACCGGAGCCAGCTACGGCGGCTTCTCTATCTACTACCTCGCAGGCCACCACCAGAAGCGTTTCGCCGCCCTCCTTGCCCATGCCGGTATCTTCAACATGGAAGCCCAGTATCTCGAAACAGAGGAAATGTGGTTCGCCAACTGGGATATGGGAGGCGCATACTGGGAGAAGGACAATGCCGCCGCCCAGCGCACCTTCGCCAACTCGCCCCACCGTTTCGTAGACCAGTGGGATACTCCTATCATGATTACCCACGGCGAATACGACTACCGTATCCTTGCATCACAGGGCATGGCCGCCTTCAATGCCGCCAAGCTCCGTGGCATCCCCGCCGAAATGCTTATATTCCCCGACGAGAACCACTGGATCCTCAAGCCCCAGAACGCAGTACTCTGGCAGCGCCTCTTCTTCCGCTGGTTCGATAAGTGGCTGAAATAAAAGCCCATGTCCAAAACGGCATTGAAAAAAGAACTCGACAGGCTCGACAAGGCTCAACTTGTCGAGCTTGTCCTTGATGCTTACTCATCTTCGAAGGAAACAAAGGCCTACTTCGAGTTCTTCCTCAATCCCGATGCCGACTCGCTGCTCGAAAAGAAGATAGACATTATCAGCAAGGAACTCGTAAGAGCCAAAAGAGGATATTCGAAAGCCCGCATCAGCGTCATCCGCAACACCATCAAGGATTTTGCAGCCTACGGTGTCGGGGCGGAATATACCGGCCGATTGATGCACAGCGCAATACGGATGATTGTCGGCATGGAGCGTTATTATAATTTCGGCTCGTCGATGATAAACGGCACATCCCGACTCATAAGCGACTACCTCCATATGGCCCAAAAAGAAGAAATTCTCGAAACAGCCCTCGCCAACCTGCATGAGATCGTCGAATCCGACATAGGCCGGGCGGCATACCGCCAATACGTCGGCCGCTGTGTCGAAGAAGCGTGCAGGGATATGTCCGTCAATAGTTTAAAACCAATCAAAAAGTCAAAATAATGAAATTTACCAACATCATTGCTGCAGTTGCCCTCATGGCATGCGGCCAGGCTTTCGCCCAGTACGCGCCCACAAAAGAAGGCATGAAGCTCACATACAAAGAAACTGTCAAGGAAGCCAACAAAACAATGGATCTCACCCAGACCGTAGACAAAATCGAAACCGTCGACGGCCTCACTACCGTAACGATGACGACTGAACTTCCCCAGGACAATCCTCTTGCGACACCAATCAGCATAAGCTCCGTTTCCGCCTCATATAAGAGCGCCGACGAGCCCACAACCGTCTATGTGATGAGAGGCGAAGACTACAAGGCTATGATTATCAATATTGCCAAAGAGTCCGGACAGGCATCCCCCCAGCAGATCAGTGAATTCGAGAAGATGTTCCAGCCCAAGGGTGACCTCGTGCTTGTTCTCGACCCCAAAGCAGAAGCAGGTGCCAAGATACCCAATTCCCATATGCGTGTCGACATGGGCATGCAGGCTGCCACAATGTTCCTGAGCAAGGGAAAAGTCGAGGGCTTCGAAGATGTAACAACAGAAGCAGGCACTTTCCCGAACTGTATCAAGGTAAGCTATGAGGAACGCCAGACAACACCTGCCGGTTCCGAAAAATCGTCCGTAACCGAATGGTACGCCAAGGGGATAGGGTCAGTCAAGTCCATCAAAGCCGACAAGAAGGGCGAAATTTTGGAAGAGACTGTTCTGGTTTCGATAGAGAACAAATAATCATCACACCAGCTTAATACCAAAGGACGCTGCGCCTTCTCTAGGCTCAGCGTCCTTTCTGTTATATTGTCAGATTCTTAGAAAAGAGGGAATGAAGATGTCGTGGTGACATACTTTGCACGGAAAGCCTCGTTAGTCATACACAGCATCAGGATACCCTGGACGAAAGTGACCAGCTCCCACAGACCACATGTCACGATTGTCAATAAAATAGTTATTATGCCAGCACCTACACGGCCAAGATAGAAATACTGTATGCCGAGACCGCCAAGGAATATAGCCAGCAGAGCGGCCACACCCCTGCTCTTGCCTTCCGGGCCGCAGCTATCGAAGGCATTGTTGCGGTCGTTTGGTTCATTATATGGAGGAGGCGTGGTTTCTCCATGAGACGAAGCGGTAAAATCATAACCGCAAGAGTTGCAGTAGTGGGAATAATCCTCGTTATACTGATGACAATTAGGACACTGTTTCATATCTATAGTTTATTTTAAGGTGTAAATATAGCTTCTTTTTAAGAAGTACGCAATATTTCGAAAATAAATCATACATAACACAAAAAACTTTATCCCCGCACTATACTGATACCAACCTATCTGTTAATCATAAACTTTCCGCTTGCAAACGTGTTTTATTTGTATATTCAAATAAATGTTCGTATCTTTGCATTAGAAAAAC
This sequence comes from uncultured Muribaculaceae bacterium, assembly GCA_958436175.1. Classification (GTDB taxonomy): domain Bacteria; phylum Bacteroidota; class Bacteroidia; order Bacteroidales; family Muribaculaceae; genus CAG-873. The sequence continues at coordinate 70,446 of CAUBJF010000001.1, forward strand.
AGTGCGTGGCTGCGCTGTCTGAATCACTTCAACACTTAAGAATATTATAACCGGTTTATAGCCGCACAGGAACAATTCTGCATTGTTGTTTCCCCATGCCACTACCGGCAATATCGCAAGCTAACTATCTCATCTGCATAATCATCACTATACTTCCCTTAGCATCATACTCGAAGCATCCTTGCACGGGTTTTGCAAGTATATGGGATTTATCTGTGTTACAACAAAATGTACAATATAACTGAACTATCCGAAATGCCGGATGCCGAACTCAAGGCAGCTGCTGAAGAAGTGGGCATCAAGAAAATCGACCTTTCGAAGAGAGAAGATCTTGTCTATCACATCCTCGACCAGCAGGCTATCAACATAGCTGCCACCAAGGGCGCGCAAAAAGTCAAAAAGGCCGACGAACCTGATAAGCCGAAGGCTAAACGCGGACGCAAGAAGAAAGAAGTTGCCGCCCAGGAATCCAAGACACCAGCTCCTCTGACCGAAGCGAAACCGGAACCTAAGCCTGAAAATACACCGGAACAGACAGAGACAAGCGCACCGGCGGAAAATGCCCCGGTTGTCGTCGAGCGTAAACGCCGAGGCCGCCCCCCCAAGAAACGCCCTGTGGAACCCGCTGTCCAGGAACCCGTTCCCGTGTCCCAGGAGCCTGCCGAGACTTCTCCTGTTGAAGTCCGTATTCCCGACCTTCCGGAACCTGTGGCCCAGGGAAGCCCGACAGAGGACGTAGCGCCTGCCCCTGAAACTCAGCCACAGACAGAAGACACACCGGCGAATAACGATAATACCGAGGTCCCGAAAGAACCTAAAAAGAGCAAGTTCATGCCCGGAGAAGGCTCTTTAAGCGAATTTTTCCCGCGTACGCAAGGCCGTAAATTCATACCTCGCAGCCAGCGTGAACAGGAAGACTCACAGAGCAACCTCCAGAGCCAGCCTCAGGCTGCTCAACAAGGACCTATAACCCTTTCAGAGCCTGAAGCGCAAAATCAGCCTCAGCACCAGGGCAACAACAAGAAAAACAAAAAGAACCGCTTCAATCAGCAGCAACAGCAACCCCGTCAGCCACGATTTAATTTCGACGGTATCCTTGAAGCTACAGGCGTTCTCGAAATAGTCCCCGAAGGCTACGGATTTCTACGTTCAGCTGATTTCAACTATCTCCCCTCACCCGACGACATCTACGTCACGATGCCCCAGATCAAGAGCTACGGACTGCGTCCAGGAGACGTTGTAGAAGCATTCATCCGTCCGCCTCAGGAGGGAGAGAAATATTTCCCCCTTACAGACATCCGTCGCGTCAACGGCCGTTCTCTCGAATTTATACGCGACCGAATAGCCTTCGAACACCTTACACCTCTCTTCCCCGACGAGAAATTCGACCTCACAAGCGGACGTTCCTGCACGATTTCCACCCGCGTCGTCGATATGTTCTCCCCCATCGGGAAAGGACAGCGTGGCCTCATCGTAGCGCCTCCTAAGACGGGTAAGACCCTCCTTCTTAAAGATATTGCAAACGCAATCGCCGAGAATCATCCCGAGACGTACATCATGATTCTCCTCATCGACGAACGTCCCGAGGAAGTGACCGACATGCAACGAAGCGTCAATGCCGAAGTCATAGCCTCGACATTCGACGAACCGGCCGACCGACATGTCAAAATTGCCGGCATAGTCCTCGAAAAGGCTAAAAGAATGGTTGAATGCGGACATGATGTCGTGATACTTCTCGATTCCATCACCCGACTGGCTCGCGCATACAATACATGCGCTCCTGCATCAGGCAAGATTCTCTCAGGCGGTGTCGACGCAAACGCCCTGCAGAAGCCCAAACGTTTCTTCGGCGCGGCACGAAACATCGAAAACGGAGGTTCGCTTACTATCATTGCCACTGCACTGACCGAGACAAGCTCGAAGATGGACGAAGTGATCTTCGAAGAATTCAAAGGTACGGGCAACATGGAGCTTCAGCTCGACCGCAAGCTTTCGAACAAGCGAATATTCCCTGCTGTCGACATCATGGCTTCGAGCACCCGCCGCGACGACCTTCTTCTCGACCCCGAGACACTCAACCGCATGTGGATTCTCCGCCGTTTCCTCTCCGACCGTAATTCTATCGAAACGATGGAATTCATCAAAGACAAAATGGAACGCACACGCGACAACGAAGAACTCCTCCGCACAATGGGCGACTAATCCGACCATCTATATCATAATGACACGAAAGCCGGGACGCGAGCCCCGGCTTTATTGTTGCTGTATCAAGTTAGCGTGCTATGCTTTTTCGGACAATTCAAGCCAGCGCAGCTCCTTTTCGTCGAGGAGGTCTTTAACTTCGTCGTACCGACGGGCATTACCGGCAAACAAATCGGGAGACGGGGACGCAGACGATGCAAAAAAGTCCTCAAGTTCCTTCTTTTCCTTATTCAGAGCATCTATCTCTGCCTCGAGAGCCTCGAATTCCTTCCGTTCCTTGAACGACATTCTCTCCGTACGTTCTGCACGCACGCGCTGAGGCTTGGCGGCGCTTTGCTCTTTGACCTTCTTTTCGCGCTCAAGTGTGGAGATATATTCGCGATATTCACTGTAATTGCCGGGAAAATCTTTCACAACGCCGTCGCCTTCCAACACGAAGAGATGGTCGATGATGTTATCAAGGAAGTATCGGTCGTGACTTATGATTATCGCGCAACCTTTGAAACCGGCAAGATATTCCTCAAGGATGCCGAGTGTTATTATATCGAGGTCGTTCGTCGGTTCGTCGAGGATCAGGAAGTTCGGCTGCCGCATCAGTACTGTCGCCAGGTGAAGGCGGCAACGCTCGCCGCCGCTTAGAGTGCGTATGTATTTCTGCTGATCGGCCGGAGAAAAAAGAAAGCGCTGCAGATACTGCATCGGCGCTATGCGGATTCCTTCTCCAAGGTCTATATCGTCTGCGATCTCCGATACTGCGTCCACTACCCGTTTATCCTCATCAAAAGAAATACCGTCCTGACTATAGTAACCGAAACGGACAGTATCTCCTACAACCCATGAACCGGAATCTATCGGGACAAGACCTTGAAGCATCTTGATGAATGTCGATTTGCCGACACCGTTAGTGCCTACAATCCCGACTTTCTCGCCACGGGCAAAAGTATATGTAAAGTCATCGAGTATCACTTTGTCGCCGAAACACTTGCAGACACCCTCCGCTTCGAAAATCTTCGAACCTATGCGGCTGGAAGAGGCATCAAGACGAACATTCTTCTCCGAGAGGTCTATTCTTGAGCGGGCTTTGAGCTCGTGGAAACTGTCGATACGGTATTTAGCCTTTCCTCCACGGGCCTGGGGCTGGCGATTCATCCATTCCTGTTCGCGCCGAAGAGTGTTCTTGACTTTTGCAAGCTCCGCGACCATAGCCTCAATCCTCTCCGCGCGTCGGCGCAGATAGGTGTCGTAGTTGCCTTCGACAATATATATACGCTTGTTGTCGAGCTCTATGATTTTGTTGCAGACGCGGTCGAGGAAATATCGGTCGTGGGTCACCATCAGCAAAGTAGCTCTCGAACGTTTCAGATAGTTTTCTAGCCATTCGATAGTGGCTATATCGAGGTGGTTGGTCGGTTCGTCGAGAATTAGGAACTCGGGATTGCCGATAATGGTCCTGGCAATGGCAAGCTTTTTGCGCTGACCGCCCGAGAGCTTGTCGACTTTCTGCTTCATGTCGGGCAATCCGAGCGATGTCAGCAGACGTTCCATGGCCGCCTCGTCCCATTCGGGATTGGAAGAGGAGAGTTCGGAAGCCGCTTCCAGAACCATCGTGCCGGGAAGGAAACTCGGTTCCTGGGGAAGATATCCTATTCTCAAGCCATTGCGGTACACAATCTTTCCGCTGTCCGGACTTTCGTTACCCGAAAGAATTCGCAGAAGAGTAGACTTACCCGTTCCGTTACGGGCCACTATACCTATTTTGTCTCCTTCGTCAACACCGAAGGACAAGTCGGCGAACAGCATACGGTCGCCGTAACTTTTCGTTATATTTTCTAAGCTGAGGAAGTTAGCCATCAGGATAAATCAAGATTTAGCAGGAGCCTTATGCCGTGAGTATTTCTTAAGAAGAGCCTTCGCAGGAACTTCCCGCGGCATTCCGTTGTCGTCAGCAGTAATCACACAGCGGTCTAACAAAGCCTTGTAGCGCAACATGCGCCCATAGCCCCGATCCAGCCCGGCTATGACATCCTGGCTTAGTCTGAGTTTTTCTTCGTTAGACATTGTGTTCTTATGGTGTCGTAAAGTTCATGATTTACAATCTTACTGTCGAGAGCTACCAGAGAGGGCTCGTCGCTGTTGTCGAAAAGCATCCATGCATCGACAATCTCTGCAAAGATATTGAAGAAATTACTCAGGCCTTTCCAGTATCTGCGGTGGATCACATCTGTCGGGATATTATGACCGCCTTCGCTGACACGCTTGGCCACACGTGCCTCCGCCATTTCAGGCGAGGGCAACCAGAAAAAAAGAAGAACCACCTCATAACCCATGGCATGGGCACGGGTGACAAGATGACGGTAAGTACCTGTGGCAAGGGTAGTCTCTATAGCAAATGTCTTGCCTTCACGCATCAACAGGGAAATACGCGTAAGCATAAGACGGCCCGCGACAAAAGCGACGGCCGACGGGTCGAAAGGAGACAACGCGGCGGCAATGGCATCGGCGTTGACATATTCATGGCAATCCAGAATGTCGGGCAGCACAGCATGCGACGCTGTCGTTTTACCGGCTCCGTTACAACCGGCGATGATATACAGTCTCGGAGGCTTTTCCATGTTGAAGTGTTCTTACATTTTACTAACGCAAAGATAGCACTTTTTGTGCGACACTACCTCTTCACCGCAATATAATTAATGATGCCAGACAACAAAAACGTCTGTGACGGTCGGTCACAGACGTTTCATATCGAGTCTCCTAATCGTTATTTCGTGCGGGCGAGGATCAGTGCCGAGGTCGGTTCGACAACAACGCTGCCTCCACGGGATGAACCCATTCCGTCGGCTTTGATTTTGCCGTCACGGGCAATCACTGTCCAATCGCCTTTGGGAATCTTTGCAACGAAAGGCGTATCGCTGCCGTTGAAGACAAGCTTGATTTCTTTCCATTCGTCGCCGTTAGCATTATTCTTGATGGAATAAGATATCACATTGGGCGATTTGATTTTATCGAATACGATGTTCTTGGCCACATCTTCGGCTGTTGTCATGCGGAAAGCGGGATGAGCCTTGCGCAGGGCTATCAGTTCCTTGTAGTATTCGAACTGTCCGGCATTCTTATTCTTCAGAGTCCAGTCGATCGCATTGATGGAATCGGGCGACTTGTAGGAATTGTGCACCCCTTTCTTATCGCGGAACACTTCTTCACCGGCAAACATAAAGGGAGTACCCTGCGAAGTGAAAACAATAGTCTGCGCAAGACGGGCCGCTCTCTGGCGCTCTGCCTCGGTGCTGCCGGGCATAGACTTGGCAAGTTTGTCGGTGAGAGTAAGGTCGTCATGACAGGACACATAGTTGATAATCTCAGTCGGTGCTCCTGCATATGGGAACTTCGAATTGTTACCCTTGCTGTAATCGACTTGCGGATGAGCGGTAGAAGCCACGATCCCTATCTTAACAGTCTCTTCGTTACCCGGTTTTCCGGTAGCGAAACCACGGTCGGTAGCATCGCTGTAGTGTCCCTTGACGGCATCGCGAAGATCGTCGGAAAAAACGGCTATACCTTTCATCTTATCGACGTTCTCTTTCAGGGCACGCTGTTCCTCCGGCAGGGGCGAATCACCGGCCGTCCAACCTTCGCCATAGACAAAAATCGAAGGGTTGATTTTCTTGAGCTCGGATGCGACACGGTTCATCGTCTCGATATCATGGATGGCCATAAGGTCGAAACGGAAACCGTCGATATGATATTCGTCGGCCCAATATTTTACCGAATTGACGATATAGTCACTAACTTCGGGACGTTCGGAAGCAGTCTCGTTTCCGCATCCGGAAGCATCGCTGTAGCTGCCGTCCGGACGATGACGGTAGTAGTATCCGGGAGCCGTAAGGGAGAAGTTGGAATCGTCGTTGAGCGCAGTGTGGTTGTAGACAACGTCCATGATTACGCCAATGCCGGCATCATGAAGAGCCTTTACCATCTCTTTCATCTCTCGTACACGGACAGCGGGATCCGCCGGATCGGTCGAGTAGCTACCTTCCGGGGCGTTATAGTTGAATGGGTCGTAACCCCAGTTGTAGGTGTTTGCCGGGAGGTTTGCCTCGTCGACAGAGTTAAAGTCGTAGGAGGGAAGGATGTGGACATGTGTAATGCCAAGCTCCTTGAGATGGTCTATGCCGGTCTTGTCGCCGAGGAGTGATTTGGTCTGGGGTTCGGTGAGCGCGAGGAATTTTCCTTTGTGGACAATACCGCTGCTTGGATGGACACTGAAGTCCCGATGGTGCATCTCATAGATGACAGCGTCGGTGATATTGTCGATTTCCGGGCCCTTGTCATATTCCCAGCCTTCGGGATCGGTAGCTGCAAAATCTATGATAGCTGCACGTTCGCCGTTGGTGCCTACCGCCTTGGCCCAAGCGCCGGGAGTCTCAGCGAGGGCGTTGCCTCCGACAGTGACACGGAAAGTATAAAACTTACCATAGAGCTTTTCGGGCACGGAAACACGCCATGTCCCTTGCTCCGATTTATTCATCTTCAAAGTATCGACGGCCGGAGTATTTCTGTCGGTGTCGTAAAGTATGACCTCTGCAGCGTCGGCCTTGGGAGACCAGAGGGTGAAATGTGTCCCACTGTTGTCCACGGTCATTTCAAGATCCTGACCGCCGTAGGCAGGCCAGGAAGCATATTCGCTTTCCATTGTTGTGTTCTGGGCCGACATAGACGGTGAAAGCAAGGCTACAGCCGCAATCGCCGCTGCCGGACATAGGAAGTTCTTCATGTGTTTGTAGTTGTTCTGATTATGAATCACAAAAATTCAATTATTTCAACGCACTGCGATACGGGAAGCCGTATTACCGGCTTTGACAACATATATGCCTGCCGGGAGCTCTATCTTCAGCTTGTCGCCTGGCGCAACCGAGGTCTGCCGCACAATTCTGCCGGTAATAGCCACAACAGTCACAGGACAGTCTTCAAGCGAAGGATTCTCAACCTCAAGGACGCCATCTGCCAAAGATACCACAGGCTTCAAAGATTCATCAGCCAGCTCTCCGGCATTTTCAAAAGAACCGGAGGCTGAGGCCTGAGCTGTCATTCCGCAGACAACAGCAGCCAAAAAAAGTATGATATACCTGAAATAAATCTTCATCCTATTACAAAGTTAGGAAAAAAACGAGACATCTGCAACAGCCAGTTTCGATTTTTAGGTTTTTTATGCCTTACCTCAAAAATTGTAACCCAGGGAGATAGCGGCCACGTTGCGATGTATCTTAATCTTCCGGTCGCGATTGCCATATTTGGCCAGAGGCGTATCCCCGATGCCGGTTGTAAGCCCTACGGTATAGCTCTTGGCGAAAGTAAAGCTTACAGCTATGCCCCAAAGCATGTCAACTCTTTTCCAGCCGTGCTTGAAAAGATTGACGGTCTTGTCCGGCAAAGCAACCGGAGCCGACATATTGGGTAGCAAAGACTGTCTGGCGTAGAGATTTATGCTGAGCCAAGGACCCGTAGATATCGCGATCGTAAGGAGATCGTTGGCATCGAAAACATACCCGAAATGAAGGGGTATCCTCAAGCCGTACATCTTGGCCGCTCCTTCATAGAAATAATCTTCATCGAACTGTATAAGATCTTTGGCCGTCATGCCTGTATAATAGAAATGAAGACCCGGCTCGAAAAAAAAGCTGTTTTTGAGAGGAATATTGCAGACACCGCCGAGCGTAAATCCGGCTCCTGTCTTATACGGGTTGTGTCCTCCGGAGGGAAAGGTTACGTCCATAGCCAGCCGGACTCCGAAAACAGGGCCGGAGGATTGTGCCTGTCCTGCAAAGGCAAGCGCCCCCAATATGATGAATGTTGTCAATAATCTACGAAGCATTTTTTATCTTTCTTTGAGTCAAATTACTTATTATATACATTTGAAAGCCTTCATTTGTTTGATATAAACAGCCTTTTTGTCGGCATATCTGCCCATTTTGTCTATCTTCGTTTGGGGTTGAACGACAGATTCGTTACTTTTGCAGACATGAGACAACAAAGCGACGGAGAAAGAAGGCGGACGGCCACTTTTTTCACACATTTTCTGTTCATTGTCATCATCTTCGTCCTCCCGGAACTGGTGATGGCTATCGCTATGCCCCACAGACGCGGCATATTCGTCTATCCCGGTATCTACATCAAGACCCTCATCTATATTGCCGCCTTCTACATCAACTACTACCTGATTATCGACAGGACCCTTGTCAAGGGCAGTACGCGCAAAATACTTTATTTCGTTTGTTGGAATCTGGTTATTATAGCCGTGGGCCTTGTCCTTAGCTATATGTGTACAAAGGTATGGTTCCCGGCTCCGTGGAGAAAAGGCAACAACGACATAACGGATGTCCACACATTACTTAAAAACACATCCTTCCTCATGCGGGAAGGGACCATGATCATACTCACAATCGGACTTGCGGTAGCCCTCAGGCTTTCTGTGCGCTGGAAAGATGTCGAACAGCAAAGGCAGGAACTGATTGCCACGCAGCGAAGTACCGAGCTGGACAACCTCAAGAGCCAGCTAAATCCCCATTTCCTTTTCAATACGCTCAATACAATCTACGCCCTTATCGACATCAACTCAGAAGAAGCCAAAAACGCCGTCCACAGGCTTTCAGGACTGCTAAGGTACATGCTCTATGAAAATGCGGAGACAGCGCAGCTGCATCAGGAGACTGATTTCATCAAGGATTATGTCGACCTCATGAAACTGCGTCTCGGTAAACGGCCTGTCGAGATTTCCATCGACATCAGGGGTCACGAATCGGACAAAATCGCCCCTCTTCTCTTCATACCTTTGGTTGAGAACGCTTTCAAATACGGCAACACCTCATCTCCAAGCCACGCTATTTCCATCCGTATAAGTGCAGAGGACAATGCCCTAACCTGCACCACGGAGAACCATTTTATCCATAGCAAAAACAGTGAAAGCAAGGCTTCTTCAGGGATAGGGCTCGCGAACCTGCGGCGCCGACTCACTCTTCTTTACGGTACTCGCGCCCACCTGACTACCACTATAGCCGGAGATGTCTTTAACGCAAAGCTGATAATACCTCTATGAGAAAAATACGTTGCCTTGTCGTCGACGACGAGCCTTTGGCCGCCAAGCTGATAAGCACTTACGCGAGTCGTACACCGTTTCTCAGTCTCGTCGGAGAAGCGTCGTCGGCCGAAGAAGCACTGGATATTATCGCCAACGAGCCTGTCGACCTCCTTTTCCTGGACATCCATATGCCGGGATTATCGGGCATGGAAGTGGCAAAAATGCTGCCGGAAGGTATAAACATCGTTTTTACAACAGCCTATTCCGACTATGCTCTCGAAGGTTTCGCTGTCAACGCCCTTGACTACCTGCTGAAACCCGTCAGCTACGAGGAATTCATGCGGGCCGCCACAAGAGCACTGAACCAGAATCGCAGCAACGAGATATCCGGCGAAGAGAATACACAGAAACAGTCGAACTTCCTGACAGTCAAGAGCGAATATCGTCTGATCCGCATACCGACCGACAGAATCCTCTACTGCGAGGGACTGAAGGACTACGTAAAGATATATACAGACGATGACCCGAACCCCATACTCACTTTGATGAGCATGAAAGGGCTCGAGACATCGTTACCGGAAGACATTTTCATGCGCGTCCACCGTTCCTTCATCGTCAACATGGATAAAGTACGAATCGTCGAGCGCAACTGCATCATTATGGGCAGCGCCCTTATACCCGTATCGGAATCGTCGCGCAAACGTTTCTATTCCTATCTCGGGTTAAGCGCACCTGAAAAATAAGTCTATTTTATGACGGCAAGACCTCCGAGAGCCGTCTCCTTGTAAAGCGACGGTATATCGTGACCCGTCTGCTTCATTACCTCCACTATACGGTCGAAGTCGACAGAGTGACGGCCGTCGGAAAAAGCAGCATAGAGATTGGCATCCAAGGCACGCGCTGCTGCATAGGCGTTACGCTCTATACACGGGATCTGCACCAGTCCGCAGACAGGATCACATGTCAGTCCGAGATGATGTTCGAGACCCATTTCGGCAGAGTATTCAATTTGAGCAGGCGTACCTCCAAAAAGCTGTGAGGCGGCAGCTGCGGCCATTGCGCAAGCTACTCCCACTTCACCCTGACAGCCTACTTCCGCACCGGAAACCGAAGCATTGTTCTTCACAACGTTGCCAAAGAGCCCGGCTGTCGCCAGAGCTCGGAGAATCCGCTGCTCCGAGAAACCCTTGGAGGTGTAGAGGTGATATAGCACCGCAGGGACAATTCCGCAGGAACCGCATGTAGGAGCCGTCACAATCTTGCCACCTGCCGCGTTCTCCTCCGAGACGGCAAGAGCGTAGGCATAGACAAGACCACGGCTTTTGAGCGACTTATTGTAGCCTTCGGCATGGACATAGTAGCTTACAGCCTTGCGGCGCACGCCGAGACCGCCGGGCAGTACGCCTTCGGCCTCTATACCTCGCTCTACAGCAGCTTTCATCACTTCCCATACTTCCTTGAGATAATCCCATATTCCACTGCCTTCGTATTTGTCAACATATTCCCAGTATGAAGTACCGGTCTTGTCGCAATACTCAAGGATATCCTTTATCTTGGTCATCGGATAGATATCAGGACCGGAAGTTCTTTCCTGTCCTTCCTCGACGATGTCGCCGCCGCCGACAGAATAGACTGTCCATTCGTCAATGAGGGCGTTCTTTTCGTCGAAGGCCTTGAAGGTCATGCCGTTTGTATGGAACGGAAGGACAATCTCTGGTTTCCAGACTATTTCAGAAGGAGCGCACGGAGTCAGTACCTGGAGGATGGCCTGATCCGTGAGATGTCCTTTGCCCGTTGCCGCGAGAGCGCCATAGAGGGTCACCTCGTATCGAGCCGCACGACCATGGGTGCGCGCTTCGAACAGTTCGGCTGCCCGTCGCGGTCCCATGGTATGCGAACTACTCGGCCCGAAGCCGATTTTGTAGAGTTGTCGAATTGATTGCATGATAACTAAATATCAGCGTCAGTGCTCATCTGTGTCTCGGCCATATCGGTTTCGACTTCGGCCACAGAGGTCTGTGAGCCGAAGGTCTCTTTTATATTCCATACTGCCACCGATCCGATAGCAAGAAGGATACCGGATATTACAAGCATGCCGACAGTCATCGGAGCTCCGTTTGCAGCAGCCGGGAAGCAGTGAAGTATGGCACCGCCACAGAGTGCAGCTACAATCTGAGGAATCGTGATAGTGCAGTTGAACAGACCGAGATATGTTCCGATGTTGCCACCGCTGAGGGCGTTGGTAAGAATCGTAAAGGGCATAGAGAGCATCGCAGCCCAGGCGCAGCCCATAAGAGCATAGCTGACACCGAGTAAATATGGATTATGGATAAAATAGACGGAAATGAAACCGACTGCGCCGATGAGAAGGCTGAGAGAGTAGCCCAGTTTGCGACGGCGGAACGAGGCCAGGACTATGGCCCACAGGACAGCGGCTATTGCCTGGATGGCAAGGAGGTTGCCGTTCCAGTCACCGGCATCCTGATATGCCTTTGTGGCAGGATTGAGGACTGTCTTATAGTTGAGGGTGATTTCGGATGGAGAGTTGACCTCTGGCAAAGAAGAGGTCTGTTCGAGTACGTATTTACCTGTACTGCCGTCGATTTTCGCTATATGAGCGAGGGTTAGGCTTGTACCGGGTTCTACCAATGACAATTCCGATACGGTGCTGGCCTGGTTGCCGACATTTACATTCACACCGTCGATATTTAGGACGCTTCCAGCCGACGCTATAAGTCCGCCGTTCGGTTCAATCTTTTCGACACCGTTGACACTAACGACCTTCGAGTCTGCAATCAAAGTATCGCCATCGAGCACAACAGTGTTTGGTCTTGTAAAATTACCGTCGACATTAATGCCGGCAAGAGCTATATGTCCGTTCTCAATTACCGGATTCTCGCAGCTGAAGATATATTTGTCATTGTATTCCTGGCCGTCAATGCTGACGCCTGTAACCTCTTTGACCGAAGGTGCACCGAAAGCCTGAGAGGCTACGGCATCGGTGGAATAGGTCCACATATACAGGAACGCTGCCCAGCAGAAGAACTGCACGAGACCGACGGTCCAGAATACCTTTGGGGCCTTGACAAGTAGTTTGAACATGTTCTCTTTCGGAGCCTTCTTGTCAGGCTCTTCCTTTATGCCGTGGAACATTGCATATTCGTGAGGCGGCATTTCCTTGACCTTGGCAAAGGTATATACGACGCACAGCAGAAGAATAATGGCACCGAGATAGAATGCCCATGTCACCGTCGGAGGTACTTCACCGGCCGGTGCGGTATTGCTGAGGAACCATGCGAGAACGAACGGAGCCACATATCCGACAACGGAACCTGCGTTGCAGAGGAAAGACTGTATCGAATACGCAAGACCTTTCTGACGTTCGTTGACCATATCGCCGACAAGCATCTTGAAAGGCTGCATGGCCATATTGATGGATGTGTCGAGCAGCATAAGCATGACGAGGCCGAAGATTATAGCCTGGGAGATAGCCAGACCGAAAGAACCGGCATTAGGCAGCAGGCACATCACGATGATAGCGACGGCTGCACCGATAAGAAGGTATGGAAGGCGACGTCCGAAGCGGTTCCATGTGCGGTCGCTGGCAGAGCCTACTATGGGCTGTACGATAAGCCCCATAAGGGGAGGAAGAATCCAGAAATAGCTGAGGTCGTGAGGGTCAGCTCCGATTGTCGAAAAAATTCGGCTCACCTGTGAGCTTTGAAGGGCATAAGCAATCTGTACTCCGAAAAATCCGAAGCTGAGATTCCACAGCTGCCAGAAACCCAGGTTTCTTTGGTTTTTCATGTTATTTAGTCAAAAAATAGAAGTAAGTTATGAAGTAACGATATAATCTCAAAAAAGCTGTCAGTTCTGTCTGGCTTTAAGCCAGTCTATCTCCATCTTCCAAAGCGATGGATCGGGAGTCTCGAGGATGAGAGGCAAGCCATCGAAACGGCTGTCGGCCATAAGCATGGCGAAAAAGTCACTGCCAAGCGTTCCTTTTCCGAGAGAAGCATGACGGTCGATACGGGATGCAAGGGGACGCACGGAATCATTGACATGCATACCCTTGAGATATGAAAAGCCGACTATGCTGTCGAAAGATGCCCAGGTTTTCTCATAGGCATCGGGAGTCGACATGTCATATCCGGCCGAGAAAGCGTGGCATGTGTCGATACAGACTCCTACCCTACTCTTATCCTCAACATTAGAAATGATATAGGCGAGTTGTTCGAAGCTATAACCCAGGTTCGAGCCTTGTCCCGCCATATTTTCTATGACGGCGCATACACCTTCCGTCTTACCGAGGGCATAGTTGACAGAAGCGGCCACACGGTCGAGGCTCTCCTGCTCTCCGATCTGGTTCAGATGGGAACCGGGATGGAAATTGAGTCTGTCGAGGCCCAGAGAAGCGCAACGCCGGAGCTGGTCTACGAATGACACTCGCGATAGGCTGAGTTTGCGGTCGTCGGGCGACCCAAGATTCAGCACAAGTGCCGCATGAGGCAGGATCCGGTCGGCCGTATAACCATAGAGGTCGCAGACTCTGCGGAAAGAATCAATTTCTTCCTGGGTATAGGCCGGGGAACTGTACCGTCTGGCATCGACAGGACAGAACGAAAAGGAGTCAGCACCCAGAACGTGAGCCGTTTCAGGTATTGCGGCCAAAGGCCATGACTCGATATGTACGCCTATATATTTCATATGAAAGGAACCCCGCAACGGATGAAAGCTGCGGGGTTCCGCAAGAATATTAGTCTTTAATAAGATCCTTGCCAGTCATCTCGGCAGGTTGGGGAAGGCCGAGAATATGGAGGATAGAGGGTGCCACGTCGGCAAGAATACCGTTTTCTACTTTAGCATTCTTATTATCTGTAACATATACGAAGGGCACGGGGTTCAGCGAGTGGGCCGTATTCGGTGTTCCGTCGGGGTTAACGGCGTTATCGGCATTGCCGTGGTCGGCGATGATGATGACTTCATAGCCGTGCTTACGGGCGGTTTCGACAGTATCGCGGAGGCAGTTGTCGAGAGTCTCCACAGCCTTCTGGATAGCAGGATAGATGCCTGTGTGTCCTACCATGTCGCCGTTGGCATAGTTCACGACAACAAAATCGTATTCCTCCTTGCCGAGGGAGCCGACAAGCTTGTCCTTGACTTCGTAGGCGCTCATTTCGGGCTTGAGGTCGTAGGTAGCAACCTTGGGAGAGGGAACGAGGGTGCGGTCCTCACCTTCGAAGGGAGCTTCACGGCCACCGTTGAAGAAGAATGTCACGTGGGCATACTTCTCGGTCTCTGCGATATGAAGCTGCTTCTTGGACAGGTTCGAAAGATATTCGGCAAGAGTATTGGAGACATCTTCCTTGTTGAAGATGATATGAACGCCCTCGAAAGAAGAATCGTAGGGTGTCATGCAGTAATACTGGAGGCCTGGGATAGTGTGCATGCCTTCTTCGGGCATATCGTGCTGAGTAAGTACGGATGTGATTTCTTTGGCGCGGTCGTTGCGGTAGTTGAAGAATATCACGCAGTCGTCGGGCTTGAAAGTACCGTCGACAGTAGCATTGTTGATAGGTTTGATGAACTCATCGGTAACATCTGCGTCGTAGCTGTCCTGCATAGCCTTGACCATGTCGGTAGCCTGCACGCCTTTGCCTTCGATAAGAAGGTCGTATGCTTCCTTGATACGGTTCCAGCGATGGTCGCGGTCCATAGCATAGAAACGGCCTACGATAGAAGCAATGACACCTGCGCTCTTCTGGCAGTGTGCCTCTACATCTTTTATAAAGCCGAGACCGCTGCGGGGGTCTGTGTCACGACCATCCATGAAGCAGTGGAGATAGACCTTCTTGAGACCATAATGCTTAGCGATATCGCAGAGAGCGTAAAGGTGGTCGAGCGAGGAATGAACGCCGCCGGTAGATGTAAGGCCCATGAAGTGCATAGCCTGACCTGTGCGTGCGCAGTATTCGAAAGCGCTCTTGATTTCAGGATTTTCGAGGATTGCGCCTGTCTGGATTGCCTTGTTGATTTTCACGAGGTCCTGATAGACAATACGGCCTGCACCGATATTGAGGTGACCGACTTCCGAGTTGCCCATCTGTCCGTCGGGAAGACCGACAAATTCGCCGCTTGCCTGAAGCTGCGAATGAGGATATTTTTCGAGGAGACTGTTCCAGTAAGGAGTAGGTGTGCTGTATATGGCGTTGGCGTGGTTATGTGCGCCTATGCCCCAGCCATCGAGGATGATAAGTAGTGCTTTGTGTGCCATGTATATCAATTATTTACTGTTTCTCTTCTCTTTCACGGCGATAACGTTCACGCCGTTTCAGGTTGAAATGTAGCAATATGAGTATAACAATAGTTATTGCAATGATTCCGAAGTAATACAGGGCCGAAACTTTGCCCGAAGCATATTCCGGATAGCCTATATAAGCCATGACGGCAAGATAGACGGCGAGTGCGAGTGGTAGTACTGTCGAACGTTTCAGTTTCATGATGCCGCAGGGGGTAATGGTTCTTGTTTGTGCCGGTAGGGAGAGGCGAGAGGATTGAAACGACCTTCGTTAAGATAGTCGTAAATCTTCAGACATGCCCAGGCATCCAGTGCAGCATATGCCTGCTGGGGGTCGCTGAGCTTGTCGGCCTCCCAGTTCGAAAGACGCTGTCCTTTGGAAACACGCTGTCCGAAGATGATTGCACATATCTTCTGGAGGGATATATCCGTGATTTCGAAATCCTTGACAACAGCCTGCAAGTCGACAAAGCCCTGTGGATCAAGTTCGGGACTCGAGCGACGCAGAACATTGAAATCATCGTGAACCGAAAGCCCTATCTTCGTGACAGCCGGATTCTCAAGGAATTCCTTCAACTGCTCGCTAATCCCCAGAATATTAAGACGGAAAAGGAAGCATGTGTCTTCTGTCGAGATCTGCATCAGAGCCACCTTGTGGGAACAACCCTTGCGGAACGAAGGACGTGTCTCTGTATCAAAACCGACCATTTTTTCTTTCGACAATACCCGAATAGCAGCTAAAGCTTCCGCCGTAGAATCGATAACGATAATCCTGCCGGGAAAATTCATCAACGGCATACTGTGCATCGCATCTTTGTCTATACTTATGATATAATTCGAATCGCTCATATGTGGGTATTACCTACAAAGGTAGTTATTTATGACGGGGCAAGTCCTTTTGTTAACCTACTTTAACAGCTCGAAGCTCGGCATGTCGATTATTTCAGCTGAAGGAAAATGTGCAGCCACATATCTCGAAATAAAGCCGAAAGTGTCGCAGGCAATTGTCTTGTCATAATCGAAGTGTCTGTTATATACCACGGCAGCCAGTTCGATATTTCGCGATGCTATAGCTTCGAGAGATAGTATCGTGTGATTAATCGAACCGAGACGACCGTTTGTCACCAGCACCACGGGAAGCTTATGCTCGACGATATAATCGATTGCAAAGTAGGTGTCGGTGATTGGCACCATAAGGCCACCGGCTCCTTCGATTAAAAGACGATCATAGCGTTGAGAAAGTTTTGATGTCGCGTTCTCAATCAGCGCAAGGTCGATTTTCGCACCGTCGATCGAAGCTGCAAGCTGTGCCGAGGCCGGATAGGAGAAGATGATAGGAGCTGTGGTCCCGTCCTTGTCTTCGGGCAAAGGATCCATACCGAGAAGCTCACGATGTTTGTCGATATCTTCGGATGACCCCACACAGCCTGTCTGTATAAATTTCTGCGTAGCGACTGTCAAGCCTTCCTGCATCAAGCGGTGAGCGAGATAAGCTGTCGCATAGGTCTTCCCGGCATCTGTATCTATGCCGGTGACAAATAAGATTTTATGCTTCATTTCTTCCTTGCTATAAAAACCATTGGTTTATATGTGATGGAATACTTTCCGTCGAGGTCGGGATGCCAGTCTTTAATAGCGCGACGCAAAGAGACATCCTCCGGTCTTCCAAGCGAGTTGACACCAGTCTTCTTGAGATGGCGGAATACGTCCAGCACTGAATCAAACGAGAGTCTTTTGTCAGTGCAACTAACTGCCAGACATTCAAGCTCTGGCGGCATCATCTCCTTCCACTGTCCGGGAGTCATCAACGGCAGGGAACATCCAGTATGCGAAGCAACTTCCGCAAGATTCCCCTCGGAATATGTGCCGATGAGAAGATAGGCTCCTTTATTTAGGACCCGTGAGCACTCCTTTAAGAAACGCGACGGAGAGTTGAACCACTGTACGGTCGATGCCGACACTATAAAGTCGAGACTTGCAGGAGGCTGTTGCATGATAGCAAGCTCAGCATCGCAGCAGCGGAAAAAACGGTGCTCGCCTTGAAGCGGCTCTTCGCCCACGATATCCCACATCTCTACGGTTCCGAAGCGACCGGCATAGTGGTCGAGTAGGCGACTCATCTTTCCGGTACCGGAGCCTATTTCGAGAGTACGGCTACCACGACGGCACATGATGGCCGGGATATCGTATTCTTCCATTATATGGCGCATGGACTCGACGACCTCGTCCTGTACGTCGGCCTCGCTGTCGTAAGTCTCTTTCCCGGATGCGAATCTGCGTTCCGTAAGCTCCTTATCCATAATCCATCTGTCGAGGATTGTCTGGAAATCTGGCAGATGGGGAATGTCCGCAAAGAAAACGGGAGCTACACCATTCCATGCCCTTGCCTGGTTGACTGCCGGGAAAATAGCGTCGTCACGACCTACTATAGCGACATCCCAACGTTTTTCAGGTTCGGGGGCGAGTAGCGGCAGAGGACAGAAGCACGAAAGTTCCTCCTTAAGCTCTTCCAAATTCCTGTCCGGCCTATGATTCTCGAAAAATGCTATATTACTTCTTGTGCCGCAGACACGACGATAGAATTTTTCGAGATTGCGGAGGTTGAGACCGTAGAGCGTTCCTTTGAAAATTGCCTCGGGGATACCGCAGCGAGAGTCGACAGGTGTCAAAGTACCGTTGACAGCGATACGCTTGGTGATGCGGTCGGCGATTCCGTGGGTCGATACAGCCGAAGCATAAACTCCCAAAGACCAGGCGATTATACATATCTCGATATAGCCGTCGGCGAGCGACCAGTCAATGTACATATCCCGATAGTCCCAGACCACGACAATATCATACCCGGGACGGTACAGACCATCGAAAAGATTAGCATCCGTCGCCCAACCGGCATATATGACTATCAGTCGCTTGCTACCTTCCTTACGACTGACGAAACGGTACTGCATCAGCGTCGGGATATAGCCTGCATGTCGGCCACAGAGAAATGTTCGAACGAGTCAAGGACAAAATCGGCCAGAGGTTCCAAGCTTTCACGCGGATTCGTCGTCGCCAGGGCTATGACTGTCGCACCGGCAGCACGTCCGGCCTTGAGACCATTGAAAGAATCTTCAAATACATAGCAATCGGCAGGGTGAACGCCGAGAGCTTTTGCCCCTGTGAGGAAACATTCCGGAGCGGGCTTGCCGACAGAGACCATTGAATCAGTGATGATGGCATCAAAATATGTGCGAAGCACCGGATTGACTCTGAAAAGCCGTTCCATTTTTGCATCATTGCTGCTGGTCACGACAGCTGTTGGGATACCGGCTTTTTTCAGCTCCGTAAGAAAAGTGATTACACCGTCGAAAAGAGGGTATTCCATATCCTCTTCCGCCTTGTAGTGAGCGGTCCTGACTAAGTTTTGAGTCTCGGGATCCGGATAGTATTTATTGAGGATATCAGGCATGGTCGTGCCTTTGATTCGGCTCGTAAAGTCTTCGATCCCTGTGGGGAAACGACGATTTATGTCATCCCATATACGGGTGTATATAGGCTCCGTATCAATAATGACTCCGTCGAGGTCGAAAAGTGCTGCGTTTCGTTTGGTCATGACGTATCTTTATTTCCACTGCAAAGATACGACAAAAAATGCTATCATGCCATAGTTACTCCGTCGATATCGAGCAGCCGCGCACACAATGCGTCCGCTTCGTCGCTGCGTATGCGGAGTGTCATGCTGCATGTATTGTCGAACGACTGCCCGACAATTGTGGCGTCGCTCTTTTTCTGGAGTTTCATTACATCGTTCATGGCCAGATACGGGAAATGGAAAGAGATATCGGTCATGTCGTGACATTCGATTATGTCTGCCTCTGCAAGAGCAAGACGGGCAGCCTCGCGATAGGCGGCAATAAGTCCGGAAGTACCGAGTTTGATACCCCCGAAATATCGGACAACGACGATAACAATATCCGTCAGTCCGAAAGAATTTATCTGTCCGAGAATAGGCTTCCCCGCCGTCCCGGAAGGTTCGCCATTGTCGGACGAAAGAAAATCGGTGCGCGCCGAGCCGAGCATATATGCCCAGCAGCAATGGCGCGCATCGTAATATTTCTTGGCATACTGCCCTACCACCGCCTTTGCTTCAGCGGCGTTCTTGACGGGATGGGCGAAAGCAAGGAACTTGCTCATCTTCTCCTTGAAGATTGCCTCTGAAGGTCCGGCGAGTGTATAGTAAGTATCTGCCATCAGCTATCAATACTGGTGTCCGTCGTCGAGGTCGGCGGCTGTAAGAGGTTTGGAATTCATCTTGCGCCATACATATGCTATATAGGCAATAACGAAAGGCACAAGCACAGACACCCAGCTCATAACCGTCAGCGTAAACTCGCTCGACGAACTGTTCGCAAGCGAGAGAGACGACTGCGGGTCGATATTGGATGCGAGATAGGCAGTGTCGTTATATCCGGCTATGCAGAACAGCACACATACGACAGCTGCGACACCGAATCCGGCGTACCATATGCCACAACGCCATGTGCTGCTGAATCCTGTACGGAGAATGGCATATAGCACTGCAACGACACCGAGAAGCAGGATGACTGCGAGCCACCACATATCGAGGAGGTTGTGGAGATAGATGTTCTTGACCTCGAGAAAGACACCATCGACGAAACGATATCCGGGAGTCAGGAGAAGAACAACCAGAAATGCCACGAAAAGAACGGCGAATATGATACCGTTGACGAGTGCGCGCCTGTGCATCCGACCAGCAAATGCCTCGCCGCTGTCGATATCGTTGATAAAATAGAGCGCGGCAAGAGTGCGAGCGAGGAAAAGCACGGCGAAGCCGAGAAGAAGGTTGCGTGGGTCGCATATAGCTTCAAGACCGCGGGTAGGCACCCACTGTGAGATCACCGGTGCTCCCGGCTCGAGAAGATTCGTCTTCGAGACTATGAAATCACCTCCGAAGAAAAACATACCGACGGCGACACCAAGAAGGATACAGCCGAATGTACCGTTGAAGACAAGGAAGAAATCATAGAGACCAACCCCGTAGATATTACCACGTTTGCGACGGAATTCATAGCTGAAAGCCTGGACAACGAAACTCAGGAGTATGAGCATCCAGAGCCAGTAGGCACCGCCGAAACTTGTCGAATAGAACAAGGGAAATGAGGCGAAGAAAGCGCCCCCGAAGACGACGAGAGTCGTGAAGGTGAGCTCCCATTTGCGGCCGAGCGAGTTGATGATAAGCTGCCGTTCGTTATCTGTATGACCGCAACGGAGCATTGTCTGGCCTCCCTGGACAAAAAGGAGGAACACTAATGCCGCACCAAGCACGGCTATGATAAGCCACCAATAGGCTTGCAGTAATTCAAGTTTTTCCATGAGCTTGGGGGTAATCAATGTTTACTGTTTTCTATGTCTGTTTTGGATGCGGTATAGATATAGCGCAGCATTATACTTATCTCGGCGATAAGCAGGCCTGTGAATATCACGGCGAAGAGCCAGAATGTTGTCTGTACGGAGCCTGTCGTGACATCCGATATGGCGGCATTGGTGGGCATGAGATTCTGTATGACCCACGGCTGACGACCAACTTCTGCAACTATCCAGCCGGCCTGGCTGCAGACCCATACTACAGCGACAGACAGAATTCCAATCCAGCACATCACCTTGCTTTCCAGCACTTCACGCTTCTTATAGCTGAAGATGAGGAGTACGAAACAAAGAGCGAGGAGGAAGCCTCCTGCTATGACCATGATTCGGAAACTATAAAAGGTAAGGCCTACAGGGGGGATAGCCGCTTCGGGAGATTCAAGGTATCCGTAGCCGAAGTATTGGAAGTTCTCCTTGATGGAAGCTTCGGCAGCCTGCATAGTCTCGGTATCGCCTTCCTTTTTGGCTACGGCATAATCCGCGAGCGCTTTTCTCGCCTCAGTACCGAGTGCAATGCGGTCGGCATAGGAGACAGTATTGACTGTATCGCCGTTGGCATCGATAGTGAAACCGTCGATAAGATCGCGTATGCCGGGCACAAAACGGTCACCGCTGCCATAGATGAGATATGAAAGTCCGTGAGGAATGTTGATTTCCATCGTCAATGGTTCTTCATCGGTACGGGAAGATTCAGACTTGAGGATAGCGATGCCTACGAGATCCTGTCCTACAGAACCACGGTAGAGACCTTCCATGGCGGCGAGTTTCATAGGTTGTACGCGTGAAACCTGTACAGCGGAGCCGTGACCGGTCCAAAGAGTGAGAAGGATACCGGCAACGCCTACCCATGAGCCTATCTTGAGCGACTTGAGAGCCATCTCGACGTTGCTACGACGAAGCAGAAGCCAGCTGCTGACACCGATTACGAAGACACCGGCAAGCGTCCAGCCGCTGAAGACGGCATGGAAGAACTTGTTCATCGCGACGGCGTTGAAAGCCACCTCCCAGAAATTGTCCATGACATTTCGCATCTGTGAGGGGTCGAAGGCCATGCCTACAGGATTCTGCATCCAAGCATTGGCAACGAGAATCCACAAGGCCGAGAGAGAGACTCCGATGGCTGTGAGCCATGTAGCTGCAAGATGGAACTTGGGGCTGACCCTGTTCCAGCCAAAGAACATCACAGCTACGAAGGTAGCCTCCATGAAGAATGCCACGATGCCCTCGATGGCAAGCGGAGCACCGAAGATATCGCCGACAAACCAGCTATAGTTCGACCAGTTTGTACCGAATTCGAATTCGAGAATGATGCCAGTGGCAACACCGCAGGCAAAATTGATACCGAACAGCGTCATCCAGAATTTTGTGATTGCTTTCCATCGCACATCGCCGCTACGTACATAGATACTTTCCATGATAGCGACAATGAGCGAAAGACCGAGGGTAAGCGGCACAAAGAGCCAGTGGTACATCGCAGTGAGAGCAAATTGCGCCCTCGACCAGTCGACCACTCCAAGTAAATCGTTCATAGTATTAATGTTTTAAGTAGTTATTGTTCCGGTTGAAACGTCGGTTCGGCGGTCAGTGCTTCCCGTACAGCATCTGCCCTTTGCTCGTCATCGTCATAATTGACCGACAGCAGGTCTGGGAAGAAGAACAGCTTCAGGATTGCGAAAAATATGAACAGCTTCAGAAGAATCAGTATCCACAGACGGCGCCCAACGGTCATGTTGCGGAATCCGTCGACATACATCGACAGAGCCTCCCGTCCGAAAGATTTTAATCCTCTTGCCATACGCGAGCTGTTTATATCTGGCAAATATAAGCTTTTTTCAACTATCTATACTCTCTCCTGCGTAAAAAACAGCGATATATTTTGCATTACAGGATATACATGCTTATAAAACAAGGACAGGGAGCTGTGTCGGGCGACGCAGCTCCCTGTCGCTATAGTAAGGGGATATTATTCAAATTCAACCAGAACGGCATCGGTTCCGACAACCTGGTCGGGCTTGACGAAGATACGCTTAACGACCTGGTCCTTTTCGGCAGCGACATCGTTTTCCATCTTCATGGCTTCGTAGACGAGGATTGTCTGACCTTTCTTGACGGCATCGCCGGGCTTGACATTGACCGAGATGATTCGGCCGCCCATAGGAGCCTTGAGTGTCGGCCCTGTGATGGGAGAGTTGTCGACTTCCACCTTTTCTTCTACGACAGCTTCGGCAGGAGCCTCGGCAGCCTTCTTGGCGTTGTACTCTTCGGCGCGACGTTTGCGGAGGAAAGTGTTGGCTACGGTCGGAAGGAGTTCCATGAGGAGTTCTTCTTCGCGGTTAGTAGCGAGCTTCACATTGCCATATTCGGGAAGGACGGGGTTTTCGGGTTTCTTATAGGTGCTTACGTCGTACGGTTTCTCGACGGGGCTTCCGGTGATTTTCTCGCGGAAAGCGGGATCGACTGGCACAGGGGTATGGCCGTATTCACCCTTTACAAGAGATATGAACTGGTTCGAGGGGTTCGAATAGTCGGGATTGCCTTTCTTGCGGTCGAGAGCGACGCTGACAGCCTGGGAACCCACGATCTGACTGGTAGGAGTTACCAGAGGAACAAGACCTGCATCGCGGCGAACCATCGGGATGAGCTTCATGGCATCCTCAAGAAGGTCGCTTGCACCGAGAGCCTTGAGCTGTGCTACCATGTTGGAGTACATACCGCCGGGAACTTCAGCGTTCTTGACGATTTCGTTAGGCTTGGGGAATCCGAAGTATTCTTCGATCTTGTGGCAGGCATCGAGGAGTGTTTCTTCGTCGAGAGCCTTGGCAGCTGCGATAGCGCGGTCGAACTGGGCGTCGATTTCTGCTGGAAGGGTGTCCTTGAGAGGATCGAATTCCTTGGGCATCTTTCCGAGGTCGAAAGCCTTGAGCGACTCGCGGGCACCACGGAGACGTGTACGGATCTCGCCGACAGCCTCCATGTTGGCCTCAAGCTCGATACCGAGTTTCTTCGTAAAGATATAGATGAGTTCGATAGCAGGAGCTGCGGAACCTCCTCCGAACCACCAGATGTTGGTATCGAGGATGTCGACACCATTGAGAATAGCCATCAGGCAGGATGCGAGGCCGTAGCCGGGAGTGCAGTGGGTGTGGAAGTCGACAGGGACTTTCAGGGCAGCCTTGAGCTTCGAAATGATGGAAGCTGCACGCAGAGGGTTGACAAGACCCGCCATATCCTTGAGAGTTATAATCTTAGCCCCGAGACGTTCCATCTCGACTGCTTTTTCGACGAAGTATTCGTCGGTAAATATCTTCTTGGGTTCTTCCGCTTTCTTTCCGAATAGACGACCGAAGAAGCCTTTCTGTTCCTTAGGCTCGCTCTTGGGGTCGACGGTGTAGCAGACTGCACCGTCGGCGATGCCGCCGAGTTCGTTGATAAGACGGATGGATTCCCTGACGTTGTCGATGTCGTTGAGCGCATCAAAGATACGCATCACGTTCAAACCGTTGGCAATTGCTTCCTTATAGAAACCTTCGAGCACGTAATCGGGATACGGAACATATCCGAAGAGATTGCGGCCTCGCGAAAGAGCGGACAGCAACGATTTACCTTTCATGGCCTTAGATATGATGCGGAGACGATCCCAGGGAGATTCGTCGAGATAGCGCATCACCGAGTCGGGTACGGCGCCGCCCCATACTTCCATGATATAAAAACCGGCGTTCTCGTAATAGGGGAGAAGCTTGTCGATTTCAGCCTGGCTCAAACGGGTAGCGAAGAGTGACTGCTGCCCGTCGCGGAGGGTGAGGTCGCGGATTTGCAATTTTCGTTGTGCCATGTTTATAAGTTTATGATATTCATGAATATTACCTATTGTAAATGAAGCCAAAAACAATAGAATCACTTTTCTTCTTCTGCAAATGTAAGACTTAATTCTTAATTAGAGAAATTTTTCCTCATTTTTTGACCAAAATACATGGACTAATTTTACAATAAATGTTAATAAATTAGCTGTTTACGGTTCTATGTCCCTCTGAACATCTTTTAAGAGTCAAAATTCGATGCCCACGAAATGTCAAAAATGTCAAAAACCGGTCATACCTTGACATGCCGTTGATTTTTTCATTATCTTTGTAGTTTAAAAAGATTATCGAAGCTGAGCACGGCCTTAATAGCAGCCATGCCGTATGCTATCTTTGGACTATGAAACGTTTTATATCAAGCATTTACGCTCTATTCATCCTTTTCCTCGCTCCATGGGCACATGCCGATGCCGCTTCCGGCGACCTCTTCCCCTACCCTGTCCCCCCGGATTCTGTCATGCAACTCCAGCCTCGCTGCGACTATATCATCTCCCGATTCTGGGAACGGTGCAATTTCGACCGCGCCTTCCGCTCTCCCGACAAGCTCAACCGGGTTTTCGGCGACTATATCACAATCATGCCTCACGCATCTGCCGACACCGCTCTTTCATCTATCAACCGACTTATAGAAGCCAACAAGAAGAGCCCGGAGAGAATCCTGACACTGGCCAATCTTGCCGAGAACTGGGTTTACTCCGATACTTCGTCAATCTTCTCGGAAGAAATCTATCTGCCCTTCGCCAAGGCGGCTGCCGGGAATAAAAAGATATCCAAGGCTGAGAAAGCACGCTTTGCCAACCAGGTCAGCGTCATCGAAAGCTCGGCAATAGGAGCCAACGTGCCGGATATAGAGTTCATCCATCCCGACGGCACAAAGGGTTCGCTTGCCGACGTTAAATCGACTTCCGTCCTCCTGTTCATCAACGATCCCGATTGCGACGACTGCAATCTTGCCCGAGTACGATTGTCGGCAGACTATAACACCAACCAGCTCATCGAAAAGGGACAGCTGACCGTTGTCAGTATATTTCCCGACGAGCCGACCGATGAATGGAAGAAAGCTGCCGAATCGTACCCTTCGGCCTGGGTTACCGGAGCTATGCCCGATGCCGACAAATACTTCGACATGCGTTCTACCCCGGTACTTCTCTTCCTCAACGCAGCTCATAAAGTCCTCCTCAAAAACGCACCTATCGACCATTATCTCAACGCCTTTCGCGTTGCAAACATGCGTTTGAAATGACATATCCCGATACAACAGCGGTCCTTATTTCCGGAGGGGTCGATAGTGCGGTAGCCGTTCATCGTCTTGTTGAACAAGGTCGCGATCTTCATCTCTTCTATATCCGCATCGGACTCGATACCGACGAGGGCGACTGTTCCGCAGAGGAAGACATAGAGATGTGCAGCCTCATAGCCCGACGCTACGCGCTGCCTTTCGATGTTGTCTCGCTCCATCAGGAGTACTGGGAACACGTGATGGAATATGCGCTGCGCACTGTGCGCAAAGGTCTGACGCCTAACCCCGACATGATGTGCAACTCCATCATAAAATTCGGATACTTCGAGGAGCGCTGGGGTCATGAATTTGCGTCCACTGCCACAGGACACTATGCCACCACCTTCGTCGACCCACAGGGTCTCAAATGGTTAGGTACGGCTGTAGACCCTGTCAAGGACCAGACTGATTTCCTTGCACGCATATCGTTCAATCAACTCAAGCATCTTGAGTTTCCGCTTGGCGACCTTCCAAAAGCTGAAGTTCGCCGTATTGCTGCCGAAGTAAAGCTGCCCAATGCCTTCCGGCGTGATTCGCAGGGCATCTGCTTCCTCGGCAAAATCAACTATAACGACTTCATCCGCCGCCATCTCGGCGAACGTCCCGGCCCAATAGTCGAAATTGAGACTGGACGTAAGCTCGGCGAGCATCGCGGTTTCTGGTTCCATACCATCGGACAGCGCAAAGGTCTCGGTCTCAGCGGAGGCCCGTGGTTCGTAGTAAAAAAGAATATCGCCGATAATGTTGTCTATGTTTCCCGTGGCTATGACACCGAAAAACAGTACGGCACTACGCTCAACCTTCTGGAAATGCATTACATCACCGCCAATCCATGGGAGGAATCAGCCCTCGACGGCGACGGAGTCAGGGTTTCTTTCAAGAACAGGCATACACCGGAATTTGCCGACGGTACATTGCGCCGCGTATCGGCCGAAAGAGGTGAATACATTCTTGAATCCGACACAAAAGTACAGGGGATTGCGCCTGGTCAGTTTGCTGTAATCTATGACCCGGAGCGCAAACTATGTTTCGGGTCAGCTGTTATAACCGGTAATAACGTTCTAACCGTATAAGCATCCATGGAAGACCGCAAAAGCCTCTACGTACTCGGACTTTCCTACAGCCAGCTTCAGTCGGGTGCCTATGCCCTGGTCCTGGCCGAAGAAAACGGGCCGCGACGTATCCCGGTCGTCATCGGAGCCGCCGAAGCACAATCCATCGCCATAGCCCTTGAAGGGATACGCACTCCACGACCGCTGACACATGAACTGTTCGTAAGCTTTGCACACGCCTTCGGCGTGAAGCTCAAAGAAGTGTACATCTACCGTTTCGAGGACGGCATATTTTCATCGGAACTGACCTTCAGCGACGGCGACCGTACCGTTGTCGTCGATGCGCGCACTTCCGACGCCATAGCGATTGCCATCCGCACTCATTCACCCATATACACGACCGAAGATATTCTCCAGCATGCCGGATTTGTTATCGAGGAAGAAATCATCGAGGGCGAGGACACCGGAACGGAATCCAGTCCCGAGCCTGTCGAAGAACCGATACGCGGCCACGACTATCACTCCGAACCTCGTCCCGAAAAATTCACTATCGAGGAACTCGAGCGCACCCTGGCAGCCTTGATAGAAAAAGAAGACTATGAGGAAGCAGAGCGCATCAGCAAGATACTGACAGAGAAAAAGAAGAAATTAAACGACCAAAATAAAGACATCTGACCATGACTAACTTTAAGACAAAAGCGAGGCTTTCGGTGATGAGCTTCCTGGAATTTGCCATATGGGGCGCCTACCTTATTTCCATGGGCATGTTCCTTGCCAACAACGGGCTCGGAGAATACGTCTTCTGGTTCTATACCGTCCAGGGACTCGTCTCCATCATTATGCCGGCACTGATTGGCATTGTTGCCGACCGCTGGATTCCGGCACAGATAACGCTCTCGGCCTGTCATATAATCGCAGGCGCTTTCATGATTGCCACAGGCATAGTAGCCAATTCCGAACTCGCTTCTGCCGGAACTCTTAACTTCGGTGTCATATTCACGCTATATACCATCTCGGTCGCTTTCTTCATGCCTACGATAGGGCTCAGCAACTCCGTTGCCTTCAATGTCCTGAACCAGAAAGGACTAGACACAATAACCGACTTCCCTCCCATCCGCGTCTTCGGGACCGTCGGCTTCATCGTAGCGGAACTGTTTGTCAACTTCGTATCTATCGGAGGGCAAGCCATACAGTTCACGGCCGCCCAGTTCTACACTTCCGGTATCATCAGCATGATTCTTGCGCTGTACTGCCTCACCCTCCCCATGTGTCCGTGCAACAAAGGCGCGTCCAAATCGCTGGCAGACTCACTCGGACTCAAGGCCTTCCGCCTCTTCAAGCGCCGTGACATGGCTACCTTCTTCATCTTCTGCATGCTCCTCGGTGTAGCACTCCAGGTTACCAACAGCTATGGATCGGATTTCATCAACTTCTTTTCGAAGCTCCCCGAATACAGCAACGGATTCATGGACGGCTGGTGGGCCCGCAATCCTACTTTCCTGATTTCTATATCTCAGTGCTCCGAAGCCCTGTGCATACTCGCCATTCCCTTCTGTCTTAAGAAATTCGGTATCAAAGGTGTCGTTCTCATGGCCATGACGGCCTGGGTTCTACGCTTCGGTTTCTTCGGAATCGGCAACACCAACTTCCCGGGTGTCAGCTTCCTCATCCTCTCCTGCATAGTCTACGGCGTGGCTTTCGATTTCTTCAACGTTTCGGGCGGCCTCTACGTCGACGCACAGACCGACCCTGCACAGCGTTCTTCGGCACAGGGTCTCTTCATGCTCATGACCAACGGTATAGGTGCGAGCATCGGCACTTTCATCGCCGGTACATGCGTTGTCAACAAATATGTCTATGCTCCCGGCCTCTCCCTCGAGCAACAACTTACCGGATGGCACCATTCATGGCTCATCTTCGCAGGCTATTCCCTGGCGGTGGCTGTCCTGTTTATGATTTTTTTCAAGAATCCGAAAAAAACAACTGCAAACTAAGATGATACGTTTCTTCGCGCCCGACATAGCCGACTCCACCCGTCTCCCCGAAAGCGAGAGCGGACACATCGTCCGTGTACTCCGGCGGCATACGGGCGACCCGGTAGATATTGTCGACGGTAAAGGAACTTTATATCACTGCCGCCTTGTCGATGACAACCATAAAGGCGCTCTCGTCGAAATCCTGACTTCCGAACCCGCTCCAAAGGTGTGGTCGCCGGCAATCAGCGTCGCCGTTGCTCCGACCAAAAACAATGACCGGATGGAATGGCTCGTCGAGAAGCTTGTCGAAATAGGAATAGACCGTTTCACACCCCTTCACTGTGAACGCTCGGAACGCAAGACCATCAAGACCGACCGGCTCGAAAAGATAGCCGTATCTGCTATGAAACAGTCGCTAAAAGCCGTGTTGCCGCGCATCGACGAAACGATGACGCTGCGTGACTATCTGGCTGAAGAGACCGACGACATGCTCTTTGTCGGCTACTGCGACGAAGACACCGAACGCAAGCTCCTGGCAAAGACATACGTTCCCCAACGGGATGTCCGCATTCTCATAGGGCCGGAGGGCGACTTCTCCCCAGTTGAAATCGAAATGTGCCGCACAGCGGGCTACATACCAGTCACGATGGGCGACAACCGTCTACGCACCGAGACTGCCGCACTCGTAGGCTGCGACACTATCCATATCCTTAACCAAGCAAATTCATAAAACACATATGGACAGACCGCTCCAATATCTACAATCCAAACCATCCTTCTTCCTCCTGGCAGGACCCTGCGTCATCGAAGGTGAAGAAATGGCATTCACCATTGGCCGACGTATAAAAGAGATCTGTACCGCTCTCGATATCCCCTTCGCCTTCAAAGGCAGCTACCGGAAAGCAAACCGCAGCCGTCTCGATTCGTTCAGCGGCATCGGCGATATCGAAGCTCTCACTATCCTCAAAGCTGTAGGACGCGAACTCAACGTACCTGTCGTCACCGACATACACCAGCCGTCGGAAGCCGCCATGGCCGCCGATTTCGTCGATATCCTACAGATACCGGCTTTCTTATGCCGACAGACCGACCTTCTCACCGCCGCCGCCATGACGGGCAAGGCAGTCAACATCAAGAAAGGCCAGTTTCTGGCACCGTCAGCAATGCATTTCGCAGTCGAAAAAGTACGTGCATGCGGCAATGACAACGTCGCAGTCACAGACCGTGGCACATCTTTCGGCTATGGTGACCTCATTGTAGACTTCCGAGGCATCCCGGAGATGCAGAAAACATGCCAGGCGCCTGTCATCATGGACTGCACCCACTCTCTACAGCAGCCTAACATGTCGGGGGGCGTGACAGGGGGGCGTCCCGACATGATAGAGACCATAGCCCGTGCAGCCGTCGCTGTCGGTGCGGACGGCCTGTTCATGGAAACGCATCCCGACCCGGCCAATGCCAAAAGCGACGGTGCGAACATGCTGCGTCTCGACCTCCTCGAACCTCTTCTCGTACGCCTTGCCGCTATACGTAATACTATCAATGGTTTCAACTGCTGAAACCCTATGCCAACCAGATAATGAACTTAAAGACATTCATCACAACCTGCTCATTTGCCGCCGCACTGACAGCAAGCGCACAATCGGGCATACAAAACCCTATGACCCAGGCCGTCCTCCAGGTCTACGAAGAAGAACTGAGAGAGCGTCCCAACGACTACGAAATACTCATAAGCCGAGCCGACGAATACTACCGTCACGGAGAATATTTCCGGGCACTCGAAGACCTCGACAAGGCCATGGAATTCATTCCTGACAATAATGAAGAGGCTACCATACGCGCACGTATGCTGCGTGCCGGTGTCTATAGCGAAACACATAAATACCAGGAAGCCCTGGCAGATCTTTCGAAAGTCGTCACCATCGACCCTACTTCGTACGCTGCTCTCTACCAGAAAGCAAACATCGAATTCCTACTCGACCGCTATACGGAAGCCAAAGCAGACTACAATCGTCTGCTGGCACTCAACAGCCGCAATGCAGAACCCTACCTCGGACTGGCACGTGTAGCAATCAAGGAAAACAATCTCGGTACGGCCAACGAGATGCTTGTCAAGGCTGTCGACCTCGACCCCAACAACGCCGAAACCTATGCACGCCGAGCTTCCGTACGCAAGCTCATGGGCGACCATAACGGTGCCGTCGACGACCTCATCCTTTCCCTAAGCTGCGACCAGGACAACACGCGCGCCATGAACGAACTTCTCGACTATGGCAACACCAACTATCCGGCGACCATGGCCGGTCTCACCAACGCTATAGCTGCCGCTCCCAACGTAGGCATGTTCCGCTATATCCGCGCTGTCATCTCCCAGGCTCATTTCCATTATCTGCCGGCCATCACCGACTACGAAACCATAATCAACGAAAAACTTTACAATTACCACGGCATCTACGCTTCCATCGCAGAATGTCAGTACGCTCTCGGACAGTACGACAAAGCCCTCGAGAACATCGACTACGCCCTCGGTTTGATTCGCGACAATGCCGACTATTTCGTACTGCGCTCCAAGATCCTCCGAGCTGTCGGACGCGACGACGATGCCGTCAAGGCGGCCGCCGACGCTCTCGCAGTCGACCGCCAGAGCAATTCAGCACTCGAAGAAATGGCTCTCGCCTACCTCGCTGTAGGCAACGCTGACGAAGCCTCTAATCTTCTCGGAGAAGCAATCCTCAACGATGCCGAAAATCCCGGATACTGCATGATGCGTGCCTGGGTTTTCGAAAAATACCTCAACCGCCCGACAACCGCCCGACAGCTATATGAAAAAGTATCCGAAATGGAACAGTTCTATATAGATAATCCTCGTTCCCTCAAAGGTTTCGCACTTCTATTCCTCGGCGAGACAGAAGCGGCCAGGAAATGGATGGACAACATCCTCAAAACTGTCACGGACTACGACGGCCTCATCAATTACTACGGAGCCTGCTTCTACGCCCGCGCCGACGAACCCGACAAGGCTCTCGAGTGTGTCCGTAAAGCTCTCGAGCTCGGATATGCCGACTATCACAACTGGATGGATGCCAACGACGGCCTTATAAACGTTGCCCCTCTTCGCGACGACCTTCGCTTCCTAAACCTGATATCGCGCTACGGAGTCATTTTCGGACGTTGATAAATCTCTTAAACTATGCTTGTAGCATCACAGAAACGCAAAGAAAATATAGCCGAATATCTGCTCTATATGTGGCAGATAGAAGACATCATACGTGCCAACGGCCTGGACCTTGAAAAAATCCGTAAGAATGTCATCCCTCTCTTCACCGCAGACGATAAGGTCATCGAACAGATGGCTGGATGGTACGAATCGCTCATCGACATGATGCGGCGCGAAGAGGTTGTCGAGAAAGGTCATCTGCAGATGAACAGCAACATAATCGGACAGTTGGCCGACCTTAACCGCCAGATTCTCGACGACCCGAAGTTCGACAAATACCGCGACGAATACTATAAGACTCTCCCCTACATTGTCGAACTGAGAGCCAAGGCCGGGAGCGAGAAGGCAGGCGAAATAGAGACATGCTTCAACGCTCTCTATGGTGTCCTCCTGCTACGCCTTTCGCACAAACCCATATCCGACGCCACAGCAGAGGCTGTTGCCCAGATTTCGAAATTCATAGCCCTGCTGGCCTCGTACTTCAAACTTGACGAAGAAGGACGGCTCTTCAAGCCGGACGACGACAAAGAATAATTTCGATTACAAGTTATAAACGACCGCGCCCCGGGAGAATGACTTCCGGGGCGCGTCTTATTCAGGGCTTACCTTCTTACTTTCTGAGACCGCTGTAATCGCGGCTGTAGCGAAGCATCTGGTCGGCATAGCCTTCACCGTAGCTGACCTTGACATCGGTAATCTTGCCGTCCTTGTCGCGGACGAGACTGTAAACGGGGTTGACAAATCCCTTGTAGGGAGCGATGTCGAGGCTTGCATAGCGCTCGATTACTTCCTTATGAAGGTCGGGGTCGACTTTTACAGCGTATGTTTCAACGAGGTCGCATGCGGCATCATAATCGCCAGTCGAACGGATACGCTGTATCTCGGCAAGCAGCTGTCCGAAAAGACCGCGAAGAGCTTCATAATCATTGATCTGCACGTATGTCTTGCCGTCGCGCTTAACGAGTTCGATGACATTGTCGGCTTTACCTTTCTCATAGACCCATTCGGAGATGAGCTTGCGGTTGCGCATATGGGCTTCTTCGACATCCTTGCCTGGTTCGATACGCTGGAGCTGTGTCATGAGGCCGTTGAGGATATACTTGTAGTATTCAGCCTTGTAAGCATCAGGGTTATCGAGAAGACCGAGTTCGAGGAGCTTGGGATCGGCAAGATAATAGAGAGCGAAGAGGTCGGCACGGGCTTCTTCGATAGTGGAACCGTGAGCCTTCAGGGCATCTTCTTTGCCGGGCATCAGTTTGCCGGAACCGTGGCCGAGACATTCGTGAAGGTCGGTATGAAGGTTATCGGTTATGAAGAGGTACTTATCCATAAGCTGACGGGTTGGCTCGTCGATAACGAATTCCTCGTTGAAACCGTTGCCGTGGCTGGCATCGTCGTAGGCTTTGGTTATATTCTCGAGAGTAACCGATTTCGAACCGTGAGCGGCACGAATCCAGTTGGCATTGGGAAGATTGATACCGATAGGTGTTGCAGGATATGAATCACCGGCGAGTATGGCGGCAGTGATGACCTTGGCGGAAACACCCTTCACCTTCTCTTTCTTGAACTTGGGGTCGACAGGCGAATTGTCTTCGAACCACTGAGCATCGGCACTCAGAGTTTCCGTACGCTGGCTTGCGGGGATGTTCTTGAAGTTTACGATAGACTCCCAGGAACCGGTCATGCCAAGCGGGTCACCATAGGTCTCGATGAAACCATTGATGAAGTCGACCTGCGAAAGAGTATCTTCGGCCCATTCGATAGAATATTTGTCGAAAGTGGCGAGGTCACCGCTGCGATAGTAGTCTATAAGGGTATTGATAATCTGACGCTGGGCATCGTTCTCTGCATAGTTGGCGGCACTGTCGAGGTTTTCGACTATTTTCTCGATAGCGGAGGAATACAGACCTCCTATCTTGTATGTCTGTTCGACAAGCTTGCCGTCCTCACCACGGGCTACACGGCTGTTGAGGCCATATGAAACAGGAGTAAGGTCGTCGGGAACACGCATGGCATCGTAGAAAGCCTCAACTTCAGTCTGCGTGATGCCAGGCTCGTACATATTGTTGGCGGAAGTTACGATAAGGTCCTGGCCGGCGGCCTGATTCACTCTCTTTGCATCGACTGTCGGATTGAAGATAACTTCGAGAAGAGCCTCGGTGTTGGCCGGTGCAGCTCCTTCGGGGAGGGCGGCGATACGGCCTTCCAGGAACTCGCGGCTGAAACCGGGTGTGAACTTATCCATCGAATAATGATGATGTATGCCGTTGCCGAACCACACTTGCTTCAGGTATGTTTCGAAAGCTTTGTAATCGGCCGACTCCTTATCTCCGTCATAGTTCGTATAGACAGCTTCGAGAAGGTTGCGTATAGCGAGATTGTCGGCATTATTCTGGTCCCACAGAATGTCGCGACCCCAAAGGGCGGCTTCAGTCAGATAGTAGACCAGAATTTTTTGATTGAGGCTCAGGCTGTCGAAATCGGGTACCTGGTAACGGAGAACTTCGATATCGGCGAATCGGTCGGCCACATAGTCTGATTTGGCCATCGGCTGCTCTTCCACCTTTCTTGAGCAGGAAGAGGCGACGAGTAGACTTGCCATTGCTGCTGCGATGATTAGTTTCTTCATTTTTATATAGCGTAATTACTTCTGTTCGTCTTTCTCCGCGGAGACGGCTTCTCCGACTTCTTCGGCATCGACATCGATCGGGGGAGGTGTCGGCTCTTCTTTGCGCTCGCCGAAAAGCTCGTCGGTACGACTCTTCCACTGACGCGGGCCGAAGATACGGACAACATCTTCCGTAAAGATAACCTCACGGCTCACCAAGGTCTCTGCCAGCTCCTTATGTCCGGCAGCATGAGCCATCAGGATATCCTTGGCGCGCTGATACTGCTCGGCGATTATACGGCTCACTTCGTCGTCGATTATCTTGGCACGTTCGTTGCTGTAAGGCTTGGTGAATATGCTGTCCTGACCCGACGAATCATAGTAGCACAGATTGGGGAGACGGTCGCTCATACCGTAATATACGACCATAGCATATGCCTGCTTGGTGACTCGTTCGAGGTCATTGGCAGCGCCAGTCGAAATACGTCCAAGGAATACTTCTTCGGCGGCGCGTCCGCCGAGAGTGGAGCATATTTCGTCGAGAAGCACCTGTGAAGGCGTAATCTGTCGTTCCTCGGGCATATACCATGCGGCACCGAGAGCTTTGCCGCGTGGCACGATAGTGACCTTGACAAGAGGATTTGCATATTGCAGATGCCATGAGACAGTGGCATGGCCGGCTTCGTGCACGGCGATTGCATGTTTTTCATCGTCGGTCGTAATCTTGGATCGTTTCTCAAGACCGCCAATGATACGGTCGACGGCAGCGTTAAAGTCTTCCTTGCTGACAGATTCCTTGTTGTTGCGGGCAGCTATCAGGGCTGCCTCGTTGCAGACATTCGCGATATCGGCACCAGAGAAACCGGGAGTCTGACGTGCGAGCAGCTCTATATCGAGGTCGTCGGCTGTTTTGACTTTACGCAGATGAACCTTGAAAATTTCTACACGGTCCGGGAGGTCTGGGAGGTCGACATATATCTGGCGATCGAAACGACCGGCTCGCATAAGGGCCTTGTCAAGGATATCGGCACGGTTAGTAGCGGCAAGAATGATAACGCCGCTATTGCTGCCGAATCCGTCCATCTCGGTAAGCAGCTGGTTAAGAGTATTCTCGCGTTCATCGTTGCCGCCCATGCTCGCATTTTTGCCACGTGCACGACCTACGGCATCGATTTCGTCGATAAAGACAATACAGGGAGCCTTTTCTTTGGCCTGACGGAAAAGGTCGCGTACTCGGGAAGCACCGACACCGACGAACATCTCCACGAAATCGCTACCCGACATCGAAAAGAAAGGCACGTCGGCCTCCCCGGCGACAGCTTTTGCCAGAAGGGTCTTACCCGTTCCGGGAGGGCCTACAAGGAGAGCCCCTTTAGGTATCTTGCCGCCAAGGTTGGTGTATCTTTTGGGATTCTTCAGGAATTCTACTATCTCTTCGATTTCGGTCTTGGCTTCACTGAGTCCGGCCACATCCTTGAAAGTCACCTTGTCGGCATTATTCTTGTCGAAGAGCATTGCCTTCGATTTGCCGACACTGAAGATTCCGCCACCGGCACCGCCGCCTCCTCCTCCCGCGGCCCCGCTCATTCGGCGCATCAGATATATCCACACACCGATTAGAAGAGCAAAAGGAAGAATAGACCAAAGCAGATTGGAGAAGGCGCTACTGCGTTCGAAATCTACATCGCCGGTAAAGGCACCTGTCGCCCTCCACTCTTCTATCTTCTCGCTCAGCTTGTCGGCCGAAGGTATATTGGTCTCAACCTTCGCCACGACTTTCTCTCCGGGTGCGAAAGTCGTATTCTTGAACAAAGCAGAAGCAAGAGAGTCGGACAGGAATCCGTCGGCCATACCCTTGTCGGAATATACTATGATTTTAGTGATCCCGTGATCCTGCTCGATGAATCGCTCGAACTCCGAATAGGAAACCTGTTTTGTCACCGTATTCTTATCAAAATACAGCAATGCGCCAAGCGAAAGAAAAACTATGAGATACATCCACCAAAGATTGAACTTGAACGGTCCCTTCTTCGGTGAATTGTTGTTTGTCGGAGGAAAAGGCATATATGTTGTTGATTATAATCGGGGAAAATTATGTGCGGATCTAAGTTTGGCTCAGTCGAGGTCGGGGACATCTGTCACACGGGCATCGCTCCACAGCTCCTCGAGATTATAGCGCATGCGTGCTTCCGGCACGAATATATGAACCCATATATCGCCATAGTCTATCACTATCCATTCGGTACTGTTGAGGCCGTCGATATTATATGGCTTGATACCACCCTCTTTGAGTACGTATTCCAGCACACTGTCGGCAACACCGGACGCATGCATTGTAGATGTACCTTCAGCGATGATGAATTTCCGTGCAGCCGCACTTTCGATATGGCTCATGTCGACGATAGTGGTCTTACGTCCCTTGCGGTTCTGTATTCCTTCTATGATGAGTTGTTGGAGTTCCTTTTTGGGAGTCATTAACTTAATTAACTATTTATTAATTCGCAAAAGTAATGAATAATTCTTTAATAAAACGCATTGCGGTATGTTTCTCTTGGCATCCGCTATAATTCTTTAACAATTGAAGAAGGGATTTGTGCGGTATCATTCATAGTTTGTAATCTTCGAAGGGTCGACACTCGAAGCCATACGTGCCGGGAGGACAAGCACCACCCATGCCACTACTATGACGCCGATATTGAGAAGCAACATCTGCCATGTCACTATTTCAACGGGTACGGAGTCGAGATAGTACATCTCCGGATCGAGTTTTATGACATGGGTGAACTTCTGGACGAGCAAGAGGCCTATTCCAAGGATGTTCCCGACAATCATTCCGAGACCGACAAGACGAAGAGCAAGGAAAACAAAAATATCCCTTATCTGCCGTCTATCGGCCCCCATGGAGCGCAGAATACCTATCATACGTATGCGGTCGAGAATGAGGATAAAGAGACTTGATATCAGGGTAAAACTCGAAACGCATATCATAAGCACGAATACCACGACGACATTTGTATCCAGCAACGAAAGCCAGCTGAAATATACGGCTCCCGTCTCGAGGATACTTTGTACAGGGTGATAATCCTGAAGCCTTCCTTTCGTGACTGCCTCGACGAGGCTCTCCTGGAGCCTGATTGCATCGTCACCCATCTTGTCATAGGGTATACCACGTATGTCTATACGGTTGCCTGTGATACTGTCGACCCCGCATACTCCCTGGAGAGTAGCTAAGGAAGAATACACCACTGTCCTATCGTATTCTCCAAAATTACTCTCATAGATACCTGCTATCCTGTGCCTGCGGAGCTTCACGTTATCACCGACGATGAATGTCGAGAAAACTTTGTCGCCCACGCCAAGGCCGAGAGCATTTCCGATATAGGATGATACTACGATATCGTTACGACAGGTATCGTTAGCGTAATCAGGCCACACACCTTCGACAACATTGGCCTTTTCGAAAGAAAACTCCCCGTTGCCCCGCTGTCCTATGAAAACGACACCCTCAAAGTCGGTGTCGGTCTTCAGAAGGCCGGGCTGTCGGAGCACAAGTCTTTGCTCCGTGCCTGGGAGTGCTGACGAAATCTCGGAATCGAGGCCTGGGGTGAGAGTTACAAAGGATGATTGCTGACCTGTATAGGGATCATAGGGTCCGCCGACTGTCACCTGGGCATCGAAGCCTATCAGTTTCTCGCGAATCCCGTCCTTGAAACCGACTACTATGGCAAGCGTGAACTCTATAATCATCAGGGCGAGCGCCACACCGACAACAGCGATGACAGCGCCTACCGACGACCCGGAGCCCGAAGTGTTTATCCTGAGCCTGCTCGCTATGCGATAAGATATATTCATATTCTCTGCAAAGATACGAAAAATGGAGCTTCGGAAAGACAGAAATAATAAAATAGAGAGCGGCCGTAATTTCTCGGTCGCTCTCTGTATCATGGTCAGGATTTCTTGTCGGCAGGTTGTTCAGGCGTTTGAGTGCCTGATGGTGGTGTTCTGGTCGCAAAAACCTTCGAGAGATATTTCTCCTGGATCGTCTGAAGAAGTTCCCAGAAGTTAGGCACAAACAGGGTACCGAGGACTGCATTGACAGCCATGCCGAAGACGACCGCCGTACCAAGCGATATACGGCTTGCGGCACCGGCTCCCGTGGCGAACATCATAGGCATCACGCCGAAGACAAAGGCAAGAGCTGTCATCAGGATAGGACGCAGACGGACGTTGCCGGCACTCTCCGCAGCCTGGCGGATGGGCATGCCCTTCTTGCGATAGTCCATGGCATATTCCACAATAAGAATCGCGTTCTTCGCCGCCATACCGAGCAATAGGATTATACCAATCTGGGTGTAGATACTGATACTCTTGCTCATGAATATACAGCCTAAAATCACACCGAGAATCGCAGTCGGGGTCGTTATGACGACAGCTACGGGGTCGGTCCATGACTCATACTGCGCAGCAAGTACAAGGATTGTGATTATCACGGCGAAGAGAAGAGTCATCGTTATAGTGGTACCTGATTCCGTCTCCTGCAAAGCCTCACCTGTCCAGGCATATGAAAAATTACTGCCGATATCGTCTTTCATGATATCTTCCATAGCCTCGATAGCCTGTGAAGAGCTGACATGCGGAGCAACGGACGCTGTTATAGAAGCCGTCGTGTACATATTGTAACGGTTGACTATAGGTTGACCCATCACCTTTTCGACTGTCGCGAAGGTCCCGAAGGGCACCATGTCGCCGGAGGCATTGCGCACTGTCAGTGCGAGAACATCCTCGGCATGCCGACGGGCCGCCTCCTGTCCGCTGATAATCACTTCGTAGGTTCGTCCGAACTTGACAAAATCGTTGACGTAGTTGGATCCCATGAAAGCTGATAGTACTGCATAGACGCTTTCAAGAGTCAGATTATGCATCTTGACTTTGTCGCGGTCGACTTTGACGCTATACTGGGGCACAAGTCCTTGGTAGAGTGTGGTGACCTTGGAGATTGCAGGATTTTTTTCCGCGGCCTTCTGGATTTCCTGTATGGCTGTCACCATTTCTGCCGGGCCGAGATTGTTGATATCAAGAATCTGCATCTGCAGCCCCGACGACATGCCGAGACCGGGTATAGCGGGAGGATTTACAGAGAACACGACTGCTTCCTGATACTTGGCTCCGATGGCCTCACACCTGTCCATAACTGCCGATACTGAATTGTCGCTGCCCTTGCGTTCTTTCCAAGGTTTGAGAACCACGAACATAGAACCGAGGTTGCTGCCTGCGCCTCCGCCCAGGAAAGACTGTCCCGCCACAGAAATAACATCCTTGACTTGCGGGAGAGCATCAATCTCGGCTGTCAGGCTCTTCATGATGCTGTCCGTACGGTTCAAAGAAGCACCTGTCGGCAACTGGACCGATGTCAGGAAATAGCCCATATCCTCTTCCGGAACATAGCTCTGCGGCCAACGGAGGAAGCCCCAGAAAGCAGCGCCGGTGATTGCTGCGAATATCAAGAGGGCAAGTACGGGTTTACGGAGCATCTTGCCGACCGTACCGTTATAAGCAAGCCTGACTTTCTCGAAAGCGGCGTTGAACCAGCGGAAGAGGAAAAAGCGGGGCTTGTCGGGGTGCGGCTTAAGGAAGAGGGCACACATGGCCGGCGTAAAGGTTAAGGCATTGAAACCGGAGAACGCCGTCGACACAGCGATAGTAAGGGCGAACTGCTTGTAAAGCTGGCCTGTGATGCCGGAAATAAAGGCAGTAGGTATGAACACCGAGAGAAGGACAAGGACTTCTCCTATGACAGGTCCTTGCAGCTCATCCATGGCCTGCTCGGCTCCCTGTTTGGCCGTAACACCTCCCTTATTAAGAATACGGGCACAGTCCTCGACGACAACAATGGCATCATCGACCACAATGGCGATAGCGAGGACTAGGCCGAACAGAGTCAGCGTATTTATAGTGAAGCCCAGAAGTTTCATCACCGCGAATGTGGCGATCAAAGATACCGGCACCGTAATCATAGGGATCACGACCGCGCGCCAGCTCTGCAGGAACAGCATGATAACGAGCATCACAATCAAGGTGGTCTCAAGGAATGTTACTATCACTTCGTCGATAGATGCAGACACAAAATCCGTAGTGTTCAAGATGACACGGTAGTCGACATGTTCCGGAAAATACTCCTTGAGTTCTTCGAGACGATTCTCGACCGCATTGGCAACGGAAAGAGCGTTGGCACCCGGGAGCTGATAGACACCGATAAGACCGGCCGTATGGCCTGAGACATTCGAAACCATCGAATATGAATCGCTCCCCAGCTCAACCCTGCCTATGTCGCGGAGTCGGAGAAGAGAAGCACCTTCGCCGGTGCGGACAACGATATTGCCGAATTCCTCAGCATTCGTCAGGCGACCCTTGGAGGTCAGAGTATACTCGAAATCCTGAGCCTCTTTATCAGGGGGAGCACCGACTGAACCGGCCGAAACTTCAATATTCTGGCTCGCTATAGCCTGCATGACATCGGAAGCCGTTATGCCGCGAACACGCATCAACTCAGGGTCGAGCCACACGCGCATGCTGTACTCGCCCGAACCAAATGCCTGGACTTGGCCTACCCCGTCGATACGCGAGAGTTCGTCGACGATGTTCAGCTGTGCATAGTTTGTAAGATACAGTCCGTCGTATTTATCCGGCTGATCCGATTCAAGGGCGACGAAGAGTATGATGTCCGACGAACGAGACATCACGGACACTCCCTGCTGCTTGACGGCGTTTGGCAGTGTAGGCTCGGCCTGCGAAACTCTGTTCTGGACTTTCACTGTAGCCATGTCAAGATCCGTACCGTTCTCAAAAGTTATTTCAAGCATATAGGAACCTTCGGAACTCGACGAATTCATGTACATCATGCCGTCGACACCGTTTACCTGCTCCTCGATAGGAATACCCACTGTCTCAGCAACAGTTTTGGAGTCCGCGCCCGGATAAGATGCCATCACGAATACCGTAGGAGGTGTAATATCAGGATATTGAGCAACAGGAAGCGATCTCACCGTCATCAGGCCGGCGAGTATCATCAGGATAGCCAGAACTGTGGCAAATATCGGCCTGTCAATAAAGAATTTACTGAACATGATATGATGAATAACGACAGTGAAACTTTATTTTGTCATTCTCGGATTGACCTCCATGCCGTCGCGCACCTTAAGGAGAGCCTTTGTCACATACCTGCTCTCCGGCGTAAGGCCACTGTTGACTATTCGCAAAGTATCGTCGATAAGTTCGCCGGTAGTTATAGTTGTGTACTCAACTTTATTGGAATCGTTGACTACATATACATAGCTGCCGAGCTGGTCGGACGAGATTGCGGAATCGCGGATCAGGACAGCCGCGCTGTCGACACCATAAGGAAGATTTACCGTCGTGTACATACCGCTTCGAAGTTCTCCATAAGGATTCAGCACTTCGCATTTGAGATTCATGGTACCTGTCGAAGTATCGATGTTGGGTGCCATATAGTATAGCTTGCCTGTATATTTATGAGCCAGAGGCTCCGAAAACGACACGGGTATACTGTCGAAAAGAGCCTTATTATCAGCATAGTAATTTCGCATTTCGCCAAGAAATCCGGCATCCTCTATTGAAAACGTTAGCGACATTTCCGAATCGTGATAGATACGCGCAAGTGTCTGAGGGGCAGCCGCTCCAGAAATATATGAACCGACATCGAAAGTATTGGACGTAACGTGTCCGTCGAATGGAGCCCGTATGGTACAATAAGACAAGGATGTGTTGGCAGTCTGTAAAGCAGCAGTAGCACTCTTGATATCGGCCTCGGCCTGTTCCATGGCACTCTTAGCCTGCTGCACCTCCATGGCGCTGACGGCATCGCTCTCAAGAGCCTTCTTCATGGCTTCATAACGCGAAGAAGCGTACTGATACGACGAACGGGCCGTTTCCAGCGCTGCCTGAGCCCGGGATACGGCATCACGGTAATTGCGGTCCTCGATTGTGAACAGGACAGTACCTTCTTTGACGAAATCGCCGCTGCCGTAGTTCATCGACATAAGATTGCCGTCGACGCGGGCCACAATATCGGCTTCTTGTAAAGCCGACATAGTGCCGGGATAAGACTTATGCAGGACAACGGTCTTTACTTCAGGGACGGCTACATCGATTGTTTCGAGTCCTTCCGCCGGACCCTTGGCAGACTTTTGGCACGAAGCAACAAGAACAAGGGTACCGAAAAACAAAACGGGGATATATGCTTTCATATCTTTGAAATTTCATTATCGAGAACTATTGAAAATAACGGTTCATTCACCCAGCGAACCGTCCCAGCCTCCACCGAGAGCCTTATAAAGGTCGATCAGCGAGGTCAAAGCCTGGCCCTGAGCCGAAACGAGCGTATTCTGATAGGTGAGGTAGTTGAGTTGCGCGTCCACGACATTGGTGAAATCGGACAAGCCTTGTTTATACAGGTCGACCGAGAGACGTAATTCCTCCGCGGAATTACCAACGACTTCTTTTATCGACGCAATATACTGAACGGTAGCCTCATATCGGGCAATAGCGTCGCGTACCTCCTCAACAGCTGTGAGAACAGCGAGATTGTAACTGTCCACGCTTGCTTTCATACTCTCACGTGCAGAAGCAACCTGGTAACGGCGGTCGAGACCGTCGAATATTGTCCATGACAGAGTCGGGACAACCGAATATGTGAAAGAATCGCCTTTGAAAAGATCCTTGGCTTTGTGAGCCTGTGTGCCTATGCTCCCGGAAAGGGTGAGTGACGGAAGATATTCTTTCTTGGCAACACCAAGGGCTGCAGCGGAAGCATCAATAGCTTTCTCTGCCTGAACTATATCCGGCCGACGGCGTATCAGGTCGACCGGCGCCCCTAAATCTACAAGATGTT
This sequence comes from uncultured Muribaculaceae bacterium, assembly GCA_958436175.1. Taxonomy (GTDB): domain Bacteria; phylum Bacteroidota; class Bacteroidia; order Bacteroidales; family Muribaculaceae; genus CAG-873. The sequence goes on from CAUBJF010000001.1 coordinate 114,339, forward strand.
CATAGTAAGGCAAATCCCTGCTGGCATATATTCCTTCCGGCAGACCTTCGCGGCCTATTCCGAGAAGAACTCCGAGAGAATTGTATGAGCTTTCTATGGATGATTCGAGAAGAGGTATCTGTGATATTGTAGAATAATAGACAGTGCGAGCCTGGGCGACGTCGAGTTTCGATGCAAGACCGGCTTCATGGCGAGCTTCTGTGATTTCGACTATATGTTTCTGGCTTAGCGAATGTCTTTTTGCAACGTCAAGCTGACCTCGTGAGACAAGCAGCTGAATATAAGCTGCTGCAATCTCAGCATCAAGCGAGATTATGACTCCGGCATATTCTGCGGCACTGACCTTGACTTCTGCATTCGCCTGCTTTACTTGTGCAGTAATCTTGCCAAATAAATCTATCTCCCAGTCCATCGTCACTGTTCCTGCGTATGAGGATGCCACTGTGGCCGGAAGAGCATTATCTGTAGTGCGCCCCGACAAACGGTTGCGCGACCATCCGACCGAAAGACTCAGCTGAGGCAAATAGGCACTCCGTGCCTGTCCGGCCTGCGAACGGGCGATAGCTATGCGCCTGGTCGCAAGGGCTATATCGTAGTTGTTCTTCTCGCCTATTTCTATAAGCGAGTCCAGCATCGGGTCGCCGAAAGCTTTCCACCACATAGCGGCGGGGCCTGCCGATATACCGGAAGAGACAGAGTCATTCCACGCAGAAGGAAGTGGATTGTCGAGATAATCAGTCCGGGCACGGAGGATTCCGCATGCCCATATAAGCAACAGGATAATTACTCCGGTTCTAATGAATGCTTGTGATGAGTCAGATTTCATAAAAAGATAGATGATTGAAATAATAACAAGGCAAAGTCTTTAAATGTTTCCTTGCGGCGGCTTGTAAAAAACTACTGTCAACCGTTTCTAAAGCTTTGCATAAAACAGAAAAAGAGGTGCCTTCACAGGTACCTCCCTTTCCATTCATCACATTATGCTAAAACTTAAAGTGCTGTGAGTTTATATGCTGTAGACAGAATTAAATCAGTATCTGCTTTCGACTACGCCCCAATCGACTATATCCCAGAGCTTTTTGAGGGCATCGGCACGACGGTTCTGATAGTCGAGATAGTAAGCGTGTTCCCAGACATCGAAAGTCAACAGAGGCGTGAGGCCTTCCGTAAGTGGATTTCCGGCATTTGCACCCTGGGTAATGAAGAGCTTACCCTGCTCGTCGCGAGAAAGCCACACCCATCCAGAGCCGAACAGACCGACACCGGCATCGACAAACATTTCTTTGAATCTGTCGAAAGATCCGAAGTCGCGCTCGATGGCCTTGAGAAGGTCGCCTTGAGGCTCGCGCCGACCGTCGGGCGAGAAAGTGAAGAAATAAAATATATGGTTCCATGCCTGGGATGCATTGTTGTACAATGGTCCTTTGGCTCTGGTAATCACGTCTTCGAGTTCCATGTCCTCGAATTCCGTTCCCTTGATAAGCTTGTTGAGATTATCAATATAGGCTTTTTCGTGCTTGCCATAGTGGAATTCAACCGTGGTCTTGCTTATTGCAGGTTCCAGTGCGTTTTCGTCGTAAGGTAGTTCGGGTTGTTCGTAGTTCATGTCGAAATTTGCTAATTGGGTTATTTTATATCATAATAACATCCCTATAGGAGCTTGGTTCATGTTTCGTCCGCTTTTGACTATTGTTAAGAACATGCCGGAGGGCGGAAAATAGAGCGCGGTAATACGGGATCGAACAAATTTTAGATTAATTATAGGCCTGAATCAGGATTAATGTTGTAATTTTGCATAATCCTCAAAATAGCGTCTTATGAGAAAAAAATATATAAGCACATTTTCAGCTCTCTTCATAATGGCCATGAGCCTGCAGGCAGCCACTCCAGGAGCAATGCGCAATGCAGATATCCAGGCTCTTGCCGCCTATACCGCGCCCCAGACAACTCCTGCGCGATGCACTCTCACTTTTATGCCCGACGGCAAGCAGAGTGTCGAACGTTCAGCCGATGGCAAGAAGTTAATCCTCAAGGATATCGCGACAGGCAAAGAGACCGGCGAACTATTCGACCTCGGTCACACCAGAGAGACTGTACTAACAGATTTCGAGGGCTTCAAGCTGAGTCCCGACGCTTCGAAGATTCTTGTATGGCGCAATTCATCGCCTATCTATCGCCGTTCTTTTTCAGCTCAATATTATGTTTATGAAGTGCGTTCACGACTGCTGAAACCGCTTTCAAAGACCCACCAACGCCAGCGTGACCCTCTTTTCTCTCCAGACTCGCGGATGGTGGCTTTCGTGGCAGACAACAATATCCACATCGCCAAACTCGATTATGAGACCGAGGTCGCAGTCACTGAAGACGGAGCTATCAACTCTATAATAAATGGCGCTACAGACTGGACCTACGAGGAAGAATTCGAAGTGACCTCGCTCATGACATGGGCTCCCGACAACCTCACTTTCTGCTATGTCCGTTTCGATGAAAGCGCCGTACCAATGTACACGCTGCCGGTCTATGAGGGGACCTGCGACCGAAAGACACAGTACGAGCTCTATCCCGGCGTGATGAGTTACAAATATCCTGTTGCAGGAGAGCCGAACTCAACCGTCAGCCTGCACAGCTACGATGTCGAGACACGCAAGACTAAGACCGTCGACCTCCCGGGAAATCCAGAATATATAGCACGACTGGCGTACGGGCCGAAACCATCACAATTGATGGTATCGACCCTCAACCGCGACCAGAACCGCTTCGAGCTGTTTATGGCTAATCCGAAGTCTACTGTCACACGCTCAGTATTCACCGAAGAATCGAAAGCATGGATTCTGCCCGAAATGTACTCGGAACTCCATTTCGGAGAGAATTCCTTTGTAATAGCCGACGATGCAAGCGGCTTCACACGCTTCTACGAATACAGCTACTCGGGAGCAAAAATCAAAGATATCAGCGGGGACAACTATGATGCCACCGAATATTACGGTAGCGACGCCCTCGGCAACCACTACTTCCAGGCCGCGGCCCCCACACCGATGGACCGTACAGTCTACCGTCTTGACAAAAAAGGCATTATATCGCCCATAAGTTCCACAGAGGGTACGTCATCGGCCTCATTTGCTCCCGGCAACGCATTCATGCTCCTGCAGCACAACGATATTACTACACCTCCTGTCTATTCAATCAACCGTTCGGACGGCAAGGAACTAAGAGTAATTGTCGATAACAAAGAATTCGCAGCCAAGACAAAGGGGCTGCTCGCAAAGAAAGAATTCTTCAAGATGCAGTCGGATGGCAACGAGCTTAACGGCTACATGGTCAAGCCTGTCGATTTCGACCCCTCGCGCCGCTATCCCGTCATAATGAGCCAGTACAGTGGCCCTGGTTCTCAGACCGTTCTCAACCGCTGGTCTCTCGACTGGGAATCATACTATGCGTCGAAGGGATACATTATTATATGTGTCGACGGACGTGGCACAGCGGGACGCGGCACAGCATTCCGGACGAGCGTCTACAAACGTCTCGGTTATTTCGAAACCATCGACCAGCTCGCCGCCGCCCGATATGCTGCCGCCCTTCCTTATGTCGATGCCAAGAAAATCGGGATCTATGGGTGGAGCTATGGTGGCTTTGAGGCTTTGAAATGTGCAACAGCCGACGAATGTCCGTTTGCGGCAGCTGTTGCTGTCGCTCCGGTCACAGACTATCGTTTCTACGATACTGTCTATACGGAACGCTATATGCTGACACCTCAGCAGAACGAGAAAGGTTACAACGAAACATCGGTCCTCCTTCGGGCACATTATCTCGGATGTCCGCTCCTGATTATGTACGGCACTGCCGACGACAATGTGCATCCGGCAAACTCGATACAGTTTGTATCCGCTCTTGAAAGTGCCGGTATCCTGTGCGACATGCTGATCTTCCCCAACATGAACCACTCCATCAACGGATGCAACGCCCGACAGGTAGTTTACGGAAAGATGCTGCAGTACTTCGACTCAAAACTGAAATAGACTATGGAAGCACAACCAACAAATACCAACAGCAAGACCGACATGGTCCTCTACTCGATGTGGCGCAACTGGGCTCTGTCGGTCGGTGCCTTGGTGCTTCCCATGTTCCTGGCTCTCTTTATTTCCAAAACATGGCTGCCTATCATAGTGCTCGGCGAAGTCTACGTCATATCGGTCCTCCGTCAGATGGGTAACATCTCTTCATTCACGAACTGCTCGGTATTGTCGCGCATAACCATACGGTCGCTCGTCCTATCTGCGGTCATAATGCTGAGTATCAACATTCTTTGCACTGACTGGCTGATTGGGACCAAAATTCATCTCAGTCTGTACAACCAGCAGATACCTTTCCTGACTTGTCTTATCATCTTCCCCTGCGCTATATTCTTTTCACTCCTCAGCCTTTACTCGGGCTTAAGCAGCCGAGCATGCCGAGAATGTCAGCGACAAAACGGTTATTATGCAGGCGACAGTATAATAGGAACGCTCTACTACCGCGAAGCCCGTTACCAGACCATACTCCTCATTCTTATTTCGGCCCTCACATGCGGAATCGAGTACTGGTACTACTTCGCACGATACATCAACACGGACATGAACGATCCCGACAGGTTCTTCTTCATCTACATGCCGCTGATTATCTATGTTGTATCGCTGATGTTCATGTGGGGACGGTACCAGACAGCCCGTATGCTCTATCATGCTCTTGAAAATACACTCCCGGGGCGTCCAGACAGCACTACGCTACGGTTCCTTGTATTCTTCGGCGACAATCTTCTGCTTAAAGCCGACAACGAAGGTCTATGGGATGTCCCGACGGAAGCAGTATTCAAAGGGCGCCAGAATTTCGATAACGATCGTGCCGGCGGCCTCTTCAAGGAAATGACAGATATCGACGATTTCAAACTTCGTTACTGCTATACAGACAAAGGTTATGCACACAATTCATACGTTGTCCACTACGCAGCCTTTGTAAATGAAAAGGATCAAGAACTGCTGAGTAGCGAAGGCACATGGTTCAACCCCTACATGCTCGACGCAGCTCTTGCAGCTAAGACCATTCGACCTGCGCTCACAAACGAGCTATACCGTATCCATACCATAACACTGGCCTGGAAGACATATGACCGAGCTGGCAAGCGCCTCTACCCCATCAAAAATTATCGCCCTACATTCCGTTTCCGCGACCTTAAAGACTGGAAAGTGGACTATGACGACAAAACATGGTTCACTATAGCTCATAATAATGAGGACAAACATTTCTACCATATGCGTCGACTTTGGGAACGCATAACAAGTCTTTTCAACCGTAAGGAAAGCATCACGCCATGAAGCTTCCGCCTGTTCTGGCTGTCGTCGGCCCCACAGCATCGGGAAAGACACGTAGAGCCGTAGAGTTGGCCGGGCATCTCGACGGCGAGATAGTGAGCGCGGATTCCCGACAGATCTATCGGGGTATGGACATCGGAACAGGAAAAGACCTCGGAGAATACGGATCTATCCCGTATCATCTTGTAGACATAGCTCCTGCGGGCTACAAATACAACCTGTTCGAATATCTTCGCGACTGCCGCGCCGCTGTAGAAGATATCTACAGCCGTCATAAACTCCCGATAATTGCAGGAGGTACAGGAATGTATATTGAGTCCTATCTCAAAGGCATGTACCTGCCGGAAGTCCCGACAAATCATGAACTGCGTGCTTCCCTGGAGGGTCTTACGCTCACAGAACTGACAACAGTACTTGCCTCGATGAAACGTCTTCACAACACAACAGACATCGACACCAAGGCGAGAGCCATCCGTGCCATCGAGATAGAACATTACTACATCGAGCATCCCGATAAAGCGACAGCAATACATGGGGGAGAACCTGTACCATCAATAATCATCGGGATGGATATAACCCGAGAAGACCGGCGCAGACGCATAAGCGAACGGCTCCGTCACCGTCTCGAACAAGAAGACATGTGTGCCGAAGTTGAGCGTCTTCTGGCAGAAGGTGTCAAAGCCGACGATCTTATATACTACGGGCTCGAATACAAATACCTTACATTGTATGTTACAGGCGCTATATCTATGGAAGAAATGAAGGAAAAGCTTGAAATTGCCATCCATCAGTTCGCCAAGCGTCAGATGACATGGTTCAGAGGCATGGAGCGCCGGGGCTTTACTATCCATTGGCTCCCCTATGACATGCCTGGCGAGGAATTCGTAGACACAGTTTCCGGAATACTCAGAAACTATGGTAGCCATTCTTGAAAAATTGCGGTCTATAGCCGCTATCATATCCATCCTCTGTTTCTCTCAGCCCCTCACAGCGGCAGGGAGGGATACAGCCATGGTCTGTGGCAAGGTTGAACGTCTCGACTATCATCTCCGCGTCGGCGCTCCACGTTCCGCTCAAACAATAAGCCTCTACTGGATTGAAGAATCGAGCGGAGACGGTTATTACACATCGGTGACCCTTCCCGAACGCTTCAACGATGAATCCGGCATTCTGCCTGCCGCACTCTATAAGATATATCGTCGTTCAGGCCAATCTAACGAGGTCGTCGATGAAGGCGAAGTCGAAGCTGACTATGGCACCGGCCGTCAAGCCGGTTTTTCTGTAGTGATACGGAAACGCAAATCGGGGTGTATTCTTGAGATGGGCGGCACTCGAGCCGCCACAACGATAGAAGTGCCTTTCGTCTACGACAAAAGCATACTCATCTATGCGGAAGTACCTCAACGTCTTGCCATCAAACGGAGTACACTTACATTCATGCCAATGCCCGACCATATAGAAGGTCCTTACAGGAATATGGAAGACCTGCTTGAATACATCAAGTCAAGCAACGACAGCAAGGTCGGCATCTGGAAGTACCTTGACCGAAAGACTGATAAGGACAAAGCCGAACCGGGCGGGAAATACACTCTCGCCTGCGTAGAGGCAGAGAAAGGTTACGACCTTATCTATCTCGATGGAGATACAAGCGGCAGCTGGGAACAACTGCAGGTCAAAGGCCATCTCGAACCGTCGGGCTTCATCGACAACTACGATATGACGTGGTACACCGCCGACGGGCACATCTACAAATCGGACACAAATGCATCGTTCACTAACGAAGGGAGCATTTTAGAATGCCGGTTCCCGGAAGTGGACGGCCTGATACGATTCAAGCGTCTGGCCGACTGCCGCTGATTTCGCCTGTAGCTGTGTCGTAGATCAGTGTGGAGTATTGCAAGGTGACAGTATAGTCCGCGCTGTCGCGGTCAAGGCTGAACACACTGTCAAGTTGCTGGGTGCTCTCAAGGTATTTGTATAGTACCGGAGGGAGCTGGTCGAAAAGCAATACCCTCGGCAACGGCATGCCATACCCGGCAATGGCTACCCATTTATAGTCTTTGTCGAACGTCAGGCCAGGGCCATCGCTTACGCGCACATGATATGTCTCGCCATTGGACGAGTATTCATTGATATCCTGACCGGGGAAATATGTCGAGACAAATTCCGATATCTCCTGAGGCATCTCGTCCCACAAATCATCATTATGACATGCTGACAAAGAAAAAATCATTGCTGCCGCAACCGTTAAGAGTATTAAAGAATCGCAGATATACGTATGAATAATCATCAGTGGCGATATGTGTCGTGGCTTTTCCATAATGAAAATCTTTTTTATATTTAAATAACACTCAAGAAATGTTTGGGTTCCAAAAACCATATTATTTAACTAAAGTCTTGTCACAGTTGATTATATTTCGTATCTTTGCCATGCCAAAATGATAGTCCGACAATTTACCGCAATATATTAACAGTATGAAGAAGAAAATCATCAAAGCGTTGGCTAACTCCACGCCTATCCGGGCCTTCGTAGAAAAGCCCTCTCCAAAATGGATGGTATTATTAGCTGACCTTATTTTGATAGCTTTCACTTGTGCAATAACTTTTGCCACAAGCTATTCATACGCCGGGTCAAATTCATTCATTTATACTCCGGCCTGCAAGGCAACGATAGCATTTGGGGTCTATGGAGTGCTCTCCATAGCCCTTGGAACAAGCAGATATATCATACGTCTGTCCGTCATCGAGGACACCTATCGTCTTGTGCTGCTTGTTTTCTGCGCTTCTTCCGCTCTCGCGCTCACTTCCCTCATAACCTATATTTTCGGCAATTTCGCCTATTTCCGTTTCTGGGACATATGTATCGCCGCAGTCATGACTTTCACGCTCATGTTGCTCATGCGACTGACTATAAAGTATCTCTACATGCAGGTAGCCGGCATCACACAGTACAAGAAACGCGTCATCGTCCTCGGTTCCGCCATCAACTCCTTCTTCCTCGCCTCAGCCCTTAAGAGCGAGTTCGAAGGCCAGTTCGACCCGGTGGCCCTCCTCAGTCTCAGCACGCGTAATATCGACAGCACCGTCAACGGCATACCCGTAGTTCCCTTCGACCAGGACCATATCAGAGAAATCTTCGATTATTACAAATGTGATACGCTGCTCTTCCTCTCGACCCAGCTCGAGCTGATGCGTAGCGGCACTGCCGACATCTTCCTCAAGAACCACATCAAACTCCTGATGCTTAACCAGGTCGAAGAATTCGACCTCAACAGCAAGACGATGCCCGCACTATCGTCGCACGTCCACGACATCAAAATCGAAGACCTTCTCGGGCGCGAGCCTATCCGCACTGAAAACACATCCATCCGCAACGTCATTCGCAACCAGGTTGTGATGATAACAGGTGCTGCCGGTTCTATCGGCAGCGAGATAGTCCGTCAGGTAGCAGCCATGGATGCCAAAGAAATAGTGCTCCTCGATCAGGCCGAGACCCCTATGCACGACATGCAGCTCGAACTGGAGAGCACATTCCCCGACATGCGCATCCACCTGTTCATCGGCGATATTACAAACAAAGACCGTATCGAACGAGCTTTCGTGAAATACCATCCGCGATATGTATTCCATGCTGCCGCATACAAACATGTGCCAATGATGGAACGCAACCCGACCGAGGCTGTCGCAACCAATGTCTTCGGCACTAAAAACGTGGCAGACCTCGCCGTCAAATACGGCGTAGAGAAATTCGTTATGATTTCCACCGACAAGGCTGTCAACCCCACAAACATCATGGGCGCATCGAAGCGTATTGCGGAAATATACGTCCAGTCACTATTCAACCATCTTAAAGAGACGTCAGACGGTCCTCTTACCCGATTCATCACTACACGTTTCGGCAACGTCCTCGGCTCGAACGGTTCTGTAATACCACTGTTTCGCCACCAGATCGAACAAGGTGGCCCTGTCACTATCACCCATCGTGACATCATACGCTACTTCATGACCATACCCGAGGCATGTTCACTGGTACTCGAAGCAGGCGTGATGGGCAACGGCGGTGAAATCTTCGTTTTCGACATGGGCGAACCAGTCAAAATCTGGGACCTGGCAGTACGAATGATAAACCTCTCGGGACTCAAGCCCGGCGAAGACATCAAGATTATCGAGACAGGTCTGCGTCCGGGCGAGAAGCTCTATGAAGAACTCCTCAACGAGAAGGAGCACACAATAGCTACGCATCATAAGAAAATCATGATTGCACGCGTGCGCACATACAAGTACGAAGATGTAATGACTCACCTCGAACGGCTGTGGGAAAACCTCCACAAATTCGGCCCGAGTCACGATGTTGTCGCCGAGATGAAACATATCGTGCCCGAATTCAAAAGCAACAATTCCATCTACCAGGAAATAGACAGCGAGCTCAAGGACGACTCATCGGAAAATATGAAAGAAATCAATCTCGAAGACGCAAAAGCATGACACGCAGCATACTCATCTTCCTCCTCACCCTTTGCATAAGCCCAGCAGCATCTTCGCAATCGCTCCGCGACCTGCTGAATGGTCTCGGCAACGCAGCAACTTCGGACAGCACTTCTGCACCAGACTCCGGCAGCGGTCTCGGGGCCTTAGGCACTCTTCTTGGAAACACCCTGGCATCGCAAAATTTCTCTGTCGACGACCTTAAAGGCTCATGGGCGTACATCTCTCCGGCCGTCAGCTTCCAGACAGACAACGCCCTCAAGAAGATAGGGGGAGCCGGTGCTGCCACGGCCCTCGAAAGCAAACTCGCACCTTACTACCAGCGTCTGCGTCTCGACAAAAGCTCGCTGACAGTGACAGAAGACCATACCTTCGAAATGAAACTCGGCGTATCGACAGTCAAGGGAACGGTAGAGAAGGAAGAAAACGGAGATCTGATCTTCCATTTCAACGCCTTCGGCAAAATAGACCTCGGTTCCGTGAAAGCCCATGCCACAAAGGCCGGAAACACGCTGAACCTTACTTTCGATGCCACGCGCCTCATCCAGATCCTGAACAAAGTGGCCGGCGTTGTAAAAAACACCACACTTAGCACCCTCACGAGTCTCATCAACTCCTACGACGGAGTCTATCTCGGCTTTAAATTCAAGGCCTCCAATAATTAAGAGGTTAAAAACTTGCACAAGCCGCAAAAAAGCACTACCTTTGCGGTCGATTTCGTAATCTCTGGCAGGACAAGCAGCCTGCGAATATTGCGACTAATGTTAACATTATAATCTCTTGCAAAATGGATTTAATCAAAATTGCTGAAGAAGCATTTGCAACCGGCAAGCAGCATCCCGAATTCGGTCCCGGCGACACCATCACCGTGGCATACCGTATCAAAGAAGGTAACAAGGAGCGTATCCAGCAGTATCGCGGTGTCGTTATCCGTATCTCGGGCGAAGGCGTCAAGAAGCGCTTCACCGTACGTAAGATGAGCGACAACGTAGGTGTTGAACGTATCTTCCCCATCGAGTCTCCGTTTATCGACTCGATTACCGTCAACAAATATGGCAAGGTACGCCGCGCCAAGCTTTACTATCTTCGCAACCTCACCGGCAAGAAAGCTCGTATCAAGGAGCGCCGCAACGTGAAGAAAGACTAAACGCTAAATCCAAAGCACCAGAGAAGCCGTGTCGGAATAGTCCGTCGCGGCTTTTTGTTTAGTTCCCGCACCGACAATCCCCCACACAATAAAACGGCATAGACTACGCTTACCAGCCCAGGATTTCCTGTATGTCGGATAATTATTGTCTGTTACAACGCTGACATTATGGCATAGGAAGAATGACAAAACCTTTTTGGCATACTTTTTGTTCTATCAATGACAAAAGAAAACGAAATAACAACATATAAAAACACTCAACTATGGGAAAAATTATCGGTATAGACCTGGGAACGACCAATTCCTGCGTTGCCGTACTTGAAGGCAACAACCCCGTTGTCATTCCTAACAGTGAAGGACGCAATACAACCCCGTCGGTAGTAGCATTCGTCGACGGCGGCGAACGCAAAGTCGGCGACCCCGCAAAACGCCAGGCCATCACCAACCCAAAACGTACAATCTACTCGATCAAACGATTCATGGGCGAAACTTACGACCAGGTGAAGAACGAAATCGAACGAGTTCCTTATAAAGTAGTACGCGGTGCCAACAACACACCACGTATCGACATCGATGGCCGCGAATACACTCCGCAGGAAATCTCGGCCATGATCCTCCAGAAGATGAAGAAAACAGCCGAAGACTACCTCGGCCAGACCGTTTCCGAAGCAGTCATCACTGTTCCTGCATACTTCAACGATTCTCAGCGTCAGGCCACTAAGGAAGCAGGCGAAATCGCCGGTCTCAAAGTTGCACGTATCGTCAACGAGCCTACTGCTGCAGCCCTTGCCTACGGCCTCGACAAGACCAACAAAGACCAGAAGATTGCGGTATTCGACCTCGGCGGCGGTACATTCGATATCTCCATCCTCGAACTTGGCGACGGCGTATTCGAAGTGAAATCCACCAACGGTGACACACACCTCGGCGGTGATGACTTCGACCACGTTATCATCGACTGGCTCGCCGACGAATTCCTCAAACAGGAAGGTGTCGACCTCCGTCAGGATCCTATGGCCCTCCAGCGCCTCAAGGAAGCTGCCGAAAAGGCCAAGATCGAACTTTCGAGTGCTACAAGCACCGAAATCAACCTGCCCTACATAATGCCTGTCAACGGTATTCCAAAGCACCTTGTAACCACCCTTACACGTGCTAAATTCGAACAGCTCGCCGACAAACTGATCCAGGCTACCATCAAGCCTTGCGAAGACGCTCTCCGCGATGCCGGTCTCAAAGCTTCCGATATCGACGAAGTCATCCTCGTAGGCGGTTCGACCCGTATTCCCGCAATCCAGCAGGTTGTCGAAAAATTCTTCGGCAAGGCTCCCTCCAAGGGTGTCAACCCCGACGAAGTAGTCGCTGTTGGTGCTGCCATCCAGGGCGGTGTCCTCTCTGGCGATGTCAAGGATGTTCTCCTTCTCGACGTTGTGCCTCTGTCGGTAGGTATCGAAACCCTCGGCGGCGTGATGACCAAGCTCATCGAAGCCAATACAACAATCCCGACCAAGAAGAGCGAAACATTCTCTACCGCGGCCGACAACCAGCCTTCCGTTGAAATCAACGTTCTCCAGGGTGAACGCCCCATGGCTAAGGACGACAAGCTCCTGGGCAAGTTCCATCTTGATGGAATCGCACCCGCACCCCGAGGCATACCTCAGATCGAAGTAACATTCGAAATTGATGCCAACGGTATCCTCAACGTTTCTGCAAAAGACAAAGCCACCGGCAAGGAACAGAGCATCCGTATAGAAGCTTCCAGCGGTCTTACCGATGCCGAAATCAAACGCATGAAGGACGAAGCAGCAGCCAATGCCGATGCCGATGCCCGCGAAAAGGAACGTATCGACAAGCTCAACCAGGCAGATGCCATCGCCTTCCAGACTGAAAAACAGCTCGCCGAATACGGCGACAAGATTCCTGCCGACAAGAAGGCCGCTATCGAAGCTGCTGTCGCCCGACTCAAAGACGCACACAAAGCCCAGGATATCGCCGCTATCGATGCCGCTATCAAGGAAATCGAGACCACATTCGGCGCTGTACAGCAGGACATCCTCAACGCCCAGGCCCAGGCTCAGCAGAACGCCAATCCTGGAGCCGGCGCAGGATACACTAACCCCGGAGCCAACAACAACGGAGGCGACGACCACGTTCAGGACGTCGACTTCGAGGAAGTGAAATAAGACACTAAATCAACGATAACAAAATGGAGTGTAGCTCAACGAGTTACACTCCATTTTTATTTATACCCCGGATCCTTATCTCATAGGCCTATCCTTCTTTTTACCATTCCGGGGTCGTCTACAGTGTACTACACCTTATACATCAAATCAGGTCCATCTAACCAGATACCTCCGCTAAACGGAGCTGCATAAGGGCCTCCATCGGCATTCAGCTCCTACTACCTGTCAGCCCTCGACACTGGAGCACTTTCAGTCATAGCGTCCCTCTGAAATATCTGATGTACATAGCGAAAAACCGTGACGGGAAGGAATACGTATTTAGTTTTCATTTTTATAGTCCAGCCGGTCGATGAGGTCTAATAGTTTGACGGCATCTACGTATCTTGCCATACTGTCGGCAACCTCTTTTGCAGCCTTTATAGCCTGGACAACAGTCTGGGGCCGATGCACGACATCTCCCCCTGCGAAAACGCCTTTACGAGTTGTCATACCGAATGGATTTTCATAAGTCATGACATATCCTTTGGAATCCACTTCTATGCCATTGGTAGTAGATACTATTCTGTTAGCAGGGCGTGAGCCTATGGCTAAAAATACTCTGTCGATTTTCATTGAGCTGATTTCATCGTTATGCCTCAGTTCCAGAGAGCACAGGCGGTTATTGTTGTCTCCTATAAATTTCACAATCTCGGTGTCCCACAAAAATCTAACACCTTCAGAAATTGCTTCACCATACTCTTTCTCACTTGCCGGCATTGCATCTTTCCCTTCAATTGACACGACTGTCACATCAGTGCCAAACCTAATGGCAGTCCGAGCCGCGTCAATGGCGACATTGCCGCATCCCATGACAGCGACTTGTTCGCCTCTGCGCAAAGGCACATGCCGTTGACTTATCAGTCCGTCATTGAATGCAGTAACCTGATGTAGCAGAGCGATAGACTGATGAACGCCATATAAGTCTACCCCGGGTGTATCGACAGTCTTGGGTATTGCTGTTCCGGTACCGATAAATATTGCGTCGAATCCCTCATCGAATATGCTGTCGACTGTCAGAGAGCCAATGCCCACTGTGGAATTGAGTTTGAACTCCACTCCGAGAGCCTGAATCTTTTCTATCTCTTGTCTGACAACTCTCTTTGGCAGACGGTAAGCAGGGATACCATATAACAATACACCACCTGGCTCCTGCTGGGATTCAAATACGGTAACAGCAAATCCACCCCGGGCCAGTTTGCCGGCAACAGTAAGGCCGGCAGGACCTGAACCTATTACAGCTATTTTCCCACGAGTCTTCTGCGGCATCAATTCCTTGATAAACTCCATCCGGGTATCATAATCCGCCACGAAACTCTCCAGTTTTCCAATCTGGACAGGCTTTCCTTTCCTCCCGAGCACGCAGTTACCCTGACACTGTTTCTCATGAGGACATACTCTGCCACATATGGCAGGCAAGGTACTTGTCTCGTTGATTATCTCCATGGCTTTGCCAAAGTTCCCTTTAGACATCTGATGGATAAATTCGGGGATATTATTTCCTATGGGACAAGCTTTTACGCATTGTGGGTTTTTACATCTCAAACAACGCTTAGCTTCATTTACCGCTTGCAGGACATCGAAGGATTCCTCCATCTGGAATGATGCAATGCCTACATCAGACAAGCCGGGCGGAGAGCTCGACAACTCACAATCCGGTATCACTTTAATGTTTGTATCCGCCATGCTTATGTATTCATGTTGTAAGTGAATTATATATCCAGATGAGGCTCGATATTGACTCCCTCGATATCCTTGAAATACTTGTACGTTCCGACTTTCAGTTCGGCACACGCGTCCTCGTCAGCAACAATTACTGCATGCGGATGGAGTTGCAATGCCGAAATCGCCCACATCTGGCAGACACCGTCTTCTATTCCGTGTTTCAGTGCCCGGGCTTTATTCTGTCCGTTTACGAGCAGAAGAACTTCTTTGGCTGCCATTATTGTGGCTACACCGACTGTCAGGGCTGTTTTGGGTACCAAATCCACGTTATTATCGAAAAACCGCGAGTTCGCGATAATAGTGTCGGTAGTAAGAGTCTTTATTCTTGTTTTAGATAGGAGGGAGGACCCCGGCTCATTAAAGGCTATATGCCCGTCGGGACCGACACCTCCCATGAAAAGATCGACACCTCCGTAAGATTTTATTCTTTCTTCGAAACGTTCACACTCTTCTTTTAAGTCGCAGGCATTTCCATCCAGAATATTTACATTCTTAGCCGGTATATCTATGTGGCTGAAAAAGTTATTCCACATGAATGTGTGATAGCTCTGTTGGTGATCTTGAGCTATACCACAATATTCGTCCATGTTGAATGTGACAACGTTGGCAAAGGACAAGATTCCCGATTCATACAGACTGATAAGTTCCCTATACATTCCCAGAGGAGTGCTTCCTGTAGGGCATCCGAGGACAAAAGGCTTATCTGCCGTAGGTTTAGCCTTTATAATGCAGGATGCCACATAATATGCAGCCCATTTGGACACCAGGCTATAATCTGGTTCGATTATAAGTCTCATATTTGATAATAGTTTTACACAAAGTATATAATTCTACGCGCCGATCAAGTCATAAAAGCATGTTGACCGAGGCATATGCCTTAATCATAATCAAAAAATGTCGACTATATTGCCCATCGCAATTACATGAGTCAGATTCAAGCTTTTATCCATGACAATAATATCGGCATCCTTACGCTTGCAGATGCTTCCTTTGCGGTCGTAAACGCCCATAATAAGAGCGGGTGTCTCAGAAGCCATCCTTACAGCATCTTCCAACGGGATACCGGCTTCTTTGACCGCAGTACGGATGAGCCTGTCCATTGTAGCACAACTTCCGGCAATAGCAGAACCATCTTTGAGCTTGCACACGCCGTTCTCGATCATTATACGCGGATCATAGGAACTCCCGTCGGGTGATTCAGTAATCGCGAGAGCATCCGTAATAAGGCACGTTCTTCCATAACCCTTGAACTTATGGACCATCTTAAGGATTACCGGAGGCACATGGATGCCGTCAGATATAACCTCTACGTTGATACCGTCATTCAGATAGATTGATTCTACAGTCCCCTCATGCTTGTATATTCCATTTTTATGAGATGTCGTCATCGCGTTATAAAAATGAGTGGCCAGAGTATAGCCGTTTTTATATGCATCGACGACATCGTTATAATTTGCCTGAGTATGAGCTATCGAGGCTACCAGTCCTTTACTTGTTATAAAACGTGCGAAGTCATCGGCTCCCGGCAGTTCTGGGGCGGCATCCCAGCGTTTTATACATGGGAAATCCTCTACTATAGGGATATATTCCATAGGCGAAGGGATGCGTATGTTTTCTGCAATCTGGCCACCCGCCATAACAGGATTAAAATATGGACCTTCAAGATGTAGCCCCAGGACACCGCTGTACGGATCCTCGGTAAGTTCGGAACAGACTTCGGCAGCCGCACGAATCGTATCCTCGGTCGAGGATGCCAAGGTAGGAAACATCGATGTCGTACCATGACGCCGATGAACCATAACAGCAGTTTCAAAAGCATCTTTGGTCGCTTCCATGAAGTCACGGCCACCGCCGCCATGTACGTGCATATCTATTCCACCCGGCAGGATATACCCGCCTCCGGCATTGATGCTTTTATCTGCACTCTCAAAGATTCGGCTGTGACTATAGATTTCCGCGATTTTATCATCTACGATCAAAACCGAACCTCCATTGATCCACCTTCCTCCGGGAATCAGAACCTTACCGTTATAAATCTGAGTAATCATTATTCCATGTTATTTAGGACAGGGGTGTCTCTTCTTACAATGCGATAATCATTACCAACAAGAATTGTGAAGACCCGGAGACACCCCCGTCCGCTTTTGAATTACCAATACTCTACTCCATATTCAATGTTTTTGGCTTAAGAACAGCCAGCTGCAGAATCAACGCCAAACACAATGCTCCTGCCATGCATGCAAATCCGAGGCCCATCATCTCTTTTTCGGCCAAAGAACCGAGGACATTGGTCGCAAGAGCTCCTATAAATAGCCCGGACATGTTCATCATGCCATAAGCGGTTCCCCGCGAACGATCCGGCACGAACTGACAAAGGATAGGCATATTGTTCGCATCAAAAAGGCCATAGCCAAGACCGAAGAGGACACCGGCACCGATCGCAGCTACGAACGATGTTCCAAAACCCATAAGGACCAGGGAAGGTATCATCAACGCCAATCCGATAGCACTTGTATATATGCGGCCTTTAAGATTCCTTGCAGACCACTTGTCGGCCATCGGACCGCCCACCATTACACCGATAAAAGATGCGAAAGCAATAGTTATCGTTGCGATCGGACCGGCAACCGACATCTGTACATTGAGACTGTCAGCAAAAAGCGTAGGGAGCCAGTTCTTCGTTGCCCATCCCGGTACGGAACAGGATGCAAAGAAGAATATAATTGTCCAAAAGGCGATGTTTGTCATAAGCATCCCCAGAGATGCCTTGACTGCCGACATGTTTTTCTTAAGAGTCACGCCAAGGGATTCCTTCGCATCGACGTTTTTCTCAGATTTTGTTTCTGATCGTTTCTCGTATAAGAAAAGAATCAGGACGAACGCATAGGCTATACCCACAATGCCAAACCAATGGAATGTAGACTGCCATGAAAGGTGTTCCGCCACAAAGGCTCCGAAACCACCGATGGCCTGCCCCATATAGAGACCTGTCATATGTATGCCTATGGCAAGACTTAGTTGCTTGCCTGTAAAATAATCGGCGATGAGCGAAAGGGCCGCCGGAATGTAGAGGGCCTCCGAGACACCCATCAATGCCCTTAACCAATAAACCTGATTATAGGTAGTTGCATACCCCATCAGCAAAGTAACCGTCGACCAGACTCCCAACGAAAGTACTATAAGCCATTTACGGTTGACACGGTCTGCGACAATGCCAGAAACCGGGCTCATAAAGCCGTATATCCACATAAATGCAGCCATTACTTTTCCGAACATCACTTTGCTTTCGAGGTCGGATATATCGAGAGCCATCGCATCTCGCATAGTCGACAACATCTGCCGATCCATGTAGTTAAGCAAAGCCACCACCCAAAGCAGCCCGACAACGAGCCATGGATACCATTTCTTTAGTCTTATAGAGTTCATGATATTAAACTTATTGTTTTTTAGAAAAGAGTGGGTATGCCGTAAGTGTTCCTACGACACTCCCCACTCTTACCTTAGAAACCTGTCTTCATTTCTGTAGACCAGTACGACACGGATTCTGTCCTCGCATTGCCCAGGGAGCTGTAGCGCTGAAAGAAGTTGCTTTCGAAGTCACGCACACGACAGTCGGAGCGCCGTCTTTCTGTACAGTGACATACAAGCGGCCGTTGGAGTCCATGACAGGAGCTGAGATGCACGATTGTCCAAGCTGAGCTTCTGCAAGAAGAGTACCGTCCGGTTTCACCACGTAGTAGTTCGCACCAGCATCCACAACATGGATATACCCACGATTGTCGATAACCGGAGATGTCTGTACATTTCCCTTGGTCTCAAAAGTCCATTTGAGGCTGCCGTCGTTATTGAGTGCTATAATACCCTCGGCAGGAGCCATACCTCCGTTAGAATAGATTGTTCCGTCTTCGGAAATTATTACCCCTCCGTCGGGAATTGCTCCGGCTGTACTGTGTATCCACTTGACCGAACCGGAAGGATTAAAAGCGATAATCTGTCCTCCGGCCCCGGCATCTGTGACAAAATATATCGTTCCATCAGAATCAATCGCAGCCTGAGCACTTCTCAGAGCACCGGTGAAAGCGTCGGGAGCACCTCCGAAATCGGTGTTATATTTCCATAACGGACTGCCGGAATTTGTATCGAGAGCGAAGAATCCGTTCGCACCGTTTGCTGCACCATAGGCTATACCTGATTTAGATACAGTCATTCCACCCGTAACGCCTACACCATCGGTTGCAAATGCAGACAAGTCTCCGGCCGGGGTAAGTTTCCATACTTCGTTGCCACGGGTTGCGACGATAATATTGCCGTTAGAATCTATCGCCGGTGTTATCGCGTAGAGATTAGTGCCGCTTGCACCACCTTTTTTCGCCCATTTCAAAGATCCGTTGGGATTAGCGGCAATCACATAGACTCCTCTTTCTTTAGTCGTCGACTGCAAATCTCGGACTACCATGTAGATAGTTCCGTCAGCACCGACTGAAGGCGAACTGAAGACATCCTTAGCCTGAGCTGTAGCTGAAGACCCGGACATAGCGACACTGAGGTCAAGAGTCCATTTTATCTGTCCGTCGGACGTATTGTAAGCGTAGAGTGCTGCAAGATCGCTTCCGGCAAGACTCCTCAACATGTAGACTGTAGAACCATCAGGTGAGACAGCAGGAGAAGAACCGCCTTTCACAGCGCCACCAAGAAGAGCGGTCCATTGTGTAGCGATTATCTGCGACGGATCCTGGATATTAACGCTCTTAGTAACACTCGTTGTAAGGCCATACGAGTCTGTGACAGTAAGTTTCACCGGATAAGAGCCTGCCGCTTCGTAAAGGAAACTCGGATTTTGGGCATCAGATGTGGTACGGGCTTCATCTGCAAATTCCCATTTCCATGCCGTGATGGTCGTAGAGCCCTTTGTCGTGGAGGCATCGAGGAACCAGACTTCGTCACCCAGGAAGTATTCTTCCTTATCGAGCGTAAAATCAGCCTTGGTAGGATTGATCACGCGGACCGATCTGCTTGACGTAGATTTAAGATCGTTAGAGTCGGTGACAGTCAGCTTGACGGTGTATGTTCCGTCCTTCTTATAGGTAAATGTAGGGGTCTGGTCTGTTGAAGTCGAATTATCATCGTCCCCGAACTCCCAGAGATAAGCTTTTATAGAAGTTCCTTTACTCGGAGTAGTGTTGTCGGTGAACGTAATGGCCTCACCGACTTCATATTCATCCGCTCCTTGAGCTATTTCGGTTTTGGCAGCAGTATTGTAGAAAGTATGTTCTTCCGAACAGGAACTTGCCACTATTGCCATACCGAAGATGAGTGTTGTTATTTTAGTTCTCATGATTGGTCTTTTTAAAGTTATTTGATGTCCAGCCCCGACTGATGAAGACCCGGACCGCCCCCGGCTGTATAGCCCCGGCTTTCTCCACTTGTCGCATCTGATATCCAGAATGCGTAGATATCACCATCGGTCAGGTAGAACTTAACCCTTATTGTTGTATTCTCTAATGACTCTAAGGTCCTGTTATTATTCCATGCGACGATGTGCTTAGTGTTGTCTCCTGACACTTTTATACAGTCGTCCTTCGAAAAGCCTTCGATTACTTTGCCGTTCTTGTCTTGGATTTCGACAAGCAATACACCTCTTATATCTGCATTGACAAAAAAATATCGGCCTTTGAAACGCAAAGCTTCAGTCTGTAATTCACCGCTGCCACTCATCGATACAAAACCGTCTCTACGCAGGGTTGCCAGACCTGTGGTGACAAGCTCGCTGCCATTGACAAGCTTTCTTCCGCTCAGATAGAAATACAGTTTGTCATTGACAATAATCGGAGAGCCAACGGCAGATTGAAGATTAGCATTATTCCAGGCATCGGTATTTTCATCTACAGACAGGAAAGGATTCATATCCTCGCGCAGCCAGGAGTAACCATCCCGCGAATAGCCCAGCATTATCTGATTGCGTTTGATAACTCCATCCCGGTTGCAGACATCGTTCTCCGGCCCTTGCCAGACAGAAAACAGGCCAAGCATAATGCTTTCATACGGGATAGCATCCTGGTTGTAGATACCTGGCGAACCGTCGTTGTTGTTATAATACGGATGCTTCTGTTCATTTGGCCAAGGACCAAACCAGAAATTCTTCAGGTCAGCTTTAGCGGCTTTATTACCTGCAACGGGATCTTTATGTTCCATGTAGTCACGGCCACGGACAGTGTAAGGATCGCCACTGTGAACCCTGACGTTATGTCGCATTGACCAGACCCATACATCCCTGAAAGGATTTTTGTATACTGTAGACCGGTCGGCGACAGAACCGGAAGCGGCCGCGTTGTCTCGCCATGCTTTTCCATCGGAAGAGGTCAGGTAATGATAAGCCCATTTGCCTGCGCCTCCGGAGACCTCGAACATTTTGTATCTCGAAGAAATGTTGCTTTCCTGTTTGTCGATCCAGACTGTCGACGCATCCCTTATAGAGCCTCGACGGACAATATTCGTACCGTCTACCACATTAAGAGAGGGTTTTGTCCATGTGATACCGTCGGTAGACTCTGCATAACATGTGATTCCGGCTCCGGATGTAGCATAAGTACCACCTCCGGCCATGTACCACATCTTAAATCTGTCGTCAAGTTCATCATACCAGACACCATCGCTGAAAGGAGCCGCAAAGCCTCCGTTTGCGCCCTGCTTTTCCCATGCCTGATCAGGGACAAGGACTGGATTCGAAGGATGATATTCGGCATAATGGAACTTGCGTTCGAGGTTTGTGGCAGCTATCAGGAAATTATCCACAAACAGCTGCCTGCCTACATCGATTCTTATTACCGCCGGTTTTGAAGCAAGATAAAAGGGATTCATGCCCGAACGTATCTCGCTGGCGTAATTACGCTGAGGCGGCCACTGGGCAGGAAGCACAATACCGTTGTACAACGCATCAGGATCGATAGGATCCGGGTCGGGTGTCGGTGTCGGCGTTGGTTCCGGTGTTGGTTCCGGCTCCGGCACTGGTTGTGGATCATCTCCACCGCATGAGAGGGTCATAACCAATATCGCCGTCATTAATAATGAGAACAGCTTCTTCATAATTCTCAGTTTGCAGGTGAGTCAATTCCGGTTGAAGAAAGCCCGGGGCCGCCTCCGGCCGTATATCCACGGCTTTCTCCGGTTTCCCAGGGCGAGATCCAGAATGAATACAGGTCTCCGTCTTTAAGGTAGAATTTCATCCTGACAGGCTGCCCGGCTAACGAAGATAAATCTTTGTTATTCTTCCATGTCACCATGGCGCGTGTAGAATCTGTTTTTTTCAGTCCGGCACATTCTGCTTTGGTATAACCCTCTACAGGATTACCGCTCTCATCAAGGACCTCGACGATAAGCTGCGATTTTTTCCCTTTCACATCGGCATTGACAAACATATATTTGCCATCGAATACGATAGGCTCGGTAGTCAATGTACCTTCTTCTTTGCCAGCATGCATCGACACGAAGCCGTCTCTGCGAAGTTTAGCGAGTCCGGTAGAAGTATAACTATCCCACATAATGTCATTGAGACGTCGTCCGCTGCAATAGAAATAGAGCGAATCTCCCACAATCAGAGGCACGCCTCCGACAGACTGCATATTACCCCAGTTCCAGGCACCATCGGTAGTATCGTTAGCCATAAATGGCACATGCGAGGGACGTGAGAAATGGAATCCGTCTCGAGAATAGCCAAGACAAATTTCGTTGCGTTTCTGTATGCCGAGCTCTCCACATATATTATTCTCCGGACCCTGCCAGACGGCATATTGTCCGAGCATTATGCTTTCGTAGGGGATACAGTCGAAGTTATAGATTCCCGGATTAACCTCCGGGAAGCCGGGATGCCGAGGTTCCTTATCATCCGGAGTAAACCAGAAAACTACATTTTTGTCAGGCACTCCCTTTCGGACACGATGAGCCATCGACACAGCAGTCTCCGGATCTTTTGCTTCCAGATAACTGCGCGACCGTGAAGACACCTTCGTACCGTAACGCATTGATAGACACCAGACATCACGGAATGGATTGTAGAACACCGAAGATCTGTCATATAAATCTCCTGACTGTGCCACTCCTTCGCTCCAATGGATTCCATCGGGTGAATATTTGAGAATAAACTGCCAACGACGGTCTGTAGGGCGACGCTCGACATTGAACATTTTATATCGTCTTGCCGGATCCTGCTCATTCCTGTCCAGCCAGATTGTCGCTGCATCACGGTTTGCGGTATCAACAAGGCATGTGCCCTTTACAAGGTCGAGCTCAGGTTTTACCCAATGTATGCCGTCCGTAGATTCGGCATAACCGGTATAGAATGTCTGTTTGTCCTGTTTGTGAATAGTACCTGCACCTGCGAGATACCACATTTTGAACTTTCCGTCCTTGTCATCATACCAGATACCGTCGCTGAAAGGAGCCGCGTAAGGCGCTCCTTCTGTCGTTTTCTCCCAATCGGCCGTAGGCTCGAGCACAGGGTTGCCCTGGTAAAAATCGGGCGTATGGTAGACGGGGCTAAGGTCTGTTTCCGATATAAGGAAATTGTCGACAAACAGCTGCCGTCCCACATTGACAGGAATTACGGACGGTTTGTTGATCAGATACGGTACCGGCATCTCAGCCGCTTTGGCAGGCTCCTCATAGCGCGGAGGCCATTCAGGAGGAAGCTTTATGCCGTTGTATAGGATTTCACAGGAGGAATTGCCCGGAGAGCCGGCAACAGCGGCAAGAGCTATTCCTATAAGTGAACCTGTTATTATTGCTCGTTTCATAATTAGTAACCGGGATTCTGTTTTGCTTTCGGATTAGATTCTATCTCAGAAATAGGTATGGGAAGCCACTCATGTTTGTTCGACTGGAAGCCCTCATAATCTGTATCCGAGATCAATTGCTTGAAGTTAGGATCGGTACGTTCAAGTTCGTGGAAACGCTCAGCAAGGTCGCCCCAACGAAGAAGGTCATAGAAGCGATGGCCTTCGAGCGCGAATTCCAGAGCTCGCTCATTCTTAATCATGTCAAGTGTGAGGCCGCCGACATTAGGCATGTTGGCACGGTTACGCACCTGATTGAACGCGTCCGCAGCGGATATAGAACCTTGTTTTCCTCCGCAAACAACAGCCTCTGCATACATAAGAAGTACGTCGGCATAGCGGATATAGCGCCAGTTGACACCATGAGCGCGGGGCTGGTTATAGATATATTCTTTTACACCGCCACCTACACCGGTGATCGACTGTGGATTATTGTTCCTCATCGGCATCGACAGGTCCATACCTTTAAGGAATGCTGCTTTATAGACATGAGTGCGAGTGTTTGCAACCGATGTGAAATCTCCGGCCGGGTACATATCCTCGAAATGATATCCGCCGGGACCGGTAAGACGCTGGCCCGGACGCAGCTTTATCTTTGGGTCAAGATCGTTGAAGAACATTGTTGAGAACATGCGGATATCGGTATAACCATCCTTGTCGATGCTGTTGGCAAATGCATCGTATAGCCAGTCATGAACCACACCTTCGTAGCCCACGCCGGTGCCGGGCAGCATAATGCCTCGGGTATCAAATGCAAGACCGGACGTGGCGGTACCGGGATTGAAGGCTGCATTCTCTACGTCTCCGAGGAACTGGAGCTCGAGAATTGACTCATTGTTATTCTCGTGCGCTACATCGAAATTATATCCATATTCAACAAGAGAATAAGAGCCGTATGTCCCCTTAATGATTTCATCAAACTCTGCGGCGGCCTCATCATAATAGGTCTGCTTGCTTGTACCATAATTAGGTTCTATCCCGCTACGGAACAAATAAGCTTTACCTCTCAGAGCAGCAGCCGATGCAGCGGTCACACGTCCTGTCTGGTCTCCTTTCCAGTAGCCTTTGACGGGAAGATTCTCTTTCGCATGCAGCAGGTCTTCGGCAATGTAATCCCAGACCTGGTCCGGGGTCTCGAGATCACGAACATAATCGCCCATACCCTCCGGCGCACGGCGGATAGGCGCCACATTGCGATAGTTGGTCAACAGATAGAAATGTGCGAAAGCTCTCCAGAAATAAGCTTCTCCGAGATAAGCTCTCTTGAGCTCCTGGTCGAAGAACTCAACACCATCTATATTTTCAATCACGTATGTCGCCTGCGACGCCGTCGAATAGAGCAGCCCGAATGGTTGCATGATGGTGTAATAGCTTGAGTTCAGCGAAGAACCGTACATGCCGGGCTTCCCGTAATCCGAATTCGAAGAAGCCTCGTCAGAACGTATTATCATAGTCTTCGAAGCCGATGCCCCAAAGCTGCGCTGAGTCTGGATATAGCCGTAACAGGTCATGATGGCTTCGTTGACCGCAGACGGTGTTGTGAAATACTGACCCATACTTGGCTGCTGCGGATTGACAGCAAGCTCGTCGAACACGTCATTACACGACGTGGAGCAAAGCGCCACCGCAGACACTGCAATGTATTTAATGACTGATTTCATGGTGTTGAGGTTTAAAATGATACGTTAAAGCCAAGCGTATATGTCCGGGCATTAGGATATGAATTCATGTCGAGACCGCGGGCAAACAAAGTGTTTGAGCTTACTTCAGGATCAAACCCGGAGTATTTTGTGCAGGTAAACACGTTCTGTACCGAGAAATAGAAACGCAGACGGCTCATATAGGCTTTTTTAGAAATTGACTCGGGAAGTGTGTAGCCGAGCTGGATATTCTTCAGTCTGAAGTATGAACCATCCTCGATATAGAACTCACTCGGCAGTGAATTTCCGCCGTCAGCGTTTGTCACCTTGGCTACAGGCACGTAGGTGTTTGGATTTTCGGCTGTCCATGAATTCAGGACATCCTCAACCATGTTGTTAGCATAGTTGAAATAGTATTCGTATTTCCTGGCGTTGAATATCTTGTTCCCGCCGACACCATTGAAGAACATCGAAAGGTCGAAATCCTTATAGAAGAAATCGAGGTTGATGCCATAGCTGAGTTTGGGAATCGAATTACCAAGGATTACTTTGTCATCCGCAGTCACATTGCCGTCACCATTTTCATCATGGAAGATGAAATTGCCGTCTGCATCGAATCCGTCAATCTTATAGCCATAGAACGACCCGATAGGTTCTCCCGGGCGAGTGATTGTTGCGGCATCGGAGAATTTAGACGAAAATGAACCGGCTGTTATAGGCTGGACATTGTCGCCGAGCGCAAGGACCTTATTCTTGAGTGTCGAGACATTAGCGGTAACGCTCATCCTGAAATCTCTTGTAAATGAACGATGCCAGTTGGCCATGAACTCCCAGCCCCGGTTTTCGACCGATGCAGTGTTCACGTATGGCGTTTCGTTCGAAGAATTAATCTCAAATATCTGTCCCGACGAAAGGTTGAGATCGATTGTCGCAAGAAGGTCTACATTCTTTTTATAGAAATAGTTCGCATGGAAAGTGACCTGGTTATTGAATAATCCAAGCTCTAATCCGACATCTGTAGTTTTAGATGTTTCCCATTTAAGGTTGGTCGTTTTGAGATATGCCGCACGGCCATCAGTAAAACGTTGTCCTCCGACTGTGTAGACAATAGGACCGAAGGCAATATTATCAAAGTTATAAGGCGAGAGGAAGTTCGCGCCAAGTTCACCATACGAAGCTGTCAGTTTAAGAAGCGAGACCGACGATCCCTGAAGGAACTTTTCATTGTGGATATTCCAACCGGCAGAAACTGCGGGGAAATAACCTGTACGGTAATCTTTGTGGAATTTTGAAGATTCGTCACGACGGACACTTGCAGAAAGCAGGTATTTGCCATCAAAGTCATAGTTGACACGTGCGAAGAAAGACAGAAGGGCCGAGTTCTTTTCATTGGATGAAATTTTACCGTCGACATTTGTCACACCGACAATATTGGGAGCCCCTACGTCATTAATAGTATTATAACTCATGCCACGGTAGAACTCACGCATCCAGCTGTGACCGAGTGTGGCGGAGATGCTGTGTTTGCCGAAATCACGGTCAAAATTGAACACGTTATCCCATGTATAGTTAGAGGACTGTCCTCGGCTTTCGCTCAGTGAATTCCTTGGATTACCGTAATCGCTATCGGGAGTTCCGTCTTCGTTCCATTTTGTATAATATACCGGCGTATGGTTGAAGCCGTGCGATGAGGTATAGTTGCCGCTGAAAGAAGTGGTAAACTTCAAACCCTTGATAATTTCGACGCCTGCACTAAAACCGCCCATCACATCAAAATATGAAGTGTGCTGGTCGGTTGCGTAAAGACCACCGAAAGGATTGTTCCGGCGTGCATTTTCCGTTTCGATATAATATTCGGGTCCCCAGGAAGCGTATCTGCCAAACTCATCAGTTACTGGCAGAGTCGGCATTCCTATATTGAATGTCGAAGTCGGTGTGCGTTTACGCCAAACAATCTGTGCATTCTCGCTGACAAAAAAACGTCCGAATTTCCAGTTCGAATTAGTTCTGGCATTGTATTTCTCGTATTCAGATTTTAGTGTCATGCCTTCCTGGTTAAGATAACCGAGCGAGAACGAATAGGTTCCAAAATCATTACCACCCGACACTGCAATGTCCGCCGTATAGACAGGGGCGTTTCGAGTCCATTCATCGACCCAATCGGTATCGACGGCAGGATTTGTAGGATTTTCATTTTCGGGTGCCCGGGCAAGGCCACTGTTGTCGCTTACCATATTGGCGAACTCACGCCACTGAGCTGCATTAAGGAATTTCGGAGTGTGAGCCAGGGTCTGTATGCTGAAAGCGAAATTAGCGTCTACCTTTACAGAACCCTTCTGTCCGTTCTTGGTCGTAATCAAGACAACGCCATTGGCGGCACGCGAACCGTAGATTGCAGCCGCCGCACCGTCTTTCAAAACCTGAATGCTCTCGATGTCGGCTGGATTAAGAGTCGTAAGCCCATTGTTCGAGAAAACACCGTCGATTACATAAAGTGGTTCTGTTGCCGTTAACGAAGCTGCGCCACGCACAACGATATTAACATCGGCACCTGCTATACCGCCTTGCTGAACGACGTCTACGCCGGCAGCCCTGCCTTGAAGTGCAGAAGCGACATTCGACGAAGTCTGCTTAACAACATCTTTGGACGAAATCGTTGCAACGGAGGACGACATTTTAGAGCGGTTCTGTGTACCATAGCCGATTACAACTACCTCATCCAGTGCCGTTTCGTTTTCTTCCAATACGACATCTATGACAGTGCGGCCATCGACAGCTTCCTCATGGGGCGTGTATCCGATGTAACTGAAGACAAGCGTTGCTTTTCCATCGACACTGACCGAATAATGTCCGTCGATGTCGGTGACGGATCCATATCCTGGCACGTTTTTGACAGAGACTGAGGCACCGATCAAAGGCTCCCCGGTTGTGTCTGTAACCGTACCTGTCACCGTTATCTTCTGTGCGGTCGCGGCAAAAGCCAGTATACAGCACAGCAGAAATGTGATAAGTTTTTTTGTCATGGGAAATAGAATTATTAATTAAGGTGTTAAGAAATTATATCTTCACATAGGGTGCAACTTTTTACAAGCATGCGGGGTATATGAAAAGGTCCTTTGAAGATATTGCCTTTTGCCGGTTGTGCGACAGAGCCGTCACGATGGAGATATCCGAACCATTCCCCGTACTCCCAGTCGGGAAGATGGTTGTAAGTCCATTCATGAATCATTCTGTGCATTTCAAGATACTTGGGATTTTTTGTGGCTTCATAGGCATAAAGCGTGGCAATGATAGCCTCCGTCTGTGGCCACCAGAACTTCATGTCCTGCGAGTAATCCTGACAGGGGAGGTTACGGCAATCCCGGAAATTAATTATACCTCCGAACTCCTTGTCCCAGCCCCATTCCCAAGACCAATCAAGGATGGTCGTCGCCATATCGACAAGTTTTTTGTCCCATCCTCTGTACTTGGCTTCTTCAAGAAGGAACCACGAAGTCTCTATACAATGACCGGGATTTATTACTCGGCCTGAGCAAGTATCGATAAGGTCGCCTTCCGGTGTCACTGTTTCAAGAAGTGCTTTAAACTCCGGATGTATGAACAGCTTCAGGGTATTAATCGATTCTTCTATCTGCTCGTCGAGTTCAGGATCCTGGACAGCCTCGCGTATACGGGATGCCGTATTGATAAGGATCATCGTTATGGAATGACCTAATGCTGGCTGTGTCGGCAGGTATTTAGGCTCAAGAATGCCCGGAGTCTTGATAAAACGTCGGATGTTTTTGAACAACTTGAGGGCCTTCTCCGCATATTCCGGGTCTTTTGCCGCTATTGAATATTCCGACATGGCTATTGCCGCGAAACACTCGGAGAACACGTAACGGCGTTTGCGGAGGGGCTTTCCATCCGATGTCACCTCGAAGAACATTCGTCCGTCGGTGTCAAAACAATGAGCTTCGATAAAATCGATACAGCTCTTGGATGCCTCAAGCCATTCCGGATTATTCTCGATGTTGTTATATGCGAACGCGGCAGTGAATCCGAAACGGCCCTGAAACCATACTGATTTCGTAGTATCGATGACTGTTCCGTCGCGGTCAACGCAGGTGTAGACACCTCCGTTGACTTTGTCAAGACCGTTTTTGATCCAGAAAGGCATAATATCGTCAATCAGCCCCTCTCGGTATGTCTTAGAACATTCTGCAAGATATTGCTGCTCTGTCATAGGATAGAATTAGAATTTATTGCAACGTTCAAAGAAGTTGATAGCTTCGAGCTCAGCCTTCATGGCGGCTTCTTCCTCTTCCGTCATGTTCCTGAACGGAGTACGATTCGGGCCGAGATCAAGGCCGATGAGTTTCATTATACGTTTGCCGCCAACGATATTGCCACGGTAATTGCAGATTACGTTTATGACGGCCTGAGAGAAATTCTGCTTCTCCCTGGCTGTTTCAAGATCCCCTTTTTCCCATGCGTCGATGATACCGACGAGTTCACGGCCATTGTAGTTCGTCGTACCGCCGATACCGCCTTGAGCCCCGCCTTGTGCCAGAGAGGGAAGTATTGTCTCATCCTGTCCATGGAGCATGTCGAATTTACCGTTCTTGTAGAGACGGCACTGATTGTATTCGTAGAGGCTTTCGAAGGTATATTTTATGCCTGCGAAATTTGGTATACGACCATCTACGGCCTTCAGCATTTCAAGCATCGGGAGGTACGCGCCATTGAAAGCCGGGATATGGTAATAGTAGAATGGTAATGATGGTGCGGCCGAGGCTATTGCCTCACAGTACTTGACGAGTTCTTCGACACGCCCTATCTTTGGGAATGGAGGAGCCATAGCCCCTATACCCCATGCACCTATCTTCTCTGCATGACGTGCGAGCTCTGCGCTTTCACGTAGGCAGCAACTGCCAACATGAACGATTACTTTAAAATCATCGGGCACAGCCTTGACCCAGGCTTCCGCAACCTGTTTACGCTCGTCCGGAGTCAGCATATAGCCTTCGCCTGACGAACCATTGATGAATACGCCCTTGAGACCATTCTTTGCCAGCATCGCAGCATATGCCGCAATCGGCTCGAGATTGATATCTCCATTCGGATGCATAGGAGTAAACGGAGCATCAATCAGACCTTTGATTTTTTCCATTGTGTGATTTATATGATTGTTAGAAGTATTGTCAGACTTTGACTTTGCCGATCAGTTTCCTGATACTATGACTGCTTATTGCCGGAGCATGCGGATCCTCCGGGAAAACGATGCAGTACTCTCCGGGGTGGAGTTCCACATAGAACCTCGGAGCATCATCGCTTAACGCGCAATCTCCCTCATCCTCATATTCCTTAGTATAATGGGAAATTTCGTCAAGTGGCTTCCACCCTATTTTCTCATTTCCCCCGAGAAGGATATGAACATCTATATATTTACGATGCATCTCAAGCGGCTGATCATCCTGGGACACTCCGGAAATATCAAGGTTCATGACAAAGACCCGGTCTTCGTCCACAGTTATTTTCCCTAAGGGAAGTTTATTAAAGTCTGTACTTTTTATAAAGTCAAACAGCACTTTTAGAGCTGGATGAAGCAACTCTGCTCTTTTTGTGTTACTTAGTTTGCCTATTTCCATGTCTATGGTTTTAAAACGACTGCAAATTAACGAACTATTTTTCTATCCTGCAAATTTTATTCTAAAATATTTTATTAATATCGCGTTTGTTTTTAAATAACGCCTCCAAGAATACCCTTAAAAGGTCTTGTTGTTTAAAATTAACATTTCACATTAACTATATGAACTTATGAATGATACACTTTCACTTCCCCTTTCTTTATTTTGCGGCTCATTTTGTTATCAAAATGGCACATTTATAAAATAATTAGGACACAAACAAGCAATCAGGCGGAATTTCTTTATTAAGACGACTGAGAGACCATAAATTCCACCCACACCAACTACTATTAGAAGAATATTTACACATCCAGGAGTTATATTCATAAAGTAAAAGAATATACCCTGCGTATATTAGTAAATTTTGAGATAAATACAAATTCGGATAATGAGCGTTTACTGTCCTCCGAAATTGATAATAATATTCCCCAAAACTAAATTGTAATATTTACTGTAATTGAATTTTGAAAAATATTTACTAACTTTGCAATATATAATAATATATAGACAATATGCCCCTACCATTGCTCCCCGATACCGAACGAGGATATAACAAGAAAAAGATTATCACGTCGTTCTTCTACAATCTCAATGCTACAATACCTGAGCTTGCGAAAGAACTGAATCTTAGCATCCCGACCGTTACGAAACTGGTCAATGAGATGGTTGATGATGGCATCCTGAACGATTATGGCAAAAGTGACTCCAAGACCGGCAGAAAACCAAGTACCTATGGACTGAATCCTCAATCCGGTTATTTCCTCGGGATTGACATCAAACGTAATCATGTCAATATAGGTATCTGCAATTTCAACGGAGACATTGTCAGACAGGATTTTGACATACCGTTCAACGAGTCCACTCCCATGGACGACATCAATGAGATTTGCCAGATTGCGACTGATTTTATCAAATCCAGTGGAATCGACAAATCCAAAATATTGAATACGTGTGTAAACATAAGCGGACGAGTGAATCCCTCTACGGGTTTCAGCTATAGCATGTTCAATTTCTCCGAAACACCGATTACAGACATCTTCACAGAGAAAATTGACCTGCCTGTATGCATTGAAAACGATACGAGGTCGATGACATATGGGGAATGCCTGAGAGGTACGACAGTAAGCGGAGAAAAGAACATATTATATGTCAACCTCGGCTGGGGTCTCGGACTGGGAATTGTAATAAACGGATTAGTATATGAGGGCAAATCCGGTTTTGCCGGTGAGATTGGTCACATAAGTGCATTCGACAATGAGCTGCTGTGTCACTGTGGGAAAAAAGGATGCCTGGAAACCGAAGTCTCCGGCTTAGCATTGCATCGCGAATTAATAGCCAATATCAAAGAAGGAAAAGTTTCGGTTCTCTCAGCAAAAGTAGAGAAAAATGAACCAATAAGTCTCAATGACATAATCGAGGCCATCAACAATGAGGATTTCCTGTGTATAGATTTGTTGGAAAAAATAGGAGAAAAGCTCGGCAAACAGCTGGCCAATATGATCAACATATTCAATCCCGAGCTTGTAGTTATCGGTGGTACTTTATCTGCCGCGGGAGACTATCTTATTCAGCCGATCAAGCAGGCCGTTAAGAAATATTCCTTAAAACTTGTAAACAACGACAGTAAGATTGTCTGCTCGAAATTACATGAAAAAGCCGGAATAATCGGAGCCTGCATGACCGCCCGAAGACAAATGTTCGAGAGAAGCTAAATGAACTTGTAGCCGGAGGACCGGCAGCGACAGCTGCCCTCTTATGAATCTCTTCCTTCACCGTATCAGATTCTCTATAACTGACGAGATCCTCCGGCGTTCTCTTACGAGTAAGCTTGCCAAATATCAGTCGCCTGAGATCCGTAGACCTTAGGGCTTCATGCTCCCGAATCAGAGCGAGTACCATCAGTTCGATAGTATCCGGCTGCAGCGGATAGACATAACGCCTGCAATTGAGGAAATCCGGCAAGAGATCCAGGGATACAAAACCGGCCTTGCGCCTGAAAAATTTCCCGTAAGCCGTGGTATGATCTCGTATCACGGGGCCTTTCCATTCCCAGCAACCTTCATCATCACCATTTCCTCCAAAGAGCATCCCGGGGGCAGCCATCTCTTCCACTCAAAAACCATGTATGCTATTCGAGAAGAAAGGCAGCATTCCGTAATGAAGAGCGGCCTTTTCCATATCTCGTTTACTTGCTATTCTCATATCGATATTTAATCATATACTAATACAGTCTATCTTATGTATGCAGAATAGTAAATCACAAGGAAAATACATCCTAAATAATTCGTTCGTAGGCATGCTTTAGTTCACATTTTTCATTAACTTTGCCATAAGTTCAACTACTATAATAACAACTTCTACAGTTATGGAAGACACACTCGCAATTATAACTAATAACAACGATCGGCTGAGAAAAGTCAAAGCCACAATCAAAGAATATCTGCACGGACATCTGTCGGATGAACAAATCCAGAAATCGCTGCTTCCGAACATCCGATTTCTTGACCAAATCGGCGCAGTAGGACTGTTTCACAGCACCTTGGAAGCTTTGGGCGACAGATTCGAAGACAACATCGAATATCAGATTTGTAAGATGCTCGACTGTTATGAAAACTTCGACCACTTAGGGATGGCTGTATGGTTGAATAAGATTAACTCGCATGAGGAGCTTACTGTTGAACAACGCGCCGTGGTCGCTATCAACACCATTTTCGCCAATGCTAATGGTGGTTGTTTCGACGATTATGCAGACCAAGCTATTAGTGACCTCGAAGACTTGGTTTATAACGAGCATTATCTCGTCTTCGAAGGCCTGGAAAATCTAATGTTGGAACTTGAATGTCAAAAGGACTTGAACCGCCTTAACCGGTATGTAGACTTCCTTGAAAAATATGAATGTACTAACTGGAAGGAGTGTTACTCAATCAATTCTGTCCTCTTCAATCACTATCGGCGGGCCAATGACTTCGTCAAACAAAGAGAATGTGTTGGAGCCTTACAGTCCGGTGCCATCAAGTTCAAACTTGAAAAGGCCGATCAGCTGAAATTCAATATCTATTATCTCAGACTCTTGTTCGAATTGCGCGACGGAAGATGGGAAGACTATAGCATCAAATTATTTAACGAACACATCACTTATCTCAATGCCGATATCGATGTTGCCATGTCGTTCATCCGTGAATTTTATGCTATTGTCCGCGACGGGGCTATAGTGTATGGTCGTCATCTCAACGAAAAGTGCATACTGGACATCACCACAGCCATCAATGAGTCACTTGCCCGTTTTCTGGCATCTACTCAAATCATATCGAATTCGTTCGAGCCAGAACTGCTCCACTCACGCCGTTTCTGGTTAGAGCTTAGAAAAGAACAAATCAAAGCGGAGGATATTGTATGCAATCATAATCCACACGAGATTCTGGAACGATGCAAAGCCTTACAAAACAAAATTCTAAACATATGCAAGATAAACCAAAACAGGCGTGAATACATCCACTGGCTTCTATGCTTCAGCGATGACTTATCGTCTTTATCACATGAAATCGACGTGAGCGAAGAGCTTCGAGACAGAGCCGAACAACTTGACTCTTTGCTTAAGGAAGTTGACTATAGTCCTTCGGCTGCCTACTATCTCATTTTCCTTGCCAACATCTGGAATATGCTTGGAGAAGAAGACAAAGCCCGAGCTACCCTACAGCGTTTCAATCACAGCGGTGTAAACATAAAAGTTTACAACCTCGGCGTTCAAAAGATATACTTATCACTGGAAGACAAATACAGACTGCTGCCCAATGACGAACGTCGCGACATAATCGATCTAACGACCCTTCTTAGCGATTTAAACAGCCATCGAGAGATTGAAGAAGGATTCATTCGAGCAGAGCGCCATTTTAGGGAAATTGATGTGACCAATGAAAACTACATTATTGCAGCAGGCCCGGAGAATGTCATACTCTTCCTCCTCAAATGCTCACATATATTCGTCAACGCAAACAGGTTCGATCTTGCAGATGCCGTTTTGGATAAGTTTAAATACATAGCCGACAGATGGAAAATCAATCCTGACACAAAAGCAGAATTCACAATATGCCATGCTACAAGCCTTTTCCGTAGAGAAAGACTCGAAGAAGCCTACAAGCTAACAAAAGATCTCCAATCACAGCCCATCGAAGACATATTAAAACTTCGCGCGCTCATTATCATGGGCGATATCGAGGCTGCGTATTCATGGCCTAATTTCAAAATCAATTCGCTCTCCGAAGCCTTGGCCTTGGCAGAACGGCTTGAGATCCCCGGTGAGATTGCCGGTGTCTACAAAAAGCTCGGTCTGTTCTTTTCCCCATATTACCCTGCCCTGGGTCTTTCTTTTATCAGGAAAGCAGAAGTGATATACGAAAATTCCGGCATGATCGAGGAACTTTATGAGACATATTTGCTTATAGCTCAAGCCTCGATGTTCATTCATCTGGTATATTCATCCCGCTATGGAGAAAAAACCGTCATGTTCTTTAATGAGGCTGAAAGACTTCTTACCGAATACCCACGAACTTTATACAGGATCGAATCATCAAGATCATTCCACGACAGGATATTCGGAATATTACATTGCGACGTAGACCGACTTAACAACGCCATCTTGTTTTATGAGCGTGTCGGTGCTCCAAAAGACCTAAGACTCACCCTCGAATCAGGTATCATAGCTTGTTCGATGAACGGGAAAAGGAACGAGGCATTGGCAATGGCAAATCAATACCTTCAGATAGAATCTGAAAAAGGCGAAGAGCTATATATCGACCATGCGCATAAAATGATTGACTGTCTTCAGCAACCGGACGGATGCATAGGGTTCCCTCTACCCGAACGACCCTATCCTGAAACGACCCTGCTTGATATTCTCGATGAGATTTCATTCGAGGAAGAATTATGGGCCTTGGATAGATCACCTATTCGCAATACGTTCCCTACATATGGCGACGAAGGAAAGTGCTTGCTTTTCAAAAACGGAGAATCTTCCGTACTGGCTCCCACTTGTCTGCTCCCCTTTACATATTATAGAGGTCAATCAGAAAGGCATGATCCATGTTATCCGACGCTGTACCGTAAAAATCTTAGTGCGGCAGACCGTTTCCTGGCAAGACTCCGGTACTGCGAATTCTATTTGCTTCTCGAAACGCATCCCATGTGCAATAAATTCAAGAATGCGTTCAGGTTTAAGTATCCCGACGGGAGCGACGAACAGCTCTATCTCAATGTCTACCATCTCGCGCTCGCTCAACACTATGGCATAGCAACCGAACTCATCGACCTGACATCCGATAAGTGGGTAGCAGCCTTCTTTGCAGCTACCAGATATTCCAATGGAACATATTCTCCTTTTGACAAAGAAGGCACAGGAGTATTCTACACATGCCATGAAACTACAGATGAACTTAACATCAAGCCGATAGGCCTACAGCCATTCTCACGACCGGCAGAGCAACGCGGATATGCAATGTCGATGACAGAGAATGAGAACTTTGAACAGAAAGTCTTTTCTATCAGGGAATTTAAGCATTATCGAGAAATTAACGAGTTCATATTCAACTACACCAACCGCTCGCTGAAATTATTTCCCGTCGATGTTCTGGCTAACAAGGCTGACATGATAACAAAGAGTCATAAAATCTCTAAAGCAGCTTTCGCTATGGCTGTGGCACAATTCTATCCCAACGTAAAAGACGAGATGATTAACGAATGGATGAAATCAGGCAATATCGAGATAGTCGTCGAGCCAATCACTCAATTCTCCGAAGAGGACATCGACAAATATCGTCGAGAACTACCACATCGGATGAAGTACTTCCAGGAAAACATTCTTGTGCTCAACCTCAATCACATCACACCGGATGGTATGCACGTGATTCATCCGGTAAGGGATCTTAGACATTAAAGAAATGAAAATTAAAGATGTCCAAAACAAAAGAGCCAATGCACGCTATACCGTTACTAAGGCTCTCGGTGTTAAACAATGTTAAAGTTTATGATTTAATTTGGTTTATACTATAAACCATACTAACTTTGCTTCCATAAAAGGTGACAGTCGCGAATGTCGCCTTTTATAAAGGCCTATCGGTTTATTTTATAAACCATACTACAAACTAAACGCTCAAACAAAATGGAAGAAAAACAACTTACCGAAAAAGAAAGCATCGCCTTGATAACAGAGATGATCTCTCGTACAAAACGCCGATATATCGGCAATGGCGACAATCTTCTCATGTGGGGATATCTCGTCGTCGCAGTCAGTGTCGCCGTATGGGCTCTCCTCTACTTCACACATAATCAAGCATGGAACTGGCTATGGTTTCTCATACCTGTCGTAGGCGGTATCCTGACACCCATAATGGTCCGAAAAGAAAGACTCAAAGCAGGTGCCAAAAACTACTCCGACAGCATCATCTCTCGTTTCTGGACTGCCTGTGGATTGTCGGAACTTGCCGCTATCCTCGCCTGCTTCGGTTTTTTGCTGATCGGGGGTATAGACTGCTGGGTCATGATGTTGATGTTTTCTCTCATCGTCGTCTCTATAATTGAAATGGCACAAGGCATTGTACTTAACGAGAACTGCTTTATCTTCGGAGGTGCAGCAGGTCTTGCCGTCGGAATACTGACCTGTTGCTGCGTAGCCGGAGGTATTCCTCTCGGAGCTGCCTGGTACATGCCCCTTTTCATCCTTGCTTTCGTCGCAATGATGATAATACCCGGTCATATTATCAACCATAAAGCAAAAACAGAACAATGAGAGAGCTTGACCCACTGCTGCATTCACAGTTGCGTCTTGCCATTATGTCGATTCTCATGAACGTTGAGGAAGCCGACTTCGTGTACTTAAAAGAAAAGACCGAGTCCACAGCCGGAAATCTCAGCGTCCAAATCGAAAAATTATCGAATGCAGCTTACATCACTGTTGAAAAAAGCTTTCTCGGACGCAAACCACGCACTGTCTGTCGTATCTCACCGACCGGTCGTAAGGCTTTTGAAGAATACGTGGACGCTTTGAAAACTTATATAGATTTACACTGACAAACCCATTACAGAAGATAAGAGCATGCCCCTGTCCGAGACATGCTCTTATCTTTTTCCGCAGTTTTCCTGTCTTATTTATTGACAGTATACCTCATCCACACGGTATTACCCATTCGTTCGACATCGGTAAGCGTAAGCAGTGTGGGAGGATAGTCTTTCTGCTTGATGCCGTCGAACACGGCTGTCATTCCGGCACGTCCGTCGATGCCTCCCCCAACCATGAGGCTGACTTCATCAAGCAGACCGGCCTGTAGGAAAGCACCATTGATATGTCCTCCACCCACGATGCCGAGGCGTTTCACACCGAACTTGTCAGCAAGTATTTCAACTGACTTGGGAAAATCTATACCTTTTCTGCCGCATGCAATCCATGAGATTCCGTGAGCGGTGAGATATTCGTTATATTCCTTCGGACATGTCTCGTCGGTGATTACCAAGAGATTGTCGCTCGTGGCATCCGCCGGCCACTTCAGGCAGCCATGAGTGTCGACAGCTATCTCATAGTTATCGGCAGGATGAGCTATATAATACTCTTCTACCCCGATGGGTGTTGTGTCTTTTGCCTTGAACGGTTCGTGCAAAGCATAATGCATCTGGCGGCTCACACGTCCTTCGAGCACAGCATCGAGCTTTAGACGGTCGAGCGCATCATAGTAGACGTCTGTCTTATCTATCTCGGCAGTCATCGCACAGTCGATACGACCATCGACCGACGACATCATATGACATATGATATATGGTTTCATTCGAACAGATGATAATAGGGTTGAATTACATAGCAAAATTAAGAATAATCCGGAACACACACCTTTCCCGATTACTATTATTGCTACCAATGCCAATCTTTCACCATCTTACCCAGTGATAGAGACACGCCCCAGGATTTACAAGTAACCCTGGGGCGCAGATTATTGAAATTTCAGCAAGATTCAACGTGTCGGAATGGTCTTCGAGAGTGGTATCTCATGACGTAACATCTTACCGGCAAGTCCTGTCAGCCAAAGATAGTGGTCGCTCGGCTTACCGTCCATATCGACAAACTGTATATCCTTACCAACGGGAGGATTGTCGCTGCATTTGAATATGGCTGTTCCTTCGTTGACTTCATCGAACATAGCGACATACAGCATATCAACACCGGCATTGAGCGCCGTGTATATCTGCTGCCAATAGAAGCGTCCCCCCTGACGCGGTATAGACCCGGTAGGCTTGACATCATCGGGAAATTCGAAACGACTCAGGTTATGCCAGCTGAAACCGGGAGTCACAACAGGCACATAACCTATGTTGTGCTCCTTGCACCATTTGATGTCTCCGAGTATAACATCGCGGTAACGGTCCATGTCGTTATGGAGCAACGGGCTGAATCTCTGCACCATCCACGGCAGGACTATGTCGCACTTGCAGATAAGTTCATGTAGATATGGGTCGCTTACACAATCGGCATTCAGCTCTCGCCAGAAAGTAGGCACACCTATCATTATGCTGCAGCCTCCGTATTCAGGGTCGTTTTTCAGGAAGTCGAGAAAACGTTCAAGTCCAATATTGCGTATATTATAGGGCCTGTCAGGGAAGCCTACACCCCAGATAGTGACAAGTGGGCGGCCATTGTA
Source organism: uncultured Muribaculaceae bacterium (assembly GCA_958436175.1). GTDB lineage: Bacteria > Bacteroidota > Bacteroidia > Bacteroidales > Muribaculaceae > CAG-873. Next base: position 154,072 of record CAUBJF010000001.1, read on the forward strand.
AAACACATAATTGTTCTCCCCGTCGGGATTTGTCACCTTCAGGGAATCGACAAGGTATTTCCAGTCATCGATAAGCATCGAACAGTTTTCAGTCTTAGGGTTAAGACCGGAAAGGTCGTACATCACGCCGATAGCACGACCATGGTCCTGCGCCGCCTTAATAGCGTAACGAAGCACATTGCTACGTTTCCGGGCCTCCGGACGGGCCGCACCCCAGAAGCGCTGCATGAAAACGCCGTCGAGCCCATAATCCTCCATCCATCTGAAGTGAACATCTACTGTCTGCTGGTCGTCGGAACAGAAGAAACGGGCCGTGGAACCGTCTTTGTGTTTGAGCCCCGTCGGATAGGTATTTTCGTATTCACTGACATCGGGCCACATATCGATTCTTACCTGGTCCTCATTGCCGAACCAGGTACCTTTTGCAGGTTTATGGAACCAACCTTGATATCCTGCCATGACAAGCCCTTTATAGGAGGGATATTTTGTCGTCGTGGAATGTTTGGTACCTCCATAGACTGAACCCGTAGAAGCCACAAGCAATGCAAGGGATGCAACGATGCTCTTGCTTAGAGATTTTGCCATATACATAGTTCTATTCGTATTTTATCGTGAAGTCTTTGATCGATATTTCTCCTTCTTTGGTCCTGAACTCTATCACATGCTCGCCTTTCTTAAGGGGAACAGTAAAAGTCAGCTCCTGCCATTTCCCATTCTCGTTATCCGGCAGTCTGATACCATGCATGTCTGTGAGATATTCGACATCTTCGAGAAACGATATTTTTGAATTCTCTTTATTTTGTCTCACAAGAGCAACGACCTTACAGATACCGTCCTTCTCGGAATCGATGCTGAATCTCAGCCATTCTTCCGGTCCAAGATTCACGAATTCGGCCTTTCGAGATGGCGCTATCTTGTCGTGCCGGAAGAAACCCTTTGAATTACCTCCTTCGTTGTATTCTGTCGCGTCTATATGTAGAGGCGCACCGGCCGACAGCACAAAGGGTTCCGATGGATAAGGGCTCCCCCATGTGTTGAGGATATTGATTCGACCGTCAGGCGTATATGTCAGCTCGTCGAAGCATACCGATCGAAGGTTGCCTCTTCCCGAAAAATCGGCTGTATGATAGAACTGATACCACTTGCCCTTGAATTTAACTATAGAACCGTGAGTCGTATCGTGCCCATGAGGGAACATATAGATTCCCATCGGAGTATATTCCCCGAGAGGGCTGTCGGCTACGGAATAGCGCATATGATTGTTCTCGAAGTTGTTGTCAGAATGACTTAGATAGTACTTGCCATTGTATTTATAGACCCATGGGGCTTCGTGAAAGTCCTCGAAGCCCTCGAGCTTGTGCATCTCGCCGTCCAGTTTGGTCCAGTCATCCTTGCAAAGCTTACCGCCCCAGCATCCTTTGCCGCCGCCACCTACATAGAGATAAGGCTGACCGTCGTCGTCGACAAACAGACATGGGTCGATTACCGACGGGACACCTTTAATATAACCTTTAAGATCGAATGGACCAGCCGGATTCTCTGATGTCCCGACAAATATTCCCCAGACATCCTCCGTATTGGAAAGCTTATGAGGATAGATGAAGTAATAAAGTCCGTTGGCCGGATTATAACCACAGTCAGGAGCCCACATGAACCCGTCTGAACCTATACCTGTCACACGATTGGAGGTCTCTGCATTGAGAACCTCTCCATGGTCGGTCCAGTTGATCAGGTCCTCGGTCGAAAAGATATGATAGCGGTCCATGTAGTCACATCCGCGCGGAGGTTCCATATCATGCGAGGCATAGAGATACAGAACCTCTTTTCCGTCCACTTTCCACACGTGAGCCGAAGGGTCTGCGGTATAGAGATGTCCAAGACTGTCGCCCTCCATCATCGGAGAAGTGAAGTCCAGGAACAAAGGATTCGATGAATAGGCTGATGTCCTGGGATAAACAATCTCATTTTCAGCAACCTGTACTTGGCCAAAACCTGCAATGGCAATCAAGGCGACAGGTAGTGCAGTTACTATTTTAGATTTCATTTTCTTAGTTATTTAGATTCAGGATTTTGGTACAGCACCTTCATCTTCGGAAGGTACTCGGCGTTATTACCGCATCGGAATGCTCCGTCAAAGCCACCCTTATCGTCTTCTCCAACGATGATTGTCAGCTTGTTCCAGCCTTGTTTTAGGGGAAGTTCATAAAAGCGGGCATTGTCGTTATCCTGCTTGACTGGAATAATTGTTTCTCCAACCTTCAAGGCTGCTTTTTTGGCCTTTAGATCAAGTTCGAGTTTCGGGACATTAGGTTCTATAAGCAGATCGTCGAGAGGACGCGGGCTAAACACATAGAGAACAAGTTGCCAGCCATCTGGGGCCTTTTCAAGCTTCTTCTTTGCCGATACAGGGAAAGGTATATACCCGTCGCGAAGGAAGAAAACTTCATCGGCATCCATCTCCTGGGCCTTACATGTCACGCCGGCATTATGCAGAATAGTAGCGAGGGTCTTATACCCCTTGCCTGAATTTGCGAACTCAGCAAGGGTGCTGACATAGATATCACCGTTTCGGCCCGGATACTTCACAAAAACAGGCAGTGCAGCGGTACATTCGTTCTCACTGCGAAGTACACCTGCAATTTTAGTCTCTTCCGGTCGCTTGTTCCATTTGCGCCAGTCGGTGCGACAGGCGTTCAGGAGAACTTCACCATTATCCACCATCGAACCCGAGAGAGAATATTTAGAGGCATCTGCCTGCTGTAGTTCACAGAAATAAAAGTCGCTGTTATTGAGACCTCTCGTCCATGAACGCTGTACGGGAAGATAGGAAGAGCGGTTCAGTTTCTCAACCATGAGACTATCGGGAAGAAGTGTTGCAAGACTTGCCGCGCTTTCGGGCGTAAGCCCCCAAAACCATATATCGGCTCCGCCTTTCATAGCCTTTGATATCTTTTCGATGTTATTGGAGTCAAGTGCAGTAGAAGCATCGACTATTACGAGGGTTGAAGCGTACGATCTGGGAAGTTTGGACCATGCGATGCCCTGTTCGTCAAGAATAGACTTGACTCTGCCATACTCAGGCCCGACAAAGCATACGTTCTTGTATGCCTCAGCCGGTTCGGCTTCTGGTGCCTCATATATAGCTTTATCCACGACAGCCCATTCGCTATAAGAAGGTCCTGCCGGAGCGTTGGCTGCACGCAGAGCAGCAAAGAGCGGCCATTCTTCGTAAAGAGGCAAGTTCGGGTCATAGCCAGGGTTTAGGGTCGAGCTATAAGGTCCTACCCTCTCCGGCTGCACGCCGGGAACGCCTTCTTTGTATTCACCGAAGAATATACCGTCCTCTTCGAGAGAAGGAGCTGTGCTTAAATCCTGCTTGCCGAAAGGCAGCGGCTTCAATCCGTACCATACCATATTGAAGATAGTGCTGAAGCTTGCGCCCATATCGCGCTGGTCTTTTATGAGATTATAGCACTCATTTGCAAGACCTTCCATACGTCCTTCCTGCGATTCATATGCTCTTTCGCCGTTATAGACAGCAACTTGCTCCGGTGTGCCATAGTAAGCCATACTGTGTTCACCCATGCCCCATGGCTTACCTATCTCTTTCCAATGCTTCATCGAGTTCTTATCCCCGTAGTGACCTACCGTTACAGGTAAAATGCCGTCCCCGTCGTCCTCTCCGTCTGAAGATATCCATGGTCTTGTCGGATCGAGTTCCCGCACAATGTCACGCCATTCTTTCCATGCTTTTTCCTGAAGAGGCATCAGGTCGGGACGATTATAGACATAGAGTATCACAGGTTTGTTCTCGTTACTGACCGACCAGCCGAAAACAGAAGCATGGTTACGGTCTCGCTTTACGAAACGTGAAAGATGGTCCTTCGAATTATTCCAAAACAGTTCTGAATCGAGCTTGGGACCGCCGTCGCTTGCCCAGTTTGCTGTCTCGTCGAGTACGCAGATACCCATTTCATCGGCCATGTCGAGATAGAACCGCGGATAGACCTGGGCATGAGGGCGAACGGCATTTCCGTTCATATCCTTGATAGCCTTGAACCAGGCCCAGGCATATCGGCGTGTCATCTGGGGTATACCCTGGAAGTGCCATGAATCGCTACGCAGGGCATACGGTTTCCCGTTAAGACACTGCTTGTCGCCGACAAGAGTCCACTGCCGCCATCCGAAACGCTCATATTTCTTATCGAGAGTCTCTTTCTTATCTTTAACACTCAGAACCAGGCCGTACAGATTCGGCGTCTCAGGGGTCCATAGAGCCAGCCGGTCATCGACTCTGGATGTCAGGGTCAGCTTAACGGACGAGTTACCGGGGACACGCACATTCTCAGGGGAGAGAGTCATCATTGTTTCTCCCAACACGGAAGACGGCACGGGGGCACTGTTGACATCCATACCAGCAGTATTGATCCATCTCCTGATAGCACCGTCGACAGTCACTTTGACCGGTTTGTCGCTGTTATTGGCCAACTCTACATCTACTTCAAGCAAATCCTTATCAACCAAAGGTTTTACAAAGACATCGCTGACTGCAACTTTCGGTTCGGCAAGAAGATATACATCCTGCCATATGCCATTGATATGATAGCCCCACATCGAACCGGCTGGAACGATTCTTCGCCCTATAGTCGAATTATCTTCAAAGAGCTTCTGGCTACGCACTCCAACAAGAATTTCTGCTTCTTTTCCGGGAGTGACACAATCGGTGATATCGAAAGAGAAGGGTAGGAATAAATCGAAGTTCTCCCCTACTTTCTTGCCATTGACATAGACCGTGGCATCTCCGGCTACAGCTTCAAAATAAAGCTTTATGGTCTCTCCGTTCCAGTCTGCCGGGACTACGACATCCTTCTTCATCCAAGCCATCAGCACATTGTCCCACGACTTCGGATACGAGGGATAGTTGCGATGGTCCGGACCTTCTAAATCACGGTTGGAGAAGTCGTTGATGTTCCAGGGTGAAGGAATCTTGATTTTCGTGGAGCTCCATCCGTCGGCTGTCGGCATAGGCAGCTCCGGAGCCTTCCCGGCTCCCTGCCGGTAGTCAGGAGGGGTAGCCACAGGCTGGAACGACCAATAACCGTTGAGGCATATCTCGTCTCGATACGGACGTTCGCTCTCATCCACAATCCCACGCGACGGAGCAAAAGTATAGGGATAGACCGTCTTTGCATCGAGGCCGGGAGTCAAGCCCAAGACGATGACAGCTATCACAGACCTTATTATTGATTTTTTCATTATATGTGTATTATGACTGGTTTATTTTGTTTGTTATCAAAACGTAAGTTTTACCGCCCGTGACTATTGATGTCTGTCCGTACGGAAGGGGAGCAACGGCAGCCCAAAACTACTGTAAACACTCATCTCAGGATAGTTATGGAAAGCATATCTCACATTTCTCGGTTCCGGCACATCCTTGCTTGATACCGCCAGACGACAGGATTCAGTCTCAATCTCAGCGAATGCCGGATGGAAGACGCCGTCTTCGCCTGCAATTTCGAATCCCTTGAGTGATGTCCACATCGGACAAAGACCACGCGGAGCATTCTCAACATTGATATATATCTTGCCGTCCTTGATTTCATGCGAAGTATATCGCGGGGATTTCGAAGCTATGCCTTTGATACCATATGTATTGGCCAGAGCGAGCCATGCAAGACGACGGCCGACGGTCTTCTTGTCGGTAGGATGGATGAACACCGGATTACCGATATCGAGCGTCGATGCAATTGCACTGTTGGGTATCTTGTCGAGAGCATCGGACTGAGCCTCTCGCAAAAAAGCGGCCGACGTTTCATCCGCTCCTTCATAGTTGAAAGGAGCAATCTCAACATAATAGAATGGCATCGCGTCTCCGCCTCCAAAACTCTCTCGCAAAGCACGCACATACGCTGCCTGCAGGTCTGCATAGACATCGGCGTTATCGCGGTTACTTTCACCTTGATACCACAGGAATCCGCGGATGCCGTATTTCGTAAGAGGATTCACTTTTGCATTCCAGATAACAGAGGGAGTTGATGTCTGATTGGTCACCGGATCATCATTGTGCAGGATAGAAAGGTCTGTAGCAGGGAATTCTTTTGCAAGAACCTCTTCCGGCATCCAGCACTCTATTCTCGAGCCGCCGAGTGTAGATACTATGATGCCGACCGGAACATCGAGAACATCTTGAATATATTCTGCAAAGAAATAGGCCGTAGCACTGGTTTCCGCTGCGTTTCCGGGGGTATTCTCGCACCATTGACCCTGCATGTCTTCCCGCGGTGTCTTGCTATACTGCCGTATCCACTCCCCGTCCTTACTGTCAGCAAGAAACATTCGCAGAGGAGTCGACTTTTTTGCCCGAGCAATCGTTTCATTACCACCGTCGAGTGGCTGACGGTCGAACGCACGCAGCGGCATCTCCATATTGCTCTGCCCTGTACACAACCACACTTCCCCGACCAGGACATTGTCGAGTGTCGTCTTATCTTTGCCATCGCTAAGGGCTATTGTAAACGGACCTCCTGCTTCTGGAGTATGCACTGTAACTGTCCAGGTGCTGTCGGTGTCAGCTTTTGCACTGACTGTTTCGGTATTCCATGACGGAGTGACAGATATCATGGATCCTGGAGCAGCCTTTCCCCAAAGCTTGACCTCCGACTTCTGCTGCAAAACCATGTTGTCTGCTATCACCGAAGGCAAACTGACCGCTGCATTGGCAGGGAGGACTAATAATGATGCTATTGATATAATTATGGACTTCTTCATAATCATTTATTATAAATCAGTTCTTGGTCTCGTTATTCTTCAACATATTTACTAAAAGGTGTCCGGCTATAGGGTCGGTAGCTGCTTTTTCCGTACACATCGTCGATATGAGGCTCTTACCATTGCCTGATGTTATCTCCATAAGTGTCAGGCCGCGCATCGACTCGATTTTAGCAATACGGTCCTCAGGTTTTCCTCCGTCGATATAGGCATGAATCTTCATATGGGACGCAAGCTCTCTGACATTCTTATCCCTGACACTTTTCAAGGTAGTGTTGCATGCGAGCGGTATCTCCCTGCGCCCGTTGTTGAAGTAGCGTAGGTCGAGGACATCGAGACCGTCGAATACCGGGTCATCGTCACGTTCCATCACGACGATATCTCCTTCAGTCGGCAATATATGTCCTTTGATATATTCAGGGAAGATTCTCATGGCAAGTTCGTCAGAATTCATGATTATAAGACGGCCGCCATTGTCGACAAAACCGCGCAGCTTCGACACATCCTCATCGGAAAGATAGGGAAGCTTCGACAGAATGGCGACAGAATTACCCTTCGTTCCCTTCAGCATTCCGTCGACAGTGGTATAGGGTTTATAGCTAATTCCTAATGTATCGAACACATATCTCATAGAATCTTCGGCAAGAAGCCCTATATCCGGAAGCTCGCCCCTTTCTGGAATGTTCCACGACCTTGGAGCGATGCAGACATCGTAAGAGTTCCCGGACACCAAAGAACCCTCATTTATCAGTTCGATATTCAGCTTTGCATACGTCTTATTAGCCACGGCATCTTCCGGGATAACTATATGAGGTTCAATGTATTCTCTGTCATAATATTCTACAGCCGGGAAGGCAGACTCACCCGACAAAAGTACCTCGCCATGATCCGTCAACGACCATCTAAGGACCGATGGAGAAAGATCGCGTCCTTTTTCATCATCGTTGACCACGTAGATCCGCGTGGCTATCGAGTCTCCCGCATAGAAATTACGCCCCCATAATTCGGCACTCACGAGTATGGGCTGAAGTGCCCTCTTCAAAGCGTAATAGGTAGGCCATGGGGTGATTTTATTCTTGTCGTAGCACTGCCGGAACCACGTCATATATGCAAAATGCATTATCCCGGCAGCCTCCGGATTGCTACGCCTGAGGGCCTCGGCAAGTTCACCGGTGATGAACGACTGAACCTTCAGAAAATTGGCAGGATCGGCAAAGTCGTATGCTTCATATCCTACAAGGGTAAAGGGATTCTGGTGGATAAGCTGGTATGACCGTGTCGGATGTCCTGTCTCCGCATTCGGGTAGCCTGTCGACATTTCCTGGCTTATCAATGGTCGACCTACGGTCTTAAACTGTTTCTGGAACTCACCATTGAAGAAACGGAATAAAGAGAAATCGTACCAGTTGTAGTAGCCATGGTTGTCGTCTATATCGCCGTCGTCGACTGTAGCAATGAATTCTTTGCCGAAACGGTTCTCACCGTTACGACGCATATAGTTCGAATCGAAGGAGACCGGACGTGTCGGATCGACTTCTCTCATTTCCTTTACGGCATCCGAGATAATGTGGAATTTCTGTTTGGCCCTATCGTCATCGGAATCAAGGTCATAGAACTTCATCTCATTGTTGACAGTCCAGAAAAACACAGACGGATGATTTCTGAACCGCTTCATAACCTGGAGCCATTCTGTCCGCCAAAGGTCCAGTGTCGCATCCGAAGGTATCGGTGTCGAATGAATCATCAGCCATGACCACGTCCCCTCGAAACTGACTGCTATGCCATTGCGGTCGGCAGCAGCGAGCCACAATTCATTCCACGGGGTAGTATGAGTTCGTGTCGAATTGACATTGCCTGCCTTCATCAGCCCCATGAACTTGTTCGCAAGTTCCGAGTTGTTCATTCCGAGCGTAAAGGGAATATGGTTGCCGCCGCGAAGCCAGAACTTACGGCCGTTAAGGTACAGGAATCCATCTTTTGCCTCGAAGGTCCGGAAACCTGAACTGATCTTCAGTCTGTCTATTTCTTTCCCGTCCTTATCCTTAATGCTGAATATGAAGTCATAGAGGTTCGGTGTCGACGGTTCCCAAAGTTTGGGAGAAAGACCTTCGACAGAGGCTTGAAAGACCTCCTTGCCTGTTTTCATGACCATATCCGACAACAAGGTACCCGAATATAGCCTTTCACCGGTGCTCTTGTCCTTGATATCGACATCAAGGCTGATCTTTTGTTTTTTCGAGTCGGTTTTAGTCAGCTCTATTTCGAACCTGCTGCCTGTCATCGACGGTTGGATGAAGACATCGCTCAGATACAAAGGTTCTGTTATCACAAGCTTCACTGGCTGCCATATTCCGGCCGGATTATCTCCGAAGAAGCCATGCGGGATATCGGTGATGATTTCTTTATTGGCCTGCCGGTCGTCCTTGTTGTCTTCGACATCTTTACGGACCGACGAATAATAATTTTCCATCGCCTCGCTTCCCGACATTTCGCGGCCGTCGATTTCACGACTGACCCGCAAGGCGATAAGATTTCTGCCTGGTTTCACAAACTTACTGATATCCACATCGAAAGAACCGAACATACCGACATGCGAGGCGGCCTTGTAGCCGTTGACATAGACATCAGCTTTTTTCGAAACGGCATCAAAAGAAAGCCTTACATCCCTGCCTTTAATCTCCTTTGGAAGGTCGACCCATTGGCGATACCATGCACCCTTGGTTCGACTATAATCGAAAGTATAGTCCTCGCAACGCTTGGTTTCCATCTGGTAATATGTGTCGGACACTCCTTTATGTTGTTCTCCGGAAGGCGAAGGCATCGTTTCTCCGTGAAGCCATATCCTTATCGGTGTCCAGAAATCCGGCACATTCATCACATGCCAGTCCGAATCATCAGCAGCCGGACCCGCAGCTACAGACTCGTCGTCGCACTGATATGTCGGCATAAAAAGCCAGTCACCGTCAAGCGACATCTCGGTTCTCGGCCCGGCTAACGATGATAGCTGTTTGGAACGATACTCCGAGCGTTCGGCAACGCGCTTTTCAGTCTTTTCCTTTTCATTGAGCCCGAAATGCAGCTCTTCATGCGCCACTCCAGACAGTTCATCTCCTCTCATCGGCACAATTTCAAGATCATCGTACTCTACAGGGATCCAGCCACCTCCGAGAGCCACAGGGCCTGAAGGAGCCATCTCAGTACCGTTTTTATCTACTATATCGATATACGGCTTCTTCCCGTCGTTGAGAAAGATTCTGATTCGTTGTCCGCAGACTTCGACTTTCACCTTTACCCATTCACCCGGTTCAGGATGAAATCCAAGAGGACGGACACCCATAAATTCATCTGTGCCCATATAACCACTCCGGAAAAGGTATATATCATCCTGAATGCCTCCTTTTATACCGAGCACATAGCGGTTAAAGCGGTCAAAGGTCCTGAAACCCGACCATATCTGCACACTCTCGGCGTTTTTCGGAGCTCGAGCCCGGAAAGTCAAAGTATAGTTCTGCAAGGTGTCATTACCGAAGAGGGCGTAGGCGCCGCGGGTAGTCAGCACTCCCTCGGCTATCCTACAATCTCCTCGTCCAACCGTCGTCAGTCTCTCCGAAGAATTTGAGAAATCGTTCTCATAAGCCGACGCCGGGAGGCAAAGCAAAGCAATCAAAGCAGTTTTGAGAATCAAAGATTTAAACATTAACACATAGAATTTTGGTAATGGTTATTACAGAGTATAATTCAGTCGCTTGAGAGCTTCTGAATCCGAGCTTCCGCCGTAGAATATCTCGTAATCTCCAGGCAGCACCGTCATAGTGTCGGTGTTACTGTCATATGCCTCGAAAGAGCTTCGCGGAAGTTCCATATCGACCATCACTGTTTCACCGGCTCGCACAGGGACGCGCCGGAAAGCCTTAAGTGATTTTATCGGGCCTCCGACCCTCCTTGGATTGCGGACATAAACCTGAACGACCTCGTCGCCATCGCGTTTTCCGACATTACTCAGCGGTACTCTAAGTGTCAGCGTATCGCCATCCTTCGAAAGAGAAGCGTCGCCATATACAAATTCAGTGTAGCTAAGGCCATAGCCGAAGGGGAACAGGGGCTTGCCCTGGAAATACCGGTAGGTTCTGTTGTCCATAAAGTAGTCTTCAAAATCAGGAAGATCGGATGTCGAAGCATAATATGTCACGGGAAGACGTCCCCCCGGGTTATAGTCGCCCGACAGGACATCGGCTACTGCTGTACCTCCAGCCTCACCGGGATAGAAAGCATTGACTATGGCATCACAGTTCTCGACAGCCCAAGGCGAAGCAACGGCGCTTCCTGTGCACAGTACGAAAACCGTGGGCTTATCTGTAGCCTTAAGGGCTTTCAACATATTTTCCTGAACAGCAGGGAGCTCTATAGCCGTACGGTCGCCCCCCCTGAAACCAGGCAGATTGACACCCATCTCCTCCCCTTCGAGATGCGGGGACAGACCTCCGACAAAGATAATAGCATCGGCATCGGCCACTTGTGAGGCAACAGACTCGAAGTCGACAACGACCCTCTGACCTATGTCGAATTTCAGTTCCGCACCGCCTTGTGCCTGGAAATACTCAAGCACAACATCGTATTTCTTTCCTTTGACGGCATCAAGTTCATACAGATGCTCCGACTTTACGCCCTCGCTCCACGAATCTATCACAGTCTCTCCGTCTATAATGAGGCGGAAACCATCATCACCGGAAACACGGAAAGAAACATATCCAGACTTTTCAGGCACGAACTGACCTTCGAACCGGGCAGAGAAATCCAGAACAGGCACATCGGGAGCAAAAGCTGTCTCACCATTGTTCGTATAATCTATAGGCTCCGAGAAGTGCTTCGTTTTCAAAGGCTTACCTTCCATGTCGCGGTTCTTCCAGAAAGTTGCCTTCATTCCTTTCTTGCCATTGTAAGAGAGCTTGTCGAAGTCGCTGAGCATGGTTTTGTCGGACACATAATCACAGCCTTTGATATATACAATCTCGGCTCCGCCAAATTTATTGCGTATTCCCTCGAGTATGGTGACGGAAGATTTAGGATAGCCGTTATAGTTGCCCCACATCATCAGCGAATCGTTGGCATTAGGCCCGAGCACTGCTATTTTACGTATCTTTCCCTTGTCGAGAGGCAACGTGTTGTTTTTATTGGTCAGAAGGACAATACTTTTACGTGCCATCTCGAGCGCCTTGGCCCGGTGAGCGTCACATGCTATTATTGAATCGGGCAGGTTCCACCAGGGAGTAAGCTCATCGTCGAAGAGATTGCCGAGGCTGAAGCGGGCACGCAGCAGACGGTAGACAGAGCGGTCGATATCAGCCTCGCTGATAAGTCCCGCATTCAAGGCCTCCCCTATCCGTGGAAAAGCATTGTTGCCACACTCGAGATCGTTGCCCGTCAGCAGGGCATCGGCTGCTGCTTCTTCAGCCGATTTATGTGTCTTATGACCATGTGACATAAAGAAATCACCGATGGCACCACAGTCTGACACTACGACATTATCGTAGCCCCACTGCTGGCGTAAAATCTGCTTGAGAAGTTTTTTATTGGAACAGCACGGTTCGTCCTCGAAACGGTTGTAGGCGCACATGACCTCTTTCACGTCACCGTCGACAACGGCAGCCCTGAAAGCGGGCAGATATGTTTCCCACAAGTCCTCCGGTGGTATATCCGCAGCATTGTAGGTGTGCCGGCTCCATTCCGGACCACTATGCACTGCAAAATGCTTGGCACAAGCATGGAGCTTGTCATAACGTCCCGTCTTGTCTCCCTGAAGGCCATGAATGACAGCGAGACCCATCCGGCTTGTCAGGTAGGGATCCTCGCCGTATGTCTCTTGTCCGCGTCCCCACCTCGGGTCGCGGAAAATGTTGATATTGGGTGTCCAGAAAGTCAGTCCACGGTACTGTTCTCGGTCATTATCGCGCACGCTGCGGTTATACTTTGCACGTGCCTCGTCCGAGACCATGTCGAAACTTTCATAGACCGCCTTGTCGTCGAAAGTAGCCGCCATGGCTATCGCCTGGGGAAATACTGTTGCTGTTCCAGCGCGCCCTACACCGTGCAGGGCTTCGTTCCACCAGTTGTACTCAGGTATACCAAGCCTTTCGACAGCCGGGGAGTTATTGGTCAGCATGCTGATTTTTTCCTCAAGAGTGAGACGACCGAGAAGGTCCTGAGCCCTCTCGCCGGCTGTCAGCTCAGGGTTATGGAAAGGCAACACCTGCCCGTAAGCAGATGTTGCCAGGATAGCAAGCCAAATAGAAGTTGTGATTTTGTTGATATAACCGGTCATATGAAAGTATGATTGTAATAAGCTGAATCAAGAGTTATTAAACACAGTATTAATTGGTCTGTTCGACCATCCTGATAGTGCCGTCCTCGTTGTAGTAAAGTTTGTCGGCACAGATAGAGCGAAGCCAGTCGTGACCAGACAGCTTGCTATTGTGATAGAAAGCAAACCATTGTCCTTTGAATTTCACGATAGAGCCATGGTTGGTATAGCTGTCGGTCGGATTCATATATACACCCATATGCTTCCACGGGCCAAGAGGAGAATCGCTGATAGCGTAACGCATCCGGTTGTCGCCTTTTACACCGTCGTTCCAGCCTTCATCGTGATTGTCGGAATACGACAGATAATATTTGCCGTTATATTTGTGGACCCATGTAGCCTCGTGGAAATCTATCAGACCTTTCATCTGCTGCATAGGGCCGTCGAGTTCAGTCATATTATCCTTGAGACGACCGCCCATGCACCTGCCACCACCACCGTTGTAGATATATGCCTGCCCGTCGTCATCGACAAACACGCAGGGGTCGATCAACGGCTCCATGCCTTCGATATAGCCGAGGACCTTAAAATTGGCTGCAGGCTCGTCGCTGACGGCGACACCTATTTTCCAGCTCTTGCCCCAGTCGGTATCGCTGGGATGAGGAAAATAGAAATAGTACTTGCCGTCCTTGTAAGCACAGTCAGGAGCCCACATGAAACCACCCTCGGGTCTGCCCCACTCCACCTGGCTTGAATTCAGTATCTCGCCATGGTCTTTCCATGTGACCATGTCGTCTGTCGAGAAGACATGGTAGCGGTCCATGAGGTCGCACCCACGAGGAGGGTCTATGTCATGCGAGGCATAGACATAGAGACGACCGTCTTTCCATACATGGGCCGACGGGTCGGCAGTATACATATGAGTTATGAAAGGATTTACTGCCATATTGTCGAAAGACTCTATAGTATTGTCAACCCCGGCCTCAGCCGAGCTTGTGCTACAGGAGTTCAGCAGGCCTGCAAAGAGGAACAACGAGGTATATATAATAGCCTTTGTCATATTAGTCGCTTATTTTACAAGTCATGCTGTCCTTAGCATCTGTTGCCCAGAACAGCATGACATTGGAATCAATTTCTAACTTAGCTCAATGGCACTGTTTGACACTATTCACGGACGGGGATTGTCTCGCTCATGGGTATTTCGGCATTGAGCATCTTGCGGGCCGTACCGGTGAGCCAAAGGTAATAGTCTGTCGGGAGATCGTCGTCGATACCCTCGAAAGTGATACCCATCTGACTCTGGAGACGGCACCAGCCATTTGTAGGAGCCGGATTGACTTCTTCCTTGGCCATGAAGACGGTAGATGTCGTAGCCCACTGCTGTCCGTTCATGTTTACGTAGTTTATACGTTGGTTGGTCGGATTGTAGACAACGTAGTAGTCTTCGTCGGCAGCATTGCTTGGCACCTTGCTCTTATTCATTACCTTGTAGATGGCTGTACCCTCGTCTATCTCATCGAACATTGCGATATAGAGCATCTCGCAACCTTGGTTGATGGCATTGTAGAGCTGGGTCCAGAAGAAGCTGCCGTGTTCACGGCTGCCTCGTTCGTAGTAGGGATGCATATTGAGGTCGGAAGCACCTGGGAAGCAGTGAGGTGCAAATTTCACGTTCACGCCTTCTTCCTTGCTGGCAGTGGCACACCATTCGAGGTCGCGGGCGATCATCGACGGGAACCCGCCTTCGTTGCCACCGGTTAGATAGGACTGCGAGCTATTATAACGTCCTACATACCACGGCATTACTACATCAGCACTCTTGATGAGGGCGTGAAGGGCCTGAAGATCGGGAGTGTAGGTGTCGCCACCGCCGCCACGCCAGTAGGTTGTCACGCCGAGCATGATGCTGTAGCCCATCTCTTTGAGACTGTTGACGAGGGTCTGGATATCGCCGTTGGTATAGTTACGCTCGGCTGGATTGAAACCGACACCCCAGAGAGCGATTAGAGGCTTGCCGTTTTCCTGGAGATAGAATTTCTTCTTAGATGCGTAGTTATCGTAGATCATACGTGCATCGTCGAGCACTTTCTGATAGCGTTCGGGATTATAACCGCCGAGGTCGTACATCACGGCGATAGCCCGCTGGTACTGATCGGAACCCTTCATTGCGCTTGCAAGAACTTTGTTGAAGTGGTCTTCGCCCTGGGGGTTGTCGATAACTTCTCCGACAAAACGCTGCATGAAGACTCCGTCGATGCCGTACTCCTTCATCCATTTGAAATGAAGCAGGACGGAAGATTCGTCGTATGCACTGTAGACCTGTGCCGTAGTGCCGTCAGGGAAACGGAAGTCGGTGTCGTACTTCTTCTCGTACTCCGACATATCAGGCCAGAGATCGATAGAGTTGCGAAGCACACCGGGTTTGAACATATCGTTTTCACGATAGTGGTACCATACGGTGTTGGAGGCCTCGTTGTGCTTGCAGCCGTCGCCGGGCGTGCCGAACCAGCCCTGATATCCGGCCATGACAAGGCCGCGGTAGGTAGTATAAGGCTGCCCGTCGACATGAGGTGTGAACGATATCTCATTATAGATTTCGCCGTCTGGTTTCTCCGGCTCATCGATTTCGTCGAGAGCCGGCGGGATATAGTCCTTGTCTGAGTCGCTGCACGAAACCATATAAGTTCCGGCAACGAACATGCAGGCAAGCATCATCAAGTTTCTAAATTTGAACATAGATTACTCAGGTATTTCAATAGTCTTGATTTCCGAATAGTTATAGTTATGGAACTCGTCGTCGACGTATGCGCCCATACGTACGAAGTAGTAGTAACCCTTCTTGACCGGAAGGCGGAACTCATAGGGCATCGAATTGCCGTCCTCAGCCTTAGGGATACGTGCCCACGACATGTTCATATCAGCCTTGTAGTTATCGTTGTTGTGATATTCTCCGATACAGCTGTTAGAACCGCAGAACTGGTTGAGGCTCAGGAACGGCCGCACGCTGCGTATGTTCGGGAGGTTTTCCGTGATAGGCGCGTTGAGGCGGCAGGACACGACAAGTTCGTTGGCCTCTGCGTCATATTCCATATTGAAGTCGATGATATGGAGGTAAGGAGTCACTTCGATCACGTCGGGCTCGGTCTTGCGGCCGATTGGCACACGATGCTTCTCTTCGGGCCACCAGGCACCACGGGGCTGCACGTCGTAGGTACCGTTGAAAAGCTTGGAGTTGTTGAATGTACCATCCTGCTTCACGGGAATGTCCTGAGGCGAGGGATTGAGGCTGTAGCTCATTTCCCACAGACGTATCTTGCACTCTCCCTGACTTGCGAGCACGGGCTCGCCGGTGGTACGGTCGATTACAGTTCCGGAGAAATGCGCTTCGGGCTCGTCGAAGTTGTCGACATCCATGCACGATGTCGACATCAGTGCCAGAGTACCTATAAATGCGCTATATAGAATCTTTTTCATTGTACAGTTTCCTTTATCTGTTTTCGATTAATATCCATCGTTGCGGATGATGTTCGGATTCTTGGAGATCTCGCCGCCGGGCATCTGTTCGTAGTAGTTGCGCTTGTCGAAAGTGACCTTGCGACCCTGACCGTCGACTTCGTTAAGGAAGATATACTTACCTTCGTCGAGAACGTAGTAGCAGGACAGAGTATGGCTGTACTTACCGTCGATGAACATCTTGTCGGCGACACGCCAGCGACGGATATCGAATATACGCTGGTTCTCGAAAGCGAGCTCGCGTGCGCGTTCGTCACGGATGAACTGAAGATTCTCGTCGATCTTGAAACCATAGACTTCAGTACCTACGTCGATAGGATTAGGATTGTATGTGTATGGGGTAGCACCGGCACGTTCACGGAGCTCGTTGACATGCTCGATAGCTTCCTGCATCAGCGCTGTGTTGCTGGTCATCTCGCCGAGCTCATATGCTGCTTCAGCCCAGTTGCAGAGAATCTCGCCGTAGCGGAACACCTTGAAGGAAGTCTTGCAGTACATGAGGTCCTGTCGACCGGCCTTGTCGGTAGTGCTGACATACTTGCGGATGAAGGCCCCAGTGTATCCATAACCTTCGTCACCGCGTCCGTCGGCCATACCGTAAGGACCATTGATTTTGACATTGGTATAACCGGAAACATCCTGGTAGGTAGAGGGCTGCTGAGCGCGTACTCGCCATGTATCGGTATAGTCGCTGGTACTGCGGACTGACTCTGCCGTACCATCGGCGGCGGTGCCGGGATAGGATATATATACACCGGCCTGCTGGTCGAGGACTTCGCCCGAGAGAGGCTCTGTCATGCCATGGAAGAAGAATGTGGCACGGGCGCGGGGTTCCATTTCGGGATTATCCCAGAAATCGTTTGCGTCGTCGAAACGGACAGGCTTGCCATCCTCATCAATTATAGCGGGATGCTCGTAGAGCGACATCAGTTCCCATGTAGGCTGGATGGCGCAACCGACGGCAGCAGAGAGGCCGTTACCGAGAGGAAGAGTCATCACGTCCCAGCAGTGGAACAGAGATGTGTCCCAGATAGCATCGGCGCGGTCGGTGTACTGCTTAGTGAAGATATCTTCCTCGGGGCAGTCCTGAGTGAACTCTTCGACGAAGGCAGCTTCCTTGTCTGCTCCGTTATGGAGAGTAAAACCGGCTTCCTGCAGATACTTGCAGGCATCGTAGGCATACTGGTAGAACTCCTTGGCTGCCGATACAGGCATACCCATAAGACCTGTGGCAGTCGCTTCGCCCGAAGTCACGATATTGCCGCCGTACTTGGCTGTTGCTCCGGCATATATCATGGCACGTGACATCAGCGCTGCGGCTGCATAGCGGTTGGCACGTCCGGGAACTTTGTCGGTGCTTCCGTTCTCCATGGCGAACTTGAGGTCGTCGTAGATAAACTTCCAGCAGTCATACTCAGTGTTACGGGGCAGCTGCAGCTCTTCAGCCGGAGCTGTCGGATCGAGTGTCTTGTCGACGATAGGCACACCGCCATAACGTTTCACCATACCGAAATAGTACAGTGCTCGGAGGAACTTGCCTTCGGCCTCGTATTCGAGAACCTGGTCCTCGGTATAGTTCGAGGCATAATCGGGAAGCTTCTCGAGGAAATTGTTGATGTCGTGGATACGGTCGTAGGGCCAATAACCCCAGCCGCCACCGTAGGACGTGGCGCGGCCTACGGCTTCCTGCGCACACGAAGCGGGGCTCGATTTCTGCGGCTGCCACTGGTTGCCAGGATGCCATCCGTTACCGGCATTGACAGCGTAGCCTACCTGGTCGCCGTTCTGGCCATAGTTGAAGTCTTCGATAGGCGCATCTTGATAGATGAGCGCCAGATACTTTTTGATACCCTCGTCGGACTTCAACAGCGTATTCTCGCTAAGAATGCCTTTCGGTTCCAGATCCATCTCCACACAGGAAGTGGCTGTCAGTCCGAGAGCGGCGACTACGCATAGATATTTGATTGTATTCATGTTACTTCAGTCCTTCTGTTAGAATTTCAGGGTGGCGCCGACATTGAATGTGCGGTTCACCGGGTAGTTATAGAAAAGGATGCCTTCGCTGCGGTCGTTGTTTGAACCGCCGGAACGACCGGGACGTTCTGGATCCATGTGCTTAAGGCCGGAAATAGTCCAGAGGTTGTAGGCATTGACATACACTCTGAGGTCTTTGATACCGGCCGCTTTCATCCACTTCTGCGGAAGTGTGTAGCCTACTTCGAGAGTCTTGAGTCGGAGGTAGGAGCAGTCGTGAATGCCGGTGGAACCTGTGTTGAAGCTATGGCCTGTTGCGGGATAGTAACCTTCGATCCACTGTGTATGAGGATTCCAGGGGTCGTCATCGATATTGGCTGTGTGCCAGCGGTCGGTATAGTACGACAGGGAAGCGCCGCCGTTGAAGGGGCCTACTTCAGTGAAAACTTCGTCGTATGTGTTGTACACGTTGGCTGCGCCCTGCCATGTGGTGGCGAGGTCGATACCCTTCCAGGATGCTCCGAATGTGAAACCGTAGTTGAATACCGGAAGGTTATAGGTAGCCATCGGATGTTTGTCGTTATCGTCGATAACACCGTCTTCGTTCCAGTCCTTGTACCAGTAGTCGCCGGGAAGTGTCTGCTGCCCTACGTCGCCGAGAGTACCGTGGTAGCGGATATCGTTATAATTGCCGTAGCGTCCGCCTTCTTCGTATGCGAACCAAATGTCCTTGTTACGGCCCGACACATCGGTGCGGCGCCAGTAGTCCATCGAGTTCGAGGCTTCGCCATCGAGACGGAAATCCCAGCGGTTCTTGGTAGCGGAGATCTGACCGGTCACGTAGTAATGCACACCGGCAACTGTGTTGTGGTGGCTGAGGCTGATTTCGTAGCCGTAAGTCTTATCGGAGTTGATATTCTCCTGAGGCAGGCTTACACCCACAATGCCGGGGATGACGGAAGCGCTTGTTGCGAAGAGGCCGTCGCGTTTACGCTCGAATACTTCGACAGTACCGGAAAGCATCTGGCCCCAGAGATCGAAATCGATACCGGCATTGTATGTCTCGGCCGTGTACCACGACAGGTTGGGATTGGGAACACCCGTAGGCGATACACCGCCGATGAGGACGCCGTCATAAACCCATGCGAGCTTGCGCTGGTTGAGAGCATAGCCTACTACTGTCGGAGGATATGTACCGCAGCCGCTGTCATCGCCCATCTTACCGTAGGAAGCGCGAATCTTGAGATTGGTGAGCACCGGGGTGAGAGCCTGCATGAAAGGTTCCTGGCTGATACGCCAGCCGGCGGACACAGCGGGGAAGAAACCGGACCGTGAGTTCTTGGGGAAGCTGGACGACTCGTCGTTACGGAAAGAGAAGTCGGCCATATAGCGGCCTTTGTAGTCATAGCTTACTCGACCAATCCATGCGCGTCGCGATTTGTCCCATATGCTGGGAGAACCTGTTTCCTGACCGTCGGTCTCACCGTAGATGAGATATTCACCGTCGAGGAGCATGTTACGTTTACCGTAGAAGCTGTCGTAGTTGTTGTACTGTTCTTCATAGAGGGCCATAGCGGAAACCGTATGGTCGCCGAAAGTATTATTATAGTTGACTGACAGCTGCATCACAGTCCCGTGAGAAGGATATGTGGTACGCTGGAGGAAAGAATCCGGATTACGGTTGAAAGTCACCATAGAGCCGTCGGCATTCTTGCGATATAGTTCATAGCTACGCTTGTAGCGTGTGTCGTTTGTCGCGTAGTAGTCATAGCTGTAGAAAGCCTTGGCATTAAGACCTTTCACCCAGGGCACATCGTACTGAAGAGTGAGCGCGCCGTTGAAATTGTAGCGGCGTTCGCGGTTATAGCCGGTAAACTCGGCGTTTGTCGTGGCTACGGGGTTCTCGGTATTGGATCCGAGTTCGGCATCATAGGCAGGATAGCTGTGGTCGCCGTCGACCCATGCTTCGGCAGTAGTAGGATATGTCCACGCCATCTTATAGACGGTCCACATATCAGTTGCGGGCTGGTTCTTCTCATCCATATAGCCGCTGAGCTGCACGACAGCCTTGAAATCCTTCGTGATCTGTGCGTCGACGTTGCTGCGGAAGTTCCAGCGGTTATAGTTCAGCGAGCCGCTCTTATAGGAGCCTTCCTGCTTGATATAACCAAGGTTGAAGAAGTACTGGATACGGTCGGAACCGCCGTTCATGCTGACGTTGTACTGCTGCTGGGGGACATTGTTGCGGAAGAGTTCGTCCGACCAGTTGGTGCTTTTCTTCTGGCCCGAGCTGTAGACGAGCATTTCTTCCCAGGTGTAACGCGGATTAGCCTTGACGAAGTAATTGCCTCCGAAGTTGTTGTTGAGTGTCTTTTCGTTCATCAGAAGCATGTGGGTGGCAGCGTCGGCTGTCTCGGGTGTATAGAGGAAGTTCTGCCAGCCGTAGTTGAACGAGAAGGTGATATCGAATTTCCCCTGCTGGCTGGCACCGTGCTTCGTGGTCACGAGAAGAACACCGTTGGCGGCGCGGACACCATAAATAGAAGCGGCGGCATCCTTGAGGACTGATACTGATTCGATTTCGTTAGGATCCATGCGAGAGAAGTAGTCTTTGTCGCGTGGAATACCGTCGACAACGAAGAGAGGTTCGCCCATGCCTCGGATATCGATAGCGTTATCGAATTCACCGGGCTGAGAGCTTCTCTGCGAGATACGCACGCCGGGAATCTTACCGGAAAGCATATTTACGACGTTTTCGTTCTTGGTGACGGTAATTTCCTTGTTGGACACCTGGGAGACAGCACCGGTGAGGGTCGCTTTCTTCTGTACGCCGTAACCGACAACGACTACTTCGTCGAGGTTCTCGTCGGAGTTCTCCATATGGATAGTGAGACTGGTCTCTGCTGCCGAAACGGAAACAGTTTTCAGACCAACATAACTGATGACGATCGTAGCGTCGGGCGCGGCCTGTATGACGAACTTGCCGTCGATATCGGTCACCACGCCGGTCTTGGCACCCTTGACCGTCACTGACGCTCCGATCACCGGCTCGTTCTCAGGGTCGTAGACCGTACCGGAGACGGCACGTGTCTGCGCCTGGGCAGTCATCGCGGTCAGCAGGCAAAGCAGTGTGACAAACGACATTGTCCACAGCCGCCCGGCATTAGCCAATATATTTCTATAACTCATTTGTGATTTGTTCTCTAAATGTGAAAATCCTGGTTCTTAAAACTACCCGGGAGAGCACGTCGCGCCGGAGGGGATGCGCAAAGGCGCTTCTCCCGGATATATAGGAGTTTTTACCTTCCGGCGGGGTCTACTACGCCTTCGTCAAGGGAACGACGGCCGAAGAAGAGATATGCGATGCAGTTGTTAGCGATAGAGAGCGTACCGTAGTCATATTCGAATTCTACGCCCATGCCGACACGGAGGCCCCAGCCGGGGAATGCGTCAGTTGTTTCGATATAACCGTCAGGAGTGATGGAAAAGCCCATGTTGGCCATATCGTCGCCGGAGATACCGTCCCAGCCGCCGATGATTTCACCGTTGCATTCGCCCTGTGCGAGCGCCTTCTTTTCATCGTCATCCATACCCCAGTTGCGACGCTGAGAGGAGACTACGGAAGTCTGTACGTTGAACCACTTGACACCGAGAGAGTGCTTGCAGTACTTCTTGGCATCGTCCTGCATGACGAGTGTTGTGCCGGTTGCGTAGACGAGGTCGTTGGCGTAGTTGGCGAGAGCTTCGCAGAACTTCCATGCATCGCCGTGACCGAGAGCAAGCTGCTGCTTGAGCATGATTTCGACGAAGTTGACCTTCTGCGCACCCTTGTGTAGATGGAGAGGAGCACCTTCGGAATGGTCTTCATTAGGAACGCCGTATTCCATGTGCTGCGAACGCAGGGAATTGTCGAATTCAATGTTCATGCCTGCCAGCGGGTCGTTGAGCAGAAGATAAGTCTTGGCGATAACGACTTCGTCCTTTACAACGGTTACGAGGAAGCCCTTCTGCTCTTCGTTGCTGTTGAAGCTTGTGCCGGGACGGCCTGCCCATTCGAACTTTCCGTCGGTGCTGAGCGACGCTGCGAGAAGGTCGCGCTTCATCTGTGCGTCGCCGCCGGGCTGCTTCGATGTGGAAGCAATGCGGTATTCGGCTCCTGCGGGCACGTTCTGGAAGACATCGGCGAAGTTGAAGCCGTCGGAGAGAGTCGTGGTCTCGACGGTGAGCGAATATGCTCCGTTGTCACCGAGAGTACCTCCGGCAACTGTTATATTGGGGTCGATATTCTCGCTGGAGAAGGAGAAGTCGGAGGAAACATTAATAGTAAAGTAGTTCGACCCGATGACAGCACCCTTATAGTTCATCTGCACGGATGCTGCATGCTTGGTACCGGCGAGTTCGCCGTTGATGCAGATCACGGTAAGGTTGACGAAACCATCGACGAGCTCGGCGTTGCTGACTTTGAAATCTTCTTCGCCCATGGCACGCGATTTGAGTTCGTGAGATTCGGCGATAGTGAAGGTAGCTCCCGAGATGTCGGTAAGAGCCGGACGGGCAAGGAATTTGACCACTGTGCCGGTAGCATCGTTGATAAGCACTTCGCCGTCGGCATATTCAGGACTATATATAAGAGAATTTACGGCGGAACCCAGGGGGAGACGATATTCTGTGTCGCCGACCTTGATGATTGCTTCGGTATCGGTTAGAGTGACGCTGACATCGGCACCACCTCCTGATGTCCCGGGTTTGATAGTGAGAACCTGGCCGTCGCTGAGAGTAATAGTATATGTACCGTTCTCTTCTACAACGTTGGTAACGCTGGCACCGACTGTAAGAGCCTTGTTCAGCTGTCCCTGTAGGTCAGACACTGCGGTCTCGAGGACCGAGATTCTTGTTTCGTAGTCGTCATCATCATCGCACGATGTGAATGCGCCTGTCGAGAGAGCCATGACAGCTCCACATAGGAATAGGTTTTTAAAATTTTTGTTCATGAAATGATTTGGTTTAAGGTATGGCAAAGATTAAGGCTCGAACCTTTAGTCTTCCACTGGTGTTAAACAATTTTTGTGCAAAGTAAAGAAGTCTCGATTAAAAGAACCTTAATAATTCCTTATAATCGTCAAGCAACGCCGAAAATTTCTTTCAAAAGCTCGTTTTTAACAGTCTACACCCCTGTTTTTGTTAAATTATGCTTGTTGATTATACACTCATTAACCCCCTTTTTGACCCTTTCCACTCCCCCGGCAGCTCCCGGAGTGCTTCAATATTCCTGAGCTGACGACTTCAGGCACCCGAAAGCATAACTGACAATAACAAAACGATTAAATCGCCTTAACAGGCACATTACAGCCCCTTAATAATACATTAAAATAGGGTTTCCGGTCAAAAAAATTCTATTTACGGCTCTAAAAAAGTAGACTTATTAGGATTAAAAGAGTAACTTTGCATCATCTATTCTCTCCGTTTGAGCCAACATTAGATCATAATACCATTTAATTACTCGCGAATTCTTCGCAAACACAATAGTCTCACAAGACAAGGAAATATGAAACATAATTTGGAATTTATCTTCCGCTTATGTATAGCTGTATACCTCTATATGGCCTCCCCGTGCTTTCTGCAAGCCCGGGAACCGGCTCCGGCGTATGGAATCCGCATACAGTCGGTACCATTCGACCACTCAGAATACACTTCCATACTCCTTGACAACGGCGAACCAATAGCCACCCGCGACAGAGACATACGTATCGACATGGATATATGGGCCTATCCGGAAAATGCTCTGGGTTCGGTATGCAAGATAGTAGCCGACAACGGATCATCCATCGATCTGCTGTACACCGTAGGTGAAAAGTATCAGCGCTTCCCAATGCTCCTGACAGGAGAACGAGACATCGTTCAGTCCAAGCCGATCCAGTTTGCCGAATGGGAGCATGCCAGCATATCCATGTCGCCGAAGACGGGCGTGGTAACTCTGGATTACAACGGTGTAATAAGCGAGACTGTCTACCCTGCTTTCATCGGTGCCAAAAGCATACGGGTGGCTGCAGGTCTTTGCAAACTCACTGACCTACTTCTTTTCGATGTCGCCACCGTATCTATCAAAGACCTCAAGATCACTCGCGGAGGTAAAGAAATCAGATTCTGGAAAATGGAGCGCCATGACGGCAACGTCTGCTACGACGAAATCGAACATGCTCCGGCAACTGTCGAGAATGCCAACTGGCTCCTGGACGAAAACTCATCCTGGAAGAAAATCTATACTGTCACGTTCCCGTTCTTCCCCTCAGTTGCATTCGACCCTCGTGTGGCGACGTTCTATATGGCCTACAAAGACGACCGGTCGCTCTATGTCTTCCATGCCAATGAAGAAGCTACTGACACCATCTACGTCAAGGGTGGCGAATTTTTGGCCGACTATCCCAATCAGCTTATCTATCTGCCGGAAAAACAGCAGCTTCTCTCCTATAATCTCGACGAAAACACCTTCTCTTTCTTCGACCCTTCGTCTCAGCGCTGGAGTAACGAAAGAAAGAGCACCAAGGAACATAGTTTCTGGAACAATACTACCGTTTTCGAACCCGCCGATTCTGCCCTCATAAGCTTCGGCGGATATGGATTCTATCATTACAACAATACCCTGCTGCGCAGTTATCCTTATAGTAGAAAACCTCAAAAAGCTGTCATACTGGATGATATCCATCCTCGATACTCATGCAGTTCGGCATTAGTAGACAGCACTCTATATCTGTTTGGCGGCCGCGGTTGCAAATCAGGTCGTCAGGAACTGAATCCGAGGAACTATTACGACATGTACGCCGTCGACCTTCGTACCGACAAGGTGACCAAGCTATGGGGCGGCAATGAATCCCCCTTAGGGAAATCGCGCGAGTTCATCCCGGGAGAAAACATGATTTACGACAAAGAGTCAGGCTGCATGTATATTTTCACAACCTACGCAGGCGGCACGCTCTTCCGGACTAATATGAAAACCGGTAATTTCGAGGCTGTGTCGATGCCGGCGGGTGCATCCCTTTCGGCCCAGACCCTTTACTGCAACCTATATTACTCTCCGGCCCAGAAAAGCTTCTATGCGGTAGCTGTCAATTCCGATGTTCAGGGCGTCTCTACCTTGAACATATATCAACTCGACTATCCTCCGGTGACTATTGCCTCGCTTTCACAGAATATGACGGAAGGACAGGCCGGCAGGAAAAGCGCCATCCTCCTGATAAGCCTGATCGTGGGCTGTATGCTCATTGCCGCGGCCATAGCGCTGATCATAGTACGTCGTAGGCACAAAATTAATAGTGACAAGCACCTCGAAATATTTGAAGAACCGCAGACAGAGCAGCCACAAACCGCACCCGTCGTATCATCTAAACCGGAAGAACAGCCCACTATCGACCAGACTGATACTCCCGCCACACCTGTTGCGGAACCAGCCAAACCGTTCTATGACCTCGAACATTCGTCCGTACGCTTCCTTGGCGGCTTCCGTGTATTCGACAAAGACGGACAGGACATAACAAACATATTCACGCCGACCCTCAAAAAGCTCCTCATACTCCTGATTCTTTATACAGGAAAGAACCCCATGGGAATACCGAACAGCAAACTGCTGAGCACTTTGTGGGGAGATAAGGAAGAGGATGCAGCCAAGAACAACAGAAATGTGTATATGAGCCGTCTGCGTAACGTACTGTCGCAGATAGGAGATGTCACTATCCAGTCACACAACGGTTTCCGGAACATCAACTTCGGAGAAGGGACTACCTGCGACTACCTCGAAGCGTTGAAGCTCTTCGACAGTAAGGACAGCGAAAGCCTCGACCGGCTCCTCGAGCTCCTGTTCAACGGCATGATTCTCCCGAACGTCGAGATAGACTACGTAGACACATTCAAGAGCAACTTCTCAAACCGTACTCTCGACCTCCTGAGCGACCTCATCAGCAAACCCGATTTGTCACCTGCCCTGAAACTCAAAATCGCCGAGACTCTTTTCCAGCACGACTATATAAACGAGGATGCACTCTTCGTGAAATGCCGCTTGCTCCACTCCCAGGGACGCACAGGTCTTGCACAGACTACTTATGCCTCTTTCTGCAAGGAATATCGCTCGGCCATAGGTTCTGAATATCCGCACAGTCTCACCGACATACTGAACAACAACATAAGCGACACTTAAACCTACATGCGTAAATCATTGACACTTATCATGCTGATACTCTTCCAATATGTATCGGCAGGCACTCCGATTGTCTTTGAAGGAGAGAAAAGCTCCTGGCACGGCCACGATTGCTACAAATTTACTGTCGAAGGACGCGACGCCATCGTCGCAGTTCCCGACAAGCCTCTGGAAGGGAACCCATGGATATGGCGACCAGCATTCTGGGATGCCTTTCCGGCTGTCGATGAAGCCCTGATCAACGAGGGATTCTATATCACTTACTTCGACACCACCAACGAGTGGGGACGTCCTGAATCACTGGAAGCAGGACAGAAATTCTACGAACTTATGGTCGGCAAATACGGGATGATGCCTCGCGCGACGATGTACGGCCTAAGCCGGGGCGGATACTATTCCCTCCGACGAGCACAAGAATATCCCGAAACAGTAGCCTGTCTTATCCTTGACAACCCCCTGGTCGACATCTTCGAACTCAGCCGCAACGGCGATTGGGCAGCCGATGTGCTTGATAAATGGCATTTTACTGAAGGACAAAAGCCTGAGAAAGGAGAGTTCAAGCCCAATGCAGCATACAATGTCTATAAAATAGCACAGGAAAAAGTTCCGGTGCTCCTTCTCAGCGGAGGTCAGGACACTATTGTTCCTTATGAGAACAACGGGCGTATAATTGTCGACTGTTATCGCCGCTACGATGCCCCTATACGCTCAATAGTTCGTCCAGATGGCGGACATCATCCCCATGGACTCGACAATTCAGCGGCTATAGTGCCTTATGTCAAGGATGCCGTCTACAACAAGGCCGTTCGCCGAGGTCCTAAAAAGATAGCCTGCCTCGGCAACAGCATAACAGCCGGTTCCGGAACTTCCGATCCTGCGACAAAGGCCTACGCAGCCGTCCTCCAGCATATGCTGGGCGATGATTACGAAGTACGCAACTTCGGAGTACCGAGCGCCACAGCACTCCGCAAAGGTACGGAATCCGAACGAGAGCCTTTCGGATATATCAGTCTCGAAGCTTGTCGAAAAGCTATGGAATGGAATCCCGATATCGTCATACTAAAACTTGGCGGCAACGACAGCAAACCTTATAACTGGAAATACAAAGAAGAATTCGCTCATGATTACCAGGAACTTATCGATACTTTCAAGTTCCTGCCCTCGCTCCCAGAAATATTTGTCTGTCTACCTGCAAAAGCAAGGGTTGAGGACGGCAATAAGATATGGGGCATCACAGAGTCCACTATCGTCGGGGAAATAACCCCTCAGATACAGCGTATCGCTCATGACAACCGACTAAAAACCATCGATCTTCATGATGCTTATCTCGGTGAAGAAAACATTTCTTATTCAGACAACATCCATCCTACCGACCGCGGCGCCGAACTCCTCGCCAGAAAAATATATCAGGCTCTTATAGCAGAATAACCTTCTAAAAAAAGAGGCCGCATTAACCCGAATGCGGCCTCTACCTAAAATAACTAACCTTAAAACATCTATCCTATTTATCTCTTAGGCTGTTCCATCTGGAGAGGAATCTCGCCCCTTAGCATCTGCCCGGCTTTGCCAGCAAGCCAGAGGTAATGGTCTCCCTCTATTTCGTCATCGATAGGAACGAATTCGCTCTCCCCTACCGGCACGCGCTTGGCACATTTGAAGATTGCCGTCCCTTCGTCTATTTCATCGAACATAGCTATATAAAGCATCTCCGCTCCTTTCGATATACAGCTCGAAAGCTGCATCCAGAAGAAATTGCCTTTGTCGCGGGGTATGGGCTGCCCCGGTCCGTGCATATTGCGCCATGAGAAGCCGGGGAAGCAAAGAGGCACATAGTCCACATTATTGTCCTTTGCCCAGCTGATATCGTCGTCCACCAATCCGGCAAACCGTGGATAGCTGCTCTGGTTGTAGCGGCCTACAAACCATGGCATAACGATATCACATTTCCTGATAATGTCGTGCAGACGAGGGTCGCTTTCAGTATCATTGGTCAGTTCGCGCCAACGGGTGGGTACACCGAGCATTACACTGAAACCCATATTCTTAAGTTCATCGACTATCATTTCTGCCTCGTCGAGACCGTAGCGGCGACGGTCGTTGAAACCCACACCCCATACCGTAACCAGCGGCTTCCCGTTATGGTACAGATATGTGGGATTCTTTTTTCGCGATTTGAAATCGAAAGTCTTGTCCAGCTCCTTTATATCTTTGAGCAGAACCTTGACATCTCCGGGGTTCATGCCGCTGAGATCGTACATCACGGCTATGGCACGGTCATATTTGGCGGCCGCTTTCATGGCAGAGGACAACACTTTGTTGAAATGCTTCCGACCGCTTTTGTTCCGTATTTCAGCAATAAAACGCTGCATGAATACTCCGTCGAGGCCATATTCCTTCATCCAACGGAAATGAGTATCGACAGTCGATTCATCATATGAGGAAAAAGTCTTAGCTGTTTCGCCATCGCCGAATTTGAATTCCGTCGGATAGAGCTTGTCATATTCCGACACATCGGGCCACAAATCGATAGTACACGAACCGGGAGCAAAAGTTTTCCCTCTCTGGTAATGATGCCAGCCACGATTGGCTCCATCGTCGGGAGCATTGAACCATCCCTGGTAGCCGGCCATGACAAGACCTTTGTACGAGTCGTAGCGGCCGTCCTGTCCGAAAGCATGCAATCCTGTCATCGCAAGGACAACAAAAAGTAGAATCTGTAAATCTTTCTTTATCATAGTAAATGCTTGGTTTTCTTTTCCACTACAAAGTAAGCTGCGAAGCATTAATTTTTGCAATATAAAAACTTTAATAGCCCCCTTAAAATGCATATTAATGTTCCGGCATGGTATTTTTTCCCTTTTATTAAGGCTATTTTATATTCATAATTAATCATTCTTCAATAATTTTGCACTTAAATAAACAATCACGCTAAAACCATGAAGTCCTTTTCTAATCTTAGACTTTTTGCTTTGTTCTCGATCTTTCTTATTCCTCTTTCTGCTTTAAGCGCCAAAGACCAGGGACTCCCGAAAGATATCAGCAATAAACTCTCAGCCTACAATGTCGTTTGGGATACACCGTCGACAAACGGCTCCATGTCGTCGATGCCTCTTGGCAATGGCGACATAACATCTAATGTATGGGTCGAAGACAACGGCGACCTCATGCTCTACATCGGCAAATCCGACTGCTGGAGCGAGGCGACCCGACTCCTCAAGATAGGCCGTCTTCGCATCAGCATGACTCCTAATCCATTTGTAAATCCGACACAGTTCAGCCAGGCCCTGATTCTTGAAAATGGAGAAATTCGATTGGATGCACGCAACAGCGACCTTTCGGTAAATCTCAGGATATGGATTGATGCCAATCGTCCCGTACTGCATATTGACGGCAAAACATCGAAAAATGTCAGGATAAGCTGTACGTCCGAGATTATGCGACGTGAAGCAAGGACATTCGAAGGCGGAGGTTCCAATCCTCTCTCATCAAGCTATCGTGGGCTCATGGACTCCCCGACATCTCCATCTGAAAGCGCCGACATAATAGCCGATATTCCGGGACGTATCGAGTGGTATCATCACAACCAGACATCTTTCTTCGCGGCAATTCTCGAAAAACAGAATGTAGGCGAGCTTACCGCTAAATATAAAGATCCCTATCTGGGACGCATATTCGGCGCAGCTGTGACAGGCCGCGATATGGAAAACGCCAACGACACAACACTCGTTAGCATCCGTCCCACTAAAGATATAGCTATCTCTCTCACGGCCCTGACAGGACAGTACGACAATCCCGGAGAATGGCAGTCAGAACTGAACAGGCTCGTCGCAACTACCGAAAAAACGCCTCTTAAAGAAGCCTATCGTCAGCACTGCAAGTGGTGGAGCGACTTCTGGAACAGAAGCTGGATATTCCTTTCCGGAAACGACAATGCACGCAAGATTACCCAAGGGTATCTCCTTCAACGATATATGATGGCATGCCAGAGCCGTGGCGCTTATCCCGTCAAGTTCAACGGCGGCACACTCACTTTCGACTATCAGGGGAAAAACGGCGACTATCGAAACTGGGGCCCCGGCTACTGGTACCAGAACTGCCGCCTGTACCACTGGCCCATGACAGCATCCGGTGATTTCGACCTTAAAAAACCTTGGTTCGACATGTACATGAACATGCTGCCGCTACAGTGCGATGTTACAAAAAAATACTACGGTCACGAAGGCGCATTTTTCCCCGAGACTCTGAATTTCTTCGGTCTATACATTCAGGACGACTGGGGATGGAACAACCCCGGCAAAGCCTCCCAGACACGCTGGATACGCTACCATTATGAAGGAGCTCTCGAGATGCTGGCCGAAATGATTGATTATTACGAACATACCAAAGATACTGTTTTCGCCGAGAACTATGTTGTTCCATTCGCAACACAGGTGATACGCTTCTTCGACCAGCATTGGCCGACAATCAACAATCAGTACCGATTCATCCCCGCAAACGCCCTCGAACAATTCTGGGACTGCCTCAACCCCATCGATTATATATCCGGACTCACCTACGACATCAATTGCCTGAAAAAGCTGCCGGAAGGCATCGTCAGCACCGATCTGCTTACCGAATGGGAGAATTGCCTCGCAAAACTACCGCCAATCCCCAAAAGCGGTGACGGAAGCCGACTGCTGCCGGCCGAAGAATATAGTGTAGACCGCAATTTTGAGAATCCTCAGTGTTATGCCATATTCCCCTTCCGCCTCTACGGAAAAAAACGCCCGGACTATGACGTGGCAATGAACACCTTCAGAGACCGTAAATTCAAAATGTCGAATTGCTGGTCGCAGTGCGTCATACAGGCTGCCGCCCTCGGCCTCGACACCGAGATGGAGAATATGCTTATGCACAATGCCTCTGCCACAGATCCAGAAATCCGTTTTCCGGCCTTCTGGAAACCTGGAAGCGACTACATACCCGACTTCGACAACGGCGGTGTCCTCGCTACCGCCCTCCAGCTCATGCTTCTCGACAATATCGACGACAGCATCATACTCCTTCAGGCTATGCCCGACAACTGGAGCGTCGACTTCAAGCTCCATGCCAACGACAATACTACTGTCAGAGCCGTTGCCGAGGGCAAGAACGTCAAAAAGCTCGAAGTCTTCCCCCTTTCGAGGGAAAAAGATATCGTATTACCTTGAAACATATCAACCTATCACTTATGAATAAAACCAAGCTCACATTCTTTGCTCTGTTAGCGTCGGCAGGCCTCGTGGCATGCACATCTTCAGGCGAAAAGAAGATGCCGGTGGACTATGTAAATCCTTATATCGGTAATATAAGCCACCTTCTCGTCCCGACATTTCCCAATGTCCATCTTCCTAACAGCATGCTCCGGTTCGTGCCCGAACGCGGCGACTATACTTCCGACAGAATGAACGGTCTGCCGGTCACAGTGACGAACCACAGAGAAAAATCGGCATTCAACCTGACTCCTTACCAGGGACCCGAAGATGCAATGCGCCCCGTAATGGCATATTCCTATGACAACGAAAATCTCCGTCCCTACAGCTACTCCGTATATCTCGAAGAGCCTGAGACAGAAGTGCGTTTCGCACCATCAGCACAGTCGGCTGCCTATGAGCTGAAGATGAACGGCGACAGGCCATCATACCTGTTGCTAAATACCCGTCAGGGTGCTGTCAAAGCCGAAAACAACACCATACGCGGCTACCAGCAGCTCGACAACAACGTGAAAGTCTATCTCTATATGGAGACCGAACAGACTCCCTTAGAGATTATGTCTGTCACGAACGATGCCGTCGACCATAACTCAGACAAAGCAGAGGGACGAAATGCCTGCGTAGCCTTGCTCTACGACAAAGCAGACTCAGTCCTCAATATCCGCTACGGTATATCCTTCATCAGCGAGGAGCAGGCTGAGAAGAACCTGCGTCGCGAACTTGCATCCTACAGCGTCGATTCGATAGCGTCCGCAGCACGTGATACCTGGAACGAGACTCTCGGCAAGATTGACGTTGAAAGCCTCAGCGACAATGACAAAACCATTTTCTATACATCGCTATATCGAACTTTCGAACGTCCTGTATGTCTCAGCGAGGATGGAAAATATTTCAGTGCCTCCGACGGAAAAGTTCACGATGACGAAGGCAAGGCCTTCTATACCGACGACTGGATCTGGGACACATACCGTGCTGCCCATCCTCTACGTGTCATCATAGCACCTGAACTTGAGACCAATATCATCAACTCGTACCTACGTATGGCCTCGCAGACCGACAGCCTCTGGATGCCTACATTCCCCGAAATAACCGGTGACACACGCCGCATGAACTCAAACCATGGCGTTGCTACCATCGCCGATGCCTGCGCCAAAGGCCTGACAGACTTCGACGCTGAGCTTGCCTTCGAAGCTTGCCGCAGAGGTATCGAGAACAAGACTCTCGCCCCCTGGAGCGGTGTCCCGGCAGGTAAGCTCAATGAATTCTACAGGGAACACGGCTATATCCCGGCTCTCGATAACGGCGAAGAAGAGACCCTTCCCGAAGTACATTCCTTCGAAAAACGCCAGCCGGTTGCCGTTACTCTCGGCACATCATACGACGACTGGTGTCTTTCGCGCATCGCCGACTATCTTGGTGACACTGTCGCTGCAAACCATTATCGCGAACTCGCACTCAACTACCGCAATCTCTTCAATCCCGAAACCAAATTCTTCCACCCGAAGAACAAAGACGGTAAGTTTATCGAACCTTTCGACTATAACTTCCACGGTGGCATGGGTGCCCGTGAATATTACGGAGAGAACAACGGCTGGGTTTACCGCTGGGACGTTCAGCACAACATTGCAGACCTTATCGACCTGATGGGGGGCAACGATGCCTTCAATAACGAACTCGACCGCATGTTCAACGAACCTCTCGGAAGGGGTAAATATGCTTTCTATGCCAAGCTTCCCGACCATACCGGCAATGTCGGCCAGTTCTCGATGGCCAACGAACCGAGCCTTCACATTCCCTATCTTTATAACTACTCCGGCCAGCCCTGGAAGACCCAGAAAAGAATACGCAAGCTTCTCAAGGAATGGTTCCGAAACGACCTCATGGGCGTTCCCGGCGATGAAGACGGCGGCGGTATGACCTCATTCGTAGTGTTCTCGATGATAGGTCTCTACCCTGTCACTCCCGGCCTTCCCGTCTACAACATCGGCAGCCCGATCTTCGAAGATACAAAAATCAAACTTGACAATGGCAACACTTTCGAAATACTCGCCCGTAATGCCTCCGACAACAACAAGTACATCCAGTCGGCCAAGCTCAACGGCAAGACATACGACCGTCCATGGATAAGTCACGACGATATCATGGCCGGCGGCACGCTCGAACTCGTCATGGGCGACCGACCGAACAAGGAATGGGGTTCAAATCCCGCTTCAGTACCACCTTCAATGAAAAATATCCAAACCCTCTAAATCACTATACAACACAATGAGAAACAGTACTCTATACCTTTCGATAGGACTTATGGCCGCAGCCGCGCTCATAAGCGGATGCAAATCAAACAAAACGACTCAGGAAGAAGTCGTTCTCGGTCCTAATCCTTTCATAACCCATATGTACACAGCCGATCCATCCGCCCACGTATGGGCCGACGGACGTCTCTATGTATATGCCTCGCACGATGTGGACCCACCACGCGGCTGCGACCTAATGGATCGTTACCACGTATTCTCTACTGACGACATGGTCAACTGGACCGATCACGGCGAAATACTGAACTCCGAACAGGTTGCCTGGGGCCGACCCGAAGGCGGTTTCATGTGGGCTCCCGACTGTGCCTACAAAGACGGTACATACTATTTTTACTTTCCTCATCCAAGCGGCTCCGACTGGAATAATACATGGAAAGTGGGCGTAGCGACAAGCAAATATCCCGACCGTGAATTCACACCCCTGCCCGAGCCTATGGAAGGCGTGGGAGGTTTCGCACTCATCGATCCATGTGTCTTTGTCGATGACGACGGCCAGGCATATTTCTACTACGGTGGCGGCGGCAAATGCTATGGTGCTCCCCTTAAGGACAATATGGTCGAACTTGCCGACTCTCTTCAGGAAATGACGGGTCTTCAGGATTTCCATGAAGCTACATGGGTACACAAGTACAACGGAAAGTACTACCTCTCTTATGCCGACAACAACGCTGTCGACGGTCGTGGTGCCAATCGTCTCAACTATGCCGTCAGTGACTCCCCACTCGGCCCCTGGGAATACAAAGGTGTCTACCTCGAACCGACAGGCTGCGACACAAGTCATGGCTCAATTGTAGAATATAACGGACAGTGGTATGCCTTCTATCACAACCAGGATCTTTCCGGTCAGGGCAACCTTCGTTCGATTTGTGTCGACAAGCTTGAATACAACCCCGACGGCACTATCCGAGTCGTAAAGCAGACTAAGGGTAACACCGACAACAAAGAAGAAGCGTAAATATAGACTCTTTTACTTGACGAAAGGGGCGTGCCGGCGTAAACCGCACCCCCTTTCTCTTATAAAACGCCTGAACTAATACAAATGAACCATTTTCTATCAACCATGCTCTGCGGTCTTTTCGCTTCGGTCGTGATGTCGGCATCCGAGGCAACACCCCGATTATCGCTCAGCACTCGTGGAATCGACATCTCCGTCGAGTTCTATTCTCCGACAATCGCCCGTGTTTATAAAACGCATACAGGACACAGCTACAACAAGGAAAGTCTTGTGACAGTGATGAAAAAAGGCGATACAGAAGTCCGATTATTGGAAAAAGACGGCCAACGCATCATAGCTTCCGACAGCATCTCAATCAGCATAGACCCGGCATCCGGAGGTATAACCTTCTACGACATCCGCGGTCGCCAGCTTCTATGCGACAAACCTTACGGTACATCTTTTGTGGAAGTAAACGACGGCGGAACGCCTTCCTTCAAGGTAAGGGATTCTTTCGTCCTCGATATGGAAGAGCCGATCTTCGGCATCGGCCAGGTAATGGACGGTAAATTCAACCGGCGCAACTCGCGCTACTGGATGCAGAACGAGAACATGTTCACCTACTCTCCCTACTTCATGTCGCCGACAAAAGGATATGCCGTATACTGGGACAACTACTCTATCTCCGAATTTATCGACACGCCCCAGGATCTTACTTTCGAAAGCTTAGGACACTGCGCCGATTATTATTTCATGTATGGCGCGACTCCGGACGGAATTATATCCCAGGTCCGCACCCTCACAGGCAAAGCTCCTATGCTTCCGCTATGGGCATACGGGTTCTTCCAGAGCAAGGAACGATATAATACCCAGGACGAACTTCTCGGTACCCTCAAGAGATACAGAGACCTCCATATTCCCATCGACTGTGTTATCCAGGACTGGCGATACTGGCCCGAATACAATAATACCGACAGTGCATGGAACTCACAGAGTTTCGATGTGGCTCGCTATCCCGACCCCAAGAAGTGTGTCGACGAAATTCATAAGCTCAATGGCAAGCTGATGATTGTGACCTGGCCCGGTTTTGGAGCTAAAACCGACCAGTACAAAGAGCTCGACTCAAAAGGTATGCTTCTCAATTTCTATACATTCCCCAACGAGAGCGGCGCACGTCCTTACGATGTTTTCAGTCCCGAAGCCCGTGATATCTATTGGAAATATCTCAACAAGGGAATTTTCAGCCATATAGGCAACGATGGTTGGTGGCTCGACTCAACAGAACCTGACCATATCGACCGTAAAGACTCCGATTACGACCAGCCGACACATCTCGGCAGCTACAGAAGCGTCAAGAACGCTTACTCATTGATGCACAATAAAGGTATCGCCGAGCATCAGAAAGCACAGAACAAAGACAAACGCGTCGTCATTCTCACACGTTCCGGCTTCATCGGACAGCAGCGGCTTGGTTCGAATACATGGAGCGGTGATGTCGAATCGACGTGGGAATCTCTCGCAAACCATATACCGGCAGCACTCAATTTCACTCTCATGGGCCTTCCTAACTGGAACAGCGATATAGGCGGTTTCTGGGGCGGCCGTTGGAATGATAAGGGTGGATGCAGCAGCCCCGAGTTTCAGGAACTGTATGTACGATGGATGCAGTTCGGCACTTTCTGCCCGATGATGCGTTCCCACGGCACAGGTCTGCCTCGCGAGATATGGAATTTCGGTGAATCAGGCGACTGGTGCTACGATGCACAGGAGAAGATGATTAAGCTTCGTTACAGACTTCTGCCTTATATCTACAGCACATCTTACGAAGTATCTGCCAACGACGGTACATTCATGCGTCCTCTGCTCATGGATTTTACCGCTGACAAAGAAGTCTACAAAGTCGGTAATCAGTATTTGTTCGGCCGTTCCCTTCTTGTGGCACCTGTAACCGCTCCTGAAGTCGACAAATGGAATGTTTATCTGCCTGAAAGCACCGACTGGTGGGATTTCTGGACCAACGAAAGAAAGGCCGGAGGCCAGCATATCGGCAGATTCGTGACCAAAGATATCATTCCCGTCTATGTCAAAGCCGGTTCGATTCTGCCTTTCGGCCCGGAAGTGCAGTACTCTACGGAAAAGAAATGGGACAATCTCGAGATACGTGTCTATCCGGGCGCAGACGGTTCTTTCACACTCTTCGAGGATGAGAACGATAACTATAATTACGAAAACGGCGCGTTCTCGACCATTGATTTCGAATGGAACGACAGTACCCGTCAGCTCACAATCTCCGACCGCAATGGGTCTTATCCGGGTATGATCGGCAAACGTCGCTTCAACATTGTCGTTGTAGACTCCGATTCCCCCTCCGGTGATAAGCCTATGAAACCGACCAGAACGGTTTCATACAATGGCAAGAAACAGACAATACGTCTTTAATTACTTAGAAATCCAATTGCAGCAAGGGCTGCCTCCGACAAACGGAAGCAGCCCTTGCTGTATTTATACCATTACCAATTATCTGTCAGCGAGACGTTCGTAGACTTCAAGACACATTCGTGAGTTGTGATAGGGGCATTTCCAGAAACCGGCCTTGTCGTCATCACGGTTGATATCGTTGCCTCGTCGGCTCCAATACCATTCTCCGCCTTCATTGTCAACGAGATTATTCTTAATATATTCCCACGACTGAATGGCAAGCGGAAGCATCTCGGGGCGATTGTGGAAACAATACTGATAGACCTGGCCTACAACATTTTCAGCCTGAACCCACCAGTGCTTGTCGTTGTCATAGCCTCCGGAGGCATGACGCTCGTAAACCATTGACCCGTCGAAGCAACGACCCTCGGCAGCGGCATCAGCAATATGGCGCGAAGCATCAAGAGTGCGTACAAGCAAATCCTTGTCACCGAGAACCTGGGCTGTTTCCAGCATGAGCCATGACGCTTCGATATCATGTCCGTAGGATATTATATCGTCGCAACGGTTCCAGTCGTTGTCGAAGAAGAGTCCGAGATGACCACGCTGTCCGGGTGTCATAATCTTGTCGAGGAAAATAAGCAGGAGACTGCGAACAGCTTCTTTGAGGTCATCATCATTCCAAACTCTGAGGAGATTGGTATATGGTTCGATGATATGGAGATGCGTGTTCATCGTCTTGGAGGCATTGAAATCCTTGTCGCTCAGGCGCATATCTTCGATAGGCATCCATTCGCGTGTAAGAGCCTCTATATAACCACCACGAATACGGTCACGGCTGTGTGTCTCAATGTCGAGAAACAACTTCTTTGCATATTCGAGAGCTTCTTCGTCGCCAGTTGCACGAGCATACTCCGAGAGCCCGTAGATTGCAAAGCCAAGTGCATAGAATTGTTTCTTAGTATCATGGGGCGTACCGTCTGCATTGATCGACCAATAGACACCCCCGAATTCTTTGTCATAGAAACGGTCGATTATCTCTCGCTTGGCACGGGTCGCTGTTTCGAGATAACGTTTGTCTCCAAGAACGCGGTATGCAGCCGAAAAAGCCCACAGAATCCTCGCATTGAGGATAGCACCTTTGGGGGCTCCGGCTTCAAGAACATCATTACCGTCGCGACGGCCATAGAATCCACCGTCGGGATCAGTCATTTTATCCATCCAGTAAGGAAGGATGTTCTCCTGTAGATTCAGGAGAACATCTTCACGGAATTTATTAATCTGGCTTGACATTTTTTGCTTACATTATGTTGGCGAAGTCGGTCATATCGTCCTCAGAAACAGGTTCCTTTTCTGCGGACCCACGGACTTTCTTGAGCTCTTTGACTATATTGTTGACAACTGCCGGAGTCAGGGGATAGAAAGCAGCCACAAAGGCAGCGATACCGGCGATAGCTGCCGGGATAAACGACATGAGCATCCACAGGCAGGCGATTGCGGATTCAGGCTGTGATACACCCGACGTGGCTTCCGAATAACCGAAAGAACTGAGGAGCCAGAGCACTGCCGCTCCCCCGAAAGCGCTACCGAATTTCTGGGCCATCGACGACGACGAGAATATCAGGCCGGTCGAAGCAGTACGGTATTTGAGTTCCGAATAGTCGCTGACATCGGCATACATAGACCATATGAGGGGCGACATTATACCCGTCAGTATCGAGATCAGTACCTGTAGTCCGAGCATCATCCAGTAACCGGATGCTGACATCGGCACCATAAAGAACATGATGCTCAGGAAGAATAGCGACACATTGACGGCAATGAACGTACGCTTCTTGCCGAGACGCGAAGCGATGGGTACAGTCAAGGCCACTCCGAGCATGTTCGCAATCTCGCCTATCCCGAGGAAAAGTCCTGAGTAGAACAGAATATTACCCCAAGAGCCAAAATCGAGATGCACGTCGGCACCGATTACATCAGCAAAGAAATAAGCCACTGTAGCACCGCGCACAGTAGTGAACAGATTGAAGCACAAAGCCGCTCCAATGAGAATCCACCACGGACGGTTCGAAAGCAAAGTCTTGAAATCTTTGCCTATGGAAGCCGTCGAAACTGTCTTTATCTGCTCCTTGGTCAATGCAAAGCAGCAAAGGAAGAGCACAAGACAGGCCGAGGCAATGACGCACATCGACAGCTGCCAGCTTGTCGCCGGCGTAGACCCGAAAGAATCCTGAAAGAAACGGCAGAGCGGTTCCCATAGAAAGAGAGCTATAAACGATCCTCCGTAAGCGAAGAACATTCGGAAAGCCGAATAGACGGTCTTTTCCTTCGGATTGTCGCTAAGTACGCCGAGCATCGCGCCATACGGTACATTGATACCTGTGTAAACGGTCATCATCATTATATAAGTCACATATGCCCAAAGAAGCTTGCCTCCATAGGAGAAATCGGGCGTTGTGAAGAGCAGTATGCCGCATACCGAGAAGGGAACGGCCACCCACAACAGATAGGGACGGTATTTGCCCCATCTGGAATGTGTACGGTCGGCAATAACGCCCATCATCGGGTCGGATACAGCGTCCCATATGCGAGTTACAAGCACCAGCAGTGCGGCATCGACAAGGCGAAGGCCGAAGATGTTGGAGTAGAAGAAAGGCAGGTAGTAGCTGAATACTTTCCAGAACATCGACGACGACATATCGCCGAAACCATAGCCTATTTTTTCTTTCAGGTTCTTCATGGTCAGGTAATATTAGAGAACGACAGGTTCTTCCTTATGAGCGCAGAACTGCATGTTGCGGTCGATGAGTTCGTTGAGCGTACGGACCGAGGCTGCCGTAGTAAGGCCGTCCTGCGGGGTGTTCATACAGTAGTCGACGAGCCGGTCGATGGTAGAGGTTGCAACGTGCATACGTGTATCGGACGAAGCATAGTATATGAACACCTTGCCGTCTTCGTCGGCTATCCAGCCGTTGGAAAAAAGGACGTTCATAACGTCGCCCTGATATTCCTCGCCTACAGGAGCCATGAAATAGCCGCCGGGGGAGGCTATCTTGCGCCACGGTTCTTCGAGGTCTGTCATATACATGTAGAGTACGTAGCGGAGACCTGATGCACAGTTTCGCACCCCATGAGCCAGATGAAGCCAGCCGTACGGTGTTTTGATAGGATGTGGACCTTCTCCATTCTTCACTTCCTTGATGGTGTGATATATGCGCTGGTCGATGATAATCTCCTCGCGTGTAATCTCTGCATTGCAGATATCGTCGATCAAAGTCCAGCCGATGCCGCCGCCGCTGCCTGTGTCGATGAAGGAATCCTGCGGACGGGTATAGAGTGCATATTTACCGTCGACGAACTCCGGATGAAGGACAACGTTACGCTGCTGGCTCTTGCACTTGAGATCGGGAAGACGGTCCCAGTTGACGAGATCTTTCGTACGGGCGATACCGCAGCTTGCAGTAGCAGCCGAAAGGTCGCCTGGTTTTGAATCGTCGTGACGTTCAACGCAGAAAAGTCCGTAGATATAGCCGTCCTCATGGGCGGTAAGTCGCATGTCATATACGTTGGTACCGACATCCTCGGTATCGGGCATCGTAATGGGATGATCCCAGAAGCGGAAATTATCGACACCGTTGGGACTCTCGGCCACTGCAAAGAAGGACTTGCGGTCGTTGCCTTCCACACGAACTACAAGCAAATATTTACCTTTCCATTTAATCGCGCCCGAGTTCAGTGTCGCATTGACACCAATACGTTCCATCAGGAAAGGGTTTGTAGCAGGATTGAAATCGTACTTCCAGAATGGAGGAACCATTTCAGCTGTCAGCACGGGATTTGTGTAGCGGCAGAAAATGCCGTTGCCTTCAATCGGCGTGTTTTTACGCGTTACGAGTTCTTCGTAACGTGCCCATATCATATCTTTACGGGTTTCGAAATTGTACATCTTGAATTTAACGTATGTCTTTGGAGAATAGTATTGTAGAATCGTTGTAAAAAGCCTTGAACGAATCCTCGGAAGCCTGTCCGGGATAAGGGGCATAGAAATGGTTCGGTTTGTCGTGTGCGTTACGCCATACTACGACATAGCTGATATCCGAGCCCTTGATGAGAGGAAGCAGTACGTCCGTCCACCAGTTTTCCATCGGCAAGGACTCGCTTCCTGTCTCTGTGAAAGCAGGGATCTTGCCCGTGCTAGCTGAAACACTGTCGACAATGGCAAGCGAGGCGGAAGCATCGTGAAGGAATGTGTCGAGACCTTCCGAACCACCGAAATG
Organism: uncultured Muribaculaceae bacterium; assembly: GCA_958436175.1. Lineage (GTDB taxonomy): Bacteria > Bacteroidota > Bacteroidia > Bacteroidales > Muribaculaceae > CAG-873. The sequence goes on from CAUBJF010000001.1 coordinate 195,982, forward strand.
GTAGACATCGGTTCCGACGATATCGACATATTCATCACCGGGATAGCGCGACATATACTGCTCTACCGACGAAACACGGTCGGGAGAATATGCATAGAGGACGTTGTCGACACCTTCGGCATCAAGTACTTCGCGTGTCTGCTTCCATAGAGCCTTGTAGTCCTCGACGGAGCAGTTGGGCGTACCCCAGAAGAACCAGCCGCCGGTATGTTCGTGCCAGGGGCGGAATATCACGGGCACCTTGTTGCCGTCGGCATCGACGAGCGAATTCAGGAAACCGGCAACGTTGACAAGCTGTGCGCGGAAAGCGGTGTTGGCGATAGAATCATTGACCATCTTTGCAATTATAGTGGTGTCGGAGACATCCCAGCTATCATTGCCGTTGACCGGATTGCGTAGATGCCAGCTGAATGTGTTGATACCTCCGCGGGCTGCCTGGGCAAGCACCTCGCTGCGGATGCGGCTGAAGGGTACACCGTCGAGATTGACGGTGTCACCCAGTTCTATGCCGCCGAGATCCCAGCTCATCACTGCCGGATAATCTCCGCAAACCTCCAACACATCAGAACGTCCGTTGTCGCCACACCACTGTTTCCCATAAACAGGGTCATCGTGATGTCCGAACATCGTCTTGCCGTCGGCTCTTACGCCCGACAACAGAGCGCGCAGTTCTTCTTTCGGAGATACTGTCTCTTTGTTATCCTCAGCCTTGCTCCCTGCCGAAGAGCAGCTTGCAAAGAAGAGTCCGGCAACAATGGCCGCATATGTTATTATATTCTTCATTACTTTTATTTAAGCGATGGCATATTGTCGCGATTGATCACATAGCTGCTTTCAAGCACAGCCTTTAGCGACTCGACTGTATTACCGAAACCATCGGTGTCACCGCCGTCGATATGCTGATTATAGGTGTACCAGATGTTAAACCAGGACCAGGCGGCGCCATCTGCGAAGCACTTGTCAGGATTCTGTACAAGGCCTGTCTCGGAGATAGTGACGAGTTTTTTGCCTTCGCCGAGAGCGAGGAGTGCTGTGTAGGCATCTTTCTGCGAATTGTCGTCCTTCGCATAAATATCGGTACCAATGACATCGACAACGTCATTTCCGGGATAATCGGCGGCCATCTGAGACTCGTAGCCGGCCTTGTACTGCGCTGTCCATACCCAGATGAGGTTTTTGCAGCCATGAACGTTGACGAGCTGGTCGTACATGAGTCGCCATAGCTTCTTGGTAGCTTCGCCACCCTTGACACCCCACCAGAACCAGGGATTCTGGTATTCATAGTCACCGGCAGCTTCGTGGAGAGGACGCCAGATTACGGGTATACCCTTGTCCTGAAGAGATTTGAGGACGGCAGCTACTTTAGCGATGTCTTCGAGGATAAACTCATGTTCCCAGGTACCTTCTTGGAGAGCTCGCTCGATATCGAAGTTGGTAGGATCCCCTTCAGTCGTATTTGCAGGACGAGCACCATAGCGATTGTAGTCTTTGTCCTTCCATGCCTGCTCGTCGGTCGGGACACGCCAGTGCCACATGTAGCTAACAAGGCCATTTGCATTCCACTGAGTCTCGGCAGGAGTGATATCGGAATAGTCGATCCAGTTCTGGCCGGACTCGGGCAGATGGATGAAGTCGTAGCCTGTGATGGCGACATCCTTGCCGGTCTTTTCCTTAATCCATCCGGCGAAGTCGTTATTGTTGTTCACATTGGCCATAGCGCCGGAAAGGATCTTCTTTCCGTGATTCTCAACAAGAAAGTTATAGACATTTACTGCCTGCTGGATAGCGCCTTCGGTGATAAGTGTACCGAACTGAGGATTGATGACGGTCTGAACCGTCTTGAAGCGAATGCTGACCTCGGGAGCAAAGCTGTCGGTTCCGATACCGGCAACGACACGAGGACCTACATAGAGGGTATAGTCGCTACCGCCCTTAAGTACAGGCAGCATGACAACGAGTTTGTTGCCGTCCTCGACACGTACGGAGTCGAGCTGGGTAGCAGGGTCGGTCTTAGTCGAGATTTCGACACCGTTCAAAGTTACTGCCGAAAGCTGATTATAAGCAATCGGAGTTGAATATTCGAGTGAAACTACATTGCCGGTAGTCTCTACCTCCGCGCCGTCGGCAAGCGATGCTGATACAAGCGACACAGGGGAAGGAACGGGAACATCCCAATCCACGTTGTGGTCATCATCGCAGGATGTCCAGAAGAGTGCTGTCCCGGCGATGCATAAGGAAAATATATATTTTGAAGTTAGCTTCATTTGTGGCTTTGTATTGGGGGTGCCGGCGCTATGTCCGGCACCCGTGTGTATTATGTCTTATTATTCGATAGTAACTTTGGTAAGGATGAAGTCGGCACCTGTAATCACAAGGCCACCGTTATTTACGAGGTCGTCGATGATACCCTGTGTCATTTCGAGCTCGACAACACCGCTGACGGGTTTACCCCACTGGTCAGGGCAGGGAGCGGGAAGCGCATTCCATCCGTCGCCGTGACGGAGAGCCACACACCACCAGTCTTCTTCCGGATTAGCGACAGTCGGAGTGACATAGAGACGAAGAGTAGATCCGGCCTTGACGGTACTCCAGTCGTAGCCGCCCCAGGCGAGATCCTGGTTACCGCTCCAGTTTCCGGACTCCCACGAACCTACCCAGATAGAAGTCTCAAGGCTCTGTTCATATTCGAGAGCAATCTTGCTTATTACAGCAGTGTGACCATTGACAACTATGGCAGTTGTGCTCCAGCCGTCATCGGTTGTCATGATATTGGCAAGGTCGTCGGCGGTAAGAGTGTATTCAGCCTGAGTGCTGCCTGCGGGAACGTCGACCATAGCGAACTGGCCCCAGTTGGCATTGTTCAGCTGAAGCTGGGCATCGCCGGAAGTCGTGAGATAGAACACGAGCTTGGCTCCGGAAGGAACGCCTTCGAAAGATTCCTTGTAGAGACGGAGGCCGCCGCCATCCCAGTTGCCGAGGTCGAAGAGGCCTTCGTAGATTACCATCTCGACATGAGTGGCAGGAATTACGTCATATACATATTCAAGAGTCCCGTTGGAGGAGATGAGCTTCACGACCGTTCCGGCACCGCAGGAGCTGGGCAGGTTGACGTAGAGCTTATCGCCATTACAGATATATTGTACGTCGATTCCATTGACCTGCACACCGGTAAGTTTGCTGCCGTTGGAAATTGTGAAAGCCATGATTTCCCCTGCTGTAGGTTCTTCAGTATCGCACGATACGATGAATGCACATTCAGGAGCGTTGATGGTCAGTTCGGAAGTAGCGAGACTCTCACCGTTGGCTTTTTCGATGGTGAGGACACCACTCTGGGCAAGAGCCGGTACGTTGACCGTGAGTTCCGAGGCAGACGAAGGAGTCACTTCGATAGCTTCTTCAATTCCGGTGAAGTAGACTTTTGCAGCGAGGTCGAGATTGCGGCCATAGATAGTCACATCGGCACCGGCAGGTGCAGGATCGGGATTGAAACCTGTAGCTTCGGGAAGAGCCGCCTTAAGGGCGATGCTTGCAGTCTTGCCACTCTTGAGGTTGAGGACAGCGTCACCGCTCCATGCTTCAGCGGAATATGCGAAGGTGAGTTCGCCGTTGCTTACGCTGAGAGGCTTTATTGCCCCTTCGACATGAGGTAGGGAGATGCTTACAACCTGGTCGAGGTTGAGACCCTTGATGGTAACAACGTCGCCACCACGAAGATTCTCAGACGGTGTGGCAATCATCTCAGCCGGTTCGGCCATGCCGATATTGACGAGCACGACTTTGACACCGGATGCTGTCATGGCTGTTACGGCACCGTCGGGTGTATTTTCGGGAAGGACGAATTCGACAACATCCTCAGCATCGCCGGTGGCGGGAACATATGTGAATTCAATACCTTTTTCGTCAGGAGTCAGAACCGACTTCACAAGGTCGAAGTCGGTACCTTCAACACGGATTTTGTCGCCGCCCTTGACTGATTCGAGGTTTACAACCTGCTTCGGCTGAGGAAGAACGATATCGACGGCTACTTCGGATTCAATCATATTGGGCATCTCCTTGGCATCGGAGAGGAAGATGGTGCCGCTGACAGCACGATCGGGAACCACAAGGGAGATAGCCTTACGGTCGTGGGCAGTGAAGTCGTCGGCGAAGACATTGACACTGTCCATATCCTCAGTGAAAGAGAAGCAAACTTCCTTGATGAGGTTGAGATACTCGCCTGTGATATTCAGCGTCTGGCCGGGTTTTACGCGCAGGGGCGAAATCTCGTCGATGCTGATGGGCTCGAGATAAGTAAGGATTGTCTTGGTCTCGATTGTGCCACCGGCATAATGTAGGACAAGATTGCCGGGTTCTGCCGTTTGCGGAACGGTGATGCGGATCTCGTTATCATTGATTTTCTCGATGTCGGTGATATCACCGGCTCCGGGAAGAGTGATTTTAGTAATTTGGTTCATGCCGCTGCCGAGGAAACGGAGCTGGCCGCCACGAGCCACGGGGCTCGGTCCGAAAGAGTTGAGGTTGACACCTCCGACATACTGGTCGGTGTTGAAATCGTTGTTGTCGCACGACGTCAACGCCGGTACCGTCAAGGCCATGCAGAAGGCGAAGAAGCCGTATTTAAAGAATCGTTTCATGATTTTGCAAATATGCTTTAACGGTTTGTCATTTAGTTTTTGACTGCACGGATATTGTCGATGCAGATAATCGGGGTGCAGTCCACACCGCTGACACCGCCACTCCATACGAACATTTCGAAGTTGGCGAAGTCATTGGCCGATGAAGGAGTGCTCGTAGCCTTGCCACCTACGGAGTTGTAGAGGAACTCGCTTAGTGGAACAGTAACTGTAATCCATTTGTCGGCGGTATCGAAGGCCGCAGCAGCAGTCCAGGGACGGTAGAGGGCACGGCCCCAGCTTGTGGTAGCTTTGCCGCTGTCGTCCTGATAGTAGGAGTTGTTGCTGGCTGCGGTCATGTTGCCGTAAATGTCGGGAATATTGCCTGCACCGTAGGAAGTCTTGTCGACACCGGAGAAAATCAGCTGCATAGCACAGCTCTGCCAGGGATTCGACGAAGGAATAAGCATTTCGAACTTGAGGCTCATATTTTTGAAGTCTGAGAAATCGACTACATCGCAGAGACGTTCGCCTTCGCGGGCAGGATATCCGAGAGGTGTCTGCCAGTCACCGGCCCAGTAGGTGAAGAGGTGGGTGTTTTCAGGCCATGCGTTGTCATCAATCACAGTTTCCGAGTCACCCATCTTGAGATATGCGCCGGTCAGCGAAAGATCGTCGGCGAGGATAGGAGCACAGTGCCAGTTGTGGCCGGCAAGACCGAGGCCTGTAGCTCCGTCGGGTTCAAAGTCGAAGAGCATGCCGCGTGTGTCGGCGTAATGGAAGGAGGTCTTCCCCTCACCATAGATGGTCTTCACTGTAATAGTGCCTTCGCAAGCGCCGTCAGGTACGACAATCGTGATATTTTCCTGGTCGAAGCTTACGATATCGGCTTGTTCGCCGGAACCGTCGAAAGTGACAGTGAGGGGCGAGTTGGGATCATCTGCAAAGTAGGCTCCCGAAAGTGTTGTGGTAGAACCGGCAGGAGCATATTCGCAGGCCATCTTGTCGATACGGGGGCCCGGAACGGTAACCGAGAAGGGATATTCGACGGTGATACCTGTAGAAGTCACGAGGCGCGCGATGTTGCTGACCTCCGAAGGAATTACATTGGGGACATCGACGATGATGGAGTGCGAAGTCACCATAGTAGGATTGAGCAAGGCTTTCTGGTCGTTGAACCAAATCTGCTGAACGTCGCCGAGGTTGTCGCCTATGAAAGCGAGCTTTGCACCAAGGCTTGCAGCTACGATGAGCGAATCGGACTTCTCGGGATCGCAGTCGCGTACGTATTTCACAACGGGTGCGCTACCCTTGTCTTTCTCGGCATCCGTCTCCGAGCAGGAAGCCAGCGCGGCCACGGCTATTACAGGGAGAGCTATGTATTTGATATATTTAATCATGACTGGTATATTGATCTAAGGATTTTTTATTCGCCATCGAAAACAAAGTCAACTGGTGCGCCGGAGAGTGCCGGAGAGCTGGTGCTGACAGCGGCAGGGATAGGCACCTTGAAGGCGGAAGTATTGATGATGATGGGATCGTACATTGCATATTCGGCCTTGCTCTGTACAATCTTGTACGAATTGTTGTCGTTCTCCTGGCTCTGGTCCATACCGTCGACAGCAATGTACTGAGCGCAACGATTGTAGCCTGTGCCGTAGCCACTGTTGACATAGTCGATAGTGGCCTGTTCGCCATCGCGGTAGCTCATGCGGAGCACATCGAACCATGTGATGGATTCGAAAGCGAACTCACGGCGACGTTCAGCCATGATATCTTTGAAAGTGATAGTATTGTATTCGCTGACACCGGCACGCTTGCGGATACCGTTGAATCTTTCGAGGGCACGGGGGTCGGAAGTCGACTGTGCTGTGCCGAGGATAGCTTCTGCGTATGTAAGATACATGTCGGCAAGGCGGATCAGGTAGATATTGTTGGCTGCATCCTGGTTGATACCTACGTTGCCACCGCAGTCTGCGCTCTTGCCTATGATGTACTTCTTGATATGAGCATTCATCTCGTTGCGGTCTTCGAGGACGGTGCCGTCGGAAGCGCGGTTTACGATGTAGTAGGTATAGCCACCCTGAGCCTTAGCAAGGTTGGGATAGAAGTCACCGTTTGTCATGAATGTCCAGGGACGACGACGGTCGGTCGAGTCAAAGGACTTCTGGAGGGAGATCGTCGGGCCTTTGCCTGCACCCCAAGTCTGGTCGGCGATAACGGCGCTACGGCTCCACGCGCAGTTCTTGGCGTTGCCATAGGAATAACCCTGAACGGCGCACTGTACGGCAAGAAGGGATTCGGGACCGTTATTGGACTCTACGTCGAAGAGGGTCGAATAGTCGATATTTTCAATCCAGGGGAGAGAGCTCATGACAGTTTCTGCATCTTCGGCAGCACGACGGTAGAGGTCGGCGCGGTCGTAGCCATAGTCACTGTGCGAAGCCATGGTGACAAGGATTTTCGCACGGATGGCACGGGCAGTGTTCTTGTTGCAGCGCCAGCTGTCGTTGTCAGTTTCGGGAAGATATTCAACGGCATAGTCGGCATCGTTGAGAGCGAACTGGTAGATGCTCTTCTGGGTATTGCGGGGAACATCGAGGTTACCGGAGGTGATGTTCTCGGTGTTGTTGTAGATGATGGGAGCATCATGCCATAGTTCTGCAATCTGGTAGTAGCAGTATGCCCGGATAGCGCGTGCCTCTGCAACAGCCTTTTCGATATCAGCCTGGGTAACAGTACCGGAGCATTTGCCGGGCATATCGTTTATCACGGAGTTAGCGAAGGAAATCACGTTGTACAGCCCCTTCCAGCCTTCGTTGATATACTGGTTGACAGGAGTATACGTACCGAAGAACCATTGACCTTCAGCGTCGTAGGTGTAGAACATATCGCCGGCGAGCATATCGGTCTTCCACTGGAAGTTCATTGTGAAGTTGCTCCAGGTCTTGGCGGCATAGAGAGCCATAGTGTTCATGCGGACCTTTTCGGGGGAATTGAAGAAGGTGTCCTGCACGAGTTTGTCAGACGGGTCTACAGTGAGGAAGTCGCTGCACGACGCGAAGCTGGTTGCCACCACGGCAGCAAAGGCTGCCTTTTTTATGATATTTTTCATGAATTGCTTGTGTAAATGTTAGAAGGAGAGATTAAGACCGACAGTATAGGTTCGGGGTGTCGGGTAGCGGCCACGGTCGATGTTCTGCAGGAGCGAGCTCTGGTTGAAAGCACCGATTTCGGGGTCATAGCCGCTATATTTGGTGAATGTATAGACGTTCTGGACGTTGAAGTATATCTTAGCCTGCTGGAGGAAAGCCTTCTTGGCCCATGCCTGAGGCAGATTGTAGGATAGGGCGATATTCTGTATGCGGAGATAGGTAGCATCTTCGATCCAGCGGTCGCTCATGCGGTTGTTCTGGTTGCCGTCGAGGCTCGAGAAACGAGGTATACCGTTCTTGCCACCGCCGATAACCTGGAGGTTGGAGATATCATCGCCGCCATTGGGATCGATTTTACCGATCTGTACGCGGTCGAGGACAGCTGCTGCCTGGTTATCCCAGATGGAGGACAGGCCTTCTGTCTTATAGCGCGACCAGTTGAGAATGTCGCCGCCAACCTGTCCGGTAAGACCGATTGTAAGTTCCCATTCTTTCCACTGGAGGTTGTTGGTGAAACCGAAAGTGAAATCAGGGTTGGGGTCGCCGATGATTTTCTGGTCCTTGTCGTCGATGATACCGTCGCCGTTCTGGTCCTTGAACTTGATATCGCCTACCCAGACTCCGGAAGTCTTGTCGATCTTGTTGGCATAGGGGATGCTGCCGCCGGTCTGGGTAGCGTGGCCAACGATATCGGCCTCGTTCATGAAGAAGCCTTCAGTCTCGTAGCCGTAGAAGACACCCATAGGCTGTCCTACTTTGAACATGGATACTGTCTGGAATGGGGCATACCAGTCGATATTGCCATAGAGAATCTGCGAGTCGTCGTTGAGAGAAACGACCTTGTTCTTGTTGTGCGATACGGTAAGTGCAGCGTTCCAGTTGAAATCGCGTGTCACGACAGGACGTACGTTGAGCTGGAAGTCAACTCCGACGTTCTGGGTCTTACCGATATTGGAGTAAGGAGTCTGGATAGTCATCCACTCGTTAGTAGCGATATGACCGGGAGTGAAAATCTGGAGAAGGAGGTCCTTTGTCTGCTTCTTATAGACATCGACAGTGAACTCGATACGGTTGTTGAGGGCTGCGAAGTCGAGGCCGACGTTGAACTGTTCGGAAGATTCCCATCTGAGGTTGGGGTTCGGAAGGTTGGTGGGGAAATATGCCGTACCGTTGGGGGTTAGCATCGTAGACATGGAAGCGCCGTAACGGTAAGTATCGATGTTCGAGTTACCTACGCGGCCATAGCCGAGACGGAGCTTGAGGTTGTTGAGCCAGGAAGCATCCTGAAGGAATTTCTCCTGGTTGATACGCCACGCGAGGGCCGCCGAGGGGAAGGAGCCCCACTTATTGTTCTGGCCGAACTTCGAGGAACCGTCGCGACGCAGGGTTGCGGTAACGAGGTAGCGGTTATCGAAGGAGTAGTTGGCACGGGCGAATACAGATGCGTTTGTCACGGCATCCGACCAGCCGCTGTTGCTTACGAACTCACCGTCCTCACCGAGGATGAAGATATCGTCGGTCGTAAAGTTTTTCTTGATGAGAGATGTGCCGTTCCAGCTCGATTTCGAAGCTTCGAAACCAGCCATCACTGTAACGTCGTGTTTCTGGTTGAAGGTCTGATGATAGGTGAGGTAGTCCTTCTGCATCCAGTAGAATGCATGATCCTCACGATGCATCATCTGGTTGACATCGTTGCTCACCTGACCGAATTTATAGCGGGGAACGTATGCCTTGTTCTGGTTCTGCGAGGCATCGTAGGCATATTCGGCACGGAAAGTGAAGTATTTTAGGAAATCGATATTCGCATAGAAGTTACCGTTGACACGCTGACGGAGAAGGGTGTTGTTCTTCTCGAGGGCAAGTGCCACGGGGTTCCATGTCGAAGAACCGTTGACAGTTGTCGGGCCTGCCCAGTTGCCGTCGAAGTCATAGACAGGGACAGAAGGCATCATAGTCATGGCCTGCATGATAACGCCGTCGCTACCGTCATTGAGGGTAATCTTTTCGTCGGTACGGGTATAGGCGAGAGAGCCGCCGAGCTTGAACCACGGAGTGATGTTGGCATCGACATTGAAACGGCTGTTGAAACGGGTGAAATCAGAGCCGATGATTATACCTTCCTGGTTCATCCAGCCCGAAGATACTGCGAAAGTAACCTTCTCGTTACCGCCGGTGAGACCGACCTGATGGTTCTGCATGAAGGCAGTGCGGAAGATCTCGTCCTGCCAGTCGGTACCACGTCCGAGGAGCGAGGTGTCGAGGAAGGAGGGATCCATATTATTACTGTTGAGGATTCCGTCGGCAAGAAGCTGCTGCTGATATGTGGCATATTCGCGAAGATCCATCATGTCGAGTCGCTTTGCTGTCTGCTGCCAGGCAACATAGCCGTCGTAGGTCACATTCGTACGTCCCGCACTGCCGCGACGGGTAGTAACGAGAATGACACCGTTGGCACCTGCCGCACCGTAGATGGCACAGGCCGAGGCATCCTTAAGTACGTCGATGCTCACGATGTCGCTGGGGGCGATCGAAGCCATGGGGTTGACCTTGGTCTGGCCGTTGGAACCGCCCGCCCAGTCGAAACCGCCGATATCGCTGCCTGCCGTGCTCATGGGGACACCATCGATCACATAGAGAGGTTCGTTGGAAGAGGTAAGGGAGCTTGCACCACGTATGCGGATTGAAGTTGCACCGCCGGGAGCACCGGAGTTCTGGGTAACCTGCACACCTGCAACCTTACCCTGGAGCATCTGGTCGGCATTGGTGACAATGCTCTGTTTCATCTGGTCTTCGGAGAGACGGGCGACAGAGCCCGTGATATCGCTCTTACGCTGTGTACCGTAGCCGACAACGACTACTTCTTCGAGAGCTTCTTTAGAGTCGGTCAGCACAACATCGAGAGTTGTGCGTCCCTTCAGGGCTATCTCCTGGGTTTCTGTACCGATATAGGAGAATACGAGGGTCACATTCGGACCGGATACCTTGATGCTGTAATTACCGTCGTAGTCTGTGACGACACCTCCGGTTTTACCTTTTTCGACTACCGACGCACCAATGACAGGTTCACCGATTCCATCGGTGACCGTACCGGTGACGGTCGTCTGCGCAGACATTCCCATTGCTATAATCGCGAAGAACGCGGCAAGGAAAAGCCTTACATACGTGTGTTTACTTGTTCCCATGCGGAGTGGTTTAAGGAAGTTTTTATGATAGTTTATTTTGTGTTTTGTGCTTATTCTGGGATAGTGGTATAGAATCTTCTTATACAAATTTCGCTATATAAAACGAATTTTCCAAACACTATTATGCCCCTATGCGACAATTTGCCGCATTTTACTTTTCTTTAACTATAATGTTGATTATTAGCTATTTATCTATACAATTCCGAAGCTAATTTAGTGACTATTTAGTTAATTCGGATGTATAAGTCTGTATTATATTAACAGTCGTGGAGTCTGCCACAAAGACAGAGTTAAGACCTTGTGCTTCCTGGGCAGGATCGCCTGTATATTGGTCCCAAGGCTGCCAGTTTTCATGTTCAGGAACGGCATATCCTCCCCATCCCCAGAAGTTGCATCCCTGGATCATGCCGCTGTCGCGAATGAGAGAGAAGACATAGCTGTAGAACGCGTCCCTGCCTTTCGTCGGCGAGCCGGGAGCATAGGCCATGCCGTCGCGAGGATAGCCGAATTCCTCAAGAACAAGAGGCTTTCCGGTCGGTCTGAGCATCTCGGAATGTGCCGAGATATATTCTTTTGCACGGACACAGGCCGTATCGACATCTTCGACGAGACTGTCGGGGCGAACCCATGCCCAGTTGTAAGGCCAGAGATGAATAATGCCGTAGTCGATATCGGGATTGGAATGTATCCCAGCCCAAAGGTCAAGGTCACCCTCGCAGCCGTTCAGACCTTCGCTGCCGGTACTTACGAGATGGTTGGGGTCGAGGCTTTTTATAAGTGCTGCCTGCGAGGCTATCCATTCTGCAAAAGCCCTCTTGGTTACGGAGTCGGAAGCGAAGGCACGAGGTTCGTTGGCAATCTGCCAGGACATAAGTGCCGGAGATTCTGCATAAGGGCGGCCGGTATATCTGTTGGTACGACTTACTATATATTTAACATGGTTTGCAGCCATGGCCTTTGCCGAATCGTTTGTCACGAAACGCGCCACATGGTTCATATAATTATTGTAGCCGTCGATAGAGGGGTTGGGGGTACGACCCTCACCGGCCCACTGGAGATATTCTCCGTAACCGCCGCTCCATTCCCAGGAATTGTTGAGATAGAGGACGGCCTTCATGTCGCGTTTCTCAAGTTCGGCCATCATGTAGTCGAGCCCGTCGAGGATAGTGTCGTTGTAGACACCAGGTGCGGTCTGGAGCACCGGCATGATGTGCGAGGGTACATTTTCCTCGCCGTCGCCGCCTACAAGCACACGCACATTGTCGATACCAAGCTCTTTCATCTTGTCGAGCTCACGGGCGAGACGTACGCGGTCGCCGCCGCGCCCCTCGCTTCCGAGGATAGCGCCGTACCAGAAATTGGCTCCTACATAGCGATATATGGAGTCTCCGATATAGAACTCGCCGTCGCGGACCGTGACGTATTTATTATCGTCCTGGGGCACAGCTGTTTTGTGACACCCGAAAAGTGATGCCAGAGAAGCCGCAGCAATGGCGATTAATATAGACTGTCTCATTCGAAATAGAGGTATTGGTTTCAAGGTGTTTATTTTACAATGCAAAAATAGCTTATAGTTTTCTTACGGCATTCACCTATCTTACCCCGATACGATACTATCTTATCCAAGAAAATTAATCCGAGGCACTTTAAGGCCATTGCGATGGTTTGTTGCTATTTGAACGATATTATTTTTGCTCATTCGTCCCAATCGTCCGACCGGAAAGGCACAAGCGGCATACCCATGAGGTCGAATACTTTCCCGATGGCAAAATTCTTGAAATTATAGCGTACAGCCTTGATTTCACCGGCTTCAGGACAAGATATCTCTATATTAAGTGTATTTGGATTCTCTTTGGCTATCGCCGGATGAAACACGCGGTCGGCACCGGCAGCTTCGAACCCTTCGAGCTCGGTATTGGGAGTGAATCCGTTCCAGGCATTGTCGAAAGTAAGGACGGCCTTGTCGCCGTCGACAGTCATACTCTTGAAAGTAGGATACTGATAGGGAACACCATTGATGCCGTAAGTCCTTGCTGCGGCCATAAATGCGAGACGCTCGCCTATTTCCTTTTTCTTGCGTGCATGAATATCGTTGACCTCATAGGGATAGACGAGATCCGAAGTACATACGATGCCGCTGTTGGGGGTAATCTCGGCAGCCTTGTGCTGGCACTCGCGGAAGAAGGCTGCATTGTTGGCATCGGGATTGTCATAGTTCCAGCCGGGGAGTTCTACGAAATAGAAGGGAAGCTCGCCAAGATTCCATTTATCGCGCCATTCCTTGACCATGTCGCGCTGATGTTCCGGATATGTGGCATGACGGCCAACATTCGATTCACCCTGATTCCAAAGGAAGCCTTTTATGGTATAGCCGATGAGAGGATGGAGCATGGCGTTGTACATAACATTAATGCGTTCCCATTCATTGATAGAAGAGTCTGCAGCTTCTTTGTCGACATCCAATTCGGGATACTGAGCAAGCTGTTCACGCGACTGCCATCCCTCGACCTTGCTGCCACCGTAGGCGCACGCGATGATTCCGACCGGTACATCGAGGATATCGGTCAGAGAACGGGCGAAGAAATAAGCCAGGGCGCTGAATTCGGCTGCATTTTCCGGCTTGCTCTCCTTCCAAGGACTTTCTACTCTGTCCTGAGGGGTATATGAAGCACGTTTAGGTACCGTGGCGACGCGAATGCCTGGATACTTGCCGGAATATGCTATTGCCTGGGCGGCTCCTTCGATTGGCTGTGTCCAGAAACCACGGAGAGGCATTTCCATATTCGACTGACCTGAGCAGAACCACACTTCGCCGACAAGTACGTTGTTGATAGTGATATCGCTGCCGTCTCCTTTAATATATATAGACTGCGGAGCGTATGAGGCTGCTGTAGTAGGAAGCTCGACATCCCAGCGGCCGTTGCTTGCGGTAACTACCTTAATGGTCTTTCCGGGATTCCATGAAGAGGAAACCACTATTTCACTGCCGGGAGTGGCCCATCCCCATAGACGGGCATCCGCGTTCTGCTGTACGACCATATTGTCGCCGACGATATCCGGCAAGGTGATACTTGCTGCCGCCGGGAATGTTATGAGGGAGGCGAGAAAAAATGAGATATAAGAAACTGTCTTCATCTTGGGGGTAGATATCAGATAATGATTTTGGTTTTGAGATAATTCTGGCGGAATTCCATTGGGCTGCAACCTTTTTTCTTACGGAAGAGACGGTTGAAATTGGAAATATTGTTGAAACCACATTCATAGCATATTTCAGCGCTCGTCATGGTTGTATCTACAAGCCTTCGTGCGGCATGGCCTATGCGCATATCTATTATATAATCGGAGAGAGTACGGCCTGTACGTGTCTTGAAGAAACGGCTGAAAGCTGTCGGAGTCATACCGGCAAGCGAGGCAAGCTCTTCCAGGCGTAGAGGCTGAGAATAATGCTGACTGATATACTCCTCGACTTTCTGCACGCGACGGGAGTCGCACGACAGACCGGCATCTGCAAATGACGATGTCGAAAGTGTATGGCAGTCATCGGTAATCGAGAGATCGTAAAGGATTTCAAGCAACCTCAGTAGGCGTATGAAACCCGGCTGGGGTTTTGTCAGCGCGTCGAGTTTCGAAAGTTCGGATTCAATGAACGCGTTGCCGAAGGCGACACCATTGCGAGCCCGCAAGAACAGATTGCGGATATTTCCCATCTGGTTCTTCATCAGGAGCTCCTCGCTCATCAGCGATGCAGAAAACTGGACTGTGATTTCGCGGATGTCGCCGTTTGGGAGAGCCTTCCCCTGGTTCCATACGTGCTCGAGTCCCGGCCCGATCAAAACAAGGTCGTGGTAGCACAAAGTTTCGATAGAGTCGCCGACTATTCGCTCGCAACCTTCGCAGTTGCCGACATAGTTCAGCTCATATTCATCATGGCGATGGATCGGGTAATCGAAGCAGTCCTTCCTGCGGTCGATCAGGTAAAAACAGTCCTTGTCGGACAACGGTGTGATTTCAGTTATTATCTTTGACATTCTCGTGGTATCAGACGTTGCAAAATTACAACATATATCCTTTATCCGGAACCCTGATAACGATACTATTTTAACACTTTAAGCAACTATAACGACTTTAGCGTATTTTATGCCTATTATTTACTATTTTTGTGATGCCGAAAAACCACGGCCTGACACTCGAACAATATTCTAATACCCATAACATGCAATTTAAAGAGACCTTAGCGTACACTCAGACCGCGTTGGCCGCGATAGCCTGTCTGTTCGCAGCTCCAGTAGCGAGCGCGGAAATCATCGACATCAGCACCCCGAACACCACTATGCTCCTTGATGCCACTGTCGGCCAGCCCCTCAAATTTCTATACTACGGCGATATTATTTCGCCCTCCGAACAAGCTACAATAGTATCGTCAGCACTACAAAAGCATGATGCATATCCTGTCTACGGACTGACTTCGATGCGCGAGACAGCGATGAGCGCCACCCAGCCCGACGGCAATATGACCCTCGATATGGCCGTGACCTCTACCTCTACAAAAGGAAATGCAGACGGGGGACATACGACCACTGTCGTCATGACAGACAAGGTATATCCTTTTGATATCAAGGTGAACTACCGCACATATCCCGGCGACGATGTGATAGAGACATGGGTAGAGGCCGTCAACAACGGCAAGAAGCCTGTCCAGCTCCGCGAATTCTCTTCAGGCTACCTTCCTATCCGCCTCGGCGACGTATATCTGACATCCTTCACCGGCTCATGGGCCAACGAGGCCAATGTAGTCGAAGAACCCCTCAAACCCGGGATGAAAGTTATCAAGAACAAGGACGGACTCCGCAACTCGCACACAGCTCACGGCGAAGTGATGTTCTCGCTCGATGGCAAGCCCGACGAGAACCACGGACGCACCATAGGCGCAGCTCTCTGCTACGGCGGTAACTATCGACTCCGCATCGACACTGACGATTCCGACTGGCACCACTTTTTCGCTGGTATCAACGAAGACAACTCGGCTTATACCCTCGGAAAAGGCGAGACTTTCACTACTCCTGCTCTCGCTCTCACATACACCGACGAAGGCAAAAGCGGTGTGAGCCGCAATTTCCACCGCTGGGCACGTAAACATCGCATCGCCCATGGCGACGAGCTGCGCAAAATTTTGCTGAACAGCTGGGAAGGCGTATATTTCGACATCAATGAGGCCGGAATGGATGCCATGATGGCCGACATAGCATCGATGGGAGGAGAACTCTTCGTGATGGACGATGGTTGGTTCGGCCAGAAATATCCTCGCAATAACGACTCTTCCTCGCTCGGCGACTGGACTGTCGACACCAACAAACTGCCTAACGGCATACAAGGATTGATCGACAATGCAAAGAAGAACGGCATAAAGTTCGGTATATGGATAGAACCTGAGATGGCCAACACGACCTCGGAACTCTACGAGAAGCATCCCGAATACATCATCAAGGCACCCAACCGCGAGCCCGTGCTCGGTCGCGGCGGCACACAGGTGGTCCTCGACCTCTCCAACCCTGCCGTCCAGGACCTCGTATTCACCGTCGTGGATACCCTGATGACAAAATACCCCGAAATAGACTATATCAAATGGGATGCTAATGCACCGGTAATGAACCACGGCTCGCAGTATCTCACCGCCGACAAACAGAGCCACCTCCTCATCGACTACCATAAAGGCTTCGCCAAAGTACTCGACCGTATCCGCAGTAAATATCCCGACGTTACCATTCAGGCATGCGCCAGCGGCGGCGGTCGTGCCAACTACGGCATACTTCCATGGTTCGACGAAATATGGGTCAGTGACAATACAGATGCTCTCCAGCGAGTCTATATGCAATGGGGCACAAGCCATTTCTTCCCGGCTATCGTAATGGGCTCGCACATCAGTGCAGCTCCCAACCACCAGACTTTCCGCTCTATTCCGATGAAGTATCGCATCGACGTTGCCATGAGCGGCCGTCTCGGCATGGAAATTCAGCCCAAGAACATGAGCGAGGAAGAAATCGCGCTATGCCGCAACGCCATCGCAGAGTATAAGACCATCCGTCCGGTCGTACAGCAGGGCGACATCTACCGTCTCCTCTCTCCCTACGACAAGAAGGGAGCTGCCTCGATGATGTATGTAAGCCCCGACAAGGACAAGGCCGTGTTCTATTGGTGGAAGACAGAGACATTTGTCAACCAGCACCTTCCGCGCGTCGCCATGGCCGGTCTCGACCCCGACAAGATGTACACAGTCCATGAACTCAACCGCATAGACAACGCTCCTCTCCCCTTCGAAGGCAAATCGTTCTCAGGCCGCTACCTTATGTCGCAAGGTCTCGAAATGCCATACACCCACGATGTCGACTACCACAAGCGCAACGACTGGTCATCGCGCGTCCTCTCCCTCACCGCAGAATAAATCCCT
The DNA here is from genome assembly GCA_958436175.1 of uncultured Muribaculaceae bacterium. Lineage (GTDB taxonomy): Bacteria > Bacteroidota > Bacteroidia > Bacteroidales > Muribaculaceae > CAG-873. The sequence goes on from CAUBJF010000001.1 coordinate 213,377, forward strand.
ACACCTCTTATCCAAGAGGCAATATTGCAATCAAAAAACAACTGCATTCCAAACCTGGAGTGCAGTTGTTTTTTGATATCTTCCAATTATTTCTTCAACCAATGAATATGAGATTTTGCTTATCTAAGGACTGCACCTATATACAGCTCATAAAACAAGGCCTGTGCATAAAGAAGGTCTTGCATAAGTTTATTCCATATAATAGCACATGTGCAGATTAAGAAAAGCTTTGGATATTTAATTAACTACTACTTTTCATACCGCCCTGTTTCAATTTGTTCTATAGTATCGTGGGTACATCTGTGTTTCAAATATTTGTCGTATCTTTGTAAGTCTGTATATCAAAACTCAATGAAAATATATCTCCGCGAAACATCCACCGAAGGGTTCAATGCCGGTTCGAAAGCCCGACAGGACATCGACTGCCAGCTCGAAACCCACGGCTACAGCCCTCGAAACATCACAATATTCAATCCGGAAATCGGATCCTGGACAAAAAAATGGAAACGAATAGCGGAGGTAATCAAAATCAAGAACTCCGTCGGCACACACGATACGGTCTTTCTCCAACTGCCTTACTATACTTACAAAGGCAGGACATGGTTCTTCCGGCTGATTTTCGGAGAACATAGAGGGAAGATAATAAGCCTCATACACGACATTCCCGGCTACCGCGACAACAAAGGGCTGGACGAAGATATGCGTTATATCCTTTCTAAGAGCAGCTGCATAATCGTTCACACGCCCCTTATGGCCCGTAAGCTCGCCTCCGAACATGGTATCGACAGCAACAAAATAAAAATCCTGAATTTATTCGACTATCTGACTGACGACCCTGTGTCGGAACCTAATCCCGACGGAAAAACCATCATCTTCGCCGGTAACCTAAGTCAGTGCTCTTATCTCCGTCATCTCGGTGAGCTCCCCGAAACTTTGAGCTTCAATATCTATGGTGTTCATTCTGAGAATGTCGTCGAAAGCGACCAATGCCACTACAAAGGCAAATTCCGCCCGGACAACGTTTCTGCCATAGAAGGCGACTGGGGGCTGGTATGGCATGGCGATTCCATCAACACCTCGGCTGGGAATATCGGCGAATATCTCCGTATAATAGCATCACATAAGATATCTCTTTATCTTGCCGCCGGTAAACCCGTAATCCTGTGGGACGAATCGTCGGTAGCCGATTTCATCATAGAAAACCATCTCGGAATAGCAGTTCCTTCCCTACACGACATTGCGCCAAAACTTGCAGCCCTTACCGACGAGGAGAAATCCCTGATTTCAAAGGCTGTCAAAACATTCGCCGGGAAGCTGCGCCAAGGAAACATGACAAGCCCTCTCATCGAACAAAGCGAAAAAGAATAATATGGATATAATAATAGGAGCCGGAGCCACAGGCCTCGCCTATGCGTCCTTCACAAAAAACGACTATCTCATACTTGAAGCGGACAATGAAGCCGGGGGCTACTGCAAGACTATAACCCGCGACGGTTTCGTCTGGGACTACTCAGGTCATTTTTTCCACTTCCGTAACCCCAGAATGGAAGAATGGATATGCCGCAACATCGACCCCGAAACGATGCTGAAAGTCGACAAGCATACGCAGATAAACTATTATGGCACCTACGTCGATTTTCCGTTCCAGAAGAACATACATCAGCTTCCCAAGGCAGAATTCATCGACTGCCTGTACGATCTTTTCTGTAACAACTACAAGAGCTACAGCAACTTCCGCGAGATGCTATACTGCAAGTTCGGCCGTAGTATTGCCGAAAAATTCCTGATTCCGTACAACGAGAAGCTCTACGCAACCGACCTCAATCTTCTGGACCATGATGCCATGGGACGTTTCTTCCCCTATGCAGATCCTATTGATATTGTAGCCAACTTCCGTAAAAGCGACAACGCTTCGTACAACGGGACCTTCGAGTATCCTCGCGGAGGCGCCATCGAATACATACGTTCGCTCGAAACATATGCTGACCCTGGCAAAATATCACTTGGGGAACGCGTCCTATCTGTAGACAGAAAGGCACATACAGTCACAACTAATAAGCGCACACTACACTACGACAACCTCATCTCCACGATTCCTTTCAACCGTCTTCTCGACATCTGCGCACAGAGCTACAACCATGATATTTATTCCTGGAACAAGGTACTTGTGTTCAATTTCGGTTTCGACCGCAAAGGCCCGGACAAGACTAACAACTGGGTTTATTTCCCCGACAAAGAACTGGCTTTCTATCGTGTCGGCTACTACGATAATATCACCGGCACAGATCGCATGTCGCTATACGTCGAACTGGGATTCCAGAAGAACGCAGACATAGATATCGGCTACTGGCGAGATAAAGTCCTCACGGATCTTTTAAAAGCAGGCATATCGACTGATTGTAATTTGGTCGCCGAGCACAATGTGGTGATGGATCCTGCATATGTGCATATCACGGCCGCCTCCATCGCCGATGTCGCACAGAAGAAAGAGATACTCGCCCAACAAGATATTTATTCCGCAGGCCGCTACGGCAGCTGGACATATTGCTCCATCGAGGACGGCATGGCAGAGGCCAAAAATCTGGCGGACAAACTAAGCAAAAAATAAGCAGAAGCCCCCGTGACAAGCCTGTGTAGGCACGTCCCGGGGGCTTTATACCTTTTATCTCTTTAATTAATGTGAGTGCTCGTTCAGCTTGTCTATGAGCAGTTCAGCCTGTTGTACACCAACTGTACGCCATACGGCCTCACCATTTTTGAAGAGAATCAGGGTAGGCACGGAGCGCACATTGTAGCGTGCTGCAAGTTCCTGGTTTTTATCTATGTCGACCTTTAGGACATTGGCCTTGTCGCCGATACGGTTCTTCACATCCTCGAGGATAGGACCCTGCATACGGCAAGGACCACACCATGTTGCGAAAAAGTCAACCAGCGTCGGCTTGTCTTCCTGGATAAGATTATTAAAATCGTTCATATGTAGTATGTTTTATTAAGTTATAAGTCTAATCCTGTCCCGCAACTGCAGAACCAGTTCATTATAAAAACACAGACACGCGCAGACTTGTTCTATTCAAGAAGCATCTTTCGCTCACAACGCAGTGTACGCCCCGGGAAAACCTTCGGAAAAGCGTGGTTGTGGGTAGCGACAACCACAGTCACGCCACAATCGCGCGAGATTGAATAGAGATGGCTCATGACCTGCTCGCCAGTCTCCGGGTCGAGGTTACCTGTCGGCTCATCGGCAAGTATCAACGACGGCTCATTGAGAAGTGCTCTCGCGATTACCACACGCTGCTGCTCTCCACCTGACAACTGATGAGGCATCTTGTATGCCTTTGTCGCCATACCGACCTGACGCAGCACTTTGTCGATACGTTCTTCCTTAGCTTCGGAATCTTTCCAGCCTGTGGCATCAAGCACGAATTCGAGATTATCGTAGGCTGTACGGTCGGGAAGAAGCTGGAAATCCTGAAAGATAACGCCCAGGCTACGGCGCAGCATAGGAATATCATGCCGGCGTATTGCCCTGAGGTCGTAATCCAGGACACGGGCTTCTCCGGAGCTTACCGGTACCTCGGCATACATGGTCTTCATAAGCGATGTCTTACCGCTGCCAACCTTACCAAGCAGATAGACGAACTCGCCTTTTCCGACAGTGAGGTTGACATCTCGCAGAGCCACATGCTCGTTGCGGAGAATCTCGACTCCGCTATATTCAATGATTTTTTCCATCATCAGCAAAGTTACGAATAATTTGCCTACCTTTGTCACACCAATCACGTTTTATAACAGAATAAAGATACATCCATGAATCAAACCTTGAAAATCATCACATTGACCATAGTCTTACTATTATCAACACGGTCCCTGTATGCCAGGCAACCTGTTGTTGCCGTACTCGGCGACTCATATTCGACATTCGCCGGGCACATACCCGAAGGCAACGAAGCTTGGTATAACAACACGACAGACCCCGACCGCACGGATGTCGGCAATGTCGGGGATACATGGTGGAGTCTCCTTTGTAAGGAGGGCGGCTACACTCTGGGGACAAACGATTCCTACAGCGGTGCAACTATATGCTACACAGGCTACAACGGCGAGAATTTCAAACCGCGTTCATTCATCACCCGTCTGCCTCGTCTCGGACAACCCGACATCATCCTCATTTTCGGCGGCACGAACGACAGCTGGGCAGGTTCCCCTATCGGCGATTATAAATATGAAGGACAGACAGAAAAAGACCTCTACAGTTTCCGCCCGGCTATGGCTCGGCTGCTATCCGATGCCAAACGGATCTACCCCGAAGCAAAAATATATTTCATCGTCAACAGCGAATTGCGGAAAGAAATCTCGGATTCGGCCGTCGAGATCTGCGATCACTACGGAATACCCTGCATTCGTCTTTGCTACATCGACAAAATAGCGGGCCATCCATCCAAAGAAGGCATGCGGAAGATAAAAGACCAAGTGCTGAATGCTATCAGAAAGTAAAAGACAGCGCTAACGTCATAATAAAGACCGGGTCGAGGTTTGTCCTTTCACAAGGAAGCCCGCAACCCGGTCTTTCCTATATATTTAGGCAGAAATAAAGTTCTATTTATCGGGCGAACTTCAGGCTCTCGTTACCGCAACGAGCGACATAGATCCCACTCCTGAGCCCGGAAACATCAACGCGTCCTTCGCCGGATGCAATCATACAGCCTGCCACATCGTAGACGGCTACAAAGGATTCTCCGTCAGCCTCAACAAGCTTTGTTTCACGATCGTAGGCAAGTCCGGAAGAAGCATTGACAGAATTTATGCCGCTGTTTGTATCGCGGACCATGAGTTTATCCATACAAAAATACTCGGGAGTATTGTCACCATAGTTACCTTTGTCGGTCGACGACATTGTGAAATATATCTCGTTGACTGTGCCGAGTTCCGAGAGGTCAACGTATTTCCATCCACGTGTTATGGTGATGTCGCCGTTTTCGAAGGATGCGAGCTTCACGTCGATAGTCTTCTCGCTCTGGTCGGGAGCAACACCGTGGATAGTGAGGGTAAGGGCATCTCCGTCGGCAAAAGAACGGCAGTAGGCATCGCCTTCCTCTACCGTATAATAAGTATAGCTGTTGAGAGTCAGGTAAACCCCTACAGCCTCATAGGCTTTGCCGTCGACAAACTTCATATCGATAGGACGGGGTGCCATAAACTGGCTGTAGTAAGCCACCAGATAAGGGACTGAGGCACTGACGACCGGCGTTCCGTTCTCCGATTTCTTGATTGAGCCGTCTTCATTCAGCATGATACCGCCTTCGGGCATATTGCTGTACTGATAGGTGATATAGTCGGTACGACGCTGGCGATCGGCGGAGTTGGAGGCAGTGAAGCCCCACCATGTCTGCCATTCCGAAATACTGGAGTGAACGAATTCGAAGCACTGGCTCTCTATCAGGGTCTCATCATCGTCGTATGTGCCGGTCCATGCGCCGGTTTCTTCATTGTAACTCAGTTGTGTGGTTGCCTTGGTGAGGTCGAGAGTCTTTATTAAGTCCTCGGCCTGAGCAAAAGGCACCGCTGCAAGCAATGCTGCGATAGCAAGTGTTTTTCTCATGATTGGTTATAAATATGTCTATTTTAGTACAGTTTTCAATATAAAGTAAATCCCTACGTCGGGAAACTTGTCCGGCATAGGGGATCTAAGAAATATAGAGCTGTCGCAGTGTCTTGGCTCGAATATGCCCATAATCCCGTAGGCCGTAAAGCAGTCGCAAAGGCATGTCTTCTGACTAATCTCAAATATCCGAGTCTTCCCGGCACCGGCCAGTGACATTCCATCAGGATATTAGGGGCTGCTAATCGCACAGCCACGAGAATTACAGCAGCGGGTACTGTCGGGGAATCACACCCCGTTCCATTTTAATCCCTTCGGCGCCAGCCCCGGGGAAACCTTTTGCAACGCAAAAGTAAGCAATCTTTTCTTACCTTGCAAAAAAAGATTGCGCGTCCCGTCCAGGAGGCGCAATCGATAATAAACACACGATATTCAATCAACATTTTTTCCAATGCAAAGTTAGCAGCAGTACGGAAGCTTGACAATACGCTCAAATAAGTATTTACTCTTTTCCGACAGCAGGTAGAAAATACCTAATAATTAGTATCCCTGCATGTCGGGCCTATTTCGTAACTTTGCGCCGAAAATAATGAATCGCATTCGGATTATGATGGATAATGCTGCTTTCACACCTTCCGACCCTCTCCGCAATCTCTTGCGCAAGAACCCTACACTACTGATGCTGCTACGACGTTTCGGCATCGCCCTCGGCTTCGGGAACAACAGCGTCCACGCTGTATGCCAGGCTGCTTCGCTGGATACGTCCACTTTTCTGACTCTTGCCAATTATATTTCGGGCAATCCCTGGCAGCCGGACGCAGTCAGACTACCCGACCTGATGCGATATCTTAAGAACGCTCACGACTACTTCCTGGGCTTCGCTCTGCCGACTATCCGGCGAAAACTCCTCGAAGCCATGTCTATCTCCGATCCCGATTCGATCGGCATGGCCATAATACGATATTTCGACGACTATGTGGCCGAAGTTCGCTCCCATATGAATTTCGAAAACGAATATGTTTTCCCATATGTCGAAGCCCTGATAGCAGGCGAACAGCAAGATTCATTCAATATCAGCGATTTCGAATCGGGACATAAACCTCTTGCCCCCAAGCTTAAAGAGCTCAAGGAATTGTTTATATGTCACTTCGACGAGACCGATGCCAATCAGGACCTCCTTACTTCGGCTCTCTACGACATAATCACCTGCGAGTCTGACTTGTTGGCCCACTGCAGTATAGAGGACGACATATTGATTCCTGCCGTCGAGGCAATCTCAAAGAAGAACCAACAAAAAGGCGTCCATCAGGCAGACAAAACCAATACCGACGAACAGGGGCTTACAGCCCGTGAATGCGACATCGTACGATGCATAGCACGTGGACTATCCACAAAAGAAATAGCGGACCGTCTGTGCCTTTCAGCACACACGGTCAATACTCATCGTAGAAATATATCCGCCAAGCTCGACATCCACTCCGCTGCCGCTCTGACAGTCTATGCAATTCTGCATAAACTTATCGATGTTCACGAAGTAGGACGCGACCGGAAGGCCTGAAGATCGTTACTGTCCCTTGGATGATGACGCATTATTAGGGTTGTCGTTCATCATGTGTATCTCCTGTTTCACCGAGCATGGCGTTACTTTGTCGTCGTCGGCAATATCGATGTCAACGCCACGGTAATCACGTACCGCACGTTCATCAGATTTCTGTTTGTTTTTATCCTTATCCATATCCGAATTGTATTAAGAGGGTTTTATGTTCAAAACACGTCAGCGCCCTCTAATGTTCGTCACCCGACAGGCTTTTATTCCAGAGGAAGTCTGTTCATTTCCTCTATATAATCAAGGATAGCGTCACGGCCTCGTTTATCTTCACTCGAAGTACGGAAGACCGGGGGCAGTTCCTCCCATGTTTCAAGAAGCTTCTCGCAATATTCTGCCGTCTGGCGAGCTCCGGCAGCGTCCGACTGTTTATCCATCTTCGTAAAGACGATACTGAAAGGCACACCATTCTCGCCGAGCCATTCCATAAACTCGAGGTCGATTTTTTGCGGAGCGTGACGACTGTCGATGAGCACGAAAAGATTAGTCATCTGAGCCCGGCTCAGGATATAGTCCTTGATGATTCCTTCAAGGCGGTCGCGATCGGCTTTGCTCCTGCGTGCGTAGCCATAACCCGGCAGGTCGACCACATACCAGCTGTCATTGACAAGGAAATGATTGATGAGCATCGTCTTGCCAGGAGTTGACGATGTCATGGCGAGACCTTTCTTGCCAAGGAGCATGTTGATAAGACTCGACTTGCCGACATTACTGCGCCCGATAAAAGCATATTCATGACGTGCTTCGGGTGGACATTTACGGGTATCGGTATTACTGATGACAAAACGTGCTGTATTGATGATCATTGTTCTTACTATTATGTTTGGAGTACAAATATACAACAAAAGCCAAGCGTTTGTGTTCCATAAAACAAACTAAGCCTGCCTTCGTTAAGTTAATATATACTAAAAGCGCGTTGACAGGCATAAGCCCAGCGAACTATTCTTAGTCTTTTGGTGTTATACTGTTTGGGGAAGATGAATTTTGAGCCATCTTGTCCTAAACCAAGATAATACCTTCACAATACCTTAATGAATATCAAATCACTCTCAGGCACACTATTTGCCCTTGCTCTCTGTGCGGTAACTAACTCAGCCCAGGCAGAACGTACTGTAATGACCCTCCATGACGGCTGGCAGTTCACAAAAGGCGACGGCAGCACAGGTGCCGACTGGCAGACAGTCCGCGTTCCCCACGACTGGGCCATCTACGGACCTTTCGACCGCTCCAACGACCTCCAGAAGGTGGCCGTCGAGCAAAACGGCGAAACCGAGGAGACTGTCAAGACTGGACGTACAGGCGGTCTTCCTTTCATCGGCAAGGGAACTTATAAGATAGATTTCGAACTCCCCGACACAACAGGCCGGGCCGTGACACTCGTCTTCGACGGTGCTATGAGCAATGCCAATGTAAAGCTCAACGGCAAAGACCTCGGATTCTGGCCATATGGCTACAACTCCTTCTATCTTGACGCCACAGGTACTGCTATACCGGGCACCAACCATCTCGAAGTCTCACTCGAAAACAAAGAGCGAGCCTCACGCTGGTATCCAGGTGCAGGTCTATACCGCAACGTGCATGTAGTCACCACCGACAAAGTCCATATTCCTACCTGGGGCACATACATCACCACTCCTAAGGTAAGCGACGAATACGCCTCTGTACATCTTGAAATCAAAATAGACGGGACTCGCATCGATACGGCTTATAATTACCAGAAAATCAATGTCAACACTAAGATTATCGACCCGGAAGGCAAGGTTGTGGCCGACGATAACTCGACTTATTTCTCACGCGGTCAAAAATTCGGGCAGAACTTTCTTATAGACAATCCCGAACTTTGGAGCCCCGATAACCCGGCGCTCTATACCGCACGTACTGTCTTGAGTGTCGACGGCCGGGAAGTCGACAGCTATGACACCCGTTTCGGCATCCGTTCTATCGAATATATTCCAGAAAAGGGTTTCTTCCTCAATGGTAAGCCGACCAAATTCAAAGGGGTTTGCAATCATCACGACTTAGGACCCTTGGGCGCTGCCGTCAACCGATCAGCGCTCCGCCACCAGATCGAGCTACTTCAGGACATGGGTGTAAACGCTATCCGTACCGCCCATAATATGCCTGCACCCGAACTCGTGGAGCTCTGCGACGAAATGGGCATGATGCTGATGATTGAGCCTTTCGACGACTGGGGGTTCCGTCCGAAATCGCCCAACGGTTACGGCTCAGTATTCGACGAATGGGCCGAACGCGACATCACAAATATGGTCGAACACTATCGCAACAACCCTTCAGTGGTGATGTGGTCGGTAGGCAACGAAGTCCCGAGCCAGTGGGGACCTCCCGGCATGGGCGAACTCCTTATGCTTCAGGATATGATCCATAATCTTGATCCCACACGCCCCGTCACCTGCGGTATGGACCAGATCGGCGCTGTCACCACCAATGGCTTCGCCGCCGCCCTCGATATCCCCGGCTTCAATTACAAGCCCCAGTTCTACGACGAAGTCTATGAAATGCTTCCCCAGAAGATGATACTCGGTTCCGAGACCGCTTCGACAGTATCGAGCCGTGGCAAATACTACTGGCCGGTCGAATTCAAAGACCATAACGTCGTGATGCATCCCGACAACCAGTGCAACAGCTACGATAACGAGGCATGCTCTTGGAGCAATACCCCTGACCTCGACTTCGCACGCGACGATGACCACGACTGGGTCCTCGGCCAGTTCGTCTGGACCGGATTCGACTACCTCGGCGAACCGTCACCCTACGATACAGACGCATGGCCCAGCCACAGCTCTGTATTCGGCATCTACGATCTCGCATCACTGCCGAAGGACCGTGTCTACCTCTATCGCTCCCAGTGGAACGATAAGGATGCGACCCTGCATATACTCCCCCACTGGACATGGCCCGGACGCGAAGGACAGACAACCCCTGTGTTCGTCTATACCTCCTACCCCGAAGCCGAACTCTTCGTCAACGGTGTCAGCCAGGGTCGTCGCACAAAAGACAAGAACAGCACTTACAACCGCTACCGCCTCCGCTGGGACGATGTCATCTACCAGCCGGGGGAGATACGTGCCGTGGCTTATGATGAAGACGGCAATAAGGCTATGGAACAGACCATTCGCACAGCCGGCAAACCGTACGCGCTGAAGCTTACGCCGAACCGCACCGAAGCCAGGGCCGACGGCGATGACCTGGTGTACTTCACCGTTACTGTCGTCGACAAGAACGGCAATCCCGTGCCGACGGCCGACAACATGGTACACTTCAAAGTCGAAGGTGCCGGAACATTCGAAGCCACTGCCAACGGCGACCCGACCTGTATCCTCCCATTCCAGAATCCTGAGATGAAACTCTTCAGCGGTGCTGCAACAGCCATCACCAGAAGTGCAAAAACTCCGGGCACACAGACTCTCAGGGTTACTGCCAAAGGACTCAGGCCAGCTGCCGCAAGCATCATGGTACGCTGATAAAATGCTATGACATCATAAAGAAACGACGCGACGACCGTACAATCCTCGCGTCGTTTTTTCGTCCACTACGGGGCCTAATCAGTATATTTTAGACAATAAATGTCACAAATCGGTCAATTTGACCCTTTGACCGATTTCCGTTTGCATATTAATTCAAATACGATTAACTTTGCAGTACACCTGAACAGGGACATCTCTCATCGGAATCCCATTAACTGACACTAACACTAATAAAAGATAATAACCATGGAACTTCAGAAGAAAATCGACGAAACCTTCGAAGCGCGCTTCGGGGGTCACGGCAACGTATATGCATCTGCCGGACGTATTAACCTTATCGGCGAACACACCGACTATAATGGAGGATTCGTTTTTCCCGGTGCCATCGACAAGGTGATTATGGCCGAAATACGTCCCAACGGCACTGAGACCGTACGCGTATACTCCATCGATATCGACGATTATGCAGAATTCGGGCTCAACGAAGCCGACGCCCCCGAACAGTCCTGGGCACGCTATATATTCGGTGTATGCCGCGAAGTACTCAAACGCGGCGGTAAGGTAGAAGGCTTCGATGCCGTTTTTGCCGGCAACGTACCTCTTGGCGCAGGCCTGAGCTCCTCGGCTGCTCTCGAATCGTGCTTCGCTTTCGCTGTCAACGACCTCTTCAACGATAACTCTATCGACAAGTTCGAACTTGCCCGTATCGGCCAGAGCACAGAGCACAACTACTGCGGTGTCAACTGCGGTATCATGGACCAGTTCGCCAGCGTGATGGGCAAGAAAGACAACCTCATGCGCCTCGACTGCCGTTCGATGGAATTCGAATACTTCCCCTTCAAGCCTACCGACCACAGCCTCGTGCTCGTTGACTCGCGCGTCAAGCACGAACTCGCCGACTCACCCTACAACAAACGTCGCGCATCCTGCGAACGTGTGGCAAAACGCCTTGGCATCGAAACTCTGCGTGACGCAACAATGGAAATGCTCGACGCTGTGAAGACCGATATCACCGCCGAGGACTACTTCCGCGCTAAGTTTGTCATCGAAGAAAAAGACCGCGTCCTCGCAGTCTGCGACGCTCTCGTTGCCGGCGACTATGAAACCGTCGGCCGCTGCATGTACGAGACCCACAAAGGTCTTTCCAAGGACTATGAGGTCAGCTGCGAAGAACTCGACTTCCTCAACGATATCGCCAAGGAATGTGGCGTGACAGGCTCACGTATCATGGGCGGCGGTTTCGGCGGCTGCACAATCAACCTTGTAAAGAATGATCTTCTCGATAAGTTCACAAGCACAGCAAAAACCAAATTCAACGAAAAATACGGCCACGAACCCAAGATTTACGAAGTAATCATCAGTGATGGCGCACGCAAGGTGGCCGAAGCAGAACACTAAGGTATGAAAGAAACAGTTTTGATTTCCGGTGGTGCCGGTTATATAGGCACGCACACTGCCGTAGCCCTCATAGAAGCCGGCTACGATGTCCTGATTGTCGATAACTTCTCGAACAGCGAACCCTCCGCACTCGAAGGCCTCGAGAAAATAGTCGGACGGAAAGTAGCATTCGAAGAGGTCGACACATGCGACAAGGAAGCCCTCCGTGGCGTTTTCGAACGTCACCAGTTCAACACCGTAATCCATTTTGCAGCATACAAGGCCGTCGGAGAATCCATGCACGAGCCCTTGAAGTACTACCAGAACAACCTGGTATCCTACATGAACATCCTCGAGATGATGAAGGACTTCAACCGCCCCAATGTCCTATTCTCTTCATCGGCCACAGTCTACGGCGATGCCGAAAAGCTCCCCGTCACCGAGCAGACTCCGCGTCAGCCCGCCACATCGCCCTACGGCAACACAAAACAGATAGCCGAAGACATCCTTCATGACTGCTGCCGCGCCTACGAAGGCATGTACGGTATCGCACTGCGCTACTTCAACCCCATAGGCGCACATCCGTCGGCTCTTATCGGCGAACTTCCCCGTGGTGTGCCCAACAACCTTGTACCTTTCATTACCCAGACCGCAGCCGGCATTCGTGAATGTCTCTCTGTGTTCGGCAACGACTATCCTACTCCCGACGGCACATGCCTACGCGACTACATCGATGTCAATGACCTTGCCAAGGCCCATGTAGCAGCTGTCAACCGTATGGTGGATAAGAAGATGGATGCCAAGTACGAGATATTCAATGTCGGTACAGGCAACCCCGTATCGGTTCTCGAACTCATCACACGCTTCGAAAAAGCAAACAACCTCAAGCTGCCATACAAGATCGTAGGCCGCCGTGACGGTGATGTGCCTGCCGTATGGGCCGACACAGCTCTTGCCAACGAAGTGCTCGGATGGAAAGCCGAACGCGACCTCGACGATACCCTTCGGTCCTCCTGGGAATGGGAAAAACATATCCGCAACATCAAATGACAAGCAAGACCTTTCCATCGCCCAAAGGCGATATAACACTCATAAGCCTCACCAATGCTTCCGGCGCAACTGTAGAGCTCAGCAGCGTCGGAGCCGGTGTCGTGGCTGTCAAAGTGCCCGACCGCGACGGTAAGCTTGAGGATGTATGCCTCGGCTACGCCAATCCTGTCGATTATATCGGCGACGGTGCCTGCTTCGGCAAAATTCCGGGCCGCTTCGCAAACCGCATCGCCAACGGACACTTCACCATCGACGGAGAGGAATACAGCCTCCCCATCAACAACGGCCCTAACAGCCTCCACGGAGGTCCGGAAGGCTTCAACAACCAGATTTGGAAAGTTGAAAAAGCCGAGGGCAACAAAGTCGTATTCTCCTACACATCCGCCGACGGCGAAGCCGGTTACCCAGGCAAACTCACAGCCACTGCGGAATATGTATGGACTGATGACAACACGCTCGAGCTGACCCTCAAGGCCACTACCGATTCCAAGACAGTTGTCAATCTCACCAACCACTCTTACTGGAACCTCGCCGGTCATAACGCAGGCTCCGTATTTGGCAACAAGCTGCAGCTGTTCGCTTCGCATTATCTCCCGACCGATCCTACCGAGATTCCAACCGGCGAGCTTGCCGCTGTCGCAGGCACTCCCATGGACTTCACCGTCGCAAAAGAGATTGGCCGCGATATCAAGGAAGATTTCGAAGCTCTCAAGATCGGTAAAGGCTATGACCACTGCTGGGTTATCGACGACTACAAGGCCGGCCATGTCAAGACTGTGGCAATCCTCTCCGACGACAAGAGCGGACGCGTCCTCGAAATAGCATCCGACCAGCCCGGCGCGCAGGTATATACCGGCAACTGGCTATCAGGCAGCCCTGCCAACAAAGAAGGACGCAGCTACGAGGACTACGACGGTGTCGCCATCGAATGCCAGGACTTCCCCGACGCTCCCAACGAACCGTCATTTCCGAGCACACTCCTCTGCCCTGGCGAGACATACGAACGTCATATCAATTTCAAATTCACAACCAAGTAAACTATAAGAAACTGTGAAACCCACTCTTTTTATTCTTGCAGCCGGTATGGGCAGCCGTTACGGCGGTCTCAAGCAGCTTGACGGTCTCGGTCCCAACGGCGAGACTATCATGGACTACTCTGTCTTCGATGCCATCCGCGCCGGTTTTGGGAAAATAGTATTCGTTATCCGCAAAGATTTCGAAGCCGACTTTCGTGAAAAAATCCTCTCAAAGTACGAAGGTGTCGTTCCTGTTGAAGTAGTATTCCAGAGCATCGACAAACTTCCCGAAGGATTCACTTGCCCTGCCGACCGTACAAAACCATGGGGTACCAACCATGCCGTCCTTATGGGCAAGGACGTGATAAAAGAACCGTTTGCGGTCATCAATGCCGACGACTTCTATGGCCGCAACGCCTTCGAAGTAATCGCCAAGGAACTCTCCAAGGAGCACACCCGCAAGGGCGACTACTGCATGGTTGGTTTCCGCGTAGGCAACACAATGACCGAAAATGGTTCTGTAGCTCGCGGCGTATGCGAAAACAAGGACGGCCTGCTTACCTCCGTGGTAGAACGCACAGCCATCAGCTATGACAAGGACCATAATATAGTCTTCACCGACGAAAACGGCGAAGTCCAGACCCTCGAGCCCAACACTCCCGTATCGATGAACCTCTGGGGATTTACTCCCGACTATTTTGACTATAGCGAACGGGAATTCAAGAAGTTCCTCGAACGTGACATCAATACCCCCAAGGCCGAATTCTTCATTCCTCTCTGCATCGACACTCTCATCAACAACGGTGAAGCGACAGTCAAAGTCCTCGACACTGATTCACGCTGGTTTGGCGTAACTTACAGCGCCGACCGTCCTTCAGTAGTAGAGAAATTCGCCGAACTGCACAATAAAGGCGAATATCCGTCCCCTCTCTTTCCCAAAAAGTAGTAATACAGACCGGAGAAGATACATTTCTTAACACATCAGGCCCCGACGACAACAATCGCCGGGGTCATTTGCGCAAAAACATGTTGTAAAACATGTTTTGCTCTTAAACACTAAAACATAGCGCCTTATGCGCCTCCGGAGATGCCAATGTCCTGACGGTTAAACTTTTTTATACTTGCTCCATTTGCTTTAGCTGACAAAAAATCTTATCTTTGAGGAAATAAAATATCATTTCTTAAAGAATCTTAACTCTCCCATGGAGCAGACATTTATAATCCTCAAGCCCTCCTCGATATCCAGAAGCCTTGTCGGCGATGTCATCACCCGTTTCCAGCGCAAAGGACTCCAGATTACAGGAATCAAAATGATGCGGCTCAACGAAGATATACTTCGTGAGCATTACGCCCACCTTGTTGACCGTCCCTTCTTCCCCACTCTCCTGAAATCCATGATGGCAACTCCTGTCATCGTAATGGTTCTCAAAGGGAAGGATGTGGTAGAAGTCGTACGTTCGATGGTCGGTGCCACCAACTGTCGCAAAGCAGCCCCCGGCACCATACGTGGCGATTTCGGCATGAGCGGACAGGAAAACATAGTCCATGCTTCCGACAGCCCTGAAAACGCGGTTATCGAAATCAACCGTTTCTTCCGTCCTGAAGAAATCTTCGACTACGAACTTCCTACAGTCTCTTCCATCTACGCTCCCGACGAACGATAAACAATCTATCACTAACATATAATAAATCTAAGAACTACAGTGCTCTCCCGCATCAACAAACTTATTCTAAGCACAGCCGCCATCGCATTATGTGGTTATGCAGCTTACGCCGAAGACCTTGAATTCCGTCTTCCGGCAAGCCACGCCGCAAGCCATGGCAACCTCCTTGCCAACCAGGGCAACGCAGGCATCTCGGTAGAAAACACAGAAAAATATCTCGAATCCCTCTTCAACGAAGAAGAAGAACCCGAACTGGACATCTACACCGAAGGCTGGGACAGCCAGGCTGTCAACTGCTACTCAAATGCCGACGTTCCCAACAGCGCAGTAATCGACGTAACCAACTTCCACATGCCGCATCCGGGCTATATAACATCTCCCTATGGCTATAGGCGCCGCTTCCGCCGCATGCACAAAGGTGTCGACCTGAAGCTCAACATCGGCGATACCGTACGCGCTGCTTTCGACGGCAAGGTACGCATCGTCCGCAATCAAGGCCGTCGCAAAGGTTACGGCAAATACATCGTCATCCGCCATCCCAACCAGCTAGAAACCGTCTACGGCCACCTTTCGGAATGGCTCGTCGAACCCGACCAGTATGTCAAAGCCGGACAGCCTATCGCTCTGGGCGGCAACACAGGTCGTTCGACCGGTCCTCACCTGCACTTCGAAACACGCTACATGGGTTATGCCATCAACCCCTGCGCCATCTTCGACTTCGCAAACCAGACAACGCATACCGATACCTACACCTTCACAAAGAGCGGTTATCAGAATGCACGCAACTTCGACCCGGATGCCAATACTCGTTACGCCAACGAATACCGCAAGGCCAATCCTCCGAAGCCCTATGTCCGCAACAAGTCGAAGGTAGCAGGTTCCGGTTCCTCGACCTACCGCGTACGTAAAGGTGATACCTTAGGCAAAATAGCATCACGCAACGGTACTACGGTGAACCGTCTGTGCAAGCTGAACGGTCTCAAAACGACCTCGAAGCTCAGCATCGGGCAAAAGATAAAACTACGTTGACAACGTGATACACAAACTAGTAATCGAAAACACAGAATTCGGAGGCGAACGCCCTCTGTTCGCCTCCCACAATCTCCTCCTCAAAAACGTAACCATACATGCCGGTGAGTCTGCCTTGAAGGCATGCTCCGATATTGAAGCTGCCGATTGTCGCTTCGAAGGGAAATATCCTTTCTGGCACGTCGACCGCTTTATTGTTGACCACTGCGTATTTACTCCCGGCGCACGTGCAGCCCTCTGGTATTCCAGTAATCTCCGTATGTCCGACACTCTCGTCGAAGCTCCAAAGATGTTCCGCGAAATGGATGGCATCGAGCTCAACAATGTCAGGATCCCAGATGCCGAAGAGACGTTATGGCACTGCCGCGATATCAAAATGCGCGATGTCGAAGTCGCTAATGCCGACTATCTGTTCATGCACAGCGCCAACATCGACATCGACCGCTACCATCAGCAGGGCAACTACTCCTTCCAGTACTGCCGCGACGTGACCATTCGCAATGCCAAGATAGCTTCCAAAGATGCTTTCTGGAACACTGAGAACGTAACGATCTACGATTCCGAACTGACAGGCGAATACCTCGGCTGGCATTCGCACAACCTGCGCCTCGTACGCTGTCATATTTCCGGGACACAGCCTCTCTGCTACGCCCATAACCTCGTGATGGAAGACTGCACCATGGCTCCGGACTGCGACCTCGCTTTCGAAGACAGTGAACTCAATGCCACAATAAAAGGCTCCATCACTTCTGTCAAGAATCCTCGCACAGGACGTATCGTCGCCGACAAGATCGATGAAATAATTCTTGACGCAAACGTACTCGCACCTGCAGACTGCGAAATAGTCGGGAAATGAGTAATTTCGACGAGCTTACCGAACGGCGCGGAACCGGCTCCTACAAATGGGACACGCCCGACGATCCCGAAGTACTGCCCATGTGGGTTGCCGACATGGATTTCATGACGGCTCCGGCTATTATCGACGCTCTCCATCGGCGTGTAGATCAAGGTATTTTCGGATACACCAAAGTAGATGCCGATTACTACAGCGCCGTTGTCGACTGGTTCGCCGAGCGTCATGGCTGGCCTTTCGATCCGTCGTGGATAATCTATACCAGCGGAGTTGTCCCGGCCGTGTCAGCCATCATCAAAGGCATGACCACGCCGGGCGACAAAGTAATACTCCAGACACCTGCCTACAACTGCTTCTATTCATCGATACGCAATAATGGCTGCGGACTGTCTTCAAACAAACTACTTGTCGATGAATATGGCCGCTACACCATCGATTTCGAAGACCTCGAACACCGCATTAGCGACCCCAAGGCTCGCCTTCTGATACTTTGCAACCCGCACAACCCATCCGGTCGCGTATGGACCCGCGACGAACTGCAAAAGGTTGCCGACTTATGTCTTAGGAACGACATTTTCGTCATCTCCGACGAGATACATTGCGAGCTCACCTACCCCGGTCATGACTATACCCCCTACGGCACCCTCGGGGAAAAATATCTTCGAAATGCTGCTGTGTGCATTTCTCCAAGCAAAGCATTCAATATCGCCGGGCTGCAGATAGCCAATATAGTAGCCTCCGACGAGGGTGTACGTCGACGTATCGACCGTGCCATAAACGACAATGAAGTATGCGATGTCAATCCTTTTGGTGTCATAGCCACCATAGCCGCCTACCGCAAGAGTTCGTCTTGGCTTGACGAGCTCAAGGATTATCTTTTCGGCAATATCAAGTATGCCATGAGTGAGCTGGGCAGCAAAAGCATGTGCCTTGTCACACCATTGGAAGGGACATACCTGCTATGGATAGACATCAAATGCACTGGCATGACAGGCGATGAATTCGCCGATTTCCTTCTTAAGACCGAGAAACTTATGGTAAGCCCCGGAAGCATCTACGGACCGGGAGGAGAGAACTATATCAGACTTAACGTGGCATGTCCGCGCCGCCGTCTTGAAGACGGCATAAGCCGTCTCCTCGACGCGTTGCGTTTGTGCGGATGTCAGGCATAATCGACAGCCGGAATTACCGGCTGCCGTAAACCTCGATATCAGCTATTCGGGCTATTCCGTCGGCTCCGGCATCATCGATGACAAAGCGTACGTATCGGGCTTCGACCGGAAGAATATCCTCATCATTGACATTCGCACCATTGCCCTTGACTATATCAGCTTCAGACCATTTCCTACCGTCCATACTTGTCTCGACAGTATAGGCACGTGTGTTGAACTCTTTTCCAAGTCCTGCGCTACCGGCATTGCGCACAACGTAGCGGCTGATAGCATAGGGCTTCCCGAAATCGAAGCTGACGACAGCCTTACCTTCAGATTTTGCAACCCACATCTTGCTTTGAGCCATGGAGCCGTCGGCAGCATAGTCAGCCGGAGTATTTCCTTTGCTTGCCGTAATCTTCATGTCGGGGAGCATAGTAAGATTGAACGGCGCATGATTTGCCTCGTTGAAAAGATTGAAGAAATGGTCACCACGACAGATCACGATATTGCCGGGAGAAAGTTTATCGAGACGTTCTTTGAGCGCGACAAGGTTGTCTGGTCCCATTTTCCAGGATTCACCTTGTGCGGAGAGGAACATAGGCTTGGAGCCGTCGAACTTGTCGATATCACGTTTCCAGTATTCATAAATCACGTCGATACCGTTGGCATAGCATGGGAAGTTAGGTACAACAGGAAGATGTCCACCTTCGATGCTGGCCGGGATTCGATACGGACGGCGTTCCCAGTCTTGCTCTGTAAGGCCATAGAGATAAGGACAATAGTTGGCATAGGCCTCACTCTGAGCCTTGTTGACTTCATCCCAAATCGTTACGACTCTAAGACCGCATTTTTCGAGATAGCGCTGCGAGAGCTTGGCATAAGGGATGAATTTCTCACCTTTCGTGGCATTCCAGACATAGTTGTGAGCATCGTAGATGAGCGCGTAGCCGAGACCGGAAGGACCCGATGCAAAGAAATCGTTAGGCGATGCCGTGGTATAATAATGGTTTAGCAGCCCGGGGCCGAAATCGACCATCGAGGGGCTGATAGTCCAGTTGATTGGAATCTGGCCGCGGCCTTCCTTGTCCCAGAGCTGCGACATTGCGTGTTCGCAGTACTGGACATTATCGCCGTCGCTCATATAAAGAGTAACATATATCTTGTTTTCAAGTTTCGGCATACGGGGCACCGTCGGATATTCGATAGGCTGATCCATACCTCCATAGACTGTAGCATTTTCATAAAAGTCGGAAGGGATGGTCGACATGCCGAAACGAGTTGTCAGGCCGACACCGGAACGTTCTTCGGGAAACCAGCCTGTTACTATGCTCTCGCCCGGTGTCATGTCGCCGAGGAATTTGCACAGCACAGCATTTTCATAACAGTTACGGGGATCCAGCCAAACAATAGCCGACGATGCTGCCACACCAAGGTCGCGGACATATCCCGATTTTGGCGGCTGGCTCATCAGGAGCCGATGGTTGCACAGGGGCCAGTAGTTTTCATAGAGATAATCGTAGACTTCGGTTGTATGAGTATACGGAAGAACTGTAAGATCCTCAATCACCGGGAGATTGATACCATTAGCCTCCAGATCTTCTTTAAGCTTAGGCGTGACGGGAAGCAGATTCTCGATGCCGGCGATTGTCGATGCCAGATTGGCATAATGGATGTTCTTTTCAGGGTCGTACAGGACGAAACCTTTGAAGCTGCCGGCATATTTCTTAACAAGACTCATATGATTTTCCGGAGATACTTCGTTGACAGTCAGTCCGAGCAGACTGGGCCATTTGTTCTTGCCCTCGCTGGCATGAGCATATAGAAAGACACGGGGCTTGTCGCGGTTGACGATACCCTGCAGTACGGTGTACATTATCTTACCGTCGTTATCAAGCTTGGCCAGATTTACATCGAGGCCGTCGAGAGTGTCGGCAGGTATTGAAAACTGAGGTATTATTCTGTCGGCAGGCCAGTTTATTCCAAAGCTGTCGACGGCAGGAGATGCCGCATGGGCATATGCTGCAAAGGCAATTGCTGCCCCAAGAAGGAATGTGGGTCTCATAGGTCAAATATGATTTGCATGCAAAGATAGCAATAAAAAACCTTCTGCTCCAAACGAGATTGCGGAATACGAATATATTTCGTAAATTTGCGTTTTGAAACGCCAGAATACAGACGAGTAAAATCATTAATGACAGTCATGAGTCACGAATATAAAAGAACGCTTGTAACTACCGCACTTCCATATACCAACGGACCTGTCCATATCGGCCATCTCGCCGGTGTATACGTGCCGGCCGACATATACACACGCTATCTTCGCCTTGCAGGGCGCCCCGTCGTCATGATCGGTGGCAGCGACGAACACGGTGTACCTATCACTCTCAAGGCCCGTCAGGAAGGCGTAAGCCCCCAGGATATTGTCGACCGCTATCATTTCCTTATCAAGAAATCGTTCGAAGAACTCGGCATATCCTTCGATATATACTCGCGCACGACTTCTGATATCCATAACGAGACAGCATCGGAATTCTTCCGTCACCTTTACGAAAAAGGAGAGTTTATCGAAAAAGAATCCATGCAGCTGTACGACCCTGAAGCAGGGCAGTTCCTTGCCGACCGCTATGTCACAGGCGAATGTCCGCACTGCCATAACCCGAAAGCTTATGGTGACCAGTGCGAGGCATGCGGCACATCGCTCAACGCCACCGACCTCATAAATCCTCACAGCGCAATCACTGGCGCTGTGCCTGAACTCCGTTCCACGAAGCACTGGTATCTACCCCTCGATAAATGGGAACCGGCCCTGCGCAAATGGATCCTCGAAGGTCACAAGGAATGGAAGAGCAACGTCTACGGACAGTGCAAATCATGGCTCGACATGGGTCTTCAGCCTCGCGCCGTATCGCGCGACCTTTCATGGGGTGTTCCCGTGCCTGTAGAAGGAGCCGAGGGCAAAGTACTCTACGTATGGTTCGATGCACCTATCGGCTATATTTCCAACACCAAGGAACTGCTGCCCGATACATGGGAAACATGGTGGAAAGACCCCGAGACTCGCATCATCAACTTTATCGGCAAGGACAACATCGTCTTCCATTGTATAGTCTTCCCGGCCATGATGATGGCCTACGGAGACAACTTCCAGCTTCCCGACAACGTACCGGCCAACGAATTCCTCAATCTCGAAGGCGACAAAATATCGACATCGCGCAACTGGGCCGTATGGCTCCACGAATACCTCGCCGACTTCCCCGGCAAACAGGACGTCCTCCGCTATGTCCTGACAGCCAACGCTCCCGAAACCAAGGACAACGACTTCACATGGCGTGACTTCCAGGCACGCAACAACAACGAACTCGTTGCGATACTCGGCAACTTCGTAAACCGCGTGATCGTGCTGACCCACAAATATTTCGACGGCATCGTCCCGGCACCAGGCCAGCTCGAAGACATCGACAGTCAGGCTTACGCCGATATGAAAGAATCGGCAGCATCGCTCACCGACAACCTCGAAAACTTCCACTTCCGCGAAGCCCTCAAGGATGCCATGGCGTTCGCACGTCTCGGCAACAAGTATCTTCAGGAAACAGAGCCATGGAAGGTCTACAAGACCGATCCCGAGCGCGTCAAGACAGTGCTCAATGTATCGCTCCAGATCTGCGCATCTATTGCCGTGGCTCTCGAGCCTTTCATGCCCTTCATGAGCAGGAAACTCACAGGCATCCTCGGCCTCGAAAAGCTCTCCTGGGACATGCTCGGTCAGGAAGGCCTCGTCGCAACCGGATCTAAAATCGGCGAACCGGAACTCCTCTTCGAAAAAATATCGGACGAAACCATACAGGCCCAGACCGACCGCCTCGAAGAAATCAAACGTCAGAACATCATCCGCAACTTCAAGCCCGAACCCGTACAGCCCGAAGTCAGCATCGACGACTTTGCCAAGCTCGACATCCGCATAGGCACCGTCCTCGAATGTGAACGCGTCAAGAAAGCAGACAAGCTTCTCAAATTCATCATCGACGACGGCACAGCAGAGCATCGGACAATCGTATCAGGCATCGCTCACTATTACAAACCTGAAGACCTCGTCGGCAAACAGGTCTGCTTCATCGCCAACCTCGCCCCGGCCAAAATCAAAGGTGTGCTCTCTCAGGGTATGATTCTTTCGGCACTCAATGCCGACGGATCACTGACTGTCATAGCACCTTCGGCCGAAGCAACTGCCGGTGCACAAGTAAAATGATACCCTAAACACCCCACAGTCTATCCTCACATGTCATGAAACCACGAATCCTGATAGTCTATACAGGCGGAACGATCGGAATGATCGAGGATCCGGAGACGAAGACTTTAAAACCCTTCAACTTCGACCACCTGATAGAAAATGTGCCAAAAATCAAGATGTTGGACTATGAAATAGACAACATCCAGTTTGTTGAGCCCATCGACTCGTCGGACATGAATGTGGCCCACTGGAAAGAGATAGCCCACAGCATAGCGGACAACTACGACAAGTACGACGGCTTCGTGGTCCTTCACGGCACCGACACGATGGCCTATACTGCGTCGGCCTTGTCCTTTATGCTCGAGAATCTGGACAAGCCCGTGATTATCACCGGTTCGCAGCTTCCTATCGGCGAAGTGCGCACCGACGGTGAGGAAAACCTGATTACCGCACTTCAGATAGCGGCCGACCGCACAGCTCCCGGCTGTCCTACAGTCCGCGAAGTAGCCATTCTCTTCGAAAACTATCTCTGGCGCGGCAACCGCTCCACAAAACAGAGCGCCGACAATTTCAATGCCTTCAAGAGCAACAACTACCCTGCCCTGGCAAAAATAGGACTCGGCATCTACTTCGACCGCGATGCCCTTCGCAAAGATCCACCACGTGGCCCTCTGCGCCCCTATTACGGGATGGACAGCCGAGTGATGTCTATAGATCTCTTCCCTGGAATAAACCCCACGGTACTCACCCATCTCCTTGCCACGCCGGACATCAAAGGTATCGTCCTGCGCACTTTCGGTGCAGGCAATGCCCCGACGCAGCCGTGGTTCGTTGATGCCATAAAGAAAGCTATCGACCGCGGCCTCATAATACTCAACGTCACCCAGTGTGTCAACGGCAGTGTACACGCCAACCGCTACCAGGGGAGCGATACACTTACAGCAATGGGTGTTATCTCCGGTCACGACATCACATTCGAGGCCGCGATAACAAAAATGATGTTCCTATTCGGTTCTGGACACTCCCGCGAAGATGTCCGCCGTCTTCTTTCCGAACCTCTTGCAGGCGAAATGACTGTCACTAAATAGAATAAGCATGATACGCTTCCGTCACTTCTTCCTTGGATGCCTGATGATGACCGCTACAGCGGCTGTCTTCCCGACTGACATTTCGGCAGCAGCAAAAGCTCCCGTATGGGAAGTAGTAGAGACTCGAGACCCTGAAGTCGGAAGCGCCGCCGATGATATCGAAGTCGTCACCCGCGACAATTACATATTCATCACTACACCGCAACCTGTCGAAGCAAGGGTGTACACTATCTTAGGTCAGCTGATCACAACCAAGAAGATAGCGGCCGGAACCGTACGGCTTTCACTCGGACTCCGGGGCGTCTACATCCTCAAGGCCGACACCAAGACATTCCGCATCAATCTTTAATCTATTAAGTTTGTTATATATTTATTAACCGACACCAAGATATGGACAAGGTAACCGTCAGGATTATAGATTCATCCAGGCACAATCTGCCTGAATACAGCACGCCGCTGTCGGCAGGTATGGATCTTCGTGCCAACATAGACGAGGACATAGTCCTGGCCCCGGGTCAACGCGTGCTCGTACCTACCGGCCTTAGAGTCGCTCTTCCGGAAGGCTACGAGATGCAGCTGCGCCCACGCAGCGGTCTCGCACTCAAAAGCGGAATCACACTCCTCAACAGCCCCGGTACTATCGATGCAGACTATCGCGGCGAGATAGGCGTCATCCTCATCAACCTGTCCGACAAACCTTTCACAATATCCGACGGCGACCGCATCTGCCAGGCTGTTGTGGCTCCATACTCAAAAGTATGCTGGGAGCCGACCGAAAATCTGGACAGTACAGAGCGTGGTGAAGGCGGATTTGGCCATACAGGCGTGTCCTAAAATAAATATAATACATGCGGCACCTTTTGAATTTTTCATTACGACATCTTTCGATAGCGACCCTTCTCCTCTGCACAGTCAGTCTGATAGCATCGTCGGCCAAATCGACCGACGAAGTCAGCAGAAAAGCCGACTATATATACCTCGAAGCTGTCAATGCCTATGAGGACAACCGTTTCGACGACTACTTCAACCTCCTGCGTCATGCCCTGACACTGGAACCTCGCGACCCATACATACGCGGAGCCATTGCCGAGATTGAAATAATGAACCCGAACTCGGATTCCACGATAATGGAGGAGTCTTACAATGCCCTGCGCGACAGATTCCTCGCCAATCCTTCCGACGAACACTATGCAACAGTATTTGCCTCTGTGGCCAAGGAAGCAAACCGCATCGACGATGTAATCAGTGTCTGGCGCACTCTCGACAGCCTCATGCCGGGACGCACAGACCCGGCCATGAACTTAGCATCAGCGCTGACTGTCGATGCAAGCAGGCGGCGGGACACAGCCTCGTTCCGGGAAGCAATCGGCATCTATGACCGTCTTCAGAAAGGCCTTTCGGGTAACATACCTCTCGCTTCACGCAAGATACAGGCCTACGGAATGTGGGGCGATACAACATCTCTTGTCAACGAACTCGAGAAGCTGCATCGCGAAGCTCCGAACGATATCGATGCCGACATTTTCATCGGTACCGTATATTCCTCTATCAACAAACCGGACTCGGCGATACGTTATTTCGACCATGCCTGCAGCGTAGACTCCACCAATGGTATGATCTATCTGGCCCGCGCCAATTTCTTCCGTGTACAGGGCGACAGCATAGGTTACGACCGCGAGGTATTCCGTGCCCTCGAATCCCCCGACCTCGAATTCCAACCCAAGTTCCAGCTCTTGTCTGACTATGTAGTCAAGCTGTACAACGACACAACCCAGCGCTCACGTATCGACGAGATGTTCGAGACTCTGCAGACCGTCAATCCCGGCGAACCCATGCTTCATTCGTTCTACGGAGCATACGACGCTATCATAGGCAACTATCCTGCTGCTGCAGAACAATACGGCTACAGCCTTGACCTGGACGGCTCGGACGAAGGAGTATGGCAGAGCCTGATATCCGTCTATTCGACGATGAAAGACACGACTGCTATGGAAAAAACAGCTCTCGAAGCTTTCCGCCGTTTTCCGGACAACACTTACTTTCCACTCATGGCCTCAACAGCTCTGTTCATGCAGAAAAAAGAGAGCCAGGCACTCGCTGTCCTCGACAGCGTCAATGTGGAAACTATTCCGACCGACAAGGCCCGTTCGGTCTACTTCGCCCAGCGCGGCGACATCCTTTATTCCATGGAAGAAGCCGACAGTGCTTTCACCGAATACTCCAAAGCTATCGAATACGACCCTGACAACTATATGGCGATGAACAATGCAGCATACTATATGTCGCTCAAAGGCAAAGACCTCGACAAGGCAGAACTATATGCCTCCATCGCTACAGCTGCAGAACCAGACAACACAACCTTCCTCGACACATATGCATGGGTCATGTTCAAAAAGAAGGATTATAAGAAAGCCCGCGAACTCATGGATAAAGTCCTTGTCCTTGCAAAAATAATCGAACCGGCCGAGGACACCCCACAAGCAGAAGACACTGAGCAAGAACCAGAAAAAGAGACTCCTGTCGAAACAATCGAGGATGCCGAAGACCAGGGAGTAACATCCGATGTCTATGACCATGCCGGAAATATCTACTTCATGTCCGGCGACTTCAAAGACGCTGTCAGATTTTGGGAACAAGCACTCGAACTCGACCCGGACAACAATAATATACGAGAAAAAGTACAACACAAAACATATATCCCTGAAGAAAAATGAGATTCGCTATCAACCATATCCTTTCAGCCATACTGACGAGCGCGCTCATCATCGGCAGCTCGGCATGCGGTTCGTCGAAGGGAGCCGCCAGTGCCCAGTCACGAATCGAGAACAACCTACAGAAAAGTCTCGATGAAAAGTTCGTCGACCTCGCCGACTCATACCAGAGCTGGTCGTACGTGCAAATGCCTGTCAAAATATCACTCAAAAGCCCTAAAAACCTTTCGGTTTCCGGACGTCTCACAATGGTAAACAATGCCTACATCAACATATCCGTCCGACTCCTCGGAATAGAACTCGCTATTCTTTATATCGACAATGACAATCTTTTCATAGTCGACAAACTCAACCATCAGTATGTCGAGACCTCCCTGAGCGTATTTGAAAGAGCCGCCGGCCTCTGTCTTTCGGACCTGCAGAGCCTCCTGCTCGGCCAGGCGTTCGTACCCGGGAAAGGCACTATAACCCTGAATGAAAAAAACAGCTTCGATTTCGAATCTCTGGGAGATGACCACTGGAGCATCACGCCGAAGAAAAAAATCGACGGAATCGACTGGAATTATACAGCCTTCTCTCCTGTCAGCGGCTCCCCGATAATAGAGAGTTTCATCATCCATCCCGTCAACTACTCGCCACTGTCGGCCACCTTCACCGGACATACCGTCACGACCGCAGGAAATACGGCCCAGACCATCACTGTCGACGGGCAGATGCACCAGCAGGAAATCAAGCTGTCCATAACCCTTAATCCGTCGAAAGCTGACTGGAATAATTCTTCAGAGGTTTCCGGTTTTAAAATTCCCGGAGGTTACCAACGCGTTCCGGTCGGCGATGTCGTGAAAATGCTGAAACACCTTTGATTGACAAATGCGACGTATCATTATCCCTTTATTTCTTCTTTTCGGTCTTTTAGCGGCACCTGTCGAGGCTGCTCCACGGCGCAACTCCGGAACCGTACGTAAAGAACGCAAGGAAACACAACGAAAAATAGATAATACGCGCCGCAAGATACAGGGTAATATCGAAGAGACACAACGGGAATACAACCGTCTATCTTCAATCGAAGCCGACATACGCATCCAGGAGAAGGACATCAGCCGCCTTAAACGCCGCCAGGACAGTCTTACGGCTAAAATCAGGATGCTGACCGACTCAGTGAAACTGACATCCGCCAAAGTCGAGACACTCAAAAACTCATATGCCGAATCGCTGAGAGCCGCACGTTCACAACGCCAGGCAGCCTCGTCATCCTCATTTATATTTTCGTCGAAATCCTTCAAACAGGCTTACCGACGCATGCGCTATCTACGCGAGCTCAGCCAATGGCAGAGCTCGAGCGCGCAGTCCCTGACGGAGACTGTGAGTATTCTCGAAAACCAGAGACAGCGTCTTGACTCTGCCAACATAGTACTGACGGCATCTATCGACACCATAGAACACCGCAGACAAAGTCTCGAAATCAGCAGCCGCGAAGCACGCTCTGTTGTAGCCTCCCTAAAAAGACAGAGCAAAAATCTCAATAAGATTCTCGAACGAGAACAGACTCGGGCACGCCGTCTCGACCAAGAACTCAACAGAATTATTGAGGAAGAAGCACGCGCCGCAGCCGAAGAAGCACGCCGCAAGGCAGAAGCCGAAAAAAAACGCCAGGCGGCACAGCAACAGGCACCATCTTCAAAAGGACAGACAAGCCAGGAATCAAAGGGCGGAAGCGAAAGCACATCCGAGCCTGCCAAAGACACACCATCGAAACGTCCTGCCCCATTGGCACCAGGCACACCATTCGAGAAATGCAAAGGCAAGCTCCCATCGCCTATCGACCGGCAAGCAAAGATCATTGCGGAATTCGGACGAAGAACCCACGAGGAACTGTCGCGTGTCGAAATACAGAACAACGGAGTCGACTTCGAGACGTCGCCCGGAGCGTCGGCAGTAGCTGTTCATGAAGGAACGGTCTCCATGGTCATAGTAATGGAGGGCTTCGGAAATGTCGTACTGATACGTCATGGCGAATACCTCACTGTCTATGCCGGCCTTTCAGACCTGTCGGTACGCAAGGGTGACAATGTCAAGGCAGGCCAGAAACTGGGCCACATACATTCCGACCCCAACGACGGAGGACGCACCCGTCTGCACTTCGAGGTCCGGCATGAGAAGAGCAAGCTCAACCCCGAAGAATGGCTGAGATAACAGCAAACTAAGGACTTGTCGGGAATCACCAACCGCCGGAAGCGCCGCCGCCGCCCGTCATACCTCCGCCGAAGCCGCCGCCTCCAAATCCGCCGCCTCCAAATCCGCTATTATTGCCGCCTCCTGAGATAATCACCGGGGGTACGACAACCATAGGTATCTTATACTGACGGCTCTGCGTCCATCCGCAGTTCAGACAATTGTATTCTTTCACTCCCAGCCCTTCACTGGTACTTGTTGCATCGCGAAGAATTCTCGAACGGATGAGACGCGACGTATATGCATGGCATTTGTCGCACTGACAGTAAGGCGTCCCTTTGGCTACATACTGCTCTATGTCTTTCTCGCCACACTTGGGACACAACCATACATCATAGTCTACAGAACCAATCTTTTCCTCAATATCCTGACTGTGCGCAAGATACTCGTTATCATGCACCTCGTCGATTTTTTTCATCTTCGTTCCACAGCGCGGACATTTATGTGTGCCATTGCGCCAGTTGTAGAGCAGTATCACAAGCGGAAGAGAAGCCACAATCGGGATAAATAGACCCGCGACTGTCATACCAAGATATATAGGCTTCATTCCCGAGAGTGCAAGATATTTGTCGCGGTCGCTTTTACTGCGTACGCTGTAGAGCCTGAGAAGCAAAAAAAACAACATTCCTATTGCCAGGACTATACAGAATACGATATAGTAGTGGAAAGAGTCTCCCTCGCTTCCCTCGCCTCCGCCTAAATCGACGTCTGCCTGCGCTGACAATATCTCTTCACGGTTCTGCGGATCGAGGAGAATGCCTGATATTGATTCCATCGACTTCATTATCCCTGTATCATAGTCGCCCTTTCTGAAGGAGGGAAACATCTGCTCCCGAAGGATTCGTGCGCAGACAATATCGGGCAACACACCTTCCAGACCGTAACCGGGACGTATGACGGCTTTACGCATATCCTTGGCAACAAGCACGAGGAGTCCGTTGTCGAGATCGTTCTTGCCCAGGCCCCATTTAGAAAAAAGGTCGTTAGCGAAAGTATCGATATCGTCTGAATCGATGTCATCGACAACAACCAGTACAGCTTCAGCACTTGTCGAACGACGGACACGGTTCAGCATTGCATCGAGCTCTGCCACAGTTGCAGCACTGATCACTCCGTCAGGATTGGTAACATATCGTGTGCTGTCTTTAAGATGTACATTGGGTATTTTGTCGACTGTATATTGCCCGGCAAAGACGGCCAACGAGCAAATGAGACTCAATAAGAAAGATATAGTACGTTCCATATTGTTATACGGCGGGAAGCGACATCCCGTTTAGTTTGCGATATAAGTCGAGAGCATAGACATCAGTCATTGCCGACACATGGTCCAACACAGCCTGGAGTTTGCCAAAGAGCGTCGGCGCTGCGACATCGTACTGTTCCGGAAATTTTGCAAGAAGCAACTTCGAGTAGTTGAGCTCTGGCTGCGTAACAGCCTTTACGAGGTGCTCAAGGAGGAAGGTTATTATCCTGTTACCGGCCACTTCCACGTCGACCACTTCCGAGGCACGGTATATTTTTTTCCATGACAAACGCGTACATGCCAGATAGCCTTCGCGTTCCAATTCAGCTATACTGCCAAGAAGGGAACCATCAAAACGACCCTCGAGAATGGCATCCTCATTATCAAGAAAGGTCCTGGCACATTCGGAGACAAGGGCATCGATGACGCACGAACGGAGATAGGCAATCTGCTCGTTGGGGTCTTCTACTTTCTCCAGGACAGTGCGTATGCGCGCACGGCGTTCATCCCCGAAAAAGTTCATGAATGCATCCTTTACTTCCGAAGTGGTAAGGATCTTCAGCTTATGAGCGTCCTCGATATCCATCACCTCGTAGCATATGTCGTCGGCAGCCTCGACAAGGAAAACGAGCGGATGACGTGCATAGCGCAGCGGTTCGCCGTCCTCCGACATACGGATGATGCCAAGTTCCTCAGCTACACGGGCGTACCCTTCTCTCTCGCTCGTAAAGAAGCCGAATTTGCCATTTGGGGAAACTGTCGACTCGTAGGGATATTTGACCACGGAAGCGAGGGTGGAATATGTCATTGCAAAACCGCCTTCCCTTCGGCCCTTGAAACGATGAGTCAGTACGCGGAATGAGTTGGCATTGCCTTCAAAACGAATCAGGTCGGACCATTCGTCGTCGCTAAGTTTCTCTTTAAGCACACGACCTTCGCCTTCGCTGAAAAATGTAGCTATTGCCCTCTCTCCGGAGTGGCCGAAAGGAGGGTTCCCGAGGTCATGAGCCAGACAGGCAGCCGCCACGATGTCTCCAAGATGCCTGAAGTGCTCAGTGCCTTCCTCCGTATCCCGGTATCTTTCTTCGAGGACAGAAGCTATACGGTCGGCAAGCGATTTCCCCACACATGCCACTTCCATGCTGTGGGTCAGTCTATTGTGAACGAATATACTACCTGGCAAAGGGAAAACCTGAGTCTTATTCTGTAGCCTGCGGAACGGACTCGAGAACACAAGACGGTCGTAATCCCGGCGGAAATCAGTCCGCGTAGGATTCTTCTTTGGATCGTGGTAATCTTCGAGTCCGAAACGCTTGTCATTGATAAGCGTCGGCCAGTTCATCCTTCTTGTCATCGTCATATTTCTTTCTATAGCCCAAAATTAGCAAAAAAATACGGAACTCCATGATTTTGATTCTATATTGACAGACTGTAGGCATAAAAACCAAGCGAGAAGATGTTTCACAACGTCTTCTCGCTTAGATAAACCAATCATTATCACATTTCTTGCAATGGGAAAGTATTTTTACCATTTGATTATATAACACTACCTGCAGCAGAAGAGTTCACTCACCCGACAAAAAAAGTTGCATTACACACAAAAAAATTACTTACTTTGCATCGGGAAAAATACCTAACGAAAAGCTAACACTTAAACCAAATGAGACGAACCTTAAGCACATTACTTGCAACTATCCTCGCTTTCAGCGGATTATCGGCGAAGACATCCGAGGCGGAAGCGCATGGCTATCCCATCAATCCCGTGCCTTTCACTTCCGTAAAAGTAACCGATAATTTCTGGGGACAGCGACTCAAAGCATCACGAGAAGTCACCATACCCTTGGCTTTCAGCAAATGCGAGGAGACAGGACGCTACGACAATTTCGTACGTGCGGCACATCCATGCGACACATTCAAGGTCGAGGGTTTCTCCTTCGACGACACCGATGTCTACAAGACAATCGAGGGTGCAAGCTACCTCATGCAGACATATCCGGACACAAAGCTCGACAAGTATATCGACAGCGTGCTCGTTATCGTGGCTGCAGCCCAGGAACCTGACGGCTATCTCTACACCAGCCGAACAATGAACCCCAAGCATCCCCACGCATGGGCCGGCAGCAAGCGCTGGGAGGCCGTCGAGGACCTTTCGCACGAATTCTACAACCTCGGTCACATGGTCGAAGGAGCCATAGCCCACTATCAGGCTACCGGCAAACGCAACTTTCTCGACATAGCTATCAGATATGCCGACTGCGTATGCCGCGAAATCGGCGACGGGCCTGACCAGCTCGTCCGCGTCCCAGGCCACCAGATCGCAGAAATGGCGCTTGCAAGACTTTATCTTGTCACCGGCGACAAGAAATATCTCGACCAGGCCAAGTTCTTCCTCGACAAACGCGGCTACACCTCGCGTACCGACGAGTACAGCCAGGCTCACAAACCCGTTATCGAGCAGGATGAAGCCGTGGGGCATGCCGTACGCGCCGCATACATGTATGCCGGCATGGCAGACGTAGCCGCACTGACAGGAGACTCTTCGTATATCAATGCCATCGACAGAATCTGGGACAATATTGTAAACAAAAAACTATATATAACCGGCGGTATCGGTGCGACAAGCGCCGGCGAAGCTTTCGGCAAGAACTACGAGCTCCCCAACATGTCGGCCTATTGCGAGACATGTGCCGCAATCGGGAATGTCTACGTCAATCATCGGCTGTTCCTCCTTCATGGCGATGGCAAATACTATGATGTTCTCGAACGCACCCTCTATAACGGCCTTATCTCCGGCGTAAGCCTCGACGGTGGCGGCTTCTTCTATCCCAATCCCCTCGAGAGCATGGGTCAGCACCAGCGTCAGCCCTGGTTCGGATGCGCCTGCTGCCCCTCGAACATATGCCGCTTCATCCCCTCGATTCCGGGATATGTCTATGCAGTCCGCGGCGACGACGTATATGTCAATCTTTTCATGTCCAACAGTGCCAAGCTCGAGGTCAAAGGCAAGGTGCTCGAACTCACACAGAGCACCGGCTATCCCTGGAACGGGAATATCGACATCACTGTCGACAAAAACAAGGCAGGCAACTTCGCTATGAAGATTCGTATTCCCGAATGGGTTCGCAGCCAGTCGCCCATCCCCGGCGACCTCTATTATTACACAGACGGCAAGCGCCTCGGCTACACTGTCGAAGTCAACGGCAAACCGGTAGAAGGCAAAATCGAAAAAGGCTATTTCACAATCGAACGTCCATGGAAGAAAGGCGACAAAGTATCTGTTCATTTCGATATGGAAGCACGTACTGTCAAAGCAAATAACAAAGTAGAGGCCGACCGTGGCCGAGTCGCCGTCGAAAGAGGTCCTGTCGTCTACTGTGCCGAGTGGCCCGACAATGATTTCGATGTACTAAGCGTTATCATGAACCGTGAGCCTAAGTTCACCGTCACGAACAATCCCGACCTACTTTATGGAATCACGACATTGAGCACCGATGCCCAGACCCTTGGCTACGACGACAGCGGTCGAGTCATCGCCAAGGATGTGAAACTCACGCTGATCCCCTACTATGCATGGGCACATCGCGGGCCAGGGGCAATGGCAGTATGGCTGCCGCAGGAGCTCTCAGCATCCAGCCCGAGTATGCCGGCCACGCTCGCTTCCAAGAGCAAGATAGATGCATCGCAAATGGCCAAGTCTATTACGGCCATCAACGACCGCCTTGTTCCCAAGGATGAAAACGACCGCTCTGTACCTTACTATAACTGGTGGCCCAAACAGGGGACGACCGAATGGATAGAGTATCAGCTGCCCCAGCGACAGAACGTCAGAAGCGCGACTGTCTATTGGTTCGACGACGCACCATGGGGCGGCTGCCGCGTTCCCAAGGCATGGCGAATCCTCTATAAAGATGACGAGGGAAAATGGTGCCCTGTCAACGGAGCCGACAAATACAGAACCACAAAAGGCACTCCCAACACCGTCAACTTCGACCCTGTCGACACTACGGCCCTACGCCTCGAAGTCGACCTGCCCGACGGCAACTCGGCCGGTCTCTTCGAATGGGAAGTCAAGTAGCATTACCATATTATCACAAGGAAGGCCCGCGTCAGCAGCGACACGGGTCTTTTTCTTTCATTTCATGTAAAAATTGACTATATTTGCGCCAATATACTGACAAGCGCATGTACAATATCATTGAAAAATCATATTTCTCGGAGAAGGTAGTCAAGCTAATCGTAAAAGCTCCCGAGATCGCCAAAGCCCGCAAAGCCGGACACTTCGTCATCGTTCGCTGCGGTGCCGGGGGCGAAAGAATACCCCTGACCATCGCCGATGCCGATACCGCCGCAGGTACAGTCACTCTCGTAGTCCAGGCTGTCGGCGAATCGACCAGGAAAATATGCGCACTGGAAGTCGGCGACAGCCTGACGGATGTTGTCGGTCCTCTCGGACGAGCCACCGACATAGCTCTTCGCGACGGTACAGTCGTATGCTGTGGCGGAGGTGTAGGCGTAGCACCTCTCTTACCAATCATCAAGGCTATGAAAGAAGCCGGTAACCGCGTTGTCAGCGTCCTTGCCGCAAGGAACAAGGACCTGATTATTCTCGAAGACGAGGTACGACGCTACTCTGACGATGTCATCATCATGACCGACGACGGCAGTGCCGGTACAAAGGGGTTGGCAACCGATGGTGTGGAAAGCGTCATAAAACGCGAAAAAGTGGCCGAAGTCGTCACTATCGGGCCCGCTATTATGATGAAATTCGTGTCATTGCTCACCAAGAAATACAATGTACCTACGGTAGCCTCTCTCAATACTATCATGGTCGACGGTACGGGGATGTGTGGAGCATGCCGCGTGAACGTAGGGGGCAAGATGCGTTTTGTATGTGTCGACGGTCCCGAGTTCGATGCCCATCAGGTAGACTTCGACGAAATGATTATGAGGATGAAAGCCTGAGGCTTCTTTAGCATCAAATATAATATGTCAGAACAACATAACGGGCGGGATGCCTCCTGGCGCGAGGATCTCCGCAAGGCCATGTCGGCCAAAGAACGTACTGCGATACCGCGCACTGTCATGGCGCACCTTGACGCTGCCTACCGAGTGACATGCAACGAAGAAGTCAACCAGGGCCTCAGCACCGAGCAGGCTGTATTAGAGGCTACGCGCTGCCTCGACTGCCCTTCCCCTACATGTGTCGAAGGTTGCCCCGTAGGCATCGATATCCCTGGCTTCATAAAGAATATCCAGCGAGGCGAGACGGGCGAGGCTGCCGCAGTCCTCAAACGCACCAGCGCCCTTCCGGCAGTTTGCGGACGTGTATGCCCCCAGGAGAAACAATGCGAGAGCCGTTGCATCTATAACAAGATGAAGAAAGAGCCCGTCGCAATCGGCTATCTCGAGCGCTTTGCCGCCGATGCTGAAATAGCGGCGCACTCCGGCGACCCCGTTGTCCCTGAATCAGTAGAAGGGAGGACACGCATCGCAGTCGCCGGTTCCGGCCCGTCGGGACTATCCTTCGCAGGCGAGATGAGCCGCCGTGGCTACGCCGTTCACGTTTTTGAAGCATTGCACGAAATTGGAGGCGTTCTAAAATACGGCATCCCGGAATTCCGACTTCCAAACAGCATCGTCGATGCCGAACTCGACAATCTCCGCCGCAAAGGAGTCGTATTCCATACTGACACTGTCATAGGCAAGACATTGAGCTACGACGACCTGCTCGGCATGGGCTTCAAAGGCATATTCGTCGCCTCAGGTGCCGGCCTTCCACGTTTCATGAACATACCCGGCGAAAACTATATAGGAGTAATGTCCAGCAACGAGTACCTGACCCGTATCAATCTCATGGGGGCAGGCAAGCCGGGCCATGACACGCCAGTTCTTCGCGGTCGCCGCGTCGCTGTCATCGGGGGGGGCAACACAGCCATGGACAGCGTTCGCACTGCACGCCGTATGGGTGCCGAACGTGCCATGATAGTCTATCGGCGCAGCGAGGCTGAGATGCCGGCACGGCGCGAAGAAGTGCTCCATGCCAAAGAAGAAGGAGTGGAATTCATGACACTCAGCAACCCGGTCGAATATCTTGCTGACGAACTTGGTCACGTGCGCGCAATGCGCGTACAACGCATGGAGCTCGGAGAAGCCGATGCATCTGGCCGTCGCAGCCCGGTGCCGATTCCTGGCATGATTGACGAAATTGAAGTCGACGAGGTAATCGTCAGTGTAGGCGTATCGCCCAACCCTCTGATCCCACAGAATATACCAGGGCTCAACGTAACTCCAAAAGGCACTATCGCTGTTTCAGAAAATTCA
Organism: uncultured Muribaculaceae bacterium; assembly: GCA_958436175.1. Classification (GTDB taxonomy): domain Bacteria; phylum Bacteroidota; class Bacteroidia; order Bacteroidales; family Muribaculaceae; genus CAG-873. The sequence continues at coordinate 250,033 of CAUBJF010000001.1, forward strand.
CAGACATCATTACCGTTGATTTTCGCGGGTGGCGACATCGTCCGCGGCGGCGCAACAGTCATCCTCGCTATGGGTGATGGCCGTCATGCAGCAAAATCTATGGATGAATATCTCAAAAACAATGGCATATCTTAAGAAAGCCTGTACTCTTGGCATAGCGCTTCTTCTCCTCTCGTCATGTGGGCGCCAAAAGGACAGTACCGATGAAAAGCCCGTACTGATGGTCAGTATAGCGCCTCAGAAATATCTCCTGTCGCAACTGACTGGCGACAGCTATGAAATCCTCACGATGCTCGAACGAGGTGCCGATCCCGAGACTTTCGACCCGAGCCTCGACAAGCGTCTCTCGGCCGAAGGTGCTGAAGCATATTTCAGCAGCGGGGTATTTCCCTTCGAAAAAAGCATCCGGGAATCGATCAAAGCCGACAAACCCTTCATAGACACATCCAAAGGCATCAAATATATTTACGGCACTCATAGTCACAGTCATAACGATGACGAACATCATGACGGCGGACACGATGAAGAGGCTGATCCGCACGTATGGACATCTGTGGGCAATGCCAAAATCATAGCCGGCAATATGGCTCAGGCACTGACAAGCCTTATGCCGGACAGCGCGACGGTCTATGCTGAACGTCTCGCGAGGCTGAACCAGCGTCTCGATTCCATCGATAAAGCCATCCGGACAGGGCTCGCCGACGGCGACAGCGTTTTTGCCATCTGGCATCCCTCCCTAAGCTATCTTGCCCGAGACTATGGACTCGAACAGATAGCCGTAGGACAAGAGAGCAAGGAAATGGGAGCGAGGAAAGTACGGAGCATCATCGACGAAGCTCGCAGCAAGGGAGTCCGTATCTTCTTCTTCCAGAAAGAGTACGACACACGCCAGGCCGAGAGCATCAACGAAGGCATAGGCTCCACAATAGTAACAATCGACCCCCTCTCCGAAGACTGGGAAGGACAAATGAAGATTATCGTAGATGCACTCTCCAGGCCATAGCGAACACTGCCGGTGCTCGGCATGCGACAGCCGGCCACACATTCCCCGGACTCCTCTCATAAGCGTCGAGGACCTAACTTTCGTACGCGACGAGCGTACCATCCTCTACGATGTCAATCTGACAATCGACAAAGGTGATTTCGTTGCTATAACAGGGCCTAACGGCGGAGGGAAGACAACCCTTCTGCGCCTCATCCTTGGTCTTCTAAAACCTACCGAAGGATGTATAGTCTTTCACGGCTCTCGCAGTTCGATAGGATATCTGCCGCAAAAGAACACTGTCGACGCACATTTCCCTATCAGCGTCCGCGAAGTAGTAGCATCCGGACTCCTTGCCGAGAAAGGTCTTGACAAAAGAGAGAAAGAAACCCGGATATCCCACGCACTCGAACAGGTACGACTCGAAACCTTAGCAAACAGGCCCATAGGGCGTCTATCAGGCGGACAGTTGCAACGCACGCTTTTCGGGCGGGCCATAGTGGCCAAACCGCAGATTCTTGTCCTCGACGAACCGCTAAGCTATATCGACAAAAAATTTGAGGAACACCTCTACTCTATCATCACAGAAATAGCAAGGGACACTACTATCCTGCTGGTGAGCCATGAGATGAGCCATATAGCCGGAATGGCCAACCGTCACATCCTCGTCAACCATACGCTGACAGAATGTACGGCAGAACACCATTACACTGTCTCGGAGTGTGAGGAAAAGTTTCAGGAAGGATTGTAGCCCGATTCTCCCAGAACTTTTCGGTCGGAAGTAAATGAGGGTGACAGGAGGTATTCCAAGCTTGCCTCGGGATGGCGTGAGATGTATTTTTCGACAATTCTATAACCGAAATAACGACCGGCACGTCCCGGGGCAACCGGGTCGAGATCGCGCGAGGACGGAGACATAGAAAACAGACGCGACATAACATCACCCGACTTGTCGTAGAGAAGATCCTTGCCAACGAGAGTTCGCCATAAACGTGCCTCGTTGTCCCGAAGCCATTGCAACTGCTCTTCGCTATAGCCGAGAGCATGAGCAAGGTCGGCATCAGGGACAGTACGGAGCTTGGCTTCTGTCAAAGCTCCTTCGTATAGCATCCGCGAAAGTACATCGGCACCAGCGTCATCAATATAAGGATACGAGGTTGCTACCAAGGATTCCGCCAGGTCATAAGGAAGCATCTCCTTATTCTTCAGCATCCTCATATATGCCGGAAGATGGGAGTAGCCTTCGAAGTCAGCTCCGAGATAATGATTAAGAGCTATCAGCATCACGGAATCGACAAAAAGGATAGATTCGGACCGGCCATAGACAACAGCCGCGTAGCGGTAGGGATGCAGCGCGAGCCCCTCGGAAGCAGCCGCTGCAACAACGTGCCCAAGACTTTTGCTGATGAAATCGGCCGAAGGAAAAACAGAGTCCGCCGGGGGAGTGAACATGGTCACCTGAAGAGAATTCGACCAGCCTTCTACTACTCCGTCCGAAACAGGCTCACCGCTTACAACGTCCATAAATGCAGCCAAAACATCGCTGTCGGAACGAAGAATGCTGTCGCGACCGGCAAAATCCATATCTTTATAATCGGCCAAATCACGACGAAGATCCACGACATCGGCATCTGAAGCCGACGAGAACTTGTCAGTCCCATTACAGGCACTTAAAAGCGCAACGAATAAACAAAGGATACTCGCTTTCTTGAATCGCATTGACATATTACGGTATATTTCATCAAAGACCAGACATTATTTATGTCTTTCGAAATGATGGATGCTCTATATTTTGAACGATATTATATAGAGTATATTGTCGGGAGGAGGGCTTAAATCCCGGCTTCATATCTGCATGAGGCAGGCCAGATACAATAAAAAAAGCAACATAGACCTATTTTTTAGCATATAACACTACAATAATGGACTGAAAAAACACTATTTTTGCAGATATTTTTGAACTAAGGACAAATGCGATTCAGCCGTTTGACTAAAATAATGCTCTTGACTACTCTCTCGCTGCTTATTGCCGCCGGGACCGTCTTTGCCCGCAAGTCGGACGAGCAAAGGCCTTTTGTCCTTGTCATCGATCCCGGCCACGGTGGGAAAGACTTTGGTTGCCGAGGCACCAAAGCCAATGAGAAGACCCTTGTCCTAAACGTCGGCAAACTTCTTGGCTCTATGATAGAGAAAGAGCTTGGAGACAGCGTTAAAGTGATTTTCACTCGCGACGACGATACCTTTATTCCCCTGGACCGCCGTGCAGCGATAGCAAACGAAGCGGCTGCCGACTTCTTCATGAGCATACACGTCAACTCCGTAGACCGGCGCAGCAAAGGCCGCAAATCCGTACACGGTGCTTCGGTCTATACTGTCGGTCTGCACAAAAGCGAAGCCAACCTCGCTGTTGCCATGCGTGAGAACGGTGTCATCGAGCTGGAACAGGATTACTCAACAACCTACCAGGGTTTCGACCCTTCGTCGTCGGAATCGTACATCATATTCGAACTCGACCAGAACAGGCACATGGAGCAGAGCATCGAAATGGCCTCCATCATACAGAACGAGCTCATCTCGACCGCCGGACGTGCCGACAAAGGAGTGCGTCAGGCCGGATTCCTTGTACTCTGGGCAACCCGTATGCCATCGGTACTTGTCGAACTTGACTTTATCTGCAATCCGGAGGCCGAACGCTTCCTTTGGTCAGAAAAAGGTCAGGAGAAATGCGCCATGTCGCTTTTCAATGCGTTTAAGATATATCGTAACAAACATCCAAGAAACACACAAGCTTCAAAATAAAGTATGAAAAAAATCCTGCGCAAAGAAGTCGTGATAGGCGCACTGGTGATAGTGGCGCTCCTCATTCTCTTCTTCGGAATCAATTTCCTCAAAGGCATCAATCTCTTCAAGGCAGCCAACTACTACTATGCAGTGTTCGATAATGTCGAAGGTCTTGCCCAGTCGGCACCCGTGACACTCAACGGCTACAAAGTCGGCATCGTACGCGACATAAAATACCAGTACAACAACCCGGGACACGTAGCCGTCGAACTAAGCGTCGACAAGTCCCTGCGTCTTCCCGTCGGCAGTAAGGCCGTTATGGCGACCGACCTTCTCGGCACAGGCTCCATTTCCCTTGTACCCGGCAACTATGTCAACGGCGAACATGCTGTCGGCGACACTCTGATAGGTGTTGTCAACAAAGGCATGATGGCCGGACTGTCCGAATCGTTGCTTCCTACCATCGGTGCCATCCTTCCTAAAGTCGACACCCTCCTCATCAATCTCAACGCGCTTACAGCCAACGAGGGGCTTCACCAAAGCCTTACACGCCTCGACGGTATCACCAACGACCTCCAGGCTTCTATCAAATCTCTGCGCGGTGTCATGGCTTCCTTGCAGCCTATCACTGGCAATATCCAGAGCATTACATCGAATGTCGACACCATAACCGGCGATCTGACAGCCGTTACAGGCCGACTCCGCAACGCACCTATAGACAGCATAGCCGTCGACCTGCGCGAAACCATGGCCAACCTCGAAGCCCTCACAGCAGCCCTCAACAACCCCGATGGAACTGTCGGCAAGCTTACCCACGACCCGGCTCTCTACGAAAATCTCAATGCGACCATAGCTTCGCTCGACTCTCTCTTTGTCGACATCAAGCGCAACCCCAAGCGCTATGTCACCATAAAGGTGTTCTAAGCTTATTTTGACTATGTCTAAATAACGTCCAGATACCTCTTTTAACACAAAGCTACTCCACAACGCTCCGAAAAGCATTTTCGAATATAGATACGCTTTTCGGAGCGTTGCTTTAAAAACATCGCATCCTACGCTGTAAAACAATATTTTACAAAGCCCCGCTTCGCTCGCGACACCCTCCTTTAAGTAGTTTGGCATAACAAGCTGAAAACCGCACAGTTGCAAATAATCGGTTTTTCCAAATATTTAAGTATTTGTTTTTGAAAAATTTTTGTCGGAATTTTGTAGTACAGAAAACACGACTACTCCTTTCTACTACAAAAATGGATCAAGCACATGAACAACTTTGGGCTCGTTGCTGTGAATTTATAAAAGACAATATCGACCCCGAACAATATAAGACCTGGTTCAGCGATATAACTTCCTATAGTTTCGCTGACAAACGTCTTGTGCTTGAAGTCCAGTCCGAATTTTTTGTAGACCAACTTGAGATGCGGCATCAGGGCATCCTCCGAGCAGGTATTAAAAAGGTCTACGGAGAGAATGTCCTCCTGTACTACCGCTACCGTACTATCCACGACGATCCGAGTTCTACCATCTCACAGAAGAGCGTCTGCTCATCGCCTACGATTCTTGCCCAGCGCTATGCCCAGCCGGCCAACCCCTTCAAGCAGCCCGACCAGCAGGACTTCGATCCGCAGCTCAACCCTCGCTACACTTTCGAGAACTACTGCGTCAGCGACAGCAACAAGATTGCCCGTTCGATAGGTATGGCTATCGGCGACAACCCCTCCATCAAGACATTCAACCCCCTCTTCGTCTTCGGTCCTTCGGGTGTCGGCAAGACACACCTCATACAGGCAATAGGCATACGCGTCAAGGAACATAACCCCAAGGCCCGTGTCCTCTACGTCACAGCCCGTCTCTTCCAGAGCCAGTACACTGCGGCGGCAGCCAAGAACATCAACAGCTTCTTCCATTTCTACCAGAGTATCGATACGCTCATCATCGATGATGTTCAGGACCTTCAAAACATGCCGGGCACACAGAATATATTCTTCCATATATTCAACCACCTCCACCAGCACGACCGACAGATCATCATGTCGAGCGACTGCGCGCCGGCCGACATGGAAGGCTTCGAACCCCGACTGCTCAACCGTTTCAAATGGGGCATGCAGGTCGAGCTTGAACGTCCCGACATCACCCTGCGCCGCGACGTGCTCAAGCTCAAGGCAGAACAGGACGGCATAGACCTTCCTGGCGAAGTGACTGAATTCATCGCCGCCAACGTGACCCAGAGCGTCCGCGAACTTGAAGGTATCGTAGTCTCACTTATGGCTCATGCCACCGTGCTCAACCGAGACATATCGCTTGAACTCGCACGCCGCGTAATGGCCAATGCCGTCAAGATAAACCGCAAGCAGGTGAACTTCGAAATGATTACCGATGCCGTGGCCACACACTTCGGCATCTGCCCCGACCTGCTCTTCACCAAGTGTCGCAAACGTGATATTTCGGATGCCCGCCAGATTGTGATGTTCCTCGCCAAGAAAGTGGCCAAGATGCCGCTTACGACCATCGGTCACAAGCTCGACCGCACACATGCCACAGTGATCTATGGCTGCAAAAACATCGAAGACCGTCTTTCCACAGAAAAGAAGCTCGCAGCCGATATAGATGCTATCGAGGCAAGCATCCATTCCAATTAATGAAACTTATAGCAGCGCCTCTGCAAGGCTACACGGAAGCATCGTGGCGCCGTCTGCACGCGTCTATATTCGGAGGAGCCGACGAATACTACGCGCCTTTCCTTCGCATCGAGAAAGGCATTGTGCGGCCTAAAGACCGACGCGACATAGAGCCAGAGGTACAAGGCACAGCTACCACCATCCCTCAGTTAATCTTCAAGAACATCGAAGAATTCCGAATAGGACGTAAACTTATAGCCGGGCTTGGCTACAAGCGCCTCGATCTCAATCTCGGATGCCCTTTTCCGCCGCAGGTGAACAGAGGCAGAGGCAGCGGAACGATAAGCAACACAGCGTTGCTCGAGGAAATCTCAAATATAATCGCAGAAGACACAACCATAAATTATTCCGTCAAGATGCGGCTCGGAGTCCGCGAAAACAAGGAATGGGAAGCGCCTCTCGATATCCTCAATCACACTCCACTCGTCCATATCTGCCTACATCCCCGGACTGCCATACAACAGTACCGCGGAGATATCGACTATAGTCAGTTTGAAAGATTCTTATCAAAGAGCTCCCATCCTGTAATCTACAACGGGGAAATATCTACCCCACAGGACATAAACCGTATCGCCAGACAATACCCCTGCGTGGGCGGAATAATGGTCGGGAGGGGGCTCTTAGGACGACCGTCGCTCTTTTCTGAATGGCTGGAGGGCTGTCTATGGGACAATGAAAGACAAAAAGAAAAACTCATTGCGCTACACCAGGCCATGTACGCGCATTACGCTGCTGTTCTTTGCGGCGAGGCACAGATTCTGTCAAAAATGAAACCGATGTGGGATTACATAGGCGCAAATATCAATTCCAGAACACTCAAAGCCATAAAGAAAGCGACCACGACAGACAAATATCTCGCCGCAGTCGCCTCTATTTCCCAGTAGCTTAATATTTTATCTTCAATGTCCTGCTTCTGCGTTCAGCAAAGAACTGATTGTAGATAAGTCCGCCGACAATAAGGGACAAGCCGATATAGGTCGACGGAACGACAGGCTCGCCAAGTACCATCGCTATAAAGAAAAGCGAAAGGAAAGGCGCAAGGTAGCTCATCTGGTTGATCAGGGCCGGATTGTCGGTCGTACGGATAGCGATCCCGAAACATATGAACGGAATACCCATCTCGAAAGCACCGATATAGATACCGGCAGCCAGAGCCTCTTGCGACAAAGGCGACAGAGGCACAAATATTGTGCCGACAAGCATATAGATCATTCCGAACAGGAAAGGCAGGAAGAGCGAGGTGCACGACCCGACTTCTAACTTAAGACTGTCGTTTATAATCCAGTAGAGAGCCCAAAGGAAGGCGCTTCCGAGAGCCATCACAATACCTATCGCAGACACATCGCCGTTAATATTGCTACCACCGACAGAAATCACAGCGACACCGAGCAGCGAAACTGCCATACCGACGTACTTACGCATAGGAATTGGTTTATGGCTGTATACAGCCAGCATCACCGCCAACAGGATAGGCCATATATAGTTGATGGGCTGTGCAATCTGTGCAGGCAGATAGTCGTAGGCACTGAAGAGAATGAGGTAATAAGTCACAGGGGCGATAAGCCCTAAAAGGGCAAATCGGCCCCATATGCCTTTAGAAAGTCCCTTCAACTCGTGCCACGAACGGGTAACGAACATCCAGACAGTGAAAATAGCCAGGGCTGTCGCACATGCGACAAAGACCATCTCATAGCAACTCATATGACTCAGGGCCACTTTAAAAGCAGTAGCTACAGTCGACCAGCTAAGGACAGCTATGCCGCCGAGAAACACGGGTCTTAGGGATGCTTTCATCGCATTGCTTCAACTTCGTCGGTAGTCAGTGGTATCTTCTTACCAAGACGACGGGCGCCGTCGGCAGTGATGAGGTAGTCTTCTTCGTTACGGATTCCACCGAAACCGCGCCATTTCTCAAGCTCGTCGTAATTGATGAAATCCTTGAAACGGCCTTCCCCCTTCCATAAGTCGATGAGCTCCGGGATGAAATACACGCCGGGTTCGATGGTAAGGACAAAACCTTCTTCGAGGGGACGGCCAAGACGAAGCGACTTGCGGCCGAACTGTGTGCTCTTGGGCTTGCCGTCGTAGCCGACATATACCTCACCGAGGTTTTCCATATCGTGCACGTCCAGACCCATCATATGGCCTAGTCCGCACTGGAAGAACATGGCATGAGCCCCGGCCTTGACTGCCTCGGCAGGATCTCCCTTGGCGATGCCGAGATCCTTGAGAGCAGAGAAGATAACCTCTGATGCCTTATTATATACATCGACAAAAGGCACGCCTGGGCGCAGCATTTCGACAGCCGCAAGATGGGCTGCGACCTGGATGTCGTAGATGGACTTCTGCCGTGGGGTGAACTTCTTATCAGCGCAGATAGTCGACGACATGTCGCCGGCATAACCGGAAGGAGCTTCCGCACCGGCATCGATGAGTACCATGTCGCCGGATTTTATCTTGTTCCCGTGATAGTGGTTATGGAGAGTCTGGCCGTTGACGGTGCAGATAGTCGGAAAAGACAGTCCGCAGTTGTGCGACGAGGCTACTGCCTCGATAATCGATGCGACCTCGTACTCATACATACCCGGGCGGATAGCCCTGGTAGCTGCGATATGCATATCGGAAGTCACATCACAAGCCTTCTCGATCTCGGCAATCTCTTCGGCTGTCTTATGGTTGCGCATATCGACAACGGCTCGTATGAAATCGACAGAAGGATCTGCAAAACCAGGCTTTATGCCGAGGAGAGACCATAATTTTAAGGTGTGTTCGGGGCGATAGACGGGAAGATAATGAACCTTGCGCCCTTCCTTGACCGTTTTCTCGAGTACGGAGCCGAGCTCGGCAGAGGGGCGTACGTTATCAACGCCTACGCTATGTGCCTTTTCGTGAAGAGTGGGCTGCGTGCCCATCCATACTATATGATCAATTGTCAGTTCATCGCCGAAAATTATCTCGCAGTCATTGTCTATATCGATAACGGCTGCAAGGCCGGCGAAAGGAAGTCCGAAGTAATATAGGAATGTCGAATCCTGGCGATAAGGATATGTATTGTCTTCATAGTTACAACCGCATTCATCGTTTCCGAGGAACAGGAGAAGGCCACCGCCAACTTTTTCTTTAAGCTCACGGCGACGGCGCACATATGTTTCTTTGTCAAACATCTTATGTAGATTATTAAGTATAGTTTCAATGCAAAAATACAATAAATCGGGATGAAAACCAAAGTGTGCCTCTAATTATTATCAAGAGAGCCATAGAGTGTCTCATCCTCTGCAGCCATGGGCAGAGAATGAGATATCTCCGTGCTTTCGCACGATAGAATGTCGGCATAGTCGGCCGGGATGTAATCAGGGCCTGTCTCCCTGTTGCAGTGATTGATATGCTCGAGCACCCGGCGAAGGCATATCCCGGTGTTCCTGCGTATGTCTGATTCCCAAAAACGGAGGACAGTCCATCCCCTACGCGTGAGCTCGGCATCGACGCGTCGGTCGCGTCTTATATTCCTTTCTATCTTGGCTACCCAGAAGTCTCGGTTAGATCTGAGACTGGCCTTTTTATGCTCCCAGTCGCGCCCATGCCAGAATTCACCGTCGACAAAGATTGCAAGCTTGTACTTGCGGATGCAGAAATCGGGTGTACCGGCTATGTCCCTTGGATGCTTGCGGTAGCGGATGCCACACGACCAGAGCAGTCGGCCCATAGCAAGTTCGGGCTTGGTACCCTTACTTTTGTTGGCCTGCATACACCGCCGGCGCTGCTCGGGGGTCAGTACATCGCCTGAATGAGAAACCGCTATTACTTTGGCAGACTTTTTACTCATACATACCGTATTTGAAGTTTACAAAGATAGAAAGTTTCCATTTTTCTACGTAATTTTGCAAAATGTTTTTATGGAGAATCCCCTCCGTCACCACCTCCGACAAAGAAAACAAAAATGTATTTCGCTTCAACAATATCGCCGACAGCCCTTTGGCTAATAGTAGCAGCCGCAGGATGCATTCTTTTGCTGGCTGCTCTGTATTTCTTCCGCATCCGTACCATAACCGAATATCGCCGCAAAGCCGACAGCGAACGCCCCGACAAGGCAGATGCCGATTATGAGCCCGCATCGGTCATAATCTATTCCCAGGGCAATGCCGACGACCTCTCGGCAATGCTGGATTCGGTACTCAGTCAGGACTATCCGGCAGCTTTTGAGGTCATCGTAGTCAACGACGGCGAGTCGACAGCCGTCCGCGATGTGGTCTCCATGTTGCGACCCAAGCATCCCAATCTTTACCTCACTTTCACTCCTGAGGGCGTTGTCAACCTCAGCCGTAAAAAGCTGGCACTGACACTCGGTATAAAGGCCGCACGCTACGACATAGTAGTGCTCACTACGACGGATGCCGTTATAGAATCTCCCCTGTGGCTGCGCCGCATGGCTTCTTCATTCTCTCCCGAGAGCAAGGTGGAAGTAGTCCTTGGCTTTGCCTATATCGACCCCGAAGAAGACCGTAGTCTCGGTGCTTGCCGTCGAGCCTTCGATTTCATTGTCGAAAGTGTCCGCTGGCTTGGAGTAGCTGTCGCCGGGAAACCTTTCCGGGGCACAGAATTTAATATAGCCTACCGGCGCAGCCTGTTCATGCGCAGCAAAGGTTTCGCACGTTCGCTCAATCTCTGTCACGGCGACGACGACATCTTCATCAGCCAGATAGCACAAGGCAACAATACCAGGGTAGAGCTGTCTGACGAATCCTTTGTCCGTATACGTCACGGCAACCATCCGCGTCTGTTCACGGAACGTGTCCTGAGACGCATATTCACCGAAAGTTTCATACGCCGGCGCCCGCGTTACCTTATGCCGCTGACAGGCTGGCTCCAGATTGCGGCTTTTGTCTGCCTCGCCGTAGCCGCATGGCTCGACTGGCCAAATCTCAAGACACTGATAATCGGGATCGTAATCCTTCTTGCTATGTTTGCGCTTGATATCTACGTGTGGCGCGGTGTCCTCAAAGCTCTGCGTTCGCGCAAGCTCTTCGCTGTCATTCCATGGCTGTCCGTCACCTATCCTATCCGTCGTATCGGCGAACGCATTCATTCCCGCTTCGGAAAGCAAAAGAAATACACCTGGGATTAAGCTCTTCAGGCTAGGATTAAAGAACGAGGGATGCCTTGTGGGTAACGTTTAGTCCACGTGGCATCCCTCGATTATTTTCAGATTAAATCGAAAAGTCATATACCGAAAAAGCGCCCTCCCCGGAATAGGGAAGACGCTTCGCAAGGAATATGGGATCGGATTATCTTACAATAACCTTTGCAACCTTTTCACCGGCCTTGACTACATAGACACCTGTCGATACAGGAACTACGGTCTTTGCAGTACCTTCGGCAGCGAAGATAACCTTGCCGTCGAGTGCGCTTACGGTTACTTCGGTACCTTCAGCACCGAGGACAACGACGTTCTTGTCGGCAGTCGTGATAACGATGCCAGCATTTACATCGGCGATTCCAGTCTTGGTGGTGACGGTTACGAATGCGGGCTTGCCTTCGCCACGGTCGAATACGGGAACGACTGCATATTCGTGTTCACCGACTGTCGACTCTACGTCGAGATAAGCACATTCTTCAACGTTGTCAGCGATGAGTTCGCCGTCGCGGTAAACCTTGTATCCGACGAGCGAAAGTTCTTCACCCTTGGCACCGGAGAAGGTAACGTCGTCGACCATGAACATGAAGGATCCTGTAGCAACGCTGTGGATAGCGAAGTACTTTGCACCTTCGGGGAGTTCGAAGCGGTATTCTGTCCATTCTGCGGGAACGGCCGCAACCATCGAGCCTTCGAGGACGGTGAAGTCTTCAAGTTCTACACCGGTGGTGCTGTAGCAGATTTCGAATGCTTCGGGATACTGAGGGCTGTAGCTGCGCGCCCAGAAGGAAATTGTCTGATCAGTGCCGTCGAGTGTGGGCGAAATAGCCCAGTCGCTGACCCTACCATCGTCATCGCGGAAGAGCGAAGCAAGATACTTGCTGCCGCTGTGAGCCTGGAAGGACTGGTTGAATCCATCGGCGGAAGCATCGAATACGAAGAAGGAAGCTGTTGTCTCGCCGGGGATGATTCCGGGAACGTCGGTATTCTGGAATCCGCCTACGGCAGCCCCGTCTTCATCTATGAATGTCCACCCGTCATATTCTTTAGCCCACGATTCGCCGTCTTCGAAGTCAGAACCGTTGCCTCCGGCTGCAATTTCGAGTTCGGGTTCATCCCAACGGAGGATGTTGCCGTTTTCAGCTGCTTCGCCTACGAGGTTCTTGACAGCAGGAAGGGCTGCTACGAGCGGAGTGGTGACAACAGCTTCTGTTTCGTTGTTTTCACCGTTTTCGTCAGCTTCGAATACAACTACAGCCTTATACGAAACAGGATCTACGGCCACGAGGCCCATTTCCTGTTCGAAAGTATAAGCATCGGACTTGAATGCCTCAAGCTTCTCAACCTTCCTGGTAGCGGCTACTTCGCCGTTCTTGTAGAGTTCTACAGTAAAGTTCTCAGCATCCTTGCAACCGTCGTTGGCGACATTGACAGTCACATTGAATGTCTGGCCGGGTACTACCTTGGCGGGAGCGGAGATTTCCTGGGCGACAAGGTCGTAGTCAAGCATATCGGCTACCTTGAAGTCGTCGAAGATATTATAGACATAGTTCTTGGCAACGACAGTAATCTGATACTGTATGTCCTTGCCGGTCAAACCTTCGAGAGGAACAGTGACCTTGTTCCAGCCTATCGGGCCAAATTCCGAGGAAGCAGTAGCAGGCAAGAGAACCTTCCAGGGTTTGCCGAGCTCGCGTACGCTGACTTCAACCGTATTGAGATCATCGGATGCGAAGTTGAAGTTGTAGAATGTCAGGGCAGGCTGTGCGAGGCTTTCGCAACTGATCTTACCGGAGTAAACAGCCATACTGTTTTCGGCAACCGGAGTCATTAGGGCGAGGAAGCCATCATCACCGGTTACAGAAGAGACATCGGAGAAACGATTGTCCGGGAAAATATATACCTGGTTGGGATTCCATTCATTATCCTGGTCTACGAGGCTCATGAAAGCCACGATATACTCACCGGGAGTACCGCCGGCAAAAGTCTGGTCGTAGTCGGTATAAGCAGGTCCTACAGGAAGGAAACCAGTCCTGTACCAACTGCTTGAGCCACCATTGGTAGCGGCCTTGATAGCGAACTGGGCGAAGGACTGAGGAGCTGTGGGAGCCTGATAGACGACTTCGGCAGCTGTGATGCCGATACCTTCCTTGAGGATGTCGCCTACATAGCCATCGTCAGTGATGGAGGCAAGTGTATAGGTAACGTCGTCAGTTGTAAGGGTCTGTCCTGTCACAGTCTCGGCAACAGCATCCCAGCTTACGAGAACGGTACCGAGGGTAGCTGTCTCTTCCTGGATGATATTTGCTGTAGCAGGCGAGAAGTCGGGAGCTGTGAATCCGACCTGTGCACTTGCGCAGGAAGGAAGTCCGGCTCCATCTTCATTATAGGCAACGACTTCGTATGAAGCGATACCCGGGATGAGGTTTTCATCGGTGAATGCGAGAGGAGTACCGACAGCGGGTGCCTCGAACGTCTTGACGAGTTCGCCGTTGAGGGAAACTTCAATCTTGGTAAGAGACTCGATAGCGTCGCCACCAATGTTGACAGAAGGAGCGATGAAGGAAACGGTTGCGTTGAGGACCTTGGTACCGCCGACAACGTCGAGGTTTTCAACGGCAGCGGGGCGCTTGGAGCTGACACCTTCTTCGATTGCGAAGTTGGCAACCATGAGATAATACTGGTCGGGGTCGGAAACACCGTGGATACCGACATATACTGTCTGGTCCTTATCGGATATAATCCAGCCGCTAAGTGTGGTGTATTCACCTGTGGTAAGGAGAGTGACAGGTACAAGGGTATTTGTCATACCTTCGGCAGTTGCGGCAGAACCGTAGCATACCTCTATCTTCTCCTGGAAAGAACCTAAATTCTTGGCATCGATGGATACACGGTAAGCCTTGTTGGCTTCGAGCTTGACCGGCATGGACATCAGCCAGTCGTCCATAACTTCGCTTGAGCTCCACTCAACAGACCAGCCATTTTCATATGTGGACCATTTCCATGTCGTTCCGTCTTCGTTAGCATCGATGGCAGTCCAATAGATTCCGTCTTCCGGGGTGTCGAGAGCATTGGTGTACGGAGGAATGATATTGCCGAGAACAACGGTGTTCGAGATGCCCTCTACAGAGATAGCGTTGTCGAAGACAGCCGTTACCTTGTAGGTATATGTTGTGAGTTTTCCGGGAGTATTCAGTGCCTGTGTCAACGACATGCCCTTGATGCCTTCTCCTACAGTAACTTCAGTGTCATTGAACTTACCGACTATGCCATATGTGACATCGTCGGGGTTGACATATCCGCCGTCGGCTGATTTGGTGACAGGATCCCAGGTGATTGTCATGGTGCCGTTTGCATACTCGGCGTGAACGTTCTTGGGAGCTTCGGGGACACCGTTGCCTACAAAGCACTTGGTCTTTGCCTTGGGGCTGTCGCCGGCTTCGTTGGTGAGGACAACCACGAAGTTGACAATACCGGTTTCGTAAACGGTGACAGGTTCAATAGTAACAGTTTCGCCGTATTGTACGGAAGCGAGGTCTACGAGGTCGCCGTTGGCGGTGACTTTGTATTTCACGCTGCCTTCTGCTGGGGTGCCGTCATATAGTGTCGAAGGAACCGTGAACGTGAGAGAACCAGTAAGCTTTCCGTCGGGGAAGTTAGCGGAAAGGTTGGTGACCTTGGCCGGAGCCTTGGGCTCAGCTTCCGGAACGCGCACATAGAGACCGGCTATTTCTTCGCAGTTCACGTAGTCGGCAATGAGGGTAGCGACACCTGTAGTAGTGTTGACTTCATAGAGATAGCCACGTTCGTCTGCAGGCGATACAGACCAGAACATGCGGCCTGTCGTAGGATCTATGCAAGCTCCGGATACAAACTTAGGAGTAATACCGGTAGACCCGATTCTGGTGAAATCACCGGTGGTCAGGTCGACAGTGTAGAGAACACCGGCTTCATTGATTGCATAGCCGACACCATCTTTATCAATAGTAAAGGAATTCCAGTTGCCGGGCAGCACAGCGATATCGTTAACTACGATACTGTTGCCGAATTCGATGGTACCGAGGCGCATGCCGTTGGAACCATTGAAGAGGCCATAGATTTCATCGTCCATAGGGTTCACAGCCAAGCCGACGGCAAGATTGGAGGAAGCAGGTGTCTTGGTGTAGACCACTTCGCCCGTATTTATATCGTAGCCAGTGCAGTAGCGCAAAGTAAACATACCCATTATTGTCTCGGTGTACATCGTATAGTAGATGCCATCTTTCAGGACGCCACCATAGGTTGCCTTCGGACCGGCTATTTTTAGCTGGAATTCGCCGTCTGAAGTACCGGGGATTTTGTAAAGGCCGTAAGATGCCTGTCCTTCTGTCCAGGAATTGGAATAGAGGACACTGCCGTAGATTTCGGGAATCTGCACCTCTTCCTTTACAGGTCTGAGTTCTGGACGACCATTGAGGGTAGGCATACTGATGGACATCGCGCTGCCCACAAAACCTTGGTTTAATGTACGTACCGGGCTTAACTTCGCACCTCTGTCCGAAGAGGGTGTCTTAGCCTCTACTTTGAGGCTTCTGTTCTGCAGTTCTCCCCTGCTCTTCTTCTGGAGGAGCTGGGCATTGGCAGCTGAAGCAGTCAGTACGATTGAAAAAAACAAAAGAGTAATTTTTTTCATAACTGATAATGACGGTTTCTTTTTTGGACCCTGCAAACCGTAGAAACCATTGACGGCATTGCATGGCGGAATTACTTTTGATTAATTGATAAGTATTATAGAGAAGAATTTATCCGAAGCAGTGCAAGGAGCCATGGCTGATGGACTCCCCCTTATTGTAGTATCAGTCGATTAATCAAGGTGATTAGATTTCGCGCAGTTAAATGCTTTTCACCAGGCAGCGCAAGACAACATAAAGATGTCATAGACAAGGGTTCATTTAGATGAAGAATCTTTGTTTCTAATTTCCCACAAAGATATGTAAAATAAACAATAATACAATATTCAATAAATCAAAAAATGTTGTCTGGAATGATAAATAATTATCAAGAAATCCAACTAAAAAAACTCAATACTTCAAGGCCCCCTTTACAAAAAACGCCAAAGTGAGCTTAATAAGAAAATAATGAAATAATTTGGCCAGTCGAGAAAAAGGTTATAACTTTGCGATGTCAAAACTCGGAAAAATGTCAAAAAGCTCATTAAATAGCATCTCCACGAAGGTCATGTCGATCGACATGATGATGGGTATGATGTGCATGTGCAAACGACTGAGCCGGGTGCATCGATAACGCATATTCATAATTCATCAAATAACGCGACCGGCTCACAAAAATGAGCCGGTCGCTTTTTTATTTTTCTACATGGACTACAGCAAACTCAAATTCGAAACACGACAGATTCACGCAGGGCTCGACAAGACAGACAAGACCGGCTCACGAGGCATTGCCATATACCCGACAGCGGCCTATCGATTCAAGACATGCGACTACGCCGCCTCTCTTTTCGAGCTTTCGGAGCCGGGCAATATATACACACGCCTGCAAAACCCGACAACATCGGCCTATGAAGAGCGCGTAGCAGCTCTTTATGGCGGTGTCGGAGCTCTTGGCGTTTCATCCGGCATGGCGGCGACACTTATCGCAATCACATCGCTTGCACAGGCCGGCGACAATGTTGTCGCGTCCCCCTATCTCTATGGAGGAACATACAATCTCTTCCGCCATACCCTTCCAAAGCTTGGTATCGAGATACGTATCGCCGAGGCTCCGACAGCAGAAGCCTTCAAAGCCTGTATCGACGAGCGGACAAGAGCCATATTCGTCGAAAGTATGGGGAACCCGACTTGCTACGTTGTCGATCTCGAACCGATCGGCAAACTCGCAGCAGAAAAGAAAGTGCCGTTTATCGTCGACAATACCTTCGGAGCCGGAGGATATCTCTGCAATCCCTTCGGCTGGGGCGCAAACATAGTAGTCGAGAGTGCCACAAAATGGATAAACGGACACGGCACTGCTATGGGCGGCGTGATCGTCGACGGCGGCAACTTCGACTGGAGCTGCGGCAAATTCCCGGCAATCGACGGCCCTTCGGAAGGCTACCATGGACTCAACCTGTACGAGACTTTCGGTAAAGCCGCTTTCATCGTTAAATGCCGTGTCGACGGTCTGCGAGACTTCGGCACATGCCCATCCGCTTTCGACAGTTATCTCATGGCTATCGGTCTCGAAACACTGGCTCTTCGCGTCCGCCACGAAGTGGAATCCACACGCCGTCTCGCGGAATATCTACGCAATCATCCTAAGGTAAAGAAAGTGAGCTACGTAGGCTTCGAAGACCATCCCGGATATGCCAACGCACAAAAATATTTCCGCTTCGGGGCATCGGCCGTGCTGAATGTCGAGCTCGTCGGCACAGTAGAGAGCACAGTCCGATTCGTCGAGGCACTCCAGCTTGCCGCCCATATGACGATGATAGGCGATTCGATAACAGTCGTGACCCATCCGGCATCCACAACCCACAAACAGCTCAGCGAAACAGATCTCGAGAAGGCAGGCGTCACACCTACTCTGCTGCGCATATCGCTCGGTCTCGAGGATGTAGAAGATATAATAGCCGATTTCGAACAAGCATTCAGGACGATCTGATGTCTGCACCGCATATCGTACATTTCGACGAGCCCTTTCCCCTTGAAAGCGGCTCGGTTCTCAAAAGTCTCGACATAGCATATCACAGCTATGGGAAACTCAACGAGAGTTGTGAGAACGTAATCTGGGTATGTCACGCACTGACAGCCAACAGCGATGTTGCCGACTGGTGGCCTCATACTGTCGAGAGTGGCTGTTTCCTCGACCCGGACAAGAATTTCATAGTGTGCGCCAATATTTTAGGCTCATGTTACGGCACTACGGGTCCACTGTCGACGAATCCCGAAACAGGAGAGCCCTATTACGGCTCTTTCCCACGCCTTACCATGCGCGATATTGTCAAAGCCCATCGTCTTCTGGCCAAGCGTCTCGGTTTAGGAAAGATATCGGTCCTTGTCGGTAGTTCCGTAGGAGGTTTTCAAGCCCTCGAATGGGCTGTCGAAGAACCGGAACGCTTCGAACGGCTCGTCCTCATTGCTACAGATGCCAAAGCTTCTCCATGGGCTATAGCAATCGACGAGACCCAGAGAATGGCGATAAAAGCCGACAAGACCTACGGAGAAAGACGGCCCGATGCCGGACGCGACGGTTTGGCTGCTGCCCGTGCGATAGGTTTGCTGACCTATCGCGGACCTCGAGGCTACAATGCCACCCAACAGGATAAGCCCGATATCGCTCCCCTGGCCGACAATCGTCGACCCGTGACATATCAGCGCTATCAGGGCGAGAAGTTATGCCGACGATTCAATGCATATTCCTATATTTCTATTCTGGACTCTTTCGATACTCACGATGTCGGCTACGGACGCGGAGGTGTTCTTCAGGCACTTCAGAGAATTACAGCCGATACTATCGTAATAGGTATCAGCACTGATATTATATTCACACCTCGCGAGCTCCGGGAACTGGCAGGAATGATACCATTTGCCGACTATCACGAGATAGACTCAGGTTTCGGGCATGACGGCTTTCTCGTGGAGCATGAGAAACTCAATGCCATAATAAGCAAATTCTTATATAGATAAGCCAATGGATACAATAAAGATAGGTCTTTTCGGGCTGGGTGTCGTGGGACAAGGCATCTACAGCATCATCGGCAAAGCAAAAAACGCCCACTCCGTAATATCCCGTATATGCGTCCGCGATCTAAGTAAGCCCAGGAAGGTCGTTGTTCCTCCCGAACTGCTGACAGACAATCCCGACGATATTCTCGAAAACGATGATATCGACCTCATTGTTGAAGTCATCGACAACGCAGAGGCTTCTTATAAAATTGTCAGCAAAGCCCTCAGGCGCGGTATCCCTGTCGTGTCCGGCAACAAAGCCATGATAGCGCGTCATCTTCCCGAACTGATAGAACTGCAACGCAAGCACAATGTCGCTATGCTGTACGACGCTTCGTCGTGCGGTTCAATTCCGGTGATACGTAATCTTGAAGAATACTACGACAACGACCTACTCCTCGAGGTCAAAGGCATACTCAACGGCTCGTCGAATTATATACTCTCGCAGGTCTTTGACCATAACGTGAGCTACTCGAACGCGCTCCGGCATGCTCAGAAGCTCGGCTTTGCCGAAGCAGACCCATCGTTTGATGTCAACGGTTTAGATGCTCTCTTCAAGCTCGTAATCATCACTGTTCATGCTATCGGAGTATATGTCGAGCCGGATCGTGTTTTCACTTACGGTATTAGCACCCTAAACGATTTCGACATCCGTTTCGCACGCGAGAAAGGTTTCAAAATAAAGCTCGTCGCTCAGGTAGTCAAAGTGACCGACACCGAGTTCACCCTCTTCGTCATGCCGGAGTTTATCGCTCCCTCGAAATACATCTACAGCGTCGACGACGAATACAACGGAGTCGTGATACGGGGAGAGTGTTACGACCGCCAGTTCATGTTCGGCAAAGGAGCCGGCAGCCTTCCTACGGCATCGTCGATACTCAGCGACGTTATGGCACGTCGGCACGACTACCGCTATGAATACAAGAAGATGTCCTATCTCGACCTTCCGGTCTACTCGACGGACATAATTCTCAAAGTCTATCTGAGATATAAAGATAAATCGGTCGTAGAAACCTTGAAATTCGACACTATCGAGACACGTTATTCCTCTACGGATGCCAACTATGTCATCGGCGAGATATCGCTCCGTCACCTCATCGAGGCCCGGAAGCTGTTGGACCGTACCGATGTTTTTCTCTGCAATATACCCCGATTCTTCATCGACAGAGACTGATACATCATCCTCAAGGACGAAAAGCCAGAAAAGAAAAGCCCGGCGTGTCGAACGTCGGGCTTTCCGATAGTTTTATGGAATTCAAAAGCGAATTTTACTGGAGCTTGAAGGTTACAGGCAGAGTGTAAGTAACCTTAACAGGCTGGCCGTTGTTACGACCGGGCACCCATTTGGGCATGGCCTTTACAACACGTACGGCTTCCTTATCGAGAGCAGGGTGACGCTGACGGACTACACGTACATTGTTGATAGAACCATCCTTACCTACGACGAACTCAACAACTACACGACCCTGGACGCCTTCTTCGGCTGCTGCGGGAGGATATACGATGTTGGCACCAAGCCATTCATACATGGCTTTTTCGCCGCCGGGGAACTGGGGTTTCTGTTCAACCATTGCGATGCTGACGGGTTCTTCGTCTTCAACCTTGGGAGCGGCGATAACCTCTTCCTTGATGATGACTTTGTTAAGGTCGTTGGTACCTTCGGTAACGTCTACAGAACCGATGGCGGCCTCATTTTCTTTCACCTCTTCAACATTCTTAACCTGCTTGTCTTCTTCGAGTTTGTCGTCCTCGACGATGAGAAGGTCGGTTACCTGCTGCTGGTTGGCAACTTCTTCAGGAGCAATGATTTCTTCGGGTTCCGGGAGCTGGAACTGCTCTTCCTCGATTTCTTCTTCTTCAGGTTCCTCAGTGTCAAGGACAGCGAGCTCCTGAACTGTGCTGACTGCAACCTGGTCTTCTTCGGGTTTCGAGAACACACCGGTTACTGAGAGAATAAGGAGGACGAGTATGATAGCTACAGCTATGAGTACCGATACTACGGCTTTTGTGTGGCGGGCAGGAGATGTCTCACGGAGCTTGTATGCGCCGTACTCCTTGTTTTTACCTTCGAAAACTAAGTCGCGCCACTCTTTTGAGGTAAGATCTACGTCTTTTGCCATTTTCTTTCAGCTGTTTAAGGGTTAGGAGTAGATGCTTCACCGGCGCTTGTGGCTTTGGTAGCCTGTGCGCGAACAGTGGGTCGAATTATAGTCTCGTTGTTAGCCTGCTCGTAGTGACGTAGCAAGAGGGTGTCGGTATGGGTCGGAAGCTCGATGCTGTAACGGGAGATCTGGTTGATGTTCATCTCGTCGATAGCATTGATAAGACCTTCGTATGTGGTGTTGGGACCGGGTTTGATCACAACTACAGGACGAGTCTTGAGGGAGTCGGCAGCATTCTGCTTAGCAAGCTTGTCGAATTCTTCCTTTGTGATTTCCTTGTTTTTCCACTGCTCTTTGAGCTTCACGTACTGTTCCATAACTTCCTTGTTCTTGCCACGAAGGATCTTACGGATACCCTGAGGTTCATGGTTCATGTTACCGATGAACTGTTCCTTCTGGAGGTATTTGTTTGTCGAGAAGGTTGTGTCGGCGATACCTTCATAATAGTAGATGTTATGAACGGTCTTGCCGGTCTCGGGGTTTACAGCGGGCTTGTCACCGTTGTATTCGGTGTCAAGGATGAGGGTAACGGCTTCTGACTGCTTGGCCTGGCTCTGCTGTTCCTTCTTGACATCCTCGTTGGTAGGGAGGACAATCTGGAGGGTCTGCGATTTGATCATCGTAGTACAGAGCATGAAGAAGGTGATCAGAAGCATGTTCATATCCACCATGGGCGTAAAGTCCACATGGATGTGCATCTTTTTCTGGGCGCCTTTCTTTTTCTTGCCGTCGCCGCCGGATGTATCTATTTGTGCCATTGTGTCTTTACTTTATTGAGTGGGTTCATCTTCAGATTTGAGGGCAGTCATGAGGCTGAACTTGTTGAGCTTCATGGTCTGAAGGTTGTCGAATACCATCTGGACGGTGGTAAACGGAGTGTCCTTGTCGGCTTTGACTGCGATACCCTGTCCTTTACGCATAAGGGCTGTGTAAAGGTTAGAGAGCTGCGAACGCTCCTCGGCAGAGAGGCCTTCGCCCTGTTCGTTGTTGATGCGCTGGGCCACGTTGTAGATGGCCTTAAGCCAAACCTGGAAGTCGTTAAGCTTGCCATCGCGGTTTTTGTTGCCGTCGATAGGAATTCCGACTTTCGGATTTGTCATATCGCCCATAAACTTGTCGCGCTCGGTGATAGACATCGAGAGGACTTCGGGAAGTTCGGAGAAGGGCACACCAATCATATTGGTAGAACGGAACTCCGACTTCTGCTGGTCCGAAAGAGTGATGCGGTTGTTCTTGTGCTGTTCGTTGTAGATGGAGAGTGCTTCATCGAGCATCATCCCGCGGATTTTTTCGCTGGAAAGCGTCGAGTCTGCATCGCCGGTAAACGAGATGAAGAGTTTACCTTCAGCAATCGAAGGATCCTCGAGCTTGCCGGACTTGTCGGCAGATGAAACGAGGACAGTGACCAGGTTGTTCATCGGCACCTTTTCTTCCGATACGGAGGAGGGGGTGTAGACGATGGTCGGTTCCTTCTGGAGGAAGGTAGAAGTCAACATGAAGAAAGTAAGCAAAAGAACAGTCACGTCACTCATCGCGGTCATGTCGATGAGGGTACTTTTCTTTTTAATTTTTACTTTTCCCATATTTACCTGTTTTAGTGGGTTTTAGTTGACTATTAACGGATAAATGAGGGATTAGTGTGTAGCGGCAAAAGTCTGCACGATGGAGAAACCGATTTCGTCGATAGCGTATGTGAGGTTATCGATCTTGTTGGTGTAGTAGTTGTAGAAGATTACGGCAAACGCACCGGTTGCGATACCGAAGGCGGTGTTGATAAGGGCCTCAGAAATACCGGTCGAAAGTTCGGTGGAGTCAGGAGCACCGGACTGCGAAAGAGCCTGGAACGATTTGATCATACCCATTACAGTACCGAGAAGACCGACGAGAGTACCGAGGGTTGTCATGGTAGCAAGGATGGGGAGATTCTGCTGAAGGGTAGGCATTTCGAGAGCGGTAGCTTCTTCAACCTGCTTCTGGAGAGTAGCGATCTTCTGTTCCTTGGAAAGAACGGTGTTCTTGTCCATTTCTTCGTAACGGATGAGAGCGGAGTCAACGACAGCGGCTACAGTACCACGCTGCTTTGTGCAGAGAGCGCGTGCACCGGCGATATCACCTTTTTCGAGGGATGCCTTTACGGCAGCGACGAACTTGGCAGTGTTACCTTTGCCGGCAGCGGCGTTGAGGGCAATCCAGCGTTCAACGGCAAGTACGATTACAGTGAGGAAGAGGGTCTGGAGTACAGGTACGATGAAACCACCTTTATAGATGGTACCCCAAAGATTCTGGGGATGTCCGTCTTCGTCGAAGTGCATGTCGTTACCGAACCAGAAAATGAAGAGGCTGACAGCGATGATTGCGCAAATCACGATGACCCATGCGGCATTCTTGATACCGGGGGCGTTGCTTTTGGGCTTAGCCTGAGCTTTTGGCTTTTGAGCTTCCATAGTTTTTTGATGTGTACTGAAATTAAATTGATGATATTAATTAAGATTCGTTTGTGCTGTATGTTTATGCGACGGTCACATGGTTATACCATCTACCGTCAGTCGGTTTGTATGATTGATTCGTTAGTTTATGGTATCAGTTTCAAGTTAAGCCAATATCTGGGTTTCCATGTATTTGAAACCGTATCGCAAATTTAAGAACTTGTTTTTATCCTACAAAATATTTGTCTCTGTTTTTTCCAAGCAGGGGCTATACTTAATAGATTTTAGTTTTCATGGGATTGCTTTTGGGTTAAGAAACGCTAATTTTTACAAACAAACGATTAACGCCCTACCTTAAATCTCCGAGAAGTGCTTATGGCCTCTGATGTAATACTCCCAAAGGATGCTTTTCTTTGAATATCCCTCATGTCGAAGCTGATTGACGGCGGGATGCTCGGTATATGCCGTTCTCATCTTTGCGAAGTCCCGATGGGCCTTAAAGATGGCCCGGGCGTTAGCGAAATCGAATGTAGCGACGTACTTGGCCCAAGCTATCGTGTCGAGGAGCCGCCGCCGGAGCAAAGCACCTCGTCTTTCACTCCCGGGCAAGTTCTTGTGAAGCATCAGGAGGTTGTTGCGGAAGTTAAGATACGTCTTCCTCGGGTTTTCCGCAGGAAGAGAACCGCCTCCGAGATGATAGACACGCGCCGAGGGAACGACAGCTACATTATAACCGGCAGTATGGATGCGCCAGCACAAATCGATTTCCTCCATGTGTGCGAAGAAAGCGGCATCGAGACCTCCGCACTTAAGATAAACTCCCGTTCGGACCATCAGGCAGGCTCCCGTGGCCCAGAAGACCTCCATCTCGCTGTCGTACTGGCCTGTGTCTTTTTCGCAGGTAGAGAAAATACGTCCTCTGCAGAATGGATATCCGTCGCGGTCAAGAAAACCGCCGCACGCACCGGCATATTCGAACATATCCGGGTGCCTGTACGACAGAAGCTTGGGCTGACAGGCTCCGACTTCCGGGTGAGCCTCCATAAAGTCGTACATGGCCTTGTCCCACCCGTCGGATGTCGCAAGGTCGGAATTTAGAAGGACGACATAGGGATAGCTGCGGCACAAGGCTACAGCTTTGTTATATCCTTCCGCAAAGCCATAATTCTCAGGGAATGTGATGACTTCAACAGAATCAGAGAAATCATTTCGAAGAAGATCCAGAGAGCCGTCGGAACTGCCGTTGTCGGCAACAATCACGCGGCACAGGCGCCGGTCGGTTGTCGCTATCACCTTCGGTAAAAACTCGCGGAGCAGCTTCTCTCCGTTCCAGTTCAAGATTATGACCGCAACCTTCTGGTTCGCGGCCTGTTTCATTCCATCTTCACCGGATACTTCCATCTTTTGTGTGACCAAAGCCATATAGAAGGGTTTCTTTCAATCGTCGTCTGGAGCATGTCGGCATATGTCCTGGTAGGGACTGTAGGCTCCGTATCTGCTACATTGTCACAGATTAGCCGGCATACTATTTTATAATGTCCTCGCGAGGACTTTTCCATATCCCAGTAGATCGCCGCCATACCAAGTTTGCGTGCCAGCATCTCCGTACCGCCTATAAAAGCAGTCGGGCGGTTGAGGAAAATCATTGGCACCGTAGGGTCGCCATGACTCGGCTTCTGGTCGCTCATAAAACCGGTGACGGTACATATACCGTCGCGTTTCAGGCGTATGAGGTCACGCAGCACATGCGATTTTGGAAAGGATAAGGAGCCAAAACGCGAGCGAAGGCGCAGAAGCATGGCATCGAAACTGTGGTTGTTGAGAGGACGATAGACCTGGCAGTACTCTACTCCGTCGCCCGGTTGCCGACTGGTGTGTAAAGTTACAGACGGCGCCCATTCCCAGTTTCCGCAATGTGAAAAATAGACCACTATGCTCTTGCATTCTGCAAGGAGCCTGTCGATAAGTTCTACATTTTCAAAGTGCATACGTTTTCTCATCTCCTCGTCGCTGATATGAAAAAGCTTGATGGTCTCGACAGTATAGTCGGCGAAATTACGATAGAACTGTCGCTCTATCTTCTTGATCTCCACGAGGTCCTTGTCGGGAAAACATCCGGTGAGATTGTCGCGCACTGTGCGTCTACGATAACGAACAACATAGAACACAAGCACATATATACAGTCGGCAAAGACGTACAGCACCGATAGTGGCAAATACGCCAAAGCCTTAAGGAGCAACTCGAGACACCGGAAAAGGAATCGTTCCATCATATCAAACCAAACTTGCCACTATGGTTTCTCCGTCGGCTTTAAGTGAATCGAGACGGACGGGAACCACTGCATTGTCCTGAGACGGATCAGCAGCAACCTCGACTCGCAGATAGTTATCGGTGAATCCGCCCATCATCGCCCCTCCTTTGGGATGCTCCAAAAGAGCCGGACGGACAGTCCCGAGATATGACGATGCAAAATTCCTGTGTTTGAGTTCACTGACTGCCATCATTTCTTCGACACGACGATGCTTCTCTTCCTGAGGCACTATGTGCTCGATTGTCAGGGCTCTTGTATCAGGCCGTTCGGAATAGGGAAAAACATGCAGATGACTTATAGGGAGCGACTCAACAAATTCTTTCGAGCGTTCGAAAAGCTCCCTTGTCTCACCCCTTGCACCCACTATCAGGTCGACACCGATAAATGCATCCGGTATGGTTTCGACCACACGACGAACCTTAGAAGCATAGAAGGCCGTGTCGTAGCGACGACGCATCAGCGACAACACTTCGTCACTGCCACTCTGGAGAGGGATATGGAAATGCGGCATAAAGGCTCGCGAAGAAGCCACAAAATCAATAAGTTCGTCGGTAAGCAGGTTCGGCTCTATCGACGATATACGGTAACGGAGTATGCCTTCAACCTTATCCAACTCACGACAGAGGTCAAGGAAAGAGTCCTCTCGTCCATGACCGAAATCACCGATATTGACACCAGTCAGAACTATCTCGCGACCACCTTCTGAAGCCGCCTGTTCGGCCTGAGCGACAATTTCGGGAATAGATCCGGAACGCGAGCGCCCGCGTGCCCTCGGAATTGTGCAGTAGGTACACCAGTAGTCACAACCGTCCTGCACCTTTAGAAAAAAACGTGTACGGTCGCCTCGGGAACATGAGGGCATAAATTCGCGCAAATCTTTTGCAGGTGGCACATCTGCTTTAGACTGATTATTGTCGAGCCACTCGCGGAGATAGTCTGCCAGTTGCAGTTTATGGTTCACTCCGGCAACTATTTCGACACCGGGCAGAGCGGCAACTTCATCGGGCTTAAGCTGTGCATAGCAGCCCGTCACAAGGATAGCAGCCCCGGGGTAACGGCGATGCAGCGACCGGATGAAGCTCCGGCATTTGCGGTCGGCCTCAGCAGTAACGCTACAGGAGTTGATGACTATAAAATCGGGAATATCGCCGTCAACAGCACGGGCAATGCCATGATCAGCGAACAGTCGTTCCATCGATGCTGTCTCTGCGAAATTGAGTTTGCACCCGAATGTATGGAAAAGAGCCTTGCGACTATCAGTCATACTTAAAATCATTGATTATCCCGGCAATAGCCTTAGCATCTTCTGTCGATGTGCAACGTGATATCGGAAGGCAGAGCAATTCGCGAGACAATGTTTCAGCTACAGGCATAGAAAGGGAAGCAAAGCGGCTGTAACATGGCTGCTTATGCACGGGAACGGGATAGTTTATATCTGTGCCGACACCGTTTTCTGCAAGATAGGCCTTCAGTTCATCACGACGATGGCTCAGGACGACATACTGGTGCCATACACAACGGTCGGGATCTGTCATCAAAGGCCGACGCACAAGGGTGTTATCTATTTCCGAGTCATAGACCGATGCCAAAGCCTGACGGCGGAGGTTCTCTTCGGAAGTATGTGGTAGTTTGACTCTAAGGAAAGCCGCCTGCAGAGGGTCAAGACGGCAGTTATACCCCTTATAGATATTATGATAACGGCGGTCGGAGCCATAGTTGCCCAGGGCACGGACGGTAGCTGCGAGCTCGGCATCGCAAGTCGTGACAGCACCGGCATCGCCAAGCGCGCCTATATTTTTAGTCGGATAGAAGCTGAAAGCGGCTGCATTGCCCAAGCTTCCGGTGGTCTTGTTTTCGTTTAGACCTTCTATTGAGGCAGAAGCGCCTATAGCTTGGGCATTGTCTTCGATTATGAGTAAATTATGCCGGCGAGCAAATGCCAACATCTTCTCGTCGAAGCATGGACGGCCATAGAGATGGACGGTGAGGATTGCCTTCGGCTCTTTATCCAGCGTGCTGTCCAGCAAAGACGTATCCAGGTTCATAGTCTCTTTATCGATATCAATGAACAAGGGTTCGAGTCCGGCATCGGACACTGCAAGAGCGGAAGCGACATATGTATTTGCCGGGATTATGACCTTATCGCCCTTCTTTAGCCTTCCGAGTTCGACATAAGCCCTGAAAATGAGGCGGAGAGCGTCGAGGCCGTTGCTGACACCGACAGCATAATCCGTCCCGGTCATGACTGCGAGCTCTTTCTCGAAAGACTCTACTTCCGAACCTCCGATATACCATCCGCTGTCGACGACACGACATGCGGCATCGCGCAGCTCAGCTATCCAGGGCTCGTTGACAGTCTTAAGGTCGAGAAATGGGTACTTCATGATAAACTTCTGAGATATTCGTCGTAATCACGGATATATTCGTCTTCATCATAGGGAAGAGACGCAAGGGCCATGCAGACGCTCCCGGATGCGAAACTATCGAGTGTTCGCCAGCAGCCCGGCGGTATATAGAGACCCTTGCAAGGCATATTCAGCATCCAGTGTGTCCACTCGGTACCGTCGTAGACATTGACATTGAAACTGCCGTTGACTGCAATCAGGAACTGATGAAGCAGCTTGTGGGAATGCCCCCCACGGGTCTCGCCTGCCGGGACATCATAAATCCAGTAGGCACGCTGGATGTCGAAAGGAATCCTGCCGTCACCGTTTTCGGTAAAGGTGAGACTGCCTCGCGGATCATAAATTCGCGGCAACTCTATGATTCGTGGTTTGTCAGGCTTTTCCATCAGCAAGTTTGGTAAGATATTGTCCGTATAATGTGCTCTTGAGCCTGTCGGCGAGAGCCCTGAGCTGTTCCCTGTCAATAAAACCGCGACGGTAGGCCACTTCTTCGAGCGAAGCGACAAGGAGTCCCTGACGCTTCTGTATGGCCTCGACAAAGGAAGATGCTTCCATCAAGGAATCGACGGTACCTGTATCGAGCCACGCGAATCCACGGCCAAAGCACTGCACACGCAGCTTTCCGGCAGCGAGGTAGCTCTCGTTGACCGATGTAATCTCAAGTTCGCCACGTGCCGAAGGTTTGACGGCAGCGGCAACATCGGCGGCTCCGCGAGGGTAGAAATAAAGTCCGACTACAGCCAGATTGCTTCTGGGATTCTGTGGCTTTTCTTCTATGGCGACAGCCGAGCCCTTGCCGTCAATTTCCACGACTCCGAAACGACGTGCATCTGTCACAGGGTATCCGAAGACAGTGGCATAGCCCTCGGCAGCCGAAGCTGTGGCAGCACGGAGCATACCGGTAAATCCCTGGCCATAAAAGATATTATCGCCAAGGATGAGACACACTTCATCGTTGCCGATGAAGTCCCGGCCTATAGTGAGAGCCTGGGCAAGACCTTCGGGCCGAGGTTGCTCGGCATAATTAATATGGATACCAAACTGCGAGCCGTCGCCGAAGAGACGGCGGAACTGAGGGAGATCGGACGGAGTTGAAATGAGGAGTATATCCCTGATTCCGGCAAGCATGAGCACGGAAACAGGATAATATATCATAGGTTTGTCATAGACAGGCACAAGCTGTTTCGACACGCCAAGCGTAATCGGATGGAGTCTGCTGCCTGAACCACCGGCAAGTACTATTCCTTTCATCGCCCTGAATACATTTTTTCGTAATAATCACGATAATCGCCGTTGACGATATCTTCAACCCACTTTCGATTGTCAAGATACCAGCGTACGGTCTGCCTGATGCCATCGCAAAACGATATTTCCGGATACCATCCGAATTCTTCCATTGCCTTGTGAGCATCGATAGCATAGCGACGGTCATGGCCGGGACGGTCGCCGACGTATGTTATCAGACTGTCGTTTATGGCATCCGGATTGACTGCAAGGGCCTTATATCGAGGTTCGGAAGTAATCTCTTCGGCACAAATATTTATCAGCTCGTGCACGATGTCGATATTTCGACGCTCGCAATAGCCGCCAAAATTATAGACTTGTCCCGGACGGCCTTCACGAGCGGCAAGGAGGACACCGCGGCAATGGTCATCGACATGAATCCAGTCGCGAACATTGAGACCCCTGCCATAGACAGGCAAAGCCTTGTTCTCAAGCATATTGTTGAGCATCAGCGGTATGAGCTTTTCGGGGAACTGATACGGCCCATAATTGTTACTGCAACGGGTAACGACGACAGGCATACCGAAAGTATGGAAATAGGCCAGAGCCATAAGGTCGGCAGCCGTCTTGGTTGCAGAATAGGGCGAAGAGGGCTTCAAAGGCGATGCCTCGCGAAATGACTCGGAACCATAGAGCACTACGTCTTCATCGCGATGCAGGGCGCAGCGGAGCTCGTCCGAACCTTTGATACCCTGGGGATGGTCGATATCCAGATCGCCGTAGACTTCATCGGTGCTTATCTGAACAAATTTCTTGAGTGAGGGTTCGATACCTTGAGATATCTCCTTATTACGCAGCCTTCTGGCACTTTCAATCAATACCTGCGAACCTTCGACATTCGAAAGCACGAAAGGACGGGGATCGTCCACACTGCGATCGACATGCGACTCGGCAGCAAAGTTTACTATATAATCGGGCCGGAGACGTTCCAGAAGCTCGCCGGTGAGTTTTTCGTCGCCGATATCGCCACGCACGAACTCTATGCGACCCGAATCAACGAGATCGGCTATCGAAGCGAGGTTGCCCGCATAACTCAAGATGTCGAGCACGACGATACGAACATCATCCTCAGCCAGCATCCTGACGAAATTCGTGCCTATAAACCCGGCTCCACCCGTGACGAGGAATGTCTCTTTCATCCTTGGTTATTTGTCTTTAGTTTCCGGAACAGGAAGATTGGCAAGCTGGTCGCGTGCCGTGGCGAGCATACGCTCGTATTTTTCCCTGTGAATGCTTGCAAGACGCTGTGCCTGGAGAGCACATGCGTAGTCATAACACTCAACAAGCTGAGCCTTGAGTTCCTTCGTTAGTTTTACATCGGCATTGCCCTTAGTGCCGACAAGTACGACTTTCGAAGCGTCGGGATGGTCTTTGAGCCACTGCCCTACCCCTTCGAGGTCCTCAGGATTAAAGCTACAGGATTCCGAACCTTCGACCTTAATGACCCTGGAAGGACTGATTTCGCTCGAAGAACATGTCTCAGCACCGTTCACAAAAGAGATAGAACGAAGACCTATAGCGCGACCCTGGACGTTCGCAACGATATAGAAATAACCTTTGTCGGTCACTCGCGGCTGTATGCCGGTAGCGGTCATCACCTTCTCCGGCGCGCCTTTAGGGATAAAATAGCCTTCAAGACCTACACTGCTGTCGACATGGCGGAACTTGGCATCGAGTTCTTCGCGACGGATAGTAGCCTCGGCAAGTGCTTTATCGCCTGCCTGGATGCTGTCCTGAGCGATACCTTCCATTGCACGGGCGCGAAGACGCAAAGCCTCGCGGCGGATGCCGGTCTCTGCCGGATAACGGCTGTTAAGGGTGTCGAGCAGGACGATTGCCCCGGAATAGTTACGTGCCTCGATGGCACTTTCCGACTGTTTGTAGAGCTCTTCGGCTCCTTCACGGGCACTATTGCCGCATGCACACATGCCGAGCATCAGTATGGCGGCCGCTATGCTTTTATTTGCTACGCTGAACATTCTTTACGCCTTTGACTGTCGATATTTTCTTTATCAGTTGATTAAGTGTCGTATTGTCGTTGACTCCCACGATGAGAGTGCCGTTGAACAGGCCGTCGTGAGATTCAATCGATATGCCACGCAAAGATACGGAATTTTCTTTATTTATTATAGAAGTAATGTTGGTAACGATTCCAATGTCATCCTTGCCGACCACGCGTATCGTAGCAGGGAGCTGCGAACCGGCTTTGCCGCTCCAGCGCACACGGATGAGGCGGTAGGGATAGCGGTCGCGTATATGGCGCGCATTGGGACAGTCGCTGCGGTGTATCTTGATAACGCCTTCGGCAGAGATGAAACCGAACACTTCGTCGCCATAAATCGGGCTGCAGCATCGCGCAAGACGATAATTGATGCCCTTGATATTCTCGCCTATCACCACGACATCGTTACCGCTGTCGGAAGTGACTTCCTCATCCGCAGGAGAGGACAGGACAAACTCGCTCGCCGAGACATTCTCGCCTCCGGCATCAGCCTTGGCCTGACGTTCGGACTCGGCGACATAAGCGTCGACAAGCTCATTGATATCCATCTCGCCGCTGCCGACAAGGCTGAAAAAAGCAGTACTGTCCTTATGCCCCAGACGGGCGATTGTACGCGACATGCAGGCCTCGTCGAGTTCTATCTTGCGGTTTGCAAAACGACGCTGAACCAATTCCTTACCTATTTCGGCAGCCTTATTCTCATTCTCCTTAAGGACAGCGCGTATTTTATTGCGTGCCTTCGTCGTCACGACCCACGACAGCCAGTCACGGTTGGGTTCCTGCCGCTGGGATGTGAGAATCTCGACTGTGTCGCCGCTGGCAAGGCGGTAATTTATCTTACGGTGCTGTCCATTGACACGTCCTCCGACGCAATGGATGCCGATACCCGTGTGGATATTGAATGCGAAATCGAGAATCGTGGCTCCCTGTGGAAGCTTGTAAAGATCCCCCTTGGGTGTGAAGACGAAAACTTCATGAGAATAGATATCCATTTTGAAGTTGCGCATCAGCTCCATGGGGCCTGTCTGAGCAGTCTCGAGGATGTCGCGTATATTGTTCATCCATGCGTCCAGGCCGCCCTCGCTTTTAATGCCTTTATAGCGCCAGTGTGCAGCAAGGCCTTTCTCGGCGATGAGATCCATGCGTTTGGTGCGTATCTGCACCTCGACCCAGCGTTCCTCCGGGCCATAGACGGTGATATGAAGCGATTCGTAGCCGTTGCTCTTGGGGATGCTCAGCCAGTCCTTCAGTCGACCCGGATTCGGGCGATACATGTCGGTGACGATAGAATATGCCAGCCAACATTCGGGCTTCTCGCGCTCGACGGGACAGTCTATGACAATACGTATAGCGAAGAGGTCGAAGATGTCTTCGACCGTATTGTGCTGCTTCTTCATCTTATTCCAGATGGAATAGATGGACTTCGTGCGGCCTTTGATTTCGAATTTAAGACCTTCTTCCTCAAGTTTTTTCTTGACCGGGGCTATAAACTCGGCGATATAGGCATCGCGCTTGGCCTTGGTCTCGTTGAGCTGCCGGGCTATGCGCGTATATACTTCCCGGTTGCTGTATTTGAGCGACATATCCT
Source organism: uncultured Muribaculaceae bacterium (assembly GCA_958436175.1). Taxonomy (GTDB): domain Bacteria; phylum Bacteroidota; class Bacteroidia; order Bacteroidales; family Muribaculaceae; genus CAG-873. The sequence goes on from CAUBJF010000001.1 coordinate 283,484, forward strand.
CAAGTTCGCTCTTGATAGCATAAAGGCCAAGACGATGAGCCAGAGGAGCATATAGATAGTTGGCTTCGTAGGCAGTTTCGCGCACGAAGTTTTCGGACGGGTGATGGTTGATTTTCCTCATCAGCACGAGACGGTCGACTATCATTATGATAATCACACGAATGTCCTCGGCGAAAGTGAGGAGGAGCTTCCTGAAGTTGTCGCTTTCGACAGAGGCGCTACGGCGATACAGCTCAGTGACTTTGTCAAGGCCTCGCACGAGTTTCGCTATGTCGGCACCATAGTTTTTCCCGATATCCTCGATGCTGAGAGCCCCGGAATGAGACAATGGAGAAAGAACAATGGCGAGAGCCATATTGCGGTCGGGACTGACACTGCGGCACAGCTCCGAAGCCGTCGCTATGCCGCCTATAAGTGGGTTGATGCCGAAACGGTCGCGCGACGGGGTATGCTCCTGCAAGGCGTTTTCATAGCAGCGACGCACAGACGCGACATCGCCGCGATGCAACTGATCGCCCAGCAAATGGCCAAGCTCCCTGATGGCTCCGGGAAGCATATGCTTCTCTTCTTTAGTGAAAAAAACTTCCATAAGCTATATGTACACTGGAAACGACAACTCAAAATTACAAAAAATACCCGATATCGCGCCAAAAACACTCACTGGAGATTTTATTTCAAGGGATTCTGTACCGGAAATTCTAAAGTACCGTCGCTCATAGCCTTGTCGAAGAGTTCCTGTCGCAGCTGGCGGTCATAGTCGGCACGGACTCTGTTTAGGAGGCGTTCTCGGACCAACGGTTCGGCTGCCTCATATGGCATGACCGATCCGACCGGCAGATATTCATGGACAGAAAGGAGATAGACGAATCCGTCGTGATGAATGTCTATATGGCCTTTGTTACGGAAAGTAGCATCATAGCCATCAAGGTCCTTAGGTATACGTGTTTCAATCTGTTCCAGATCAACCCAGCGGTCGAGAAAATAATCATAATGCAGAGCCGAGTTCAGTGCCGCTTTCTCGAGACGGTCCATATCCGCCGATCGTTCCGAGACATATAATCGCCTGAGCAGGGACAGCTGTGGCGAATCGTCGGGAATCTTGAGGTAGACACCTTTCAAAAGAGGACGCTCAAGCTTGAAATCCTCAGGATGGTGCTCGTAGAATGCCTTCAGGGAATCGTCGGACATTATTCCGCCTGGTGCCTGCCGAGCCATTTCCGTACGGTAGCGCGTCATGATAAGTTCCACACGATAGTCTTCGACGAGCTTGTTGATTTCATCCATATCCACCTGCCCGGACGCCACATCGACAAGAAGACGGTTGTCGATCCAGGAACGAATGAATGTCTTTGCAAAAGAAGTGCTGTCGGCTGCCGAAAGACCTCCCGGTAGTGCTTTCTGGACATCGCCCCGGGTGAGATACCGGCCGTCGACAGCAACGAGGGTATCGGTCGGCATATCCGATTCGGACTTCTTACTGCACGAATATAAAGCAAGAAAAGCCGCCGTCATAAAAAATATGACGACAGCTTTAAGCGATATTTTCGGATCCGTAGCCCCGATGTTTCCTTTCATTGCTTCTTGAGCTTTTCAAATACTTTCTTGTTCAATTTTACTTTGTGCCTCTTGTGGAGGTCCTCAACCCACTGACGATCCAGTTCTCCCTGATAGTCCGTCAAGGCCGTCCCCTTTACGTCGGAAGCTTCCTCGGGAGCTCTTATCACCCTGTTACGAATCGCTTTATAGACCTTCCAGTGCGACTTAGCGTCAGCTGCCGGCTTCTCGGCTCCAAAACCAAGATAGTCTGTGATGGCGTTCTCGCCTTTTGCCGCTATGACACGGTCGACCTTAACACCCTTGGGGAACTTGGTCCTGACAGCATCGGGAAGCTTGTAGTCGGGAGTGTCTGCGAGACTTTCGGCATATGCGCAAGCTGCATCAAGCAGGCTGTCGCCGGTTGCGAATATCACAATTGCCTTGAACTTGGGCTCATCCCATGCATATTTGGCAGCGTTGGCTTTGAAATAGTTCTCGAGACCTTCACGGTCCTTGCTGGCCTTTTCCCATACGTTGGCATTGGAGATATCATACAGCAGGATACCGTCGCGATACTCACCTACGAGATTACGGTAGTTGGGGTTGTTTGCCAACAGACCATCCTGAGCATAAGAAATCAGGAGGTTATCATAAGTCTTACGAGTAGCTTCATCGATAGCGGCGGCAGCTCTTGCCGGAGACATCTTGGCCACCGAGAAACGGTCGAGGCCGGGAGTTGCCAATATGGTGCTGAACGAAAAATTGCCGTCGGCGGAGCTTATGACTGGAGTGCTATTGTTTCGGATGCGGGCATAGACAGCGCTGTCGCAAGCCTTAGGGCTGCTCATAATCTCATTGCGCATCCAAGCGATGATGTCTTCGTCGATGACGACATTGTGGTCACGTGCCACGCTGTCGAGGACCACGCGTCTGGGCATATCGCTGCGACTGTCATTCGCCATAGCTGCTACAATGGCCGGACGAATAGCGTCGATGCCAGGTACGTCGCGATGACCTACTTTACGGACGATATGATATCCGAAAGGCGACAGGAAGGGCTCCGAAATTACTCCGTCAGGAAGTGCGAATGCTACTGAATCGAAAGGTTCCACCATGGCGCCACGACCGAACCAACCGAGACTCCCCCCCCGACGTGCCGAACCAGGATCTTCGGAATAACGGCTTGCAAGATCGGCAAAATCGCCTCCGGCCACAAGGACAGCATAGATAGAGTCGGCGGTCTCTTTTTTTGCGGCTATCTGTTCGGTGCTGAGACGCTGCGTCATCAGAAGGATATGGTCGGCACTGACTTCTCCCTGAGCCGGACGTCGCGAATCCGTACGGATGATGTGATATCCCACCCCGGAATTGACAACAGGGGAAATCTCGCCAACAGGCAGAGAATAAGCGGCCTGTTCGAAAGACCATGGGAAACGCCCTGGGACAACATAGCCCATTTTACCTCCATTGCCGGAACTTCCGCGGTCGACAGAATAGCGAGCCGCCGCATCACTGAAACTTAAAGTACCGTTGAGAATTGCCGTACGTATGGAATCGAGCCGGACTTCATTGCCAGGCTGGACAGGAAGCATGATATGGCTCGCCGTAAGATCTTCGAGATAGTGCGTATAGGCAAGCTGGACAAGCGAGTCCTCCACCGACTTGTCGGACAGGAACGGCACGGCAAGTTCGGAACAGAACTGATTGAACTCGGACACAAACTCGGGACGCTGGTCAAGCTTCTCCTGCTCGGCTTCTGCAACCTTCAGCTTATAATTGATGAACATCTGGAGATATTCGTCGATGGTCTGGGGCTGTACCTGCTGGGCCTTGTTCTTGTTATACAGATATTCGAACTCGCTGACATGGATGTCCTTTCCGTCGATTGTCATCAGGACAGGATTTTTGTCGGCGGCACAGGCGGCAATTGCTGTGGCAAAGGCTACAAGAGCCGTACATAGCATCTTTTTATTCATCGTTCGTTGTCGATGTTTGGTTTAGAATCAAATGGCGGCGCAGTCTGTGGTACTGCGCCGCCACTGATATAATAACGTAGGCTTGGCCGTATTATTGCCTATGTCGTGATGTCGGTTTACTGACCTGCCGCGCTATAGTTGGGAGCCTCGCTGGTGATGGCTACATCGTGGGGATGGCTTTCTGCAACACCGGCGTTGGTAATACGGGTGAAGCGTGCATGGTGCAGAGCCTCGATATTGGGGGCCCCACAGTAGCCCATGCCGGAGCGGAGACCGCCAAGCATCTGGTAGACAACCTCGTAGAGAGAACCCTTATACGGTACTCGCGCTGCGATGCCTTCGGGCACAAGTTTCTTGACATCGGTCTCACCGGCCTGGAAGTAACGGTCCTTCGAACCTTTTTCCATAGCCTCGAGAGATCCCATGCCACGGTATGCCTTGTACTTTCGGCCATTATAGATGATTGTAGCGCCGGGACTTTCCTCGACACCGGCGAGCATACCGCCGAGCATCACCGCATTGCCACCGGCTGCAAGAGCCTTGACGATATCACCGGAATAACGGATGCCGCCGTCGGCGATTACAGGTACTCCTGTGCCTTCGAGTGCCTTGGCTACGTCATAGACGGCTGACAGCTGTGGAACGCCGACACCGGCGATAATGCGCGTGGTACAGATAGAGCCCGGGCCGATACCGACTTTCACGCCGTCGGCACCGTTCTCGACGAGGTAGCGGGCTGCGTCACCGGTTGCAATGTTTCCGACAACGACATCGATATGGGGATATTTTTCCTTGACAGCACGGAGAACGCCTACTACACCCTTGGAATGGCCGTGGGCTGTATCGATGACGATTGCATCGACTCCGGCCGCCACGAGGGCATCGACACGCTCCATCGAATCGTTTGTAACGCCGACACCGGCAGCTACACGCAGACGGCCAAGAGAATCTTTGCAGGCATTAGGCTTGTCCTTGGCCTTGGTGATATCCTTATATGTAACAAGGCCGACGAGTTTGCCGTTAGGATCGACAACAGGCAGCTTTTCAATCTTATGCGACTGGAGGATATCGGCAGCTTCCTCGAGAGAGGTAGCCTGGGATGTGGTGACGAGGTTTTCGGATGTCATCACCTCGTCGATGAGACGGTTCTGGTCGCGTTCGAAGCGAAGGTCACGGTTGGTGACGATACCGACAAGATAACCTTTTTCATCAACAACAGGAATACCGCCGATATGGTATTCCTTCATCATGCGGAGAGCCTCGGCCACTGTCGAACCGCGCTGGATGGTGACAGGGTCGTATATCATGCCGTTTTCAGCACGCTTAACGGCATGTACCTGGCGCGCCTGCTCGGCAATCGACATGTTTTTGTGGATTACACCGATACCGCCTTCGCGGGCAATGGCTATTGCCAGCTGCGACTCCGTGACAGTATCCATAGCGGCCGAAACAATCGGCACATTGAGAGTTATATTACGGGAAAAACGTGTTTTAAGGTCTACTTCTCGGGGAAGTACCTCAGAATAAGCCGGAATAAGGAGGACATCATCGAATGTGAGACCATCCATCTTCACTCTGTCTGCAATAAACGACATACAGTATTATCTTATGAATTTTATTGCACGCAAAATTACGAAATTTTTCTCTTCCCCACAAAAAAAACTGTCTCCACGAATGGGCTGCCAACCAATTTCATATCATCCCGATAAAACGTCGCTCCAAGGCTTTTACTTCAGCCCTTGCATTTTAAAAGAATAGCATTATCTTTGCACTTCGATTTATAATTGGTTACTCAACAAAGACAAAGGTTTTATATGAAACTCAAATATTATTTGCTCCCATTCTTGCTACTTGCAGGACTATTCGTTACTGCCTGTGACAAGGATGAGATTGTACGCCCTCCTATAGAATGGTCCTGGGCAGTCCTGACTCCCGAAAGTGTACAATATGAAGGCGGCGGTGTCGGTTGGTCGACCTCGGTCTATTTCAAAGCCAACGGCAAGGAAGGAGATGTAGTGATTACCTGCAATAACTACAGCAGCCTCAGCTTCAGCGATATAGAGTCCGACAACTATGATTGCGGCTGGGCAAGCATCAGGATTGAAGGAAACAAGGTATATATCCACTTCCCCTATATGGCTTCCGACAAAGAGGAGGCATTTGAAAAAATCTCTATAACAGCTCAGGACGGGGAAAAAACTGCCCTCGGGTTCATCGGCTTGACGAGGACTTTCGAATCAGGAGAACGACCCGGAACGGGAGATGTACCCGAAGAAGCCAGGTTCAAATTGATCCGGTCCGGATTCACACCCTTTATGCAGCTCGACAGTCCGCTGCCAGCACCGCTCGACCTCCTTACATTCCGTATCACGGATATACACGACAATTACAGTCCCGTCGAGATGCCTGAATTTACTCAGTACTATGACTCAATCGTCTGGTGCGCCGACGATTTTCCACTGACACTCAGGGTATTCGAAAAGGATGTGACCTCGGTGACCACCGAGCATCATCTTACCTCCCAATGGTCTTCGCACTTCTTCCGCTGCGGCACAGTTAAGACTCGTCTCAAAGGCTACAGCCAAGGCGAAGTCAAATACGAATCTTCTCTCGACGTGAACCTGTACGAGCGCGATTTCTTATGCATCGAATGGGGTCCGGTAGTATTGCTGAATCCAAAGAACCTGACAACCTACTGCCTCCTGGATACAACCTATGAATATCAGGTCAACGACATCCTCGCCATCGGCGAAGACCCGTATTCCGATATCATCCCCGTCAATAATAAGCTTTTGCCCCATGCCGACTTTATGACGGATGCCCGGAAAGCCATCAAGACACTGATGGAAACGAACATCGGCATCGGGCAGCCGGGCAAAGGAAAGGAACATCTGTTCAAATGCCTCCCCGAAAAGAATACAGAAGCCGAATTATATTGGGAGAACAACAGCTCCCGCATCATTATGCTGCATCAAATCCCCGGCGAAGAGGACGATCCGATGCAGGAGAAGTATTACCTACATATCGAGCCTAAACGATGAACAAAACAATAGCCACCATTCTGTTTATCATCAGCATTATAGCCACATCCTGCACGACTTCTAAAAGTACGGTGTCGAGGAATATCGACCTGTCGAAATATGAGTATGCCTCTATAATCAACAACGACACATACCATATTCCGGCAGAACTGATGGAGTATGAGATACAGCTTTTCGACGCAGTCGAGAATTCACACCTTAAGCTTGTCAGCGATGCGCGAATCTACGACCTGACACCCTCTCAGCAGGAAAAGCTCCTGCTGGTCAAATACGGCGTGAATGTCCAGCCCGAAGAGACCGTCGTGACAGTCAACTTCATAGACTATCTGACGGGGCGGCCCGTGGCATCCTGCCGTGGAGCATACTCTTCGCTCAGCATTGCCGGAGCATCACATGACATCCAGGGCGCTATCAAGCGCGTCGCCAACCAAATCTCCGAAACCTTCCGGACAAGAAACTAAAGGATGCAACCCGAGCCTTGAGGCAAAAGCACCAGAACAAAGAAGAGAACCAAAGCAATACATATTACCGTCAGGACGAGAATACCGGCGCGAAGAAGTCCCCGAGGAAGATCACCTGTAATTTTCCGCATCTTTTCGGAATGCCCGTCCATGGCAGTATTCGCTTTATCTTTCTTTTCCATTCTATGCTCCAAGTTCGAGTTGGTTCCTGACCAGATTATAATAATGACCACGACGGGCAACAAGCTCCTCGTGTGTTCCCGTCTCTACTACACATCCGCCGTCCATCACCACTATCTTGTCAGCATTACGCACTGTCGACAGACGATGGGCGACAACAACGACGGTACGACCACGGTAGAACCTGTCGAGATTCTCAACAATCTCGCGCTCGTTGCTCGCGTCAAGAGAATTAGTTGCCTCGTCGAGAAAGATGAACGACGGATTGCGGTACACCGCCCTTGCAATCAATATCCTCTGTCGTTGGCCCTGGCTTAGACCATTGCCTTCTGCGCCTATCTTCGTGTCGTACTTCAATGGGAGACTCATGATATAGTCATGGATATTGGCGATACGTGCTGCCGACTCCAGCCTTTCACGGTCGATTTCTCCGTCATCGACAGCGATGTTACGTTCTATACTTTCTGAGAATATAAAGCCGTCCTGCATCACTACTCCGCACTGACGGCGCCACCATTTCAGGCTGTAGGCCGAAATGTCGCGTCCTGCTATACGGATTGACCCTCCCAGTACCGGATAATAGCCAAGCATCAGCTTCACGAGCGTGGTCTTTCCGCATCCCGACGCTCCTACTATCGCCGTAACTTTCCCTGACGGTATCTCCATACTAACATCATGGATAGTATCCTTGATGGCAAAATAATCGTACCTGAAACGTACCTTATCCAGTACTATGGAGCGATTGCTATCCTTAAACGCTGTAAGCACACCCGTCTTTTCTTCATCTTCTGCGGAATAGACCTCGCCGATTCTTTCCAGAGCGATCCTGACATCCTGAATTTGATAAACTGAACCGACAAGTTGTATCAGTGGAGCGTTTAGTTGCCCTATAATATATTGTATTGCCAACATTCCTCCGATAGTCATATCGGAATCTATCACGGCTTTTGCCGCAAGGACTGTTATCAAAGCATTTTTTACTTCATTTATAAAAACACCTCCGGTTTGTTGTATCTGCTGCAATCTAAGGCTTTGCCATTGTACATCGAACAGACCTTTTCTTGTTCCGGCCCATTCGGCAGAACGTCGACTTTCGCAATCCTGTAACTTTATCTCCTGCATGGACGATACGAGCTGATAGTTGACGGTCGAATAAAGCGATTGTACCCTGAATAAATCGTAATCAAGAGTTTTTCGACGAGCCATGAATACGGACACCCATAGACAGTACAGCAGGCTTGCCATCAGGTATACAAGAAATATCAACCTATCATAATAGAAAAGCACAAATCCAAAGATGATAAAGTTGGAGACCGAAACTATCATCCCGACGCTTTGAGTTGTAAGGAATGTCTCTATCCTCGCATGATCATTTATTCTTTGTAAGATGTCACCTCTGTTCCGATTCTCGAAGAAGGACATGGGCAGACGAAACAAACGCATCAAAAACGAGCAGACAAGGTCCACATTTACCAACATCGACATCTTTATCACCATCCGGTCTCTAAAGAAATCGCTTGAGGTACGCCCGAGTACAATCATAAGTTCGCCAAGCAGCAAAAGCCAGATAAAACCTATGTCCTCATTCTTTATTCCACTGTCAACGATTGCCTGTGTCAGAAAAGGAAGCAGCAACTGCAAAAGACTGCCACACAACAAAGCCAGCAGCACAATCAGGATACGCCGGCGATATCTGATGAAACAGGAAAGCATGAACTTAGCCGGCTCAAGCTTTTTATCCTTTGACTGTCCCTCATGTATTTTCCCGAAATCTTGGCCCGGTTCGATTATCAGGCAGGTAGCATTACCTTCACATAGACATTTCTTCTCAAACTCTTCTGTGTCTATCTTCTTCCTTCCACTTCGAGGATCTGAAATATAAAATTTGTCTTTCTTTATTTTATATAATACCACAAAATGATTCTGCTCCCAATGAATTATACATGGCAACACAACCTCTTGTAGGCGGGCGAGAGTCAGGCGGACGCAGACGGTTTCGAAACCAAGCTTTTCCGCCGTTTTCGACAAACCGAGAAGAGATGTGCCCTCTTTTGTGAAGGGGCACATCTGCGACAAAAAATACAATGAATATCTTTTCCCATAGCTCATGCAGACCATCGCAAGACAAGCGATTCCACATTGCATCGAATCGTGCTGTTTAAGCCATGGAAACACACCCATCACTCAAATTTTGCTTTGCTGTCCGAACGAAGACCACTGTCGCCTCCTTCATTCTGAATAGCCTTGGATGCGTGCCAACGGGCTCGGCCCTTGCTGAACGACCACGTAACCCCAAGGCGTATCAAATGGTTGAGTGGCTTATAATCCTGTCGATTCGTATAGCTGAAACCCGGAATACTTGCTTCCGATAATTCTTTCTGTGAAAGATAATTCCATCCTGCACTGACAGACCATGAATTGTGCGACCATTGAACTTTAGCGGAGTACTGCGCGCTCGAACGTGTGAAAATATCGCCCAACCATGATTTGACCGGTGAATTAGTGGCCAAAACAGCCTGCCAGTCACCCTTATGGAACGTTACAGATCCTCCGAAACGCCAGTTGTCGTACGACACTCTTTGATTAGGCGTCGGAATATAGGTATGCATGTATTCAACATAGGGCGACAGACTCAACCAAGGCAGAACCTCAAAACGGAAATAAAAGTTGACACCGTACTTTTGGAAATGATTCACATTCATAGGGAAACGATATACGGTATTCCCGTCAACCGACAACACATTCGCTATCGCGTTATGTCCATAGCTCCAGTACAGCTGCGCATTACCGGTGTACTTACCCTGGAATTTTCCTATTACGAGCCTATTGCTTAATGTAGGGCTGGGTTTGAGATAAGAATTACCAGTGGCTATATAATCCATGTCAAGATTCGTCTCGCTTTCGACGAGCTGTCCTATAGAGGGTGTGCTGGTATCCAGGGTAGAAGTAAACTGCACCGAGCTTCCTTTCAGTTTACCTGTCGGCCACCAGTCGGTATATAGTCTGAAATATGGTGAATACGAGGTCTTTTTATAGAATCCCGAGTTTTCGGCTATAAGTTTCATGCCGCCGGAAGCAATTAGAGTCTTGTTGTTTTTGTTCCACATCAAATCAAAAAGAGCAAATCCGGTTGTCATTTTCGGTGTCTCCCTACTTTCCGCAAAAATCTGGCGACTACGCAGATGAGACACAGTAGCCGAGACGTCGAAATAAGCGTCCAGAAAACGTGTGATATAAGTTACAGAACCTATCATATTATAGTTTCTGCTCTTGAGCCTGTTCTCCATCGTAGCGTCCATTCCCACATAAGAGCCGCCCATACGCTGCTCTATCATATTCGTAGAATGGGAATTTCCGAAGTTATTTACAAGGTTCACCGACAATTGACGCTGGTTGGAGAAGAAATATGAGTAGTATATGTCGACATTGACATGAGATGTGAGACTACGGAGATCTCTCAGGCTGGTGCCATGAACGGTTTCATCTTTAGTCTTAAGCGAGATATCCCTTGGATATTTCTCATGTCCCGGATTGTAGAGATAGGTAACCGTTGTGTTGAAGAGGTGCTTCCCCTGATAGCGCTGATAGGTTCCTCTGAGCTGTTCGTAATGCCCCGAAATCCTGGAATCCTTACCAGAATAGCGCGTCGTAATCCCCGACGGATAGCAGTATTCGGCAAAATTTTCAATATCTCCCGTATTGCGGTAGCTGTTATAGAAGTTGACGCTTATCATGTTGAGCGAGTCTCGGAAGGAAGCCGTCACTTGATTATCGCCGAATCCCGAAGTCACTGCGTTGTTTGCGTTGATGTATGCCGAATAGTACTGATCGTGCTTACGCTTCAGCACGATATTGGCCACCGGGCCGTCCGTAAAGGCCAGATAGCGGCCTGGAGTGACATCATAGTACTCTACATATTTTATATCGTCACCCTTAAAAGAACGGAGGTCGATGCCTTGCGAAGGGACCCCGTTGATAAGAATATAGACTTTCTTGCGGTTATAGGAATAAAGCTCTGTTTCGTTTATTTCCGGAGAAAAACGGCTCAGGCTCGAGACCGCATCAAGAGCGTTCGTGCCGAAACTACGGTTGTCCTTCGATAGATACAGTACTATGTGGTCACCCTTATGTTCCTCTCTCGCGCCCTTCACTTCGATTTCCTGAAGTTCTATTGCCGTACTGTCGTTAGTCTCGCCGCGTGCAACGGTCCCCGCCAAAATCAGCACTAATAAAAAAATGATTCTTAAATTTACCATATGGATATATTTTTAAGAATAAGAAACGACAACACTCACAAAGATAACATCATTCTTACATATCCGCAAAATTATTTGAATTCATTTTCAAGATATTTCATTATCGAGTGTTCTATCTTCTCCGCTGAAAGGTCGTACTTGCAATAATCGCCGCCCCTAACGCATTCTCTCGGACATAGCCCCATGCATACAGGCAGATGTTTGCATGAGCGGCACCGCTCTTTGTCCCAGGTAGACGAGATATATCTTTTGTCTATATCATCCCGCCACTCTATTAATCCGTTTCCACATAAGCGGCCCAAAGGCTCTTTAAGATACAGATCGTCGCTCGCCGTACATTTCACCACCGACCCGTCGTAGTTTATAGCATTGTAATATTTCTTATTGGCGTAGCAAGATATGAAGCCACTCGAAGGATTCCAGCGTTCTACCCTGTATCCTGCCTGTGAAAATCCGTCGAGGATTCTATGGATTGTATCAACAAACATCGGATCCGGCTTCTCCTGCCAGACTTTCCTCGGAGTTATGAGCACTCGGTTTCTGTTTATCTGTTCTATGAATTCATTGACCTGAGTCACAATGCGCTCTGTCAATGTCCGGCTCGTGTAGTTGATACGGAGATTGATTGTCACTGAATCCGATATCTTAAGGATATTGTTGATATTTTTCAACACATGATTGAACGCCGAATCAAGTCCTCTCTGAAACTTAACCTTGTCGTGGTGCTCGCGGTCGCCGTCCAAAGTTATCTGAAAATTCCTGAAACGGAGTTCACCGAGCTTGGACGCGACTTTTTCTGTCAGAAAATAACCGTTTGTAGTAGACGACACATGCATCGGCACCCCTTTTTCGTCGCAACGAGCAATGGCGTAACGTGTAAGTGGTTCGATATTTTTTTCGAAATACATAAACGGCTCGCCCCCGAACCAGTCAAGGTGGAGATACTCTATTTTTTCTTCATCGAGCATATAGTCAATATGGCGCTTGATTGCATCCATCGTGTCTTTATTCATCGACGACGGAACATGACTCTGAATACAGTACCAACAATTGTAGTTGCAGTTCAGCGTCGGGAGAATTACCAAAAAATAATCCTTGCTATTAATCGAAGCCACGTTTCTCTCTCTTATTACCGCAAGTTCGTCTACATCATCATCGATTATAAAATTATTCTCAGACAAACGCGAGTACAACGAGGGACTTTGAAAAGCCAAAAGATCCAAGTTAGAATACAATGCCGATTCCAATTTTTTACCCAAGGTTTCCCCAATCCTGAAGAATGACTTACTTACTCCATTGAACCAATAGGAATAGCCATCCTTATTGAATATATAGTTGTATTTGCTGGCCTTCATTTAATATATGTATTACACGTATTTTTACGACTGACGGAAGTATGAAGCCGTCAGTCGTAAAAATTACTAAAGAGCTATATGACACGTTTCTCCCTGTGTGGGACAATTCCCTTGTATTAGCAATGCTCCGCAGAGATTTTCCTTATTCACACATTCGGTTTGATCCACACCTCCGCCACAACCGGCTTTATCATTTATACACTTTGTCTGGCTGCAGATAGATGCATCTGCGCCGCCTCGAATTTCGAGGGCTTCGAGTTCGAGGATTTCCTCTCTGGAGAACATTTTCTTATCCATTCTCGCTTCTTTTTAATTGTTAGTAATTATTAGTTAGACTTGACCTTTGAAGATGGTTATTCAGTAGGTCGTTATTGCATTCAAAGATTAACTGTGGCAACGAAAGTATGATTGCCGTCGGTCGTACAAGTAAGTATGTACTCCCCATACAGGCCAGGCAGGCTTGCTCTTTTATCTTCCTCGGTTACTGTAGCTGTCCAAACAAGCGCATCTCCGGAACTCAGCTCCACGTCGACATACTCGACACCTTCCGGAACTTCTACTTCTATCTCTGTCGGAGAAATCCAACATAAGATGTAGTTAATACCCGGCAATCTTGGTCTTTTATCTGAAGAATCCTCATGCTTTGGAACTATAACTTTTTCTTTTGGTTTATTTACATCTTTAGAGTCATCACCCCACATAGTGACAACACTAAATATGGATAGAAAAATTAGAACAAACGAAATACGTAGAAACTTTAGCATATAAATATCATATTTGATTTTCAGCAAAGTTACCTTAACAAATATGATATGACCAAATTTTTACGTAGATTTCGTTTGTTCTATCTATTACACAACTTATTGATAATCATTATATTACCGATAATACAAACGGCTGTTTTTTGTCTTGGCGAAAACTATCTAATAATCAACCACTTAGGAATTTTCAACACAGATAAAGCCAAATTATTGATTGTTAGTTTCTTAGCCCAAAATCTTAAGAAATTTTTCACTTTCCGCACTTTCCAAGCTTAATATTTTCCTCTTAAGGCGAGCTTTTCTGTTATACACAGACTCAATCTTCTCCTCCTTAAGAAAAAGTGTAATAGTATTTGCAGAAAGACCAATAGAAGAATAAAGGAACAATAGATAATCGGCTCTTTTAAGACTTGGGAACACATTCCTAAATGATCTCATCAAATTATTCTCATTAGTATCTACGAAATCTTCAAGCTCAGATATGAGTTCATTATTCTCGGAATAGGAATAGATAAGTTCATCTATTCTTTTTTGAACAATCGCATTTTTTATTTTTAAAGATGAACTGAAGTATGCAGCGCAAACTTTATCAAGCTCTTTAAATCTGTGAAGTATCATGACCCCTAACTTTAATCTATATTCTTCGTGAGAAAGGTTCAAAAGATCTAACGATTGTTTTAGAGTATCAATATTTGAGAGTTCTATTTCAATTTCTCTATTTAATACCTTAATACGATTTTGTTGTTTCCGATAGATTAGGAAACCCATATAGAGCAAAATAATGACAACTAAGATAAATGAAAGGATAAATATGATACGTTCTTTTTGAGCATTGTCTTCTTCCAATTTCCTTAGTTTATTCTGCTTGTTCAAGGCTTCTGAAAACGAAAGGTTAAAGTTTTCATTCAATGAGGATTGAAGTGTACTCGATTCAATATCAAGTAGGCTGTCAAGAGCTTCAATAGCGAATGAGAGATTACCATCCTTTGAGCCTTTCAAAAATCTATAGATATATGCGCTCGGAGGTAACGTATCACATTCTAAAATATCAGGTCCTTCCTTTCCTAATAAAACACGAGCTGACTCTATATAGTACAATATATCGGCATCTTCTAACGAGTCTATTCTCATTCCCGATGCAGAATCTATTACTTTATCATATTCGTGAAGGCCATACAATGATTTTGTATTAACCCTCTGCAATAGATGAATCATCCACTCATCACTCGAACCCTTTATTGAATCCAAGCCTTGCCTACATATTTCTACCGCTTCCCTGTACTGAGAATCATTAAGATATGCGCCGGCCAGAGTAACAAATGCAAAATTGCGGAAAGTCGTTTCCTCTGTTTTGTTTAAGTAGCTCAATGACTTCTTAGCATATTCAAGACAGTCCGATGATCGATAAGTTTTCAAGTAGACATTACTCAATTCTGCTGCACAACGTCCTTTCCAAAAGTTATCATCTAATTCATCTGCAATCCATAAAGCATGATTATAAGCCAAAGCAGCTTCAGGGTAATGTTTAGCCGCAAACAATATAGAACCATGGTAGAAATACGACAGCATGCGACGGCGAGGGTCGTCGTGTCTGTCGAAATAGCGGACGGCTATGGCGATGAGGGAGTCGTCGGTGCGGTCGATATAGTTGCGGTCCTCCGCACGGGTGAGAGTAAGGGCATACATCGCTCTTTCACGTTCACCACGAAGCCGGGTCGAATCCACGGTTCGCATAATGGCGAGAGCCGAGTCCGGGAATGAATCGACAAGGGCTTCAGCCCGAAGGATACGGGCATCGACATCGCCACGGGAACAGCTCCACGACATGCACGCGACGAAAGAAGCCACTAAGAGAGACAGTATGCCTACAAGGTTTTTCAATTCGGGGGTAGGGAAAAATGAAGACCGGTGTCACGCGGCTGGTGGCACCGGTCTGTATGGATTATGGAATGGGATACGAATTAGTGGAGGAAGTACATCAACATCGAAGATGTGTCGGCCATCGTGAGGAGGCTGCTGTAGACACAGCTTGCGATACCGAGGAAGATGATGCCGGCAACTGTGATCCACAAGCCGAGGCGTTCGCTGCAGGAGGACTTGAATGTAGCGATAGGCGATTCTTCTTCGGAGATGAACATTGCCTTGACGACGAGCAGATAGTAGTAGAGCGACACGATTGTGTTGATCAAGGCTATGAGCACGAGGACGTAGATAGCTGTCGAACCCTGATTGATGGCTCCTGTGAAGATGAAGAACTTCGAGAAGAAACCTGCAAAGGGAGGAATACCGGCGAGCGAGAACATTGCGAGCATCATCGCGAACGAAAGACGGGGATTGGTCTTATAGAGTCCGCGGTAGTCGTCCATCGACACGCGGCCCGTTGCATTCTCGATAGCTCCGATGACACCGAAGGCGGCAAGGTTCGAGAAGATATAGACGAGGATGTAGTACATCATCGCTGCCATGCCCATTGTATTGAAGGCAATGACACCGAGCATGATGTAGCCGGCCTGCGAAATCGACGAGAAAGCGAGGAATCGCTTCATGTTGCGCTGACGGATAGCGAAGAGGTTGCCGACGGTTATGGTGAGGATGATGAGTGCGTAGAGCATCCATTCCCAGACATTGCTGTAGACCGAACCGAACACCTGAGCGAGCACTACCAAGAAGGCGAAGGCTGCCGCGCCCTTGGAGATAACCGAGAGGTAGGAGGTTACGGAAGTAGGAGCACCCTGATAGACATCGGCTGTCCAGAGGTGGAAAGGCACGAGCGAGAGCTTGAAGCCTATACCGGCGATGACGAATGCCACTGCCAGGACAAGCAGGCTGCTCATCTGGCCGCTGAGAGCGAAGTAGATATTTTCGAAGTAGAGCGAGCCGGTCAGGCCGTAGACAAACGACAGACCCATCATGAAGATTGCCGAGGAGAAGACGGCGGTCAGGATGTACTTGACAGCGGCTTCATGGCTTTCATAGCGGTTTTTGTCGAGTGCCACCATGGCTGCGAGAGGCAGCGAGGCGCTTTCGAGGCCGATGATGAAGAGGAGGAAGTGACGGGCCGATATCATGAGGTACATGCCGAAGAGAGTCACCATCAGAAGTTCGTAGAACTCGCCGCGGCGTGGGGTCATTTCGGCTCCGTTAGCCCATTTGATGCTCTGGATGAGCACGATAACGACACCGATGTTGAGTATGTTCTTGATCGCGGCGATGACGGGCGTTGTCTCGTACATTCCGGAGAAGGCAACGAGGTTGCAGCTCGAACCGAGGCAGCATGTGCAGAAACCGGCCACTGTAAGAATCAGCATCAGCACGACGGCAAAGCCTGGAAGTGCTTTCTGCGATGCCTTAGGCATGAAGGTGTCGTAGAGGAATACCAGCAGGAAAGCCACCAGGAGCCCTATTTCCTGCTTCATAGCTAAAAATTGAGAATAATCCATTGCAATTTATTCCTGAAAGGGTTTACATGCCGAGCACCGAGAAAATTTCCGGTGTGAAGGTCGTTTTAATCAAGTTTGCGAAGAAGTTCGGGAAGCAGCCGATTGCAGCGACACATACGATGAGGGTAAGTGTCGAGAGGCGTTCCCACCACGTGGCGTCGGTCAGCGAAAGGTGGTGCTGATCCTGAACCGGGCCGAAGAGAAGCTTGCCGACAACGCGGAGGATGTAGACTGCCGTGATGACAATCGAGCAGCAGGCGATGATGGTGAAGACGATGCGCAGCGAACCGGCACCCGAGAGGTAGTCGGCCATACCAGCCTGGAAGGAACCGACGAAGACTGTCATCTCAGCAACGAAGCCACTCAGGCCGGGAAGACCGAGCGATGCCAGACCGGCGATGACGTAGCAGACTGACAGATAAGGCATGATCTGCATGAGGCCGCCCATCTGTGTGATTTCGCGTGTGTGGGTGCGTCCGTAGATCATACCGATGAGTGCGAAGAAGAGGGCTGTCATAAGACCGTGCGAGAGCATCTGCATGATGGCACCCGTCATTGCCGTGCTGTTGAGCATCAGGATGGCGAAGAGCACAAGGCCGCAGTGCGACACGGAGGAATATGCGTTGATGTATTTGAGGTCGGTCTTGACGCAGGCGCAGAAGGCACCGTAGACAACCGACGTACCTGTCAGGATGAGGAAGATCCACGAAAGCTCGTGAGCTGCGAAAGGCATGAGGTAGATGGCGACGCGGAAGCAGCCGTAACCGCCGAGCTTCATGAGGACACCGGCGTGGAGCATCGACACTGCCGTAGGCGCGGATGCATGACCGTCGGGGCTCCATGTGTGGAAGGGGAACATGGCACCCAGGACACCGAAGCCTACAAAGGTCATCGGGAAGAGGAAGTACTGCCAGCCGTGGGGGATAGTGTCGCGCGAAGCGATATCGAGGATGTTCCATGTCAGCTGGCCGCCTTCGGGAGCCGAATGGTAGTAGATGCCGATAAGGCCGAGCATCAGGAACGCGGAACCGCCCATAAGCATAAGGGTGAGCTTCATTGCCGAGTAGTTCTTGCGACCGGAACCCCAGACACCGATAAGGAGGTACATAGGAATAAGGGCGACTTCATAGAACATGAACATCGTGAAGAGGTCGATGGAGATGAAGAAGCCGAACACGCCGGTCGACAGGAGAATCAGCCACAAGAAAAATTCCTTGGGCATCTTGATTGTCCACGAAGCGAAGGAACCGGCCAGGACGATGATCGAAGAAAGAATCAGCATCGCTACCGAGATACCGTCGACACCGACCGACAGGCAGATGTTGAGAGGTTCGAACCATGTCCAAGAGTCGACGAAAAGCATGGGAGCCGTTTCGCCGGCAGCACGCAGTCCGAGATATTCAACCAGGAGATACACCGACAGAGCAGTCAGCGCTAGGGAACCTACAACGGCAACGGCGCGGATCTGGCGGATGTTCCTGCAGAGGGCGAGGCCGCCCAGCATCAGGAGCGGTATCACCACAAAGTAAATCAATATATTGGAAAGCATCGTAATTACTAATTATTTAAGGTTTGCACTGTCGGGGATTAGATGAGGCATACAGCCGTTATGGTACCCAACAGGAGGGTGCCTATGAGATAGTACCAGACATACATCTGGATCTGGCCCGACTGGAGGGGCTTGATAGCTTCCGAAGCCTTATTGGTCACTGTAGCGAAGGAATCCATCGTTCCGTCGATGATATGACGGTCGAACCATGCCAGGGGACGGCATACGCAACCGAAGATGATCTTATGGGTGATGAACATATAGAGTTCGTCCCAGTAGAAGCGGTGGTGTGCCCATGTCCAGAGCGCCGGCATAGCGTTGCGGAACTTGGTCGGCAGTGAATTCTCGCGCATATACATGCGGGCTGCAAAAGCGATAGCGAGAAGAGCGATTACGACGCTTGAGACAGCGATTGCCATGTCGATGTGGATGTGATAGGGCATACGGTTGTATGTCACAAGCTCACCGAAAGGTATGAAACCGGCAACGCAGGAAACAGCAGCAAGGAACACAAGAGGAATCGACATGCTCCAAGGTGCGTCGTGCGGTGTGTGATGTTCGTATTTGGGTGCGTTCCACCAGAAGATGAGGAAGTACATACGGAACATATAGAAAGCGGTCAGGGCTGCGACGATGGTCATCCATACACCCATGTAGGGACTCCAGGAATAGCAAGCCGACAGGATTTCGTCCTTCGAGAAGAAACCGGAGAAGGGGAAGATGCCTGCGATGGCGAGACAGCCGATGAGGAATGTCCAGTGTGTGATAGGCATGTACTTGCGAAGACCGCCCATGGCCGTATAGTCGTTGGAGTGAACGGCATGGATGAGGGCACCGGCTCCGAGGAAGAGGAGGGCCTTGAACATCGCGTGAGTGAAGAGGTGGAACATCGAGGCCATGTAGCCTAGTCCGTGAGTGGCAACTTCGCCGTGACCGTTGGAAGCAACGCCGAGCGAAACCATCATGAACGCGATCTGCGAGATGGTCGAGAATGCAAGGATACGCTTGATATCGATCTGCGTGCAGGCTACGACAGCGGCGTAGAACGCTGTGACGGCACCGACGACTGCTACAATCATCGTGGCGGAGTATTCAAGCATATAGAGAGGGAAGAGTCGTGCAACGAGGTAGACACCGGCGACGACCATCGTGGCAGCGTGGATGAGGGCCGATACAGGTGTCGGGCCTTCCATGGCATCAGGGAGCCAGATGTGGAGCGGCATCATAGCCGACTTACCCATACCGCCTGTGAAGATCAGGACGAGAGCCCATGTCAGCACAGATGCGCCCATGAAAGTTGCACCGCCTGTCGACATCAGCACTGCCGAGGGATTGCTCGTAAGCGTGATAAAGTCGAAGGTCTTCGTATAGTACGAAAGGACGAGGATACCGATGAGGAATCCGAGGTCGGCGAATCGGGTGACGATAAATGCCTTCTTGGATGCCGAGACAGCGGAATGACGGGTGTAGTAGAAACCGATGAGGAGGTATGAAGAAACACCTACGAGCTCCCAGAAGATGTACATCTGGAAGATATTGGTTGCAACTACAAGGCCGAGCATCGAGAAGCTGAAGAGCGACAGGAAGGCGTAGTAACGCTGGAAGCCTTTCTCACCCTCCATGTAGCCGAGGCTGTAGAGGTGAACCATGAAAGAGATTGTCGTGATTACGACAAGCATCATGGCCGAGATGGGATCCAGCAGGAATCCGAGATAAATCTGAAGATGGTCGGTGAAACCCAGCCACAGCTGGTTGAACACCATGTACTGCAGACGCTCGCCTGTTTCAGCATTGATGAAGTCGGGCGAGCCGCTGAAGAAGTAAGTAAAAGCTGTGGTATAGGCAAGCACCATAGTTGTGCCCATGCCCAAGATGCCGAGAGTGGCAGCCAGCTTATGGCTCATCTTGCAACCGGCGATGCCCAGCAGGAGGAACATCGTCAGCGGGATGGCTAAGATTAGGAGTGGCATTGTTATATCCATAGGGGCTTAGAACTTCATTTCGTTAAGTGACCGGACATCGATATTCTTTGCAGCCCGGTAGATATTGATTATGATAGCGATTGCGAGAGCGGTCTCGGCAGCAGCTATCGCGATAGCGAACAGAGTGAAGAACATGCCCTCCATTTGCTCGGGGTAGAGGTAGCGGTTGAATACTACGAAGTTGATATCGACGGCATTGAGCATGAGCTCAAGGGATATCAGCATAGCAATCATGTTCTTGCGTGTTATGAAACCATAGACACCGCAGCAGAACATCACCAAAGCGGGAATGAGATAATATATAGCTGTCAGTTCCATAATGATCAACGTTTGCGGGCAACGACTACCCCACCGATTATACATGCGAGAAGCAGTATGCTGACAGCCTCAAAGGGCAGCAGGTACTGACCGGAGCCGGTGCCAAGCATAGCGGTCCCGATGGCATCCATGTCGGGAGCTTCCATGGCCGGTTTGCTGGCAAAGACTATGCAACGGCTCACGAGAGCGTAACCGGCAACTATCAGTGTCGCTACAGCCGCGATACCTCCGAGGACGCGCGAACGCGAGGTGAGACGCTCGCTGTTGTCGCCTGGACGGCTTGTGAGAAGAATCGCGAAGACGAAAAGAACCACGATACCTCCGGCATATACAGCAATCTGAACAGCACCCAGGAACTCATAGTCGAGCATAAAATACACCACGGCAGCGGCGAAGAGTGTGAACAGCAGATAGGTAGCGGCACGAAGTATCTTTCGCGTCGTGACGGCCAGCACTGAGAAGATTATCATCGACAGAGCGACGATAAAATACAAGATTATACTTCCTACTAATTCCATATCTGATTATTGGTTTTCTTTTTTATCATTTGCCTCGCCGGCAGCCTTGGCTGCCGCTTTGGCAGCGGCAGCGGCCTTTGCAGCGGCTATCTTGGCCTCTCGCTCGGCAGCAGCCTTGGCGAGTTCTTCGGGCGTCGGCTCGGGTTCGGGCTTCTCCGGCAGATAGTTGAGCTGTTTTACTAGTTTATCACGTGTGAACACGGCCTGCTCGAAATCATTGTCGAATGCTATTGCATCGGTAGGACAACTGGTGACACACAACTGGCAGAACGTACAGCTGCCCAGGTCGTATAAATACCGGACGAGTTTCTTTTTCTTAGTGCCGGCCGGAGTTGTTACCATCTTGGACTCTACGTTGATGGTGCCGTTGGGGCAATTGCGCTCGCATGTGCCGCAGGCTATACAACGGTGGTTGCCTTCGGCATCGTAGATGAAATGGAGCTCGGCTCGGAACCGTGGTGCGGGATGGTGTGTTTCGCGGTTCTCGGGATAGCACTCGGTGATTTTAGGCGTGATAAACTCTTTCCCGGTCACCTTCATGCCTTTAAGAAGGCTGGCGATGCCGGAACCTAACGATGAGAAATATTCTTTTACACTACCCATTTATGCTCTATGGTTTGATTTATTGTACTATGCTCAGTCACGGGCCTGGCCACCGACAATATCGAGCAGCTCGGTTGTGATGCCCTGCTGACGGAGCTTGTTATATTCAAGTTGAAGTTGTTCGAGAAGTTTCTGGGCGTTGTCGTTCGCGCTCTGCATTGCCATCACCCTGGCGGCCTGTTCCGAAGCACGGTTTTCGGCGAAGGCTCCCTGCATCTTCGAGAGGAGATACATAGGCAAGGCTGTCGCAAAGATTGTAGGGGCATCGGGTTCGAAGAGGTAAGGCTTGCCATGGCCTTCCCTCTCCTTGCCGAGCGATTCGGCGCTGATAGGAAGGTAGTCGTCGGCCAGGAAACGCTGACGTCCGGCTGACAAGTAGTGCATATAGCAGAGACGGACAACATCGGTCTCGCCGCCGAGAAAGCTCTTTTCAAGAGCCTGTGCGAAATCCTTGACGGCATCGCCCTCGCTCTTGGAATCGACAGTAGTCTGGGGGAAGACTTTCAAGGTTTTATCCTTAGCTGACAGACGGGTGAAAGCCTGAGCCAGCTTTTTGCCCACGGGATAGACAGAAATGACGACATCCTTGCCATATTCCGAACGGAGCTTAGCAATTTCTTCAATACAACCTTTGAGGATATTGACATTGTAAGCGCCACAGAGACCGTCGTCGCTGCCAAGTGCAACCAGGGCTACAGTGCCGACAGCACGATGAGCCGTCATCAAGGGAGAGGAAACAGCTGCATCGGAACTCAGGAGACTCCCTATTATTGTCTGCACGCAGTCGCGAAAAGGGACAAGGCGACGCAGAATGCCTTCGGCCTTGTGCATCTTGGCCGAAGATATCATCTTCATCGCACCGGTAATCTTCTCGGACGATGCTACGGAGCCTATACGGCCCTTAAGTTCGCGTAATGTTGCCATTGTGGTCTATTATAGCGTCTGCGTGATTATATTTTAGAATCGGGCTGCCACATCCTGTGCAGCACGTACAAGCTTGTCGGAAATATCGTCGTCAAGGACTCCGTTAGCGAGTTTGGCCACGACATCATCCTGATACTTTGCATGCAGCAGCTGTAAGAACTGTTTCTCGAACTCTGCGACCTTGTCGAGAGGCACATTCGAAAGCAGACCTTTTACACCGCAGAAGATGATTGCGATTTCTTCTTCAACGGGCAGAGGTTTGTACTGCGGCTGGATAAGGAGGCGTTCGTTTTTTCGACCCTTGTCGATGACGCGGGCGGTCACGGGATCCATCTCGCCGCCGAACTTGGTGAATGATTCGAGTTCGCGGAACTGTGCCTGGTCGATTTTCAGTGTGCCTGCCACCTTCTTCATGGCCTTTACCTGAGCGGAACCACCGACACGGGATACGGAGATACCTACGTTGATGGCCGGGCGGATACCACGGTTGAAGAGTGCTGTCTCGAGGAAGATCTGGCCGTCGGTGATGGAGATGACGTTGGTCGGGATATATGCCGAAACGTCACCGGCCTGTGTCTCGATGATAGGGAGTGCCGTGAGCGAACCACCAGCCTTGACAAGCGGTTTGAGGGCGGCGGGAAGATCGTTCATCTGCGAAGCTACTTCCTGGTTGTCGATAATCTTTGCGGCACGTTCGAGAAGACGCGAATGGAGATAGAATATATCACCGGGATAAGCCTCACGACCGGAAGGACGCTTGAGTATCAGCGACACCTCGCGGTAGGCGACAGCCTGCTTCGAAAGGTCATCATAGACGATGAGGGCATCACGACCCGTATCGCGGAAGAACTCGCCGATAGCGACACCTGCGAATGGAGCGAGGTAGCGCATGGCTGCCGACTCCGATGCTGTAGCTGCGACAACGACAGTGTAGTCGAGAGCGCCATGCTGACGGAGGGTGTCGACAAGGGCTGCTATCGAAGAAGCTTTCTGGCCGATGGCTACATAGATACAGTAGACAGGCTTGCCTTCCTCGAAATTTTTGCGCTGGTTAATGATAGTGTCGATAGCTATGGCGGTCTTGCCGATCTGGCGGTCGCCGATGATAAGCTCACGCTGACCGCGGCCTATAGGCACCATCGAGTCGATGGCCTTGATACCTGTCTGGAGCGGCTGCTTTACGGGCTGACGGTAGATAACGCCGGGCGCCTTACGTTCGAGTGGCAGACGGATGAGGTCGCCACCGATTGGGCCGCGACCGTCGATAGGTTCGCCGATGACATTGATGACACGTCCCAGCAAGCCTTCACCCACAGGGATAGATGCGATTTCGCCCGTGCGGCGCACCGTCATGTTTTCGGTCACCTTGTTGACCTGGTTGAGAAGAATGACACCGACGTTGCTTTCCTCAAGGTTGAGAGCCACGCCTTTGACACCGTTCTCAAATTCTACGAGCTCGTTGGCTCCGACATTGTCCAGACCGTAGACATGGGCCACGCCGTCGCCGACTTCAAGGACTGTGCCGACTTCCTCGAAAGCGATTTTCGAGTTGACGTTTTCGAGCTGTTGCTTTAATACCTGTGAAATCTCGCTGGGGTTTATCATTGTTTGCAGTGCTTGCTGTTGGTTTTGATTGGGTTTCGATGCTGATGATGAAGGATTCAGTTGACGAGTTTAAGCTTAAGCTGTTTAAGCTCGTTTGCCACTGATGCGTCGAGGCGTTCTGAGTTGACCGTGACGGTGAAGCCACCGATCAGCGACGGGTCGACGCTGTAGTAGTATTCCATTGTGCCTTTGCCTATATGCGAGGATATTATGTCCTCGATTCGCTTCCGGCTTTTGTCGGACATAGGGGCAGCACTTACGATGTTGACTCTGTATATAGAGTTCCTGCTCCGGTAAAGGTCGACAAAAGCCCTTGCGATAGCATAAGCCATATCCGCGCGTTTGTTCTGCAGCAGCAGACCGATGAAGTCTTCGTAGGTCTTGTCGGCAGCCGCAGAGCTGATGCCGTTGACAGCCGACGTGAGCAGCTGACGCTTGTCCTGGTCACTGACGAAGGGGTTGGCGATAGTCGCCGCCAACTTGGGCTGCGAAGAGAAGGTATCGGCAAGTGTCTGCATGATATCATAGAGACGAGCATTGTCCTTTCGCTCCTCCCCTACTTCATACAGCGCCTTTGCATACCGGCGTGGAATAAGGCCTTGGTCCATGGTTGATTTTATTTGCTTTCAATCTCGTCCAGGAGCGAGTCGACCAGTTTGTTCTGGGCGTCGTCCTGCTTCATTTCGTTGTGTACGATCTTGCCGGCGATCTGGAGGGCGAATTCGCTCACCTGGTTGCGGAATTGCTGCTGAGCCTCTTTCTGCTGCTGCTGGATCTGGATCTTTGCGGAGTCCATCACCTTCTGAGCTTCGACCTGGGCTGCTGAGCGTGCCTGCTCGATGATCTGAGTCTTCATCTTGTCGGCGTCGCGGAGGATGTCGGCTTGCTGACGCCGCGCCTCGTTGAGGTAGCTTTCAGCTTCGCGACGGGCGTTGTCAAGTTGTTCCTTGGCGTCCTGGGCATATTCCACACCCTTATCGATCAACTCGGCTCGGCTGTCGACAGTCTTGAGGATGACCGGCCAGGCGAATTTCCACAATATGAGGAAAAGGACGCCGAAGGCGACGAACATCCAGAATATCAAGCCGAAATCAGGCGTGAACAGTTCCATGAGGATTCGGAGTCAGGATTAGACGAAGAGTGCGAGAACGCAGACGATGACGGCGAAAAGAGCAACACCTTCCACGAGGGCTGCAATAACGATCATGTTGCTTCGGATATCACCGGCAGCTTCGGGCTGGCGGGCGATAGCTTCCATAGCGGCTGCACCGATTTTACCGATACCGATACCTGCGCCGATTGCTGCGATAGCGGCGCCAATGCTGGCTCCGAGACCCGTGAGGGAGAGTTCTGCTAAAGTTCCTAACATAGCTTTGTACGTTTTTGAGGATTTATGTTATGTTTTTGTTTATTTCTGTATATTTGTTTCAACTACCGGACCCTGGGCGAGCTCTGTCGCGAGGGCTGAGTCAACCTCCTTGGCCTCCTTGGTGTGTTCGTGAGCCTGAGCAAGCGAGATGAAGATCGTCGAGAGCATAGTAAATACGTATGCCTGGATAAAGCTCACCAATACATCTATCATGAGCATGAAGATGGAAAAGAGAAGCGAGATTACCGTTGCTCCGCCACCAGCCACCGGGCTTACCGCCGAGAAAATGAATATGAGAAGCGTTAGTGTTATCACTATCATATGGCCGCCCATCATATTGGCGAAAAGACGCACTGTCAGGGCTGCCGGCTTGGTGAACATTCCGAACACCTCGATAACCTGCATGATAGGAATAGGGCACTTGAGCCAAATAGGCACCTCGGGCCAGAATATCTCTTTCCAGTAGTGCTTGTTGGCAAATATATTTGTAACGAAGAAGGTTATAACCGAAAGGATCAGTGTCACGGCAATATTGCCGGTTAGGTTGGCACCACCGGGGAAAATCACGATGAGACCCAGAAGATTCATCGCGAGGATGAAGAAGAACACTGTGACAAGGTAAGGCGCGAATCGCTTTGATTCAGGACCGAGTGTGGGCTTTACAACACCGTCATAGATGAAAGTCACACAAGCTTCGACAGCCCCCAGGCCCTTGCGTGGAGCCTTGAAATGATGTTTCCTGTGGAATCCTGCAAGCCAGAGCATCAGACCGGCTACCAGAAGCACCGAAATCCAGAGTGCGCATATGTTCTTTGTTATGGAGATGTCGAGAGGGCGTATCTCCTCACCGTTCTTGATTTCCACTATCTTGCCTTCGTGTGGACTACCGTAGGTAGCGATTTTGAAAAGCACACCGTTGTCATCGTATGTCTGGCCCGAGGTGACACGTGCCGACGAGAAACAATGAAACCCGTCCGAAGCGTATACAATAATTGGCAGAGGGATACGATGATGATGGTCGAAAGGCACTTCCCAGCCGTAAGCATCGCCAAGGTGCTCGAAGATGATTTCCTTGGCATTGATTTTGCCATGACCCGCAGAATCTGCCGCCTCCTCTGCAGCCGAGACAGCAAAGGGAAAAAGCAGCGCCACGATTATGACTATTACGATATTCTTTAAGCGGTCCATGGTAATATCAATATACACAGACAGAGATAACATTATTGTCAATATCGGCTATACCGCCCGTGATTTCGGCACTGTGCTGCGCGCCTGCATCATCGATATAGCGAACGCTCCCCGGTGTGAGAGTCGACAGCAGGGCGGCATGGTTACGCAGGACGGTAAACTCGCCCATCGTACCCGGAAGAGTGACAGAGGTCACCGAGCCGTCGAAGAGAACTTCCTGTGCCGATATGATTTTCAATGTCATCGTCTGTGTTTGTTTGCGTTGGTAGGTATTTATTGTACTTCTGCAAGGATACGCTTGCCTTTCTCGATGGCATCGTCGATAGTTCCGACGTTCATGAATGCCTGTTCCGGAAGGTCGTCCACCTCACCGGCGAGAATCATCTTGAAGCCACGAATAGTCTCACTCAAAGGAACGAGTACGCCCTTGAGGCCGGTAAACTGTTCGGCGACATGGAATGGCTGAGAAAGGAAACGCTGCGCGCGGCGGGCTCGGGCAACGACAAGCTTGTCTTCGTCCGAAAGTTCATCCACACCGAGAATAGCAATTATATCTTGAAGCTCGTTGTACTTCTGAAGCAACTGTTTTACAGCCTGGGCAGTATTATAGTGGTCCTCGCCGACTATATTGGGATCGAGAATACGGGAGGTCGATTCGAGAGGATCCACAGCCGGGTAGATACCGAGCTCGGTAATCTTACGGTTGAGCACCGTGGTAGCGTCAAGGAAGCTGAACGTTGTTGCGGGAGCCGGGTCAGTCAAGTCATCGGCAGGCACGTAGATGGCCTGCACGGAGGTGATAGAACCGTTCTTTGTAGACGTGATTCGTTCCTGGAGGGCACCCATTTCGGAGGCAAGAGTAGGTTGGTAGCCCACAGCCGAAGGCATACGACCGAGAAGGGCGGACACCTCGGAACCGGCCTGTGTGAAACGGAAGATATTGTCGATGAACAGAAGCACATCCTTACCGCCGGAACCCTGATCACGGAACTGCTCTGCCACGGTAAGACCCGAAAGAGCCACACGAAGACGTGCACCCGGCGGCTCGTTCATCTGGCCGAAAACGAGTGTAGCCTGGGAGTTCTTAAGTTCTTCCTTATCGACATCGGCAAGGTTCCATTCGCCCTTGTCCATGCCCTCTTTGAATTTATCACCATACTTCATGACACCGCTCTCAATCATCTCACGGAGAAGGTCATTACCTTCACGGGTTCGTTCGCCGACACCGGTGAACACAGAGAAACCGTCGTGACCTTTGGCGATATTGTTGATGAGCTCCATGATAAGCACGGTCTTGCCAACGCCGGCACCGCCGAAGAGGCCGATCTTACCGCCCTTGCTGTATGGCTCCAGCAGGTCGATGACCTTGATGCCGGTAGTAAGGATTTCGGTACCGATAGTAAGATCTTCGAATTCGGGAGCCGGCTGATGGATAGAGCGGAGGTTGTCGCGCTTGAGAGCCGGGAGCTTGTCGATAGCCTCGCCGATTACATTCAGAAGGCGCCCTTTGATCTGGTCACCGGTAGGGACGGCTATAGGGCGTTCGAGGTTCTTCACTTCGAGACCACGGCGCAGGCCGTCGGTACTTTCCATAGCGACGCAGCGCGCAGTATCCTCCCCTATGTGCTGTTCCACTTCGAGAATGAGTTCGGTGCCGTCGGGACGGTCGATTTTGAGGGCAGTGTAGATAGGGGGTATGATATTGTCTTCACCTTCGAAGATAACATCGACAACCGGGCCAATCACCTGGACTATTTTGCCAGTTTTATCGCTCATTAGATTTAGTTTTGTGGTATTTAACGTTGGGAGGATTAATTAGAAGTGCCAGCCGAAGACTATGATGAGAACCATAAGGACGAGGTTCACCATATTGATTGGCAGGAGATATTTCCATTCCAGCGCCAACAGCTGGTCGATACGAAGACGGGGGAAGGTCCACTTGAACCAGATGATGACATAGGAGAGCACGAAAGCTTTGGCGAGGAACCATACGACGGAAGGTATGTAGTCCATGATATGGTTGAAGGCATCCCAACCGGGTATATGAAGCGGCATCCACCCCCCGAAGAAAAGAAGGGCTGCGACTCCCGACACAATGAAGAGGTTGAGGTATTCAGCGAGGTAGAAGAAGCCGAAGTGCATACCGGAATATTCGGTATGATAACCAGCCGTAAGTTCGCTTTCAGCTTCGGGAAGGTCGAACGGGCCGCGATTGGTTTCGGCAGTACCTGCTATCATATAAATAATGAACGCTATGATAGCCGGGATATGGCCTTTGAAGATGAACCAGAGGTCGCTCTGCTCCTGGACTATGCCGCCTATAGTCATAGTTCCGGCAAGGCATACCATCGTGATTACAGAGAGCCCTATAGACAGTTCGTAGCTGACCATCTGCGCGCCCGAACGGAGTGAGCCGATAAGTGTAAACTTATTGTTCGACGACCAACCGGCCAGAAGTATGCCGAGCACACCAATGCTCGAAACGGCAATCAGGAAGAAAATGCCTATATTGAAATCGATGACTTGCAGGCCGTAGCCCCACGGAAGGACGGCAAAAGCCAGCATGGACGCTATGATTACCAGATACGGTGCGAGAGCGAAGAGAAAACGATCGATATGGTCGAGATGTATGATTTCCTTGATAAGCATCTTGAACATATCCGCAAAACTCTGAAGCAAGCCCCAGGGGCCTACCCGGTTAGGGCCGAGGCGGCACTGAAATGCGGCGCAGAGCTTGCGTTCATAGTAGATGTAGAAAAGTGCCAGCAGCGCGTAGACCAGCAGGAGTCCTACTCCTATAAGCACACATTCCACTGTCGTGGTGAGCCATCCGGGCATTAAACCGAGGAGGAACTCGTGGATCGACATCGTTATTATCGAAAAATCTTGCATAATGCTTGACGTTACTAATTTGCTGTTTCTTTTTCAGGAATGTGATTAACGGTCTATGTCGGGGACAATATAGTCTAACGAGCCTCCGATAGTGATAAGATCGGCAATCTTCGAGCCACGGGTAAGATGGTCGACAGCGGCAGCCTGCGGCAGGCAGGGGGGCGCTATCTTGAGACGATATGGCTTCGTGCCGCCATCGCTCTCGAGATAGAGACCGAAGACACCGCGGCAACCTTCGGTTAGCTGGAACCAGCATCCTACAGGCAGCTTGAGCATCTTGGGAACCTTGACGCAATACTCGCCTTCGGGGATATTGTCGACAAGCTGTTCGAGAATCTTTGCAGACTCCTCGATTTCACGCATGCGGCATTTGAATCGTGCCATTGAATCGCCTTCAGTCATGACGACCTCTTCGAAATCGAGCTCGGAATAAATACTGTAGGGGAAGAGTTTGCGTATGTCGCATGCCCAGCCGGAAGCACGTCCGGACGGCCCGGTGACACCGTAGCGGATAGCGTCTTCACGCGAGAGGACACCTACGCCTTCGAGACGGTTGCGGGCAATTACGTTGCCTGTGAATATTTCATTGTATTCCTTGAGATTTTTGGGAATAACAGCGAGCAGTTCTTTCACATCCTTGACGAAGTCGGCATCCAAATCGGCCATCACGCCGCCGATACACTCATAGTTGAATGTCATACGTGCGCCGCAGGTCTTCTCCATGATATCGAGAATCTGTTCGCGGACACGGAGAGCATAGAAGAGCATGGTAGTCGCACCGAGGTCCATACAGTATGTACCGATGAAGAGGCAGTGCGAGGCAATACGGGAAAGCTCGTCCATCATCACACGTATGACCTGTGCACGACGGCTGATTTCAATACCGGCAGCTTTCTCGTAGAGCATACACAGAGCGTGGTGATAGTTGTGAGCCGAGAAATAGTCCATTCGGTCCATGAAATGGAGCGTCTGGGGGTATGTGAGGTTCTCGCAGAGCTTTTCGATGCCGCGATGGATATAGCCCATATAGACATCGATTTTCTTTACGGTCTCGCCGTCGACCGACGTACGGAAGCGGAGCACACCGTGTGTAGCGGGGTGCTGCGGACCTATGTTGACCACAAATTCGTCTTTTTCGAATACTCGGCGTTCGTTCTTGACAACTTTGCCGTCTGCATCAAGGCTGTAGACATCCGTAAAGTCTGTCTGGCGCTCGCTCTCGGTGCTGACGGGGTTGAGTTCGGGATTATCGTCGTAATCCTTACGGAAAGGATAGCCGACCCAGTCGATATTGAGGAAGAGACGACGCATATCGGTATTATCGATGAAGATTATACCGAAGAAGTCGAAAACTTCGCGTTCGTAAAGAGTAGCTACATGCCATACATCGCCCACAGAGTGAATCCAAGGCTGGTTGCGGTCGCCTTTAGCGATGACTTTGACACCCAACACCTCGTCGGTCGCAGTCGACATGAGATAGTATATACATCCCATGCTTTCCTTCCAGTCCATACCCACGATGGTCACGAGGTAGTCCATCTTGAAGTCGGGGTCGTCGCGAAGTGTCAAAGCGGCCGTGTGCCATTCTTCTTCGGGAATCGTCACCATAGGGTTGGTGTCACCCTCGATTTGAGCCTGAGGGAAGTGCTTGCTTATCTTGTCGGTTAGATTTGCCATAGTTGCAAGATATTAGTCTTCAACGCCTTCCACAGGGTGGGCAGCGAGAAATTCCTTCTGATTCTCCTGACGGTTAACGCCTCCGAAGAAACGTTCTACCTTAATTTTGCGCGACAGCTGCATGATTGCGTATATCATAGCCTCGGGACGCGGAGGGCAACCCGGCAGAAAAACGTCGACAGGCACGATGTCTCCGATGCCTTTGGCGACATGATAGCTCTTGCGGAAGGGGCCGCCGGAGATGGCGCAGCTACCGCAGGCAATGACATACTTTGGTTCTGCCAGCTGATCGTAGAGACGGCGGAAAACAGGCACCATACGGTTGACGATCGTGCCGGCCACCATCATGAAGTCGGCCTGACGGGGAGACGAACGGGCCACTTCCCAGCCGAAACGGGCCATGTCGAAACGGGCAGCGCCAAGCGAAACAAATTCTATGCCGCAGCAGCTTGTAGCAAACGTCAAGGGCCAGATTGAATTCGACCTGCCCCAGTTAATAAGCTTGTCAAGGGAGCCCACAACGACATTCGTGCCGTTCTCCTGCAGCTTCTTGACGAGGTTCTCTATATATTCGTTATCCTTGAACGCCTCGTAAGGCATGCTTTTTGTCGTTACTTCCATTCGAGAGCTCCTTTCCGCCAGGCATAGACGAGGCCCAGCACAAGAATGCCGAAGAATACGGCAATGCTGATTAGACCATTGACTCCGAGCTCACGCATACGCACGGCCCAGGGGAAGAGAAAAACAGTTTCGACATCGAACATCAGGAAGAGGATAGCGAAGAGATAGTATCCGATGTGGAACTGCGCCATGCTTTCGCCGCGTGTCGGGATACCGCATTCGTAGGCCTCGCCTTTCTGCGGATTGAACGAGCGAGGTGAGATAAGCTTTGCTATCCACAAGGCCAGCGCCACAAGCGCTATACCCGTAACCAGTGCCGTTATCGCTAAGGCCCCGTTGTTCTCGATTCCAAAAATGGCTGTTGGTATCATTATAGTGTCTTTGAATGTAAATCAGAGTCTAAGGCTGCAAAAAATGTTTAAAAACATTCATTCGCGGTGCAAAGATACGATTTTTATCCTAATAAACATTAAACTGACTGCAAAAACTTTTCGTCAATCTCTATCTAAGGCTTTCTTAATTCTGCAAGACTTTACTGTACCATCGGTTTGTCGTTGGTGAAATCGGTGGTAACCGCGACATCGTATTCCCCTGTGGCAGCCTGCGGTTTACAGTGGTAGCTAACAATCATACCTCTGCGGAAATCGTATGTGCCGGACAGTTCTGTGATGGGGAATGTCGGGAAAGGCATATTGTTCACCACAGGCACTACGAGAGGTGCCGAGAAACTGATGACAGAGCCGTTGACAGTGAACGGTATCGAAGGAAGCACGATATTCATTGCAGGCATACCTGGGGCAAACTGCGCTCCGACCATGGTGATTGTCAGCATACGAGTCTCGGGATTGACATTGACGGCGTAACCTGTGGCAGTCGTCTCAGTAATCTGCCCTTCTCCAGAAGTCGTTCTCGTTGATCCGAACAAGAGGGTGCCGGTCGGAGCCGAAAGGATGCTGTACATCATGTCGACATTTGCGCGCAGACAGAATCCGGGATAATTGACGCCATCGAAGTCGCGGTTGAGGATGCTGAGACTGAAATTATAGAATGTCGGCACCGAGCTGAAACCAGGAATGGAAGGCTGTGTGCGGTCCGTGCTGACCACAATCCATCCGTTCGACTTTACTTCGAAGGGTATGGCAGCAAATGTCATCGTCGGGAAAGCCGTACCATCGGGCAGTCGAAAGTTTGATACGCTCACATTGGCGAGCATGCGGGTATAGTTGTACTCTATCTGGTAGCTTATGCCAGGATAGCCCGCCATGCCGCCGTTCGATATATCACTGACGAGTTCGAAACAGTCGGAAGCGGACTGTACGTATATCTCATCTTTGTCGTCGCTGCTGCATGAACTGAAAACAAATGAGGCCGTCACGACAAGAAGAGACAATAGCAAATACTTCTTCATCTGGATATTTTATTTGTGCTTAATATGACGCAAAAGTAGTCATTGTCGCCCCAAATGACAAACGGGAAGGGAAGAACGGATAAAAAATGGCGAATTTTAAACAAATATTTGCACACGTCAAGCTTTGTTATTATTTTTGCATCGGAAATTGGAAACGGGTATACCCGGATTCGAAATCCGTTCTTTCATAAGATATATGTTTTTATAGATTGTAGATTTTAGAGGGCTCTGTCGAGAGATACAGCCCTTTTTTCATGTCCCGGCGCGAAATTATCGACATCAGAGGACTCTTAGTTATGGTAAAAAAGTTGAAAGGACAGACAACCCATACCTATATTAAGAAAAAAGCACTAACTTTGTCCCTATGAAGAAGACAAACGTATTATTACGCATCATAGCTTGTGCCATCCTCCTTGTAGCCATAGGCTGCACGGTAGGCTATCTGTTTGTCACAAGCAAATACAGCGGAGAACCAGTTAGAGTCGAAATCCCCTCGGGGACAGACAACGACAGCATCAGCGATATCCTTCGCTCGCGACTCGGAGCTTCTTTCGGTAATCGCGTAGCAAATCTGTGGAAATTACAGGGAGGCACGGCACAACGGTCCGAAGGCTCCTACCTCATACAGCCCGGGACAAGCGCTATTCGTGCAGCCCGTACCATCTACAACGGGCGCCAGACTCCCATACGGCTGACATTCAACAATATGCGCACAATCGAAAATCTGGCCGCGCGGGTCGGGAAGATTATGGAATTCGATTCAGCATCATTCATCGCGGCCTGCGACACCATCCTGCCGACCAAAGGGTACTCACACCCCGAATATGCCGCAGCCTTCCTGCCTGATACTTACGAATTCTATTGGACGGATCCGGCCGATAAGGTCGTCGACCGTCTTTCCGATGTCACCGCCGACTTCTGGAACAGTGACCGTCAGCAGAAATCAAAGAATCTCGGACTTACGCCGACACAAGTCAGCATCATAGCTTCCATCGCCGAAGAAGAGAGTGCCAAAAGCGAAGAACGCGGCAAGATAGGCCAGCTCTACATCAACCGTCTACGCCGCTCGATGCCTCTGCAGGCCGACCCGACAGTGAAATTCGCTCTGGGCGACTTCTCCCTGCGCCGCATCACAGGAGCGCACCTGTCTGTCGAGTCCCCTTATAACACATATAAGAACCAGGGTCTTCCTCCGGGTCCCATACGCATACCAGAAAAAGTTACAATCGATGCCGTGCTCGATGCCGAGCCCCACGATTACCTATATATGTGTGCAAAAAGTGATTTCTCGGGCTACCACGACTTTGCGAAAGACTATAACCGTCATCGCATCAATGCTGCCCGATATCACCATGCGCTCGAAGCCCGTTCAATAAAATAGTAACCACCATGTTCAGGATAACAGCTCTGGCTTTATTTATAGCGATGTGCCTGTCGGCCTCTGCAGCGCTCATCGATGACGCACGCCGTCAGTACCGTGAAGGAGATTATACGGCAGCCGCCGAGACAGCACGGAAGATACTTAAAAGCAAACCGCGCGACGGCTCCGCCAATTTCTTTTTAGGCGCCTCACTTCTAAAACTGGGCAACCCGGGCGACGCCATCGAGTATCTTGAAAAGGCCGAGAGCCGCAGCGTGGGAGAAGCTTCGCAACTGCTGGCCGAATATGCCCTTTCGGTCTATGATGTCGACATGGCCTCGGAACATCTCGACACATGGGAACGTAATGTCACCAAAGCCCGCAAAGAGCTCCCGGAGGTTTATTCCGAACTAAGCTCGCAGGTTGTGGCCCTCAGCAACATGCTCCAGCGTGTTGAAAAGATTGAGATTCTCGACTCACTCAGTGTCGATTCCGCCACCTTCTTCAATGCCTACAGACTCTCGCGTCAGGCCGGACGCATCCTGCCTCCCGAAGCCGTGAGCCGGATAGGAGCCGGGACAAATGCCTCCGAACTGTCGACAGCCTATATGCCCGAAAACAACAGCGAAATTCTTTGGGCTGCAGCCGACGACAATGGTTCTTTCTCTATCTATTCCGCCGGAATCCTTGACGACGGCACACTCGACCATCCCGAAAGAATCGACCTCGGAGGCGAAGAAGGAGCTAATGCCGCGTTCCCCTTCCTGATGCCCGACGGTGTCACGATGTACTACGCATACGACGGCGAAGGCTCCATCGGCGGCTACGACATCTTCATGACTCGCCGGAACGACGACGGCAGCTACTATCAGGGTCAAAATATAGGCATGCCATACAACTCTACCTCCAACGACTATCTTCTGGCCATCGACGAGACTTCGGGGCTGGGCTGGTGGGCCACCGACCGTAACAGCCCTGAGGGAAAAGTCACAGTCTACATCTTCTCGCCCTCCCAGATGCGTGTCAACGTTGAGCCTGACAATGAAAACCTTCATGCGCTCGCGCTCCTGACTGACATGTCCCTTACACAGAACCCCGAAACAGACTACTCTGCCGTGCTCGAATCACGTCTCCCCGACAACAGCTCCAACCAGACCCCCGACAACAGCGCTTCGCGCTTCGCCCTCGATATGGGCAATGGTAAGATCTATACGTCACTCTCCGACTTCCATTCCGAACAAGCACGCAGCGCCATGCTCGAATACCTCGTTGCCGAAGCAGCCTTCCGCAAACATTTGGCTGCAGAGCAAGCCCTTCGAGAGAAATACAGACTCGGAGACAAATCCGTCGCCTCCGACATCCTGGCCTCGGAAAAAGAAACCGTTGCAGCCCGTTCGCGCCTTACAAAACTGCGTAATGCCGCCATAAGGCTCGAGAACAAATAACTGAGGACCATGAAAGCATCTAAATCTTAAAACGAAATACTACTATGAAACTGACGGTTATCCTAATCCTCGTACTGACGATAGTTTTCCTTATCGTCTTCTTCTATTACTGTCCGTTTTTCCTATGGATATCGGCACGAGTCAGCGGTGTACGCATATCGCTTCTACAGCTTGTACTGATGCGAATCCGTCAGGTACCGGCCAGCGTCATCGTCCGCGCCCTCATCGAGGCACATAAAGCCGGGCTACACGATGTCACCCGCGATGACCTCGAAGCTCACTATCTCGCCGGCGGCAACGTCGAACGTGTCGTACATGCCCTCGTATCGGCCTCCAAAGCCAACATAGACCTCGGTTTCAAGATGGCCACGGCAATCGATCTTGCCGGACGAGATGTCTTCCAGGCCGTACAGATGAGCGTCAACCCCAAAGTTATCGACACACCTCCTGTGACAGCCGTTGCTAAAGACGGTATTCAGCTCATCGCCAAAGCACGAGTCACCGTCCGAGCCAATATTCGCCAGCTTGTGGGCGGCGCCGGTGAAGACACAGTTCTCGCCCGTGTCGGCGAAGGCATTGTCTCTTCAATAGGCTCGTCAGAGAGCCACAAGCAGGTACTCGAGAACCCGGATTCCATCTCCAAGCTTGTTCTGCGCAAGGGTCTTGACTCAGGCACGGCATTCGAGATTCTCTCTATCGACATTGCCGACATCGACATAGGCCGCAACATAGGCGCAACTCTCCAGATCGACCAGGCCCAGGCCGACAAGAACATAGCCCAGGCAAAGGCCGAAGAACGACGCGCAATGGCCATAGCCCGAGAACAGGAAATGAAAGCCCTCGCCCAGGAAGCACGTGCCAAAGTCATCGAAGCCGAATGCGAGCTGCCTAAGGCAATGGCCCAGGCCTTCATATCCGGCAACCTCGGCATAATGGACTATTACCGCATGAAAAATATGGAAGCCGACACCAACATGCGACAGACTATCGGCGCCAACCCCACATCACTACCTGAAATACGCGAATGACAACCTTCATCATCTCTCTCGCTGTCCTGATTGGCGGTTATTTCTTCTACGGGCTGCTCGTAGAGAAAGTGTTCGGCATCTCGCCCGAACGCATTACCCCGGCTGTCAGTAAAAAGGACGGTATCGACTTCATGCCGATGCCTACATGGAAAGTATTCCTTATCCAGTTCCTCAACATCGCAGGCTTAGGTCCGATTTTTGGCGCAATAATGGGCATGATGTTCGGCCCGGCGGCCTTTCTATGGATTGTCCTCGGCACAGTCTTTGCCGGAGGTGTCCATGACTTCATCCTCGCCATGATGTCGCTCCGCAGCGGCGGCGACTCGCTCCCGGAGCTGATAGGACGAGAGCTCGGCACGACGATGAAAATGGTGATGCGTATCGTCTCAGTCCTGCTTCTCGTCCTGGTGGCAGCAGTATTCATCGTCACCCCTGCCGGTCTGCTTTCCGGCATGACCCCGACATGGGCCAACACGGCATTCTGGATCTCCTGCATTTTCCTATATTATATGCTCGCCACGCTGCTGCCTGTCGATAAACTCATAGGACGGCTTTATCCAGTATTCGGCTTCGCCCTGCTCTTCATGGCTGCCGGACTCATGATTGTCTTGTTCTCAGGCCACTATCCGATTCCCGACGGAATGTCCGAAGGGCTTTATTCACGCTACGCCGACCCTGAGTCACATCCTGTCTTCCCTCTCATGTTCGTCAGTATAGCCTGCGGCGCAATCTCCGGATTTCATGCCACACAGTCGCCGATGATGGCGCGTTGCCTCAAGAATGAGAAGCTCGCACGTCCCGTCTTCTACGGAGCCATGGTAGCAGAAGGCATTGTAGCCCTGATATGGGCCGCCGCAGCTATCGCATTCACTGGAGGTTACAGCGAACTCTCCTCCTACCTCGCTGAAAACGGAGGAGCCGGGGGTCTTGTTCACAACATCTCTATCGAATGGCTCGGCACATTCGGTGGCATTCTCGCATTACTCGGTGTCATCGTAGCCCCTATCACTACCGGCGACACAGCACTACGCTCGGCACGCCTCACCGTTGCCGACATGCTCAGCATCAACCAAGGCAAAATCAACAGACGACTGATGGTTTCCATACCCATCTTCGCCTTGACATTCATCGTAATGCTCATCGATTTCAACGTTCTGTGGCGTTATTTCGCCTGGACAAACCAGACTCTTGCCGCTATTTCTCTATGGGGCGCGACAGTCTACCTTGCACGTCACGGAAAGGCGTATGTCGTCACTCTCATACCGGCGGTGTTCATGACAATCGTCGTCACTACCTATATTTTCTTCGCCAGGACACCCGAAGGCTTCGGACTGCCACTGTGGCTTGCAGCTTCGATAGGCGGTGCTGTCGACTTTATATGTGTATGCCTCTTCGTTCGCTATCAAGCCCTACGACAGAGCGGCCGTCTGATTCACGACGTGGCATACTAAGCTGACACTATGGATTTCACTAAGATAACAGACAAAACCCGGAATTACAACCTCCACAGTCATACCCAGTTCTGCGACGGCCATGCCCCTATGGCAATCATGGCTGAAGCTGCCGTTAAATGCGGCATGGAGCATTACGGTTTCACACCTCACAGCCCAATACCGTTCAGGTCGCCATGCAACATGTCGGAAGAATCGGTCGAAGAATACTTCGCTGAGGTACGCCACCTTTCAGCACTCCCAGGCCTGTCCCCCTGCAAGTTCTATACAGGTATGGAGATAGACTACATAGGCGACGACTGGGGCCCTGCAACTGAATATTTCCGAAATCTCGGACTCGATTATTCTATCGGTTCCGTACATTTCATACCATCTCAGGACGGAGAGCCTGTCGACATCGACGGCAAGTTCGAAAACTTCAAACGACGCATGTCCGACAACTTCAGGGGCGACATAGAATATGTGGTCGACACATTCTATGCCCAGTCGCACAAGATGATAGAATCGGGAGGTTTCGACATACTCGGACACTTCGACAAGGTAGGGCTCAACGCTTCGTACTATCACCCCGGAATCGAAGATAGCTCTTTCTATCGCCCATACGTCGAAGCCATGATAGATACAATCATCGACAAAGGGCTAACTATCGAACTCAATACCAAGGCATTGGCTGAACATCACCGTACATTTCCAGGCGAACGCTATCTGCCTCGTCTCATCGATGCCGGCATAACGATACTTGTCAACAGCGATTCACATCAGCCAGACAAAATAACTGCCGGTCGCGCAGAAGGATTCGCCATGCTCGACAGACTCAAGAAATAAGATGCGCCGACTCGAACTACTCTCCCCGGCACGCGACTCGGAAGTTGGCCGCAAAGCCATACTCGCCGGCGCAGATGCCGTCTACATCGGAGCCCCTGGTTTCGGAGCCCGTGCGGCAGCGACTAACAGTATTACGGATATCGCCGGTCTCACCGCCTTCGCCCACCTCTTCCGTGCCAAAGTGTACGTGACGATGAACACCATACTCTTCGATAACGAACTGAACGAAGCCGAAAAGATGGTTCACGAACTTTACAAGGCCGGGGTCGATGCACTAATAGTTCAGGATATGGCATATCTCAAAATGGATCTTCCGCCTATATCCATGCATGCCAGCACACAATGCGACATACGCACCCCGGAAAAGGCCGCATGGCTCGCCAAAGCAGGTTTCTCGCAGCTCGTACTCCCTCGCGAGTTTACCCTCGCCGAGATTCACAACGCCCGGGAAGCAGCAGGAGTACCTGTCGAAGTATTCGTCCATGGCGCACTTTGCGTCAGCTATAGCGGCGACTGTCAGGCCGGATGTGTTGCAATGGGACGCAGCGCAAACCGAGGTGTCTGTCCCCAGATGTGCCGTCTGCCCTATGAACTTGTCGATTCCGAAGGTCGCACCATAGCACCCAGAAAGCATTATCTGTCGTTGCGCGACCTCAACCGAAGCCAGGATCTCGCAGCTCTTGTCGAAGCCGGTGCCGACTCATTCAAAATAGAAGGGCGTCTGAAGGATGCTCGCTATGTGGCCAACGTTACGGCAGCTTATTCACGAATCCTCGACAAAATAGTCGCCGAGTCGGACGGAAAATACGAACGTTCATCCTGCGGCACAACCCGAACCGGATTCCGACCGGATCTCGACCGTACTTTCAATCGTAACTATACCTCTTATTTCATCAGCCGCCCGTCCAAAATGGCCTCAGCAGACACTCCGAAATGGGCAGGTCGTCCCATAGGGACAGCGACCTCAGCCTATGACCCTAAGCGCCGCTGTTTTCGAGCAAGGCTGACAGAGGAGGCCGCCAACGGCGATGGTTTCGGATTCTTCGACAGCAAAGGCGAGTTCGTCGGATTCAGGGTCAACAAGGTAGACGGCATTAATATCTATCCTGCCACTCCCCTCCCCTACCTGAGGCCGGGAACACAACTCTACCGCAACGGCGACCGCCGTTTCCTCGAAGCTATCGACTCCAAGGACTCCTGTCAACGGTCCATCAAGGTAAATTTCGAGCTACATAATCTACAGGACAGCCGTATAAGTATAACGGCCAAAGACGAACGCGGCTGTAGTGCTACTGTCAACTTAGAAAGTCCGACAGACGAAGCGCGTTCTCCCCAGGAATCCCACCGCGCATCGATTCTGTCGAAGCTGGGAGACACAGACTACACCATCGGAACTGTCGACGACCGTCTCGGCACTCGCTTCGTACCTGCATCAATATTGACAAACGCCCGTCGCGAAGTCATAACCATGCTCGACAGACAGGCAGAAGCAACATATTGCTACGACCGCAGACACCCTGACAAGCTTAAAGCTGACTCCTTGGCGGGACTTAAATTAGACTACCACGGGAACGTCGCCAACAAGCTTGCAGAGCACTTCTATCTAAGCCACGGGGCCACAATCGCCCAACATGCTATAGAAATAGAGCAGGCAGACAGGAACAAAGAAATGCAGGTGATGGCCACTAAGTACTGCCTACGCCGCGAACTCGGAGCCTGCCTTAAAGAAAATGGGGCGGCTAAACTGCCTTCGCCGCTATTCCTGCGCAACGAGTCCGGCACCTACCGCCTCGATTTCGACTGCAGTCGCTGCGGCATGAATATATTCCGCATCCCTAAATAGTCATATAGTCAAATTCCCGATAAAAAAGCCCCTGACAGTAAAGGCTTGGATTCCATATCCCTGCCAACTGTCCGGGGTTTATATCCTTGATACTACAATACTACATCTTGAACGGAGTATCCTTGACGTAAACTTTATAGTTCTTGATAGCGCCGGGAACCTCGCTCTCCATACGCGGCAGATACTGTATGCCCGAAACCTTATGGGAGGCTCCAAGGTCTATAACAACCACGTGGGGATAAGGTGTGCCGGGCACGGTACTCCAGTATGTCGATTCCTGAAGATCAAAAATCTTGTCGGCAGAACGGTTAACCTTGCCTACATCCTCGCTATCAGCGTACACGACTGTCCAGGGTTCGCGCGAAAGACGTTCGCCCTTGTCATTGAGAACGTACATCTCGGCAATACATGCGAGATCTTTGCCGTCGATAGCGTCAAGAGCTTCGATAGCGATATATCGACCTTTTGCCGGTTCTGCAAAGCTTGCTTCCTGCCAGCCGTTGCCGGGCTTGAAGGAGGACGAAAGGACCGGCGCTTCACCGGCGAGATCCAGCGTCTGCCCTTCTTCACGATGAATAAGTCGTTTCTGGTTCTTCAGATTGTCGAGGAGCGGTGTCTTCAGACCTTCGACCTTCGTATCTTCAGGGCCGAGGATATCGAAGATGAGGATTTCGTTCTCGCCCTTCTTCAGCCATACTCCTGGCATGTAGAGGGTCTGCTGCGGGCCGATGTTCCAGATGCGTCCCATGGGATGCCCGTTGACATATACGAGGCCTTTGCCCCATGTTTCGAAGTTAAGGAAAGTATCTCCCGGCTTCTTCACATTGAATGTGCCGCGATAGACACCGCGAACCTTACCCGCTTCCTTGACCGGCTTGAAGTCCATCGAAGTATAGAACTCATATTCGTCAGGCAGATTATAGACCTTCCAGTTCTTGAGTTCAGTCGTGAACGGACGGTTATCGATCATCGTAGTCAGCATCACATTGTCGGTGATACCCTTGAAATCCTTGATGGCACGGCCGAAGTTAATGCGGCCCATCGCCTCAATAAGAATATCGAGTCGTCCGCCATTGGGATAAGCTCCGATTTCAAGTTCTTTCTCGCCATTACGGCGGTCGAGCTTCCCGATGTATTTGCCATCGATGAATATCTGGGCAAAGTCGTGCGGATCGTTAATTGTCAAGGTCGAAGGAGTCGAAAGGCGCGGAAGCTCAGTGCTGTACATGATGCTGCCGAATCCCTGGTCGTACTCTTCCATTGTCTTGATATCTACATCGGTCTTAGGTTCCGGAAGATTGTCGAAGATAGGGGCTACCATGTCGACAGTGAAAGGAGCGACAGCGACAACCTTGGGTGTTGCCGGCACGGGTGCCTGCTTGCCGTCGGTGTACTTGGCCATAGCCTCGCGGAGAGCCCAGAACTTAGGTGTAGCGGCACCATTCTCGTTGATAGGAGCATCATAGTCATAGCTAGTCACATCGGG
Organism: uncultured Muribaculaceae bacterium; assembly: GCA_958436175.1. Classification (GTDB taxonomy): domain Bacteria; phylum Bacteroidota; class Bacteroidia; order Bacteroidales; family Muribaculaceae; genus CAG-873. The sequence goes on from CAUBJF010000001.1 coordinate 326,582, forward strand.
AGCGAAGCCGGGCGAATTGGCTCCTGCCCAATGGCCCCAGTTTGTACCCCCATGAGTCATATAGAGGCTGAAGGATATGCCTTTGGAGAGCATCTCGTCGATATTCGCAATCATATCCTCGGCCGGACGTGTCTCGTGGTTGGCACCCCATTTGTCGAACCAACCGCTCCAGAATTCCGAGCACATGAGAGGGCTTTCGGGACGCACTTCCTTAAGCTTTTCGAACTGCTGGTCGATGTTGGCACCGGTACCGAAGTTCATAGTCCAAATAAGGTCGGGAAGGGCATTGTTGAGGAAGTTCGACGACCAGTCGCACTGGAAAAGGGTCACATTGTCGCCGAAATTCCTGCGGAGCATATCGCGAATGTTGGCAACGTATTCCTTGTCGATTCCATAAGAACCATATTCATTCTCAACCTGCACCATTATAATCGGTCCACCGTCGGCGATAGTGAGGTCACCGACCTGGTCGGCGACAGCCTTCTGGAACTTATCGACACGCTCGAGAAAAAATGGATCGTTCTCGCGCAGACGTATATCTTTCTTCTTGAGAAGCCACCACGGAAGACCACCCATTTCCCATTCGGCACATACATAAGGCCCGGGACGAAGTATTACCTTCATATCGTTTTCCTGACAAAGCTTGACAAACTCGCGAAGATCGTTCTGACCCGTAAAGTCGAATTTGTCTTCCTCCGGCTCGCTGGCATTCCAGAAAACATAAAGACATATAGTATTCATGCCGAGTGACTTGCACATCTTTATCCGTTGATCCCAATATTCGCGTGGTATACGGGGATAATGAAGTTCGGCAGCCTTAACCACCATGGGTTCTCCGTTGAGAAGGAAAGTACCCTTTCCGGCTACGAAACTCTTTTCGGAAGTAGCCGGTACATTGTCGGTTTTCAAAGCATTGCCCGAGGCGGCCAATACTGTTACAGCCATCGCCGAAGCGGCAAGCATAGTTTTGAACAAATTATGTTTCATGCGTAATAGATTAGCGGAAAAAATTCTTTACGTATTAGACAGCGGTATTTACAACGGTTGCAAAGTTACGAAAAAAGGCAGACCGAAGCCTGCCTCCTATCGTTGCGAATCGGTCAATTATAGTGCCTAAATCGGTCAACGGGTGTTAAATATCATTATTCCGGCATCATTTTGCCAATAATGTCCCTTATTTCACATTGACAATAGCACCAGAACTCTTATCGGCTTTCACATTCCTGCTGGCACAGTCGACAATCGAACCCGACGAAGCATCGACGGTGAGTTTTCCGACTTTGAAATTCTTGAAGTCGACGATGGAGCCCGAGGAAGCGTCAATAGTACCGGCCGTAGCTTTGCCGGAGAGGCGCGCGATGGCACCCGATGAAGAATCGACGCTTACTTTTTCGCACTCGATATTGCTCAGTTCGACTTTGGAGCCCGACGAAATGTCGACAATACAATTCATGGATGCTTTGAGCTTGCCGTTGCCGTTTACCATGCTCCCTGAGCTGAGGTCGAAAGTGAACTCACGGGCTGTGACATCGTTATTGATATTGATGGCAGACGCAGAGCTCTGGTCGGTTTCAAAAGTCCCGTTTGTGCTTATCGGGCTATTAATATTTATTATAGCTGCTGAAGAAGTCTCGAAGTCCGATACCACAGGACCAGTGAGATTCACTACAACAGAACCAACACTACGGTTATTACGACCATCCGTCATACTGATCTCAAGTTCGTCATCCTCAACTTCGATATCCACACGTTCGACGAGCTCCTTGCTACCTCTTATTTCTGCCATTGAGGTAGTAATGCCTGGTTTAGCCTCATAGTTGACTATAATACCGTTCGAGACCGAAATCTTGCTGTAGTTAGCGTTGATTTTGAATTTCTTGGTTATCGTCTCGGGTGCATCCGTGTCCGAAGCCGATACTGTCGCAGCCGATACCGCAAGGATAAAGGCAAAGAATAGGTAGATGATTCGTTTCATTTTGTATAATTTTAGTCGCGGCAACGTCGCCATGACTTTTCGATGTTGCAAATTTAGCTGTCTTATCAGATTCCAACCAAATTTTAAGCCTTCTCAAGTCTCTCGCGAGTCATTTATAACGTCCTTAGTTATAAGAGTTTACAACAATGAGAGATTCTATGTTCTCTCGCGTCGTCTAATCGACTAATGCAATGAGCTTTTCGACCTCCTCGGCGGGAGCACCGCAGGCACGTATCTTCCCTTTCAGACGATATTTCTTGTTGTATAGAGCCGAAGGAGTGCAGTCGAGCAAGAGACAGATGACACGCGGAGAGAGACCGGCTGCGCAGTATAGCGCCACGGCAAGCTCCGACTGCGACAGCCCGGAAAGACGTTCCCGGAGAAGCGACACAGCTCCTTCGTGGCACAAATCGGCCTCACGTTCGAGATCGGCAAGGAATTTAGGCGAACGACAAGCTTCGATTTGTTTTTCAAGACGTGCACGTATGTTTGCCGCGACATTTGACGAAGCAGACGAATCTATCAGCATATTGGCCGCCATCTCGATGGAATCGTGGCTCTCACGGAAAAGACGGCCTATGGTAGAACGCGAGCGCTCGCTGAGAGCTCTCAGCTCCTCATCCGCCATAAGCAGGCGGTTCTCGGCCTCGAGAATACGCTGATGCTGACGCGACCTCATATATAGGAAGAGCGAAAGAATGACAAGGAATGCCCCGCTGACAGCTATAATCACTATTGTGAGACGCAGCCTGTTGATTCGCGAAAGCTCGGCTATCTCGAGCCGCCTTCCGTGCTCTCGGGTATATAATTTTCCATAGATACTGCTTGCCGACAAGGCACGTAGGACAGAATCCTGGACAGCCGCCTGTCGTTCCCATGCCGTGATAGCACGATGCTCGTCACCACGGTTCATATAATAATGCGCTATGGCTCGCAGATCCGATTCCGTTGTCATCGATTCCTCTTCCAGACCGGCCATTACTATCTCAGCGCTGTCGGGACAACCTTTCTTGCGGTATATCTCGGCAAGAGCCACAAGATGCTTGGCCGGAAGCCACAGGGAATCGGAATACAAAGTCTTGAGCGCATTGAAGGCTCTTTCAGTATATCCGAGACCTAACGCAGGTTCGACCGACTGACGGATAGACAGGATGACTCCGGCAGAATCGTCGACGTGTATACTGTCGAGTTCATCAATGGCAAGATGATAATCCCCTACCCTGCTTGCGGCATCGACAAGTCCGCGCCGTGCTTCTATAAACTCCGGAGCCACGAAGACTGCTTCCCTCGCGTAAACCAGCGATGCTTCTCCGTTACCGGCCGCAGCATGGGCGGCGCTCATTATCATCATAGCCCTGGCACGCTGCTCTGCATCGTCCTCATCAGACTCGAGAGCATCGGAGGCAAGACCCATAGCCTCGGCATAGTCCCCGTCCGACAGGGCTTTGGCAGCGGCAGCATAGAGGTCTGATTCGCCGGAAGCAGGAGACTGACGACATCCGGCAAACACAATTAGAATAATCAGTATAGCGAACTTATAGATTGTCATAACCGTCGCGAAGATACACAAATCTTCCCGATTATCCTTTTTTTGCTTACTCAATAATTTCGCTTTGATGTTTTTTGTGTACTTTTGCCGACATCAATACCTCTAAAACTATAACTACCTATACCAATCATGATCAAGACCAAAATTTTAGGGCTGGCTGTTCTTGCCGCGGCATCGAGCATGAGCCTCCGTGCCGCCGATCCTACCACCAGCTATCTCTTCACCTACTTCACCGGCAACGCCATGGACGACGAACAGATATGCTTCGCCATAAGCGACGACGGATACAACTATCGTGCTCTCAACGGTGGGTGTCCCGTCCTCGATTCAAAGAAAATATCTTCGACAGGCGGTATGCGCGACCCCCATATCCTGCGTCGCGAAGACAGAAAAGGTTTCTACATGGTCGCTACCGACATGGTGTCGGGCAACGGATGGGACTCCAACCGCGCATTGGTGCTGATGAAGAGCCCCAACCTGACAGACTGGACCTCGTCTGTCGTCAACATACAGAAACGGTATCCCAACCAGGCCAATCTCAAGCGAGTATGGGCCCCCCAGACCATCTACGACCCCGAAGCCGGAAAATATATGGTATACTTCTCGATGCAGCATGGCGACGGGCCGGACATCATCTACTATGCCTATGCCAACAAAGATTTCACCGACCTCGAAGGCGACTACAAGCCTCTCTTCATACCCAAGGACGGTAAATCGTGCATCGACGGCGACATAGTGTACAAGGACGGCACATACTATCTCTTCTACAAGACCGAAGGTCACGGCAACGGCATAAAAGTAGCCACAACCAAGTCGCTCACCTCCGGCAAATGGGACGAAAGTCCTGAATACAAGCAGTGTACCGACAAAGCAGTCGAAGGTGCCGGTACTTTCAAGCTCAACAACTCCGACAAGTACATATTGATGTACGATGTCTACATGGACGGTAAATACCAGTTCACCGAGACAACCGATCTGCGCAATTTCAAGGTCATTGACTCCGAGGTGACTATGGACTTCCACCCACGTCACGGCACCGTACTGCCAATCACAGACAAAGAGAAACGCGCCCTTCTCAAGAAATGGGGCAACAAATAAAGACACTTACGACTATATAAAAGCCCCGGCAGTTACTTGACAGCCGGGGCTTTGTTATGGAATTGAGGATGTTTTATTTGCGCTTGTCTTCTCTCTTGGCGTCCTTGGTGAAACGGGCATTGTTGTTGCCCTTAGCCTTCTTGTTTTCCTTACGGAATTTGTCGGGGCGGCTGCCTGACGGACGTCCGGCTCCGGAGTTGACAAATTCATTTTCAAGATAGGTGACGTACTGTTCGGGAGTGAGGACGTTCTTCACCTGGGCGAGGTAGGCTCGACGTTTATCCATGGCTGTGCGAGCTTTCTCTGCCTTAGCGGCCTGCTTGGCTGATTTCTGCTGAGCCCTTTCGGCATCGCACTGCTTGCGACATTCGTCCTGTATCTTCTTGATCTGGTTCTGCTGAGTGGTGGTAAGGTTGAGACCTTCGAAAGCCTTTGTCTGTGCGCAAGCTGCGTCAGGGTTGCAACATTCGGTAGCATTTGCAACCTGGATCTGGGTCTGAGCGGAGATGGCTGTCTGTGCGTTAGCGGAGTTCACAGCTAAAGCTGCGATGCCAATAAAAGCGGCAATGATGGTTTTCTTCATTAGATAATGCTTTTGTTTCGTTAGATTTTAGTTTTCTGTCGTTGTTCGAATATTAAGACACGGAAAATGATTCAAAGTTTAAGCCTTGTTTCTTAAAGAGTGTTAAGGTCTTTGTAATATACCGAAAATAAGCTACCTTTGCAGCCGGAAAAAGAATACCTTATCCATATATTTATTAACACCTAAATTTTCAGAGAATGCATTTGAATTCTGAAGAAAAATCGCAGATCTTCGAGAAATACGGTAAGAGCAAGACTGATACTGGCTCTCCTGAAGCGCAGATAGCATTATTCTCGGTCCGTATCGCTCATTTGACTCAGCACCTGAAGTCAAATCACAAAGATCATACAACAGAACGCGCCCTGAAGATGCTCGTAGGTAAGCGTCGTCGTCTCCTCGACTACCTGATGCGCAAAGACATCAATCGCTACCGTGCAATCATCGCTCAGAAGGAACTCGGCATCCGCAAATAAGCGAACCGGTTTCTCAGCGCCGCAAGGTTTTAGAGGCTGTGCCTGTCGGCACGGCCTCTGTTCTTTCTATAATGTATTCTCTATTCAAATCAAACAAAGCATATGTCGGAATATTTTGAAAAAGAATGGGCCAAGATGCTCGCCGGAGAAGTCTACGATGCCGGTCATCATGAATTTGCCGAAGGTCTCAGTCGTACACGCGAACAGCTGTGGGTATATAACAACATGAATCCCTCCGAAAAAGAGAAAGCCGACGAACTGATCCGTGGACTGCTCGGTTCTTGCGGAGAATCGCTGCACATCAACCGTCCGTTCCGTTGCGACTATGGCTGCAATATCCACGTAGGCAATAATTTCTTCGCCAATTTCAATCTCACTATCCTCGATGAGGCCGAAGTACGTTTCGGCGATAACGTTTTCATCGGGCCCAATGTCAGCATCTATACAGCATGCCACCCACTCGATGCCGACGAGCGCCGCACGTTTATCGAATGGGCCAAGCCTGTCACGGTGGGAAAGGATGTATGGATAGGCGGCAGTGTCACTATCCTTCCGGGCGTGACCATAGGCGACGGAGCCGTAATCGGTGCCGGGTCGGTCGTCACTCGCGATGTCGAACCATATACGCTCGTTGTAGGGAATCCGGCAAGAGCTGTCAGGAAACTTCGCTGACCGCGCCCCTGCGGCGGTTGAATATGCTGTCGATAATCTGGGCAATGGCTCCGTCGCCGGTAATGTTGCATGCGGTCCCGAAGCTGTCCATGGCAATATAGAGAGCAATCATCATGGCATTGTCGGTGTCACTGAAACCGAGCATGCTCGACAGCAGACCAAGAGAAGCCATGATGGCACCGCCCGGAACACCGGGTGCTGCGACAATGGTGATACCCAACATGGCTATGAATCCGGCAAACATACCGGGATCGTAAGGCAGTCCGCGTACTATCATCAAGGCAAGCGCGCAGGCTACAATTTTCAGCGTAGAGCCGCTCATGTGTATAGTGGCGCACAGGGGTACCACGAAACCGGCTATATCACGGTTGACACCCATCCTGACGGTCCGTTCGAGCGTCACAGGTATCGTAGCCGCCGACGACTGCGTACCTAAAGCCGTGAAATAGGCCGGCATCATCGCCCACAAAGCCTTGAAAGGATTACGGCGTGAGAACAGCGACGCTATGCAGTACTGTAGGACGAGGAGGCCGACATGCATGGCAAATATCACGGCGATAATCTTTATGAAGGTCATTAGGATAGAGCCCACTACCCCGGCCTGGGTCATATCGAGGAATATACCGAAGATATAGATTGGCAGCAGGGGTATGATGATACGCTCGATGACAAGACGGATGATGTCGCGGAATATCTCAACTCCTCGTTTGAGAGGCTGAGGATCTTCGAGAACGGCGCAGCCGAAGCCTATGACGAATGCAAGGAACAGAGCCGCAGTGACTGTCATCAAAGGGCTTATCTCAATGTTGAAATACGCCGACGGGCCTGTGGGCGCCACGCTTTCGGCCGATATATAGGCATCGGGCTCTATCATCGAAGGGAATACGTTGCTGGCCGTGAAATATGCCAGTGCCCCGGAGCCGAAGGTGAAGGCATACGCCACCAGGACTGTCACGGCAAGCATTGCACCGGCACGACGGCCTATGTCGGCAATGGCAGGAGCCACGAAGCCCACTATGAGCAAGGGGATTATGAAGCCGAGGAAAGAACTGAAGACTGCATTGAATGTCGCGAAACAGCGCGAAAGCCACTCAGGGAATATAAAACCGGCACCGACGCCGAGAAATATGGCGATGATGACACGAGGGAGGAGTCCTATTTTCTTGAATTTCATGTATTTGGATTGCAGGTAGTCTAATAAGCTTAGTAAAGTTACGCATATTCCGCCGAAAATGCCTAACTTTGCACATCTTTTATGCAATTTTAATATCGAATAGATGAAAGCATATGTATTCCCCGGGCAGGGAGCCCAGTTCGTAGGAATGGGTAAAGATTTCTACGACAACAACGCCGAAGCCCGCGAGCTTTTCGAAAAAGCCAATGAAATCCTTGGTTTCCGTATCACCGACCTCATGTTTGCCGGAACAGACGAAGACCTCCGCAAAACAGCAGTTACACAGCCTGCAATATTCCTTCATTCAGTACTTCTTGCCAAGAGCCTCGGCGACGAATTCCGTCCCGACATGGTAGCCGGCCACTCGCTCGGCGAATTTTCCGCTCTCGTGGCTGCAGGAGCGCTTAACTTCGAAGACGGTCTCCGTCTCGTTGCTGCCCGTGCTAACGCCATGCAGAAGGCATGTGAAATCAAGGAATCTACAATGGCTGCCGTCCTCGCCCTTCCCGACGAAAAAGTCGAAGAAGTATGCGCCGGTATCGACGGTGTGGTCGTATGCGCCAACTATAACTGCCCCGGACAGATTGTAATCTCCGGCGAAGTCGAGGCCGTCGACAAAGCCTGCGAACTTCTCAAGGCCGCCGGTGCCAAGCGTGCGCTCCGCATTAAAGTCGGAGGCGCATTCCACTCGCCCTGCATGGAGCCCGCACGTGCCGAGCTCGCAGCAGCTATCGAAAAGACTGAGTTCCACACTCCTGTTTGCCCCGTATACCAGAATGTCGACGCTCTGCCCCACACAGACCCCGCCGAAATCAAGGCAAACCTCGTGGCACAGCTCACCGCCCCCGTACGCTGGACTCAGACAATCCGCAACATGATTGCCGACGGCGCTACAGAATTCGTAGAACTCGGCCCGGGCAAAGTCCTCCAGGGTCTTGTTTCGAAAATCGATCCCTCGGTGGCAGTTTCAGGCATGCAGTAATCCGCTTCTTACACAATACAGCGGCACCTCCTTGGAATCGATATCCGGGCCGGTGCCGCTTTCTTTTATACGCACTCAATGGAATCCGACGAAGCCTTAAATTTTCCCGAATGTCCCCAGGACGGTCTCAACTTCCTCGGCATGTCGGCAGCACTCAGCGAACACGAAATATACTGCGGCAAATGCGGCAAAGTAATCGCCAAGAACAAGCCCTACCGGCTTGACCGCTATGATACCGCGCTATGCGCCGGCCACGACGTCCGCAACTGCTGCATCTGCGGACGTTTCATCGTTGAGGACAATGTCAAGCTAACGGGCTTCGGACATGCCTGTCCGCATTGCGGTTCTATGCGCAACGAGCTCGAGCTTAGCGCGGCACGACGCTTCATCGAAGACTTCTATGCCGGACTGCGTATAAACATACCGGATTTCAGCGTCTCTCTACTCAGTGCCGAGCAGATGCACCAGCGCTACGGCTCACAGTTACGCCCTACTCCCTTGGGCGTTTCTTCGCGCCAGGGTCCGTTCCATGTCGACCTTATGGCGCAGCAGTCGCCGGTCAACATGGTACACACCCTTGCACACGAGATGCTTCACTTGTGGATGTGGCAGAACTCGCTTCGTCCGCCCACTGCCTATGCAGAAGGTTTCTGCAATCTCGGTGCCTTCCTCGTCACAGCCAAGATAAGCCGTAACGAAGCACTCGTCAAGCTGTTCAGACAAATGGAAAACCCGGACCGCGTCTATGGAGTCGCTTTCCGGGAATTAAAGGTTGTACACGATGTCTACGGCTGGGAAACTGTCGTCGCCGCCGTACGCCGTTGGAAGGTGTCAAAGAGTGTTGTCGCGAAGTGACTGTGTGTACAGGTCTATCATCCTCAGCTGGTCCGGAATCTGTATTGCCTGAGGACAATGAGGCAGACATGTACCACAATCTATGCAGCGGTCGGCCTGACGCAGACGGGGTACCGTGCGGTCGTAACCGAAGAGATAGGCTCGGCGCTCCTTGGCGTATTCAGCGTCTGTAGAATCGCGAGGCACATTGCCCTCATTAATACATTTGTTATAGTGACGGAAGATTGATGGAATATCGATACCGTAGGGGCAAGGCATACAGTAGTTGCAGTAGTTGCAGGGCACGGTCTCGTTCATCAATATTTCAAGCGCACAGCGCTGCAGGAAAGCATCTTCTTCGTCAGTAACAGGATCAAGCGGACTGAAAGTCGAGAGATTGTCCTTCAGATGATCCATATATGTCATGCCTGAAAGTACCGTGAGGATACCGGGCTTTGTACCTGCATAACGGAACGCCCATGAAGCGATAGAGTCATCAGGACGACGTTCCTTCATCTTGACTGCGACAGGCTCGGGTGCATTGGCCAGACGACCGCCAAGAAGAGGCTCCATGATAACGACCGGAATACCACGCTTTTCGAGCTCTCCGTAGAGATATTCGGCGTTGGTATTGCGAGGATTGATTTCCTTGGAGTGCTTCCAGTCGATATAGTTCATCTGTATCTGGGCGAAGTCCCATTTGACCTCGCCACGATCCATCATCGAGAGCAGATTGTCGAATACCTCGACATCGCCGTGATAGGAGAAACCGAGGTTGCGGATACGGCCGTTGGCACGCTGCTCTTTGAGATAGTCGAGCACGCCGTTTTCTCCATAGCGTCCGTTGAAAGCTTCCATACCCCCCATGCCGATACCATGCAGAAGAAGATAGTCGACATAGTCTGTGCGAAGATTCTTGAGCGAGTTCTCGAACATCTCGACCGACTTATCGTAGCTCCACTGGTCAGGGGAGAAGTTGGATAGCTTTGTGGCTATGAAGTAGCTGTCGCGAGGATGACGGCTGAGAGCTTCTCCTACAGCAGACTCAGACTGACCCTTACAGTAGGCAGGCGACGTATCATAGTAGTTCACGCCATGGGCGAGAGCATAGTCGATTGATTCGTTGATGGCTTCCTGGTCGAGAGTATCGTTGCTTTCGTCACCGGTTTTCATACCGATGGTCGGGAAACGCATACAACCGTAACCAAGAAGCGACACCTTGTCGCCGGTGTTGTGGTTCACACGGTAGGTCATCTCTCCGCCGGCTTTCTTTGGGCTTTCTTCTTCCTTGCCGGAAGTCTGGGCACCGCAGGATGTGAGGGCCGAGGCGGCAGCCATCACGCCGACGTTGCGCAGAAAGCGGCGCCGTCCGGCATTTATATTGTCTTTAGTGTCATTCATATCAAATACGTATATGGACGGGTGAACCTTCAACATGAATAGCGGCACATTCCGACGAAATCTGTCCGGCAGTTCCGACAGGACAGTGATATTCGCAGGAACCGCAGCCGATGCATATGCTGTCGTTGACAACTGGGCGCATATTGCCGTTTTCCTGCTGCACCATAGTAATAGCGACTGCCGGGCAATGACGGGCACAGTTCCCGCAGCTCTGTCCATAGGCTGCCGAGATACAGGCCTCGGGATCGATAACGGCTGTACCTATCTTTATAGCCGTCTTCTCGGCTTTGTCGATGGGTCGCATAGCTCCCGTCGGGCAGACTTCGGTACATGCTGTGCAGTCCGGTCGGCAATAACCTTCCGTGAACACCATGACTGGCTGCATAAAATTCGATAAAGAAGTCGAAGGCTTCAGCACGCTCGACGGACAGCGACTGATGCACAGCTGGCAAGCCGTACAGTGACTGCGGAAATTGGCGAGACTGAAAGCACCGGCCGGAACAGCAGGAGCTGCACCGGCATGAGCCTTCTTATTCTTGATAGGCGCAAGGCCGCCGTCGGTGGCCTTGTCGGCAGCCTTTAACGCGAGAGAACCGGCCATGATAGTAGCTCCGAAAAGGAAAGCACGGCGTTTGTCGTCTGGTTTGGCCTGCGCTACTGTCTCCTCCTTCTCACGTTTGGGACGGCGGAAGCTGTAGGATATGGCATTCTGTGTACAGTTGTTGATACAATCCATACATACCACGCAGCGACTGTAGTCAATCTTATGGTTCTTCGTATCGATACATTCGGACTTGCACTTACGACCACATGAACCGCAGCGATTACACTTGTCCGTATCGATCACGGGCTTGAGAAGAGAGAAACGAGAAAGGAAGCCGAGGAGTGTTCCGACAGGACAAACAGAGTTACAGTACAGCCGACCATCTTTCCAGGACATCACAGACACAACGACGAGACTTATGATAGCAATTACGAGGACGGCGACATTGAATGCCAAACCTGCCGGATATCCGGATATGAGATATGTACCGTGGTCGGCAGCAGCATCAGCAATAGCGACGACTCCGCTACGCCATGCCGGAACAAATATCTGGCCTGCGATGCGTCCGTAGGAGCTATAGGGGTCAAGAATACCTGCGAAGGAAGATGCAATGATGCCGAAAAGGCCTAAAACAAGCAGGAATATGAAGAGACCTAAGAAGCTAAGACGAAGCGCCTTATATTCCTTCTTGTAGGAGAAGCGGCCGAGACGGCGTTTGTTTCGCGGCATGAACCACTTACGTACACGCCCTACCACGTCCTGCCATATACCCAAGGGGCAGATGACGGAGCAATAGACACGACCCAGGAGCAGTGTCAGAACCACCAGCACGGCTATGGCAACGAAATTGAGCGACAGCAATGCCGGAATCAGCTGATACTTAGGCAGCCATGACAGATACTCGGCCGCCGTCCCTGTAAAGTCGACGAATACAAGCGTTATGGCCGTTATCGACAGGACTGCAAGAAGAATACGGATAAACTTAAGCATCAGTCATACAAATTAGAATCCGAAATTATAGCCGATGGTTATAGCGATATTGTTGTCATGGTACTTGAGATTCTTCTTCATCGAATCAGTCATGCCGACTGTGCCGCTAATCTGGAACACATAGGAACCGTAAGTAGCACCAACACCGAACTTCCAGCCGATGGAGGCACGGTTGATACTGTCCCAGCATGATTCGCTTTCGGAACCTTTGAGATTGCCCTGCTTGACAGTCATATGGTACTTGCCGACGAGGCCGTAATTCAGGACAGGACCGGTAAATGCCGAGATGGCAACTGGCTGAAAATCGAATCGATAGCCGAACTGGAAGGGCACACGGAAGCCGAAACGGCGCACCGAAAGGTCTGCTGTCATGCCTTCGAGTTCGGTGTCGGCGAGTTCTATGTCACTGCCCATAGTATTGTAATAGATGCTTAGACCGGGTTCGAAGTAGAGATTCTTCCACAAGGGGATGTTGAGAATTCCACCGAGATCGAAACCGGCTCCGCTGTCGAACATATCGAAGGAAACGTTGTCTTCCGAGACATCGCCGGGGCATGAGATGTCGAGGCCGAGACGAGCTCCGAAATAAACTTTGTTATCAGGGTTGTCGAAGATTTCATCCTGTGCAAGAGCAGTCATCGAAGAGCCTGCCAACAGGACAAGAAGGGTGAGGACAAGTTTTTTCATATAAAGCAAAATATAGATTTTCCAATATCTTAAGGCAAAATTAATAAAAGATTTCTGTCATTCAAAAAAAAGAGCTACTTTTGCGACTGTCAAACGACATATATGCGACATCCGTATTCAAGATATTACTCCGGAGCTGCATTGTTGCTCTTTATGGCAGCTGCAATCCTTCTGTTGCCATGGCTCGGACTGACAGATTTCAATTCCAAAGGTGAGCCACGGGAAGCCATTGTCGCTGTTTCGATGTTGCAAAGCGGCGACTGGATTCTTCCTGTCAGCTCCGGCCAGGATATTCCGTTCAAACCGCCTTTCATGGCCTGGCTGATAGCCGCCTTCTCATGGCTTTTCAACGGAGGCATAGTGTCTGTCTATCTCTCGCGCCTTCCATCAGCACTTGCCGGCATCGCCCTGACCATGACTTCCTACGCATGGGCATCCAAAATTCGCGGCCAGCGCTTCGGCCTGATAATGGGTCTTGTAGTGCTGACAAGCATAGAGGTATACCGCGCTGCCGACGCATGCCGAAACGACATGTTGCTCACAGCTTGTATGGTCGGAGCCCTGTACCTGCTCTACGATCTTCACGAAGACTACAAACGTCCCGGACGTTTCTGGTGCTGGCTCGCCACTATCATCCTGCTGTCGTGCGCCGTACTGACAAAAGGCCCAGTCGGAGCGCTACTCCCTTGCTTCGTCGCAGGAGCTTACTATGTGTTCCGCGGCGACAGTTTCTTCCCTACTTTCTTCAAGATGATAGGTCTGGCGCTCGCAGCTATGCTCATCCCGGCGCTATGGTACTACGCCGCATGGACACGCGGAGGGGAACGTTTCTTCCAGCTGATGTACGAGGAAAATATACAGCGTCTTACAAGCACGATGGGCTACAGTAGTCACGTCAAACCTATCTGGTACAATTTCGTGACGATTATTGCCGGTATGTGTCCCTGGACTCTTGCCGCGCTCCTGGCTCTATTCTCGATAAGGAAGTGGCACTGGTCGCCCCTCAAACCAGCCGGAATGTTCGCCGTGACAGCCGTTGTGCTGGTTGTAGGTTTCTACTGCATACCCGAAAGCAAACGCAGCGTTTATCTGCTCCCGGCCTATCCCTTCATAGCCTACGGAGTAGCCTCCATCCTCGCGGAGTATGAGGCATGGCGACCTGTGAGAGCCTACGCATGGATAATCGCAGTCCTGGGAATAGCAGCCCCGATAACTTTCGGCGTGCTTCAGTTCTTCCCTGTCGACAAGCTGACACTCACCCCCATCCCATGGTGGGGCTACATTATGCTTCTGATACCTATCGGTGCCTCCATTCAGTGGATGCGACATCACGGCGACACAGCTGTCAACGTCGGACTCATCGTAGGCAGCCTACTGCTCGCATATTCCTCAACCGTAAAGCCCTCTGTTCTCAATCCCAAGAGCGACATCCGGGTGGTCGACAGGCTAAAAGAATCGGGAGCCCGGGTACTGACTCTCGAATACGAGCCAGGCTACCGCCTCTTTACACTCAACTTCTATCTCGACGACAAGATCAGGCCTGTAGCCTCTATCGAAGAGGCCGGTCGATACCCGTCCGGAACGCTAATGCTTGTCTCCGAACGTTCTGACACTACAGGATTATATAAAAACTTCATATATGAGGACTTACTGCCCCGTTCTTGCGACCATCGCGAGAAAGTTGGACTCGCAGTCCGAAAATAATTAAAACCAACAAAAATGCTTAGTCCTAAAATTCAAGACGCTCTCAACAACCAGATCAATGCCGAATTCTGGTCGGCATATCTCTACCTTTCGATGGGTATGCACTTCGAAAACGAAGGCCACGCCGGCCTCGCCAACTGGTTCCGCGTTCAGTTCAAAGAAGAACAGGCTCATGCCGAAATCTTCATGAACTACGTCATTTCCCGTGGCGGCCGCGTTGTCCTCAAAGCTATCGACGCTGTTCCCACGACATGGGAATCGCCCCTCGCAGCTTTCGAAGCTACCTACGAACACGAACAGAAAGTGACTTCGCTCATCAACGGTATATACGCTCTCGCCGAAGCTGAAAACGACTACGCCACACGCGGAAAACTCGACTGGTTCGTCAACGAACAGGTTGAAGAAGAAGAAACCGCAAAAGGTCTTATCGACCGACTGAAACTCATCGGCGACAACGGCCTTGCCCTCTATATGCTCGACCAGAAGCTCGCAACCCGTGTCTACAACGTACCCGCACCACTTGCAGGCAAATAATCGACTCTTAGAAGAAAGATAATAATAAGGAGGCGACAACCGCATTGGTCATCGCCTCCTTATTATTATCTTTCCATATGATCAGTCCTCGCAATAGTGGCGGAGAACGTGGCGGTAAGAGTTGAAAATCTTACTCTTGGAAACGAACCCGACGTACTTGCCATCCTCTACCACAGGGAGATTCCATGCGCCTGTGTCGTCGAATTTCTTCATTACCTTGTCCATGCTCTCGCCGACTTCTATACGGGCTGCCGGAGCAGACATGAAGGTACTGACACGCATACGGCGGTATAGCTCGGGACGGAACATGATATTGCGAATATCGTCAAGAAGGACGACACCTACAAGCTCGCGTTTTTCATTGATGACCGGGAAGAGGTTACGGCTACTCTTGGCGATGATATCGACCATATCTTTCAGTGTCATCTCGGGATAGACAGGAAGAAAGTCAGTCTCTATCACATTATTGACCTTAAGAAGGGTCAGCACGGCCTTGTCCTTGTGGTGAGTCAGAAGCTTACCCTGCTTGGCAAGGCGCATGGTGTAGATCGAATACGGTTCGAAAAATTTTATAGTGCCGTAGGATATTGTGCTGACAATCAGCAGGGGAAGAAACAACTCGTAACCGCCTGTCAGTTCGGCGGAAAGGAATATCGACATGAGAGGCGCATGCATGACACCGCTCATGACTCCAGCCATGCCTATAAGTGCGAAATTCTTGGTAGAGAGCTCCACACCCAGACCGAAATGATTGGTAAGATAGGCGAAGAGGAAACCGGTCATACAACCGACATAGAGCGAGGGAGCGAAAGTACCACCGACTCCTCCGGCTCCATTGGTCGAGGAAGTCGCAAAAGCTTTGGTCAGGATGATAAGCCCGATAAACAGAGCCAGGAACCAGACCTGGGTACGGTCGCCGTAGAAAAGAGAACCGTTGACAATCGAAGATGTATCTCCTGCCAGCAGCCCGACGATAGAACCATAGCCTTCGCCATACAGCGGAGGAAAGAGGAAGACAAGCCCCGACAGTATCGTACAGCCTATCACGAGCTTCAGCCACGGGCTTTTGAAACGTCCGAAGAAGTTCTCCATCATGTTCATGACCCTTGTGAAATAGAGCGAGACAAAGCCGCACAAGAGCCCCAGGAGTATGACATAAGGTATGCGTGAGGTATAGAAATTTTCTGTCTGGGCAAAGAAGAACTCAAACTCCTGCCCCGTATAGACATAGGCGATAGTCGTGCTGGTGATCGAAGCTATCAGCAGAGGCATCACCGACACTGTCGTAAGATCCAGCATCAGGACTTCGAGAGTGAAGAGCATACCGGCGATCGGGGCTTTGAAAATACCTGCGATACCGGCTGCGGCACCGCACCCCACAAGTATCATCAGGATTCGCGGTGACAGCCTGAAAGCGCGTCCGAGATTCGAACCGATAGCCGCCCCTGTGTAGACTATAGGGCCTTCGGCACCGACAGACCCGCCAAAGCCTATAGTAACGGAACTGGCAATCACAGAAGTATATATATTATGCCGTTTCAGTCGGCTCTTATTCTGCGAAATAGCATATAGCACACGGGTTACACCATGGCTTATATTATCCCGGACTATATAGCGGACATAGAGGAAAGTCAGGAACACGCCTATAGCCGGAAGAAGAATATAGAGGTAGTTGCCGCTCTCGAGATTGATATGCGAGGTCAGCATCCCGGAAATGAAATGAATCAGGAATTTCAGGATTACGGCTGCGATACCGCTGAACAGTCCCACGAACAAAGCGAGCACTATCACGAAGTTTTTCTCCTTGATGTGCTTGTCGCGCCATATGAGGAATCGGAAAAACCAATCCCTGAAACCGTGTTTCTTTTCAATCTTTTCTTCTACCATAACAAAACCCAAACAGAATCTTAGCTGTGTATGTCATTTGCCTCGTCCACGGAGGACCGTGTTGACAGTATGAAAGAGTATCTTGAGATCGACACCCAAGGATACATTATTAATATAAAGAAGGTCATAGGTGGCACGCTCCACCATCTGGTCGATAGTACTGGCGTATCCGAATTTCACCATGCCCCAGGATGTTATTCCGGGGCGTACCTGTTGAAGAATGCCGAAAGCCGGGAGGCGTTCCATAATTCGCGAAACATAATACGGCCTCTCCGGCCTAGGCCCTACCAGCGACATATCGCCTTTGAGCACATTCCAGAACTGAGGGAGCTCGTCGAGACGAAAGCGACGGAGTGTACGGCCAAAACGTGTTATGCGCACATCGTCCTCCGACGAAAGCCGCGGGCCATCTTTCTCCGCATCGACCCTCATGCTGCGGAATTTCACTATATGAAAGGGTTTGCGTCGCAACCCGATACGTTCCTGCCGATAGAAGACTGGGCCCGGGGAGTCTATCCGGACACAGAGCGCAAGAACCAGGAACAGCGGAGACAAGAGCGCCAGTGACAACGTCGAGATAATGACATCCGATATGCGCTTGAGATTAGCCTCTGTCGCCGAAATACTGCCGCTGTTGATATCAACCAACGGTTCTGTCACCACAGAGCTTACCCTTGGTTTTAAGGTGCTGACGCTGTACGCATCGGGGGTGATATAGATTGGCATATCGAGCTGATAGAGCCATCCCAGTTCGCCGAGCGACACCCCCGGCTGCCCTTTATAGCAGATCACGATAGTCGCCCCTATCCGGTGCTTCCTTATAAGATGCTGAACCTCATCAAAACCATAGACCGGCAAACCCGCTATTTCTTTCTCCCGTGGCGAACCGTCGGCACTAACACATGCCACCGGACATATGCCTGTACTTTTTGAGTTGGCAACAAGCTTTCTTACATCAGCCTCGGCATCGGGAATCACGCCCAGGACAAGCGCCGGTACGGAATAGCAGCCGCTTCGTATGCGCCGTATATGTTCACGCAGAAGCAAGAGCCTGAAAATAACGTCCGGAAACGCGAGAAGAAGGAAGAGTATCAGTATCAGCTCATAGTTTGTGAGACGTTCCGGGATATTGTCATCGATCATCGCCGTAAAATATATGCCGAGAGTCGCAATGGCACTTACAGCCACCGTGTTCAGCACTTCATCGAGACGGGAACGGAATATGGCTTTCGATTTATTGTAGGCCCCGGAAACAAGATACAGAATCACCATGCAAAAAGGCACCACGGCCTGCCCAAGGAGAATATCGGACCGTACAAGGAAATGCGCCAGGTCGGTATCCATCCAGTTGACAGGCAGAGAGAAATAGCGCACGACGGTGAACAGCAACCACGATATGTTTGCTGCCACAAAATCGGACGCGACATAGGCGATCCTGTTTTTCCCTGCTTCCTTCATCGGGCAAGATCAGGGTCTTAAGATCTTGAAAAGTCCACCGGTCGAAAGCCTTATCACGGTCGAAGGCTGTGATTGTCCGGGCTGCTCGTCACGTCGCGACAGACACACATAGTCAACAGCTTCAAGGATTTCCGGCGGAATCTGGGTAAATACCTCCGGGGCCGGCTGCCCGCTGACATTGGCCGATGTCGAGACGACAGGCTTCCTCAAGGCCATGCATAGAGCACGGCTGAAAGCTTCACGGGTGAGACGCACTCCGATGCTTCCATCCTCGGCAAGCAGTTCGGGTGCAATGCGAGCCGAAGCCAGCGGCTTGTCGTAGACGATTGTCACAGGCTTTTCAGAATATTCTATAAGCAGGTAGGCCACATCAGGAACCTCGTCGATGGTCCTCTCGAGTTGTGCCTCGGAACCGACAAGTGTAATGAGCGCTTTGCTGTCAGCTCGATGCTTGATTTCAAAGACCTTGCGAACAGCTTCACTGCAACATGCGTCACATCCTATGCCCCAGACAGTGTCTGTAGGATAAAGAATCACACCGCCGCGACGGAGAACATCGACGGCAGCGCGTATATCCTCGTTGAATTGTTCGTTCACAGCACTTTGTGTTTTGGTTTCGTAGCCTGGAATTCCTTGAGATAGACAGGGACAGAATAGGCCGTGTCGATAAAGTTGCGACGTGCGTAGTCGCGTTCGGCAAGGGCGATCATGTCGACTGCCAAGGCCTCAACATCGGCGAGATAGAGAGCTTCCTTGCAGTCGGCCATAACCTCCTGCGCCTTTTCGGCACCGCTGCCGAAATAAAGAACAGGCCTTCCGCTTGCCTTGATATCGTAATATGAATTTTCGTCGAGTACGAGAGCCTGAGGCTCGAGCAAATGGTCGAGGGCGAAATCATAGGCTCCTGTATAGACCTCCATACGCCGCGCATCTATCATGGGGACAAAGACAGTATCGGGGTGTATGTCGGGCGACGAAAACATCACCCTCGTAGTGAGAAGTTCGAGAGTATTGATACCGATCAAAGGTATGTCGAGCGCATAGGCGAGACCCTTGGCCTCGCTGAGACCTATGCGGAGACCAGTATAGCTACCCGGCCCAAGGCTGACAGCCACAGCGTCGAGCCTCATCTCGTGGTCGCGTGCATGGTCGAGGCAATATTTCACATAGTCACTCAGCAGAGAGGCATGATTGCGCCCTTCGAAGTTCTCCTGATGTGCGAGCACCATACCGTCGGCGGTCAGTGCTGCGGAACAGACGCTTCCGGAGCTCTCGATATTCAGTATTGTTGCCATTGTTTCTCCATTAGTTCAGTGCAAAGATACAACTTTTCCACTATCTATAGCTGTGTTGCCGTGTATATTTTGTAATTTTGCAGACGCTAACGCGAGTCATCCTCGCTATCCCCCAATCAACAGGTACGCGGCCAGGGGAGCGTGCCGAAAGAACTATCCTATGCTCATGTCTATGACCGGATTCGGCAGGGCCACAGCTGAAACCGAATCTAAGAAGATAACCGTAGAGCTGAAATCGCTTAACTCGAAACAGTTCGATTTCAACACACGTATACCCTACTCTTTCCGCGACCAGGAACTCGCTGTCCGCTCATACGTGGCAAGCGTACTCGAACGCGGCAAAGCCGACCTTACGGTAACTGTCGAATACATAGGCTCCGACATGCCGGTATCGTCCAAAATCAACACCGATGCCCTCAGACAGTACAAAGCCCAGATATCTGCTGCGGCAGCCGAACTCGGAATTCCCGAACCGGCCGACTGGTACTCTGTACTCTTCCGTTTCCCCGATGCAATACACACCGAAACTCCCGACACTGCCGATGAGACAGATGTAGAAGCCCTTATGTCGGCCGTCCGCGACGCTGTCGGCGCACTGATGGCACACCGCCGCGAGGAAGGCAAGGCTCTCGAGAAGTTCTTCGCAGAACGAATCGCCACCATATCCGACCTTCTCAGGTCCATCGAACCTTACGAACTCGAACGCGTACCCCGTATCCGCGCCCGCATCGAAGAAGGTCTTGCAAGAATACCGGCTGTAGAGTACGAAAAAGGACGTCTCGAACAGGAAATGATTTTCTACATCGAAAAACTCGATGTCAACGAAGAGAAGCAGCGCCTTGCAAAGCACCTGGCATACTTCATGGAGACCATGAACAGCCCCGAACCGGGCCAGGGCAAGAAACTCGGCTTTATCTCGCAGGAAATGGGACGCGAAATCAACACCCTCGGCTCCAAGAGCAACCATGCGGAGATGCAGGCTACCGTCGTCAAGATGAAGGATGCCCTGGAGCAGATCAAAGAGCAGGTGCTGAATGTAATGTAGGCCGAAGACTGGCCATACACTGCCGGCAGCCTTCGCCAAAATGTTAAATATTGCCCCTATAGAGCTAAAGAATGTTTTAGTTCACTGCTATTCGGGCTATTTTTGCTAACTTTGTACCCTGCGCGGAAAGACAGTTCCGCCGGAATCTCAAAGACAATATGCGAAACTATATCATCCTCCTACTTGCAGCTCTCCTGCTGAGTTCGTGCGGCGAATACCAGCGAGCCCAAAAGAGCCAGGATTACAACTATAAATTCGACTACGCCAAGCGTGCCTTCGAAGCCAAGAAATACGTTCAGGCTGCCACTCTTCTCGAAGAGTGCATCACCGTATTCAAGGGTTCGGACAAGGCAGAAGAATCGCTCTACCTCCTCGGCATGAGCCACTACGAGAACAAGGACTACCTCAGTTCCGGAGCCTACTTCAAGACCTACTACACACGCTACCCCAAAGGCAAATACGCCGAATCGGCCCGTTTCTTCAGCGGTTACGGCTACTATCTTGACTCGCCCGACCCTCAGCTCGACCAGACGGGCACTATCAAAGCTATCGAAGAACTCCAGGCATTCCTGGACTACTTCCCACGCAGTGACAAAGTCAGCATCGCCCAGAACGCAATATTCGAGATGCAGGACAAACTAACTCTCAAGCAGCTCCAGAACGCCCAGCTATATTATAACCTCGGCAACTACATGGGCAACAACTACGAGAGCGCCGTCATCGTGGCCCGCAACGCCGTCAAGGACTATCCTTACTCCAAATACAAGGAGGATCTCGAGATGCTGATTCTCAAAGCCCGTTATCAGGAAGCAGTCAACTCTATCGAAGAGCGCAAGGTCGACCGCTTCCGAGATGTCATCGACGAATATTATTCCTTCATCAATAACTATCCCGACAGCCCTAACCGCGAGGAAGCCGACAACATCCTCAAAATCGCACAGCGCTACGTGAGGGAATAAACACAACCACTCATTACGTAAACATACAAATCTCATAATATCTCATGGATTTCAAGAAAAGCAACACCCCCCTCAACACCGTTACCCGCGATACTATCAAGCTCTCCGAGGATACCGGCAACATCTATGAAACCGTGTGCATTATCGCAAAGCGTGCAAACCAGATCGCTGCCCAGATGAAGAGCGATCTCGAGAAAAAGCTGCAGGAGTTCGCTCCCTACAACGACAACCTCGAGGAAGTGAGCGAGAACCGCGAACAGATTGAAATCTCACGTTACTACGAACGTCTCCCCAAACCTACCCTGATTGCAACCCAGGAGTACATCGACCACAAGCTCTTCTTCCGCAAGAGCAACAAAGACCGTTCGAACCTCTAAGATACATACGATTCTTCCACGGCTCTCTGTAGCCGTCAGTCAGATTCCAAAGCCGTGCCTTCCTTACTGAGGGCGCGGCTTTGGCATATATATCTGTCGGCTCCCAATGTCCGAAAACTTAGGCGCGGCCCCGATTGTTAGATTTGCAGAACAAAAAAACGCCACTATGCCGAAACTCATCCTTCTGCGCCACGGACAGAGCCAATGGAACCTTGAAAACCGCTTCACGGGATGGACCGATGTCGACCTCTCCGAAAAAGGACGACAGGAAGCCGCCGAAGCCGGGCGTAAGATTCTCGACGCAGGCCTGATGCCTCAGTTCTTCTTTACATCATACCTGAAAAGAGCCATCCATACGCTCCAGATAGCAGCATCCGCCATGGATCGCGACTGGGTGCCCGTTGTCAAGGACTGGCACCTCAACGAACGACACTACGGAGCTCTGCAAGGGCTCAATAAAGCCGATACAGCAGCAAAATACGGTGACGAGCGGGTACACACCTGGCGTCGGAGTTACGCGGTAGTTCCCCCTCTACTCGAGAATGACGACAAGAGACATCCTCGCTTCGACCCTCGATATGCCACTCTCACATCCGACGAACTTCCTGCCGGAGAATCGCTCGAGATGACGATAGCACGTGTTCGTTGCTGCTGGGAGGAGCGCATAGTCGAGGCCCTGAGGCACTATGGCGACGTACTCGTGGCGGCGCATGGCAACAGCCTGCGAGGGCTCGCAATGATGCTCGAAAAAATGTCGCCCGACGAAGTCGTGGGCCTCGAGATACCGACAGGTTCCCCATGGGTCTTCGAGCTCGACCAAAACCTCGTCCCAATCAAAAATTACTACTTATAACTTATAATAAGAATAAAAGGGCCGGACGACATCATCGCCCGGCCCTTTCTATGGGATTTCAGTCAGGGATTATTTCTTGATCACGCGGTGTACTTTAGCACCTGTTTTGACGAGGTAGACACCTGCGGGAAGGTCTGTAAGGTCGAGAGTATCGGCATTCCTGACGCTTTCAACCAGTGAGCCTGCGAGATTGTAAACTTCTGCATCGGTAGTCTCGGAGAGGTAGACAAGTCCGCTTGTAGGATTGGGATAGAGAAGAAGTGTATCGTTCTCTATTTCTTCGATACCCGACATTTCGGTTACCTTGAAAGTGATGCCGTCGGTGATTTGTCTCGTACCACGGAAAGCGGCTGCCATATAGGTTGAACCGACAGTGAGGTTTTCAAGAGCGCCACTTATTGCCACATTAGCCGAATTGCCTTTTTCAAGGAATACGGGGTTGGAATTTATCTGGCCGAGGTTGGAAGTACCGTTCGAGTTGAAGATGGCAACGATGATACGGCCGGCATAGTAACCGAGAGTGCAGCGCAACGACAGGCTGAAGTTGAGATTGGAGGCATCGGCTGCGTTGGCATCACCTACAAAGGTGAAGCCGCTTGCTGTAATATTCGGGCTGACAGATTTTTTGATCGAGACGGTGACTGGATCGGAAATCAGCTGGTTGTTTGTGATGTCGTAAAGTGCAATCTGATAAGAACCGACTGCGGGTGCTGTGCCGCGCGAGAAGTTACCGAAGAAGTAGAATTCCTGAGTGCTTTCTGCCGGGACTTCGACACCGGTATAGTCGCCGAAACCGATTATGGAACCATTCTTTATCAGGGCCGGGGCGAGGATACCTACATAGTCGCCGTCGCTGTTGTTGACAAGTGTAGCCTTTACTTCGAAGGGATCAGTTGTGTAGACAGGAGAAGTAACCTCGAAACCGGTCGAGGAGATTACCGTTTCATTCGATTTGGCGAGCGAGATCTTTCCGTTGGCAACAGTGCCTATAAGATAACGGACACCGCCCATGTTCATGTGAACATCGTGCCAGTTGCCTTCCTCGTCGAGGACAGCAGGAGAAATCTTGTAGACACCTACAGCCATAGTCTCGGGGAAGGTAACAGATACCAGCGCAGTGGTACCCATCGGTTCAACATCTCCGTAAAGGCTGGCGTTGGATTCGAGGTAAGTCACAGAGCCGTCTTCGGCAACGATCTTGACACCCGGCTGGATAGCGACAGGAGCGACACAGACATTGGTAAGGTTAACCTTCACTTTTAGGGGCGTCCCGAGGTTTGCGGACTTCTTCACGTCGGTGTTCATACCGTCGCAGACAAAGTTGAAGACGGGAAGGTCGTTTTCAACAGGGGGACGAAAACCGGCGGTGATAGCCTGCGAGAAGTTGAAGCCGGATGTCGAACCACCGATACCCTGTTCTTCAGGATCAAGAGCGAGAAGACGATAATAGCCGTCGCTCATACCGCTCCAGCCCCAGTTGAAATGGTACAGGCCGTTTTTGTAACCGTCACATACGAAAGCATGGCCGCCGTCGTTGCTCTGGCCGGAGTAGTAGACAGGTCCATAGCCAAGATTCGAGTAAAGGAGTTCGTCCCACTCTGCAATCGTGTAATAGTTACGGTTGCAATAGGACAGCCCCTTGCTGTAATTGAAGTAATCGTAAAGCGCGAAGGGGACATCGTTGGAGAATGCGCCGCTGGCATCAGTACCGTAATTCATGTCGACGGCGTAACCACAAGCCTTCATAAGGACAGCGACAGCAGTTTTCTGAGCTTCAGTAGTAGAACCGGAATATGTGTCGCGCATATTGTTCCAGTCGAAAGTAATGGCGCTGAAATCAATGCTGAGGTCCTGATTGCCCTTTTCCCAGTGGTATTCATGCGAACCTTGACCCTGGTCGGGATAGTTGTGGTATTTCATAACCTGAGCCATGGCAGTGGCGACGCACCCTGTATAGCAACGCACCGTAGAGAAACGGGTCATCTTGGGACATTCATTATTGTACGGTTTGTCCTGGTCCCATTTTGTCTTTGTCATGGGAGCGATGGGGGCCCGGTTTGCCTTTGAGGGTGCGTATTCCTCTCCTTCTGCGACAGGAGAAGCATTTGCTATCTGACGGGCATATTCGCCAAGCCAGTATTTGAGAGCCGGAGCCATGTTCTGGGGGTCGATGGCACCTTCGTCAGAGTAGCCCAGCATAGGGACAGCGCGGTCGTCGGCACTGACAACGACATATCCTCCGTTTTCAGAATTGAAGACATAGACGGCAGGAGTGGTCGTACCTGCAAAAGTCTCTGTCAAGGCCAGACTAAGGCTGCCGGCGGAAGCGACACGCACAGGCCCGTCGTTTCCAAGGCGTGCAAGCGCCTGGTCGGGAGTCAGTGTAGCCGCATTGGCACCAAGGGAGGCAGCAGCGGCGACAAGAATCGGTAAATATTTCTTCATATGTTACTAAAGGATTTGATTTTTCGTTTTGTCATGCAAATATAATGAGAAAAATCCAAAAATATGCTTCACGCCGAATTTAAGGAAACATTAGCCGATAAAAGCGTCTCGGCTTAAGCAATTTTAACATTCGGCGCGTAATCTTTTGACTAATTTTGCGTCACATAATATAAAACCGCCCTTAGGGACTCATGAATTCAAATATAAGAAATAACCAACATTAATTATATGAAAAAACTCATCTATCGTGGAATTGCCGCGCTCATGATGCTCCTCACAGTCAGCATCACAGCGCAGGCCCAGTCT
Source organism: uncultured Muribaculaceae bacterium (assembly GCA_958436175.1). GTDB lineage: Bacteria > Bacteroidota > Bacteroidia > Bacteroidales > Muribaculaceae > CAG-873. Next base: position 352,407 of record CAUBJF010000001.1, read on the forward strand.
CCCGACCAGCTGCCTAAAGTGCCTGCCGATCCCCAGGTCCGTATCGGCAAACTCGACAATGGTCTGACCTATTTTATCCGCCACAACAACAACCCCAAAGGACAGGCCGACTTCTACATCGCCCAGAAAGTAGGGTCCATCCTCGAAGAAGACAACCAGCGCGGTCTTGCCCACTTCCTCGAACACATGTGCTTCAACGGCACTGAGAACTTCCCTGAAAAAGGCATTATCGAATACCTCGAAAGCATCGGTGTCAAGTTCGGTGTCAACCTCAACGCCTATACAAGCGTCGACGAGACCGTCTACAATATCTCCAATGTACCGGTAGCCCGTACGGGCGTACAGGATTCCTGCCTTCTCATTCTTCATGACTGGGCATGCGCCCTCACCCTCGACCCCAAGGAAATCGATGCCGAACGCGGTGTAATCCATGAAGAATGGCGCCGTTCGATGGCCGGCTCGATGCGTATCATCGAGAACGTTCTTCCCACTGTCTTTCCCGACAGCAGGTACGGTTACCGTCTCCCTATCGGTACCATGGAAGTAGTCGACAACTTCCCTCCTCAGGCTATCCGCGATTACTACCACACATGGTACCGTCCTGACCAGCAGGGCATCATCGTCGTAGGTGACATCGATCCAGACTATATCGAAGCCAAGATCAAAGAGCTCTTCGGACCGATTCCCATGCCCGAGAATGCCAAAGAACGTAAATACTTTGAAGTAGAAGACACTCCCGGCACTATCTTCGCCCTCGGCCAGGACAAGGAGATGCAGGTGTCTGTGATGATGCTCATGTTCAAGAGCGACCAGGTGATGCTTCCTCGCGAATACCGCGACACAGAGGCCTATCTGCCGACCCACTACATGACTACCATCATCGAGGAGATGCTCAACGGCCGCCTCAAAGACCTTGCAAACAAACCCGAAACAGAGTTTGCACAGGCTGAGGTCGAATTTGGTGAAATGTTCTTAGCCAAGACCAAAGGCGCACTCACTTTGCAGGTGGTAGCCAAGGACAACGACGTCGTTCCCGCCATGCAGCAGGCTTACCGCGAACTACTTCGCGCAGCCCGCTTCGGTTTCACCGTCGGTGAATACGAACGCGCCCGTGCCGAGTTCCTTGCCAATATCGAAAAACAGTACGAAGAACGCAACGATGTCAAGAACGAGACTTACGTAGAGCAGTACGTGGACTTCTTCGTCGACAATGTCCCTGCTCCAGGCATCGAATACGAGAAGCAGAAATACGACCAGTATGCCGGTATCTTTACCGTCGACATGATCAACCAGTTCCTGCCCTCAGTTGTCATCGACGACAACCGTATCCTCATCGGTATGTTCCCCGAAAAAGAAGGCTTTACAATGCCTACCGACACTGATTTCGAAAAAGCTTTTGAAAGCGTAGACGACGAAGAACTCGAAGGCTACAAGGACGAAATGAGAACCGACCCCCTCATCCCCGTACTCCCCACTCCCGGCAAGGTTACGGCAACCAAGCACCTCGACGAATGGGACGCTACCGAGTACACACTCTCCAACGGTGTCAAAGTAATCGTCAAGCCCACCAACTTCAAGAACAACGAAGTGCGTTTCGAGGCTATTGCCAAGGGCAAAGGTGTCGCTTCTCTCGACCAGTCTCTCAAATCCGATATTCTCACGGCAGAGATGGCTCTTGAAAGCTACGGCATCCATAACTACACCAACTCCGACATACAGAAATACCTCCAGGGCAAGAAGGTGAAGACCACCTTCAGCTACGACCGATACAGCCGTGATTTCGAGGGCGAATCGACAAGCAAGGACCTTGGCACCCTCATGGAAATGATATACGGTTACTTCACAGGCCTCAATTTTGACGAGCAGGAATTCGCAGCCATGCAGAGCAGCTACGCCGGCATTCTCGAAAACCAGGCGAACAATCCTCAGTTCATCTTCCAGAAATACCTTATGGAAACGCTCTACAAGGCTGAATCGCTTCGTATGCCAACATCCGATGACATACGCAAAGCCGACCGCCAGAAGATTCTTGATATCCTCAAGCCCATGCTTGCCAACGCTGCCGAATACACATTCGTATTCGTAGGTAGCATCGATGAAAACACCTTCGTTCCTATGCTCGAACAGTACATCGCTACTCTTCCCGCCGACAACAGCAAGCTTCTCAAGGATATCGTCTATAACCCCGACTTTGAGTTTGCCCCGGGTTCCAAGACCTCAACATTCACTACAAAGATGGAGAATCCCCAGAGCTGGGTATGCGTCATGCTGTCAGGCAATATGCCCTACACTGCCAAGAACAAGCTCATGACAAGCATCGCTTCCCAGATTCTTTCCAAGCGACTCCTCAACAAGGTTCGCGAAGAAATGGGTGCCACATACTCCATCGGCTGCGGTGCCAACATGAGCCGTCAGGGTCTGGTCAACACATTCTTCCAGATTCCCTTCCCCATGAAACCTGAAATGAAGGACGAAGCTCTTGCCGCTATCAAGGACATTGTAACTTCAATGACCTCTAACGTGACCGAAGACGAGCTCAAGCCCATCATCGAATACATGGTCAAGAAGAGCGGCGAAGACCTCAACGACAACGAAGCTTGGACCGGTGCAATCGCCGCAACCCAGCTCAACGGTGTACAGACTTTCACAAATACCGTCGAAGTACTCAACACCATCACTACTGCCGACGTACAGAACTTCATGGCAGATGTCCTCAAACAGGACAACTACCGCGTAATTGTTCTCGATCCCGAAGGCGTTCAGGAAGCAGCCAACTAATAGACTGATTTTATCTTCATAGAGAGCAGGATCCGCGTCATACCGACGCGGGTCCTTTTCTTTTGTGTCTGTTGGGAACAATTCGTATCTTTGCAAAAGCTAAACAATAACCAAACAAGACTCATGAAAAACCTGCTATCCGTTATAGCGATCTCATCAGCTGTCTGTGCAGCAGCTATGCCGGTCGATGTCACCGGTCCCGACGGACGTCTCGCGCTGATCGTCGATGTCGCCGAAGGCGTACCCGTCTACAGCGTCACATACGACGGCAAGAGTATGATAACCACATCCCCTCTTGGATTTAAAGCCGACATAGGCGATTTCTCACAATCCATGAAGATGACCGATGCCAGGAAAGGCAGCATAGACAAACAATATACCCAGGACCGCATCAAGAAAAGCGAGATTGACTACAAGGCCAACACCCTCGTGACCGATTTCACTAATGCCGACGGCAGCAAGATGAGCATCGAGTGGCAGGTAGCCGACAACGATATATCCTTCCGCTATCTCTTACCCGTCAAAGGCGAAACACGCAGTGCAGTGATCGAAGACGAAAAGACAGCCTTTGCCTTCCCCGAATTCACCACTACATTTCTTACCCCCCAGAGCGACCCGATGATTGGCTGGAAGCGCACGAAGCCAAGCTACGAAGAGAACTATAAGGCCGATGCCCCGATGACCGACAATTCGGAATATGGCCATGGATATACCTTCCCGGCCCTCTTCCACGTAGGGGACAACGGATGGGTTCTCGTCAGCGAAACGGGTGTCGACGGATCATACTGCGCGTCGCGACTTGGCGACTTCACGGACGGCGCTTATGAAATCGAATACCCCATGCCCGAAGAGAACAACGGAAACGGCAGCTCGGCTCCCGGCATAAAGCTTCCCGGAGCTACACCATGGCGCACCATCACCGTCGGCTCCGACCTCGAACCCATTGTCGAGACGACTGCCGCATGGAACGTACTTGAACCGCTTTACTCCGGCCACAAGGCCAATAACGGCAAGGGCGTATGGAGCTGGATAATGTGGCAGGACAACAGCATCAACAGCAAGGACCAGAAAACATATATCGATTTCGCTGCCGATATGGGATATCGTACTGCCCTCATCGACAACTGGTGGGACAACAACATAGGCCGCGAAGGCATGAAAGAACTCGCCGACTATGCCGCAGGCAAAGGCGTGAAGCTCGGCGTATGGTATTCGTCGAGCGGCTGGTGGAACGACATCGAACAGGGACCTATCAACCTCATGTCGCGCCCCATCAAACGTAAGGAAGAGATGAAATGGCTCAAGAGCCTCGGTGTGGACCTCATCAAAGTCGACTTCTTCGGCGGCGACAAGCAGGAAACAATGCGTCTCTACGAAGACATCCTCAGCGATGCTGCCGACTACGGTATCGACGTGATATTCCACGGCTGCACACTGCCCCGTGGTTGGGAACGACTTTACCCCAACTACGTAGGCTCGGAAGCTGTCCTCGCATCGGAAAACCTTATGTTCATGCAGAGCTTCTGCGATGCCGAGGCCTTCAATGCTACCTTGCATCCGTTCATCCGCAACACCGTCGGCTCCATGGAATACGGCGGCACTGTACTTAACAAGCGCTTTGGGCGCGACAACAACAGCGGCAACTACCGCCGCACCGGGGATGCCTTCCAACTTGCCACTTCCATACTCTTCCAGAACGCCGTACAGAATTTCGCCCTCGCGCCAAACAATCTCTATGATGCTCCGGCCGAGGCTATCGAGTTTATGAAAAACGTTCCGACGACATGGGACGATGTCGATCTCGTCGAAGGTTATCCCGGTCGCTACGTCGTGCTGGCTCGCCGCAGTGGCGATACATGGTATATTGCAGCCGTCAATGCCCTCGACAAGCCGCAGAAAGTCAATATCGACCTCTCGGCCTTCGGTTTTTCGGGCACGACTGTACCCATGTACGCCGACGACAAAGACCTCAAATTTAAATATTCCGATGCCCGTGTGAAAAAAAGCTCGTCCTTCCCAATCGAGATACAGCCCAACGGCGGTGTCGTGCTCGTCGTGAAGCCATAGGACAAGCTTAACCATACTATAGACAAAAAAGGAAATGAACAAGGGATTTTTCAGGGTTGCATGCGCCTCTCCGCGTGTAAAGATTGCTGATGTTGAGAGCAATGTAGCAAATATCAAGGAGCTTATAAGCCGGGCACACGAACAAAAGGCCGACGTTGCCGTATTTCCGGAGATGTGCATCACGGCTTATACCTGTGCAGACCTATTCCACAACGAAACGCTGCTGACAGCTGCCGACGATGGTCTGCGACAAATAGCAGACATGTCCCGGGAATGTCCCGGACTCCTGATAGTGGTCGGGCTGCCTGTTATCAAAGATGCAACGCTTTACAACTGTGCCGCTGTCGTATGCAAAGGCTCTGTCGTTGCCCTGGTCCCAAAGACATACGTACCGAACTACAACGAATTCTATGAGCGACGCTGGTGGTCACCATGTCCTGCCAATCTCGACAAAGATGCCACAGCGGCAATCGCCGGTCTCGGCGACATAGCTTTCGGCAATAACATTGTCGTTCGCCATAAGGGTGTCGGGATAGGGACAGAGATATGCGAAGACCTCTGGGCTCCCGTGCCGCCAAGCTGCCGCCTGACTATGGCCGGTGCCGAAGTGATGCTGAATCTCTCGGCAAGCGACGACCTTATCGGTAAATACAACTATCTCCTGTCGCTTGTCAAGCAGCAGTCGGCGCGATGCATTTGCGCTTATGCCTATGCTTCAGCAGGATTCGGAGAGTCTTCAACGGACCTCGTATTCGATTCGAAGCTTCTCATCGCCGAAAACGGTACGCTCCTCGCCGTTAACAAACGCTGGACGGAAGGGAATCAGATGGTCGTTGCCGATATCGATATCGAAGCTCTGCGCCGCGACCGCATGCACTTCGGGACTTTCCACGACTGCGCTCTCAACAACGTTTCCGGCATTCGTATAATCCCGACAACATCGGCTCTGACACAGACGGAATCCTTTGAACTGTTGCGGACTGTCGACCCGCATCCCTTCGTTCCGGCTTCCGACGAACGTCTGCGCGAACGTTGCGAGGAAATATTCAACATCCAGGTTGCAGGCCTATGTCAGCGCCTTAGTGCCACAGGCTGCAAATGCCTCGTCGTCGGTATCTCGGGCGGTCTGGACAGCACACTGGCTCTTCTGGTAGCAGTACGTGCCTTCGACCGTCTCGGACTCGACCTCAAGGGCATAGTCGGAGTGACGATGCCCGGATTCGGGACCACAGGCCGCACGCACAACAATGCCGTCGACCTCATGAAGAACCTCGGGGTCAGCATGCGCGAGATTTCTATCGTCAAGGCCACCGAAGGTCACTTCGAAGACATAGGCCACGACCCGAAGGTACAGGATGTAACCTACGAAAACTGCCAGGCCCGCGAACGCACACAGATCCTCATGGATCTCAGCAACGAACTTGGCGGCATGGTACTCGGTACCGGCGATCTTTCGGAGCTGGCTCTTGGCTGGGCTACCTACAACGGCGACCACATGAGCATGTACGGTGTCAATACGGGCGTTCCGAAAACTCTTGTGAAACATCTCGTACGCTATGTAGCGGATTTCAGCTCTTCTGACGAAATACGCCGTCTTCTCATCGACATCGTGGATACGCCCATCAGCCCTGAACTGATACCGGCGGCTGCCGACGGTACCATAAAACAGAAGACAGAGGATCTTGTTGGTCCTTACGAGCTGCACGATTTCTTCCTCTACTACACCCTCCGCTACGGTTTCAGCCCACGACGCATCTTCATGCTTGCGTGCAAGGCTTTCGAAGGAACATACGACGAAGAAATCATAAAGCACTGGCTTCGAACCTTCTTCCGCCGTTTCTTTGCCCAGCAGTTCAAGCGTTCATGTCTGCCCGACGGCCCAAAAGTGGGGAGTGTCTGTCTTTCGCCTCGCGGCGACTGGCGCATGCCTTCCGACGCATCGTCGCGCCTGTGGCTCGACGAAGTCGACAAACTCTAATCTACCATACGAAATCACCCTTCACAGGGTCGAAACGCAAAGTCTTGAATGCGGCATCCAGTATGCCGCATTCTATTATTTCACTGACCGTTCCTGCGATAACAGTATGTTTTTCAGTGTCGACGACCCATGCATTGTCCGCAACTGCAAGCGTAGGTCCCACATCATGAGTCGACAGTAGGATACTACGGCCACTCGAGGTAAGCCGTTTCAGGAGACAAAGGATCTCGTGCCTTCCGACAACATCAAGGAAAGCTGTAGGCTCGTCAAGGATGATGATTTCCGATTCCTGAGCGAGGGCAGCGGCTATCATCGTCTTCTGGCGTTCGCCATCGCTGAGAGAGCCGAGATAACGGTCCGCCTTATCCGACATGCCGACCTGTTTCAGCATGTCGCTGATAATCGTACAGTCCGCTTCGCACAGACGACCGAAGGCCCCGGTATATGGATAACGGCCTGTAGCAACGACCTCGCTCACAGTAAGTCCTCCACCTCCGCTACGGTCGGTGAAGACCGTCGAAACGTGGCGTGCAAGCTCACGGCGCGACATGGAGGATGGCGACAGCCCGTCGATTTCGACTGTACCTTCTACGGGAGGCTGCAGACCGACAAGAGTGCGCAGGAGGGTCGACTTCCCACTACCGTTAGAGCCAATCAAAACGGTAAGCGAGCCTTTCGGGATTGTAAGGTTCAGCCCTGAGAGAACGGCGTGCGAATGATAGCCGACTGCGAGATTGACGGTTCTTACGACTGCTTCCATAATCAATTAAAATATAGCAGTTTCTTCCTCTTGAGAAGGACGTAGATAATGACAGGAATGCCGATGACAGGTGTTATGGCATTAACGGGCAGCGTCGCCCCGTAGGCATAGGACGGTAACACGGAGAGCACCTGGCACAAAAGGCCAATCACAGCTCCACATAGGGCAGTTCCGGGCAGAAGGATGCTATGATTCGACGTAGCGAGAATCATACGGGCGATATGGGGTACGACAAGTCCGATAAATCCGATAGGACCGCACCAGCCTGTCACGACCGCTGTCGACGCTCCGGCAAGGAGCAGGAGACCGATCCGGACTTTTCCTACTGGTACTCCGACGCTCTCAGCATAGCGACTGCCAAGCAACATGGCATTGAGGCTCCGTGAATAAAAGAGAGACAGCACTATGCATATGAGAACAAGCGAAGTAAACAGAGCCAAAGAGTCGAGTCCGACGGTCATAAATGTACCCATGCCCCATAACACGAATGAGTGGACCGCACCTTCGTTCGAAAAGTAGTTCAGGAGTGTTATAACCGACGAGCAGAGATAGCCTATCAGTATACCGACAATAAGCAGCACATCGGCCGAACGAATAACAGTGGCACACAGCATGATAATTCCCAGTACAGCCACAGCTCCGACAAATGCACCGCCAACAATGGCCATACGGCCCCAGACTCCAGCCATGCCTCCGAAAGCGAGGACTACGAGTGCCACACCGACACTTGCTCCCGACGATATGCCCATGATAGATGGTCCGGCGAGAGGATTGTTGAAACATGTCTGCATCAGGAGTCCGGCAAGAGCCAGACCGGCACCTGCAAACATGGCTGTAACGATTGACGGAAGGCGCGTCTCAAGGACTATAAATGTACTGATATCCTCGTCGGAAGGTGCTATTAAAGCCCGGAATATATCCGATAGAGGAAGTTCTACACTACCAAGAATTAGTCCTGCCGGAAAAAGCAGGATAATCAAGAGCCCCAAAAGGACAAAAACACTGATTCGACGGGTTTTCATTTACCTGTTCGCACGAAATAGCGGAGCTCGTAGCCTGGCATCTCTTCGGGATGGAAGATAGCGATATAATCTGCAAGTATTTTCTCGGGATGGAATGCGACATCGTTGAAAATATTCCTCACGGAGGTATCGCAACTGTAGATATTGCCTTCCTTAAGAGCTTTGAAGGAGGCATATCGTGGATTGAGGGATTTTAGTGTGGACGGGGTTGTCTCATAACCGTAACTTTTCACCAGCCACACATCGGCATCAAGAGCCTTGTCGGCAACAGCTTCGAGCGACAGAGACAGAGAACCGGAACCTTCGGTACCGGCCCAGGGGTAATCGGCTCCGGCATCGGCAAGCATACGCGCCTGATAGCTGTCACCAGAGGGTACATACCATACACCCGAATACTCCGTTTCCGTAAGCACTTTAGGTTTTGGGGAGTCAGCCAACCACGCTTTGAGACTAAGATCGCTATAATCCTCCACCACTTGTGTGAATATCTTACGCGCCTCGTCGCGACGACCATAGAGCTCGCCCAAAAGCAGGATCCACTCTGCACGTCCGATAGGCGACCTCTCCATATAGTCGACACATTCGACGGGTACCATCTTGTCGGGTAATTTGCCACCGGCAGTGCCTTCCATCGGTGAACGCAGCACAATCTGCGCACCCGACGCGGCGAGACGTTCAACAGAGGGATTCATCGACTGCCCTACATCGACAATACGACCCTCCTTCAGGAGTTTGGTGACAGTGTCTTCAGGGAAGAAATAGGCCGCGTCTGCAACCGCCGACAAAGCATCAATAGCTCCCAATTCATCTAATGCCGAGGTATAAACCGATGAGAACACAGCCGAACGTTCGACGGGGACACGCACAACACGTGTCGTCGGAGGCAGACCTTCGGGAATAGCGGAATCGACGTTGACGAGAGCATATTTCGCTATTATGCCGCCCTCTTTCCAGGGGTCGGCGATAGTCACATCGACATAAGAACCGTTGTCTGCCACCGTAAGGTAGCGTGAATGTAGAGTAAGGGTGTCGGCAAGCTCTATATCCGTGAAGTCGGTACGGTCGGCCTCACTGCGCTTATTACATGCCAAAAGCCCTCCCGCCAATAACGGAAGGGCTATATATAAAGTCAGTTTATTCATTCGCCGTAAGGGTTGGCTCCGTACTTGTTGTCGGGTGCGCTGGGCTTGCAGAGAATGACAATCCACCATATTCCTATAGCCAGAATGACCAAGGAACCGATGCCGATAGATGCCATATGGCCTTGGACTGCATCCGTAGCTGCTGCTTCGCCAAGTGTAAGAATCGAGCTGACAATGGGGTAGAAGCACACACCGGCAATCGCATAGGTCACTACATAGAAACCAAGAACCCACCAGCCGCTTCGGCCTGTGTCATGAAAGCGCCGAACGGATATAGCAAGCGTGGGGAGCAGGAACACAAGGCCGAGGATGATCTGGAGTGTATCGCTGATCGCACTGATTACTGCACTGCAGAGTACGCAGAAGAGGATGGCCCACCAATATTCGGCACGGGTCGAACGGCCCTTGAAATTTACATAGTTGGCAAAGAACATCTTCACCGCTGTAAGAAAATCTACATTCATAAACACGTGTTTTTTAAGTCCCCACAAGAGAGACGATTGTTACTATCCGCAAATTTATGATTTTATGGCCGTTTTTCCAAAAAAAACGACAAAACCAAAGAGCTTGCGCACGTGTTCTTAAGATAAAAGCACCTCTTAAACCCGACGACGATGAAGAACTTAGCCAACGAACTTTTCAAGGTTTGCATGCCACCAAGGCTACCTGAATGCGGAAGCATCCTTGTGGCTGAGCCTTTCTTAGACGACAAGTACTTCAACCATGGAGTAATCTCTTTGATAGACTACATCGCCGAGGAGGGAGCTACAGGTGTCGTGATGAACAACCGCACAGAATTTTTCCTTTCCGACCTCCTCAAAGACATAGGCAGCGGAGCTGATATCCCGGTTTTCTGCGGAGGCCCATTAGGTCTCGACCGGCTCTATTTCATACATACCTTAGGTCCCGATATCATATCCGGAGCACGGATGTTTGCCCCCGGTCTTTTTGTCGGCGGCCGCTTCGATGCAATGCGCGAATATCTTAACAACTCTTACCCGGTCGAAGGATATGTCCGCTTCTTCATCGGATACAGCTCCTGGACTTCCGGACAGCTCGAACATGAGATTGAGGAAGGAACATGGGCTCAGCTTCCGGTTCCGGAGAATCCGACCGATCTCCTTTGCGGGCTTGCCGACAGTTACTGGCATCGCGAGGTTCGAAAACTCGGTGAATGCTACCGCAGCTGGCAGCTCATCCCCCGAAATCCCGAATACAACTGAGAATCGAGCTATAGCTCCTTATAGAAAGCTTTCAGCGAGAGGTCATGATACAGTAGGCCGAGGTCTTCGCAGGTCTCGGCTATTTTATGCCTCACTTCAGGCTCAAGAGCCGGACTTGCAAGCACCAGGACGGGCTTGATGCGACTCAGCATTTCGTGAGCGTCCCCGTCATAACGACTGTCGACAAGCAAAATATCAGGTTTAAGCTCGCAGACCGTAAAACCTTTGGAAGCACGGACCAGACGACAAGCACCGATTGAGATACTTCCTTCGATTTTACCTTTGACAGCCTCAAAACCTATCCCCTTGGCCTTGAAATACGGCGCAAAGTCAGCCCTGGTCTTCTCGTGTCCCGACAAAGACCATTGATAAGCCTCATCTCCGACAACAGCCGCCATTTCCGTGCCTCTATATCCCCCGTAAATCAAAATACTGTCTTTATGCGCAGTCGAGGACTGAGGCATGACAAAAAGGAAGGAACAAACGGCCATTGCACCTGCAAACAGCTTCACTTTATTGCTCTTACAATAGAATGTCAAAGCCAGTAAAGCAATAGCCGCAACAAGCGCAAGGCAGTTCCATACCGGGAATGACACGACATTGAAGCGAAAAGCCTCGAAGCCGGCAATTATCTGGCATAACCTTGTCAACCAGTATGCCAGTTGATTCACAGGAACGACAAGGATATCCGTAGGCAATCCGAGCGAAGAAAATAGAGATACTACTGCCCCACCGACCATCATCGGAGGAAAAGCAAGGCTCGCAAGAGCATTGGCCGGGACCGTCAGCAGAGGCAAAGTATGGAAGTGTAAGAGAAGCACGGGGGTAGTGCCGAGCATCGCGGCAAGAGGTACGGCAAACAAGGCTGCCGCACGATAGGCGAACCGATTGCGACGATGAAATGGATTGAACTTATCAGCGAAAAGCAATAATGACGCGACAGCACATACCGACAGCTGAAAACCGACGGAGAACAGCCAGTAAGGATTGATGAAAATGATGACAGCGCAGGCAAGAAACAAAGCATTGAAAGGATTTGGTTCACGCTGCATCACCCGTGCCATCATGAAGGCACTTATCATCACCGATGCTCTCACAACCGAAGGCTGAAATCCGGAAACTACGGCATAGCACCAGATGATGAGCGGTACCGACACATAGAAGACTGTCCTTCCATGTGAAAACATACGGACAGGGAAGAAGAGAAAGGCGAGAAAAGCAGCGAGGACTGCCGCATGGAAGCCGCTGACACAAAGCAGATGTGACAGACCTGTCGCCCGGAACAATTCTCGCACATCTTCGCCGGCATCGCTACCTCCGAGCCATGATCCAACTATCAATTTCGAAGTCGAAGGCGCAAGACCCGAGGTATAGACAGCATCGGCCAGGTCGGAACGCATCCTCCTGAGACGGAACAGGAAAGAGTCATCGCATCCGATTCCGACAATATCGTGTTCAGTCACTATACATCTTGCCGAAAGGCGGTCGGACAATCCAATGCCTTGTCGGTGCGACCAACCGGGGACTTCGTCGAACTTGTCGATATGTTCCACAGCTCCCTTGAATCGCACAAATTCGCCTGGCTCGAATTCCGGTATAATTGAAGCCACTAACAGCTCACAGCGGAACGAAGCCGGGCTGTCGACCTCGACAAGGTACTTACCCGAACGTTCGCCAATTCGAGCTGATTCGATGCGACCTCGCCAATCAATCTCCCTGTCGAACAATTTTTGGGGGACATCGACCGGACGCATTATCATCGCCAAGGTAAAAGAAGCAAAGGCACCTGCAAGGAAGATCCATGCAGGATGCCTTTGTCGATGAATCAATAGTATGAAAATGAGCGCAATCGCTACGCATGCGCATATCGATGCGCCTATGCCGGATACTGCCGCAATGACCCCGGCCACAGCCCCAAGACAGAGGGGGAGAGCCGGCAGACGGCTAAATGTACCGGCAAGGTCCATGGCTGAGGCTTAGGCAACGGTCTCAAGCACTACGAAGAGAGAGCTGATACTGATGACGATCCACAACACAACAGCCTGCAAAAGAGGCTTCACTCCGACCTGCTTGATAGATGCCAGCGACAGCGAAGCACCGATTAGGAAGAGAGTTACGACCATGCCGCGCTTTGCAATCCATACCATTGCGCTAACGAACCATTCGGGTAGTGCGACATAGGTATTGACAATCATAGCGAGCACGAAAATGAAGATGAACCACGGAATCGAGATCTTGGCCGTCTTGTCACGGAAAATAAACATGGTGACGAGAGCAAGAGGTATAATCCACAGTGCTCGTGTGAGCTTGATGAGGGTTGCTATCTGGAGGGCTTCTTCACCATAGATTTCACCTGCACCGACTACCGACGATGTATCGTGGATGGCTATAGCCGCCCATGTACCGAACTGCATCTGACTCATATCGAGAAGATGACCCAAAGGAGGGAAGATGAAGAGTGCGATCGAGTTAAGGATGAAAATTACACCGAGAGATACTGCCATCTCGTTTTCATCGGCCTTCAGGACAGGACCTACCGCTGCGATAGCACTGCCGCCGCAGATAGCCGTACCGGACGAAATGAGATACGATGTCTTCCGGTTGATATGCAGCCAGTAACCGAGCAGTACGCCGAGGCACATAACGCCGACAACGGAGACTACCGTAAAAAGCATGCCTTCAGAACCGGATTTAAGCGATTCCTGAAGATTCATATTGAAACCGAGACACACCACAGCGACCTGAAGAAGATACTTGGATGTTTTTTTGTTGAATTTTGGACAAGGATTCTTGCAACTAAAGGCGAAGATCAATCCCATGAGCAACGCTAACGGTGCCGAAATGACGGGCAGACCGAAAGTATCGAAAGGGAAGATGATCAGCGCGATTAAGAGAATGTAGATAATCTTGGAAGCTTTCATCGAAAGTTGTGTGATTTAATAATTAGCTATTATTTTGTTCCCAGATAGACAGAGATGCCACAGCCTGGGCAAAAAGCATTTCGAGCCCGTTGCGGACAGCTGCACCTTGAGCAGCGCAGCGGCGCATGAACAGTGTCTCTTCCGGATTATAGACCATATCGAAGCATACGTATTCCGGGCTTATGAACTTATAAGGAATCGGAGGCGCGGTGTTAATATTGGGGTAAGTACCGAGCGGTGTGGCATTGACTATCACCGGATGAGAGTCCATAAGCTCCTTGGTCAGTGCTTCATATCCCACCATACCGTCCGAAGGCGTCCTCGAGACTACGAGAGGCTCGAAACCGAGCTTGCGCAGACCGACACATGCAGCCTTCGACGCACCACCGCTGCCGAGGACAAGTGCACCAGTTCTTGCCGGGAAATGAGACACAAGAGGCCTGATTGCCGTCATGAAGCCTTCGACATCGGTGTTATGGCCTTCGAGGCGGCGCACACGTCCATCGTCGGCACGTACTACCTTGACGGTGTTGACGGCTCCTACTTCACGTGCCGTGTCCGATACGCTGTCGAGGAATTCGAGTATATGGACTTTGTACGGAGATGTGACATTGAATCCTTCGAGATGGGGTGCCATCAAAAGGAGATTATAGAGCGTCGCCCCGTCGAGTTGCGTAAGGTCGAAGTTTTCATAGCTTCGCCCACTTCCATCGCCTACGAAGAGCTGCGAAAAAAACATCTTGGAGAATGAGTGGGCAAGGGGATGCCCTATCAAGCCATAGTCGGCATTTGAAAAACCGGTGCTGTTCATTGCTTTACGGTTGAGTGGATATATGTCCTCCATCTCTCGATGAGATTCTGCATATCGGCCGGTATGTCGGCTGTGAAGAACATTTCTTCGCCCGTATGGGGGTGTCGGAATCCGAGAGTACGCGCATGAAGCGCCTGACGGGGACAAATCTCAAAACAATTATTTACGAAAGCCTGGTAAGTACCCGATTTGACACCTCGCAGGATTTTATCGCCGCCATAACGGGCATCGCTGAAGAGAGGATGTCCAAGATACTTCATATGAACACGAATCTGGTGTGTACGGCCTGTCTCAAGTACACAACGGACAAGCGATACATGTCCCAGCGGTTCGATGACTTCATAGTGAGTGACAGCCCTCTTACCTTCTTCCCCGTCGAGAGGGAATGTGGTCATCTGCAGACGATCTTTGGGCGAACGACCTATGTTGGTAGCAACGGTACCTTTATCGGGTGACGGCACTCCCCAGACCATGGCAAGATACTCGCGTTTGGTGGTCTTATTGAAAAACTGACGGCCAAGGTCGGTCTTTGCATCAGGTGTCTTGGCTATGACGAGGAGACCGGAAGTATCTTTGTCGATACGGTGTACGAGTCCGAGACGGGGGTCATTGACATCATAGTCGGGAGTATCGCGGAAATGCCATGCGAGAGCGTTGACAAGTGTTCCGTCGTAATTGCCATGTCCGGGATGGACGACAAGTCCGGCCGGCTTGTTGACGACAAGTACATAGCGGTCTTCATAGACAATATCGAGCGGGATATCCTGTGCAACAATCTCGAACTCGTAGCGCGGACGATCCATCACCACCTGCACCACGTCGAAAGGCTTGACACGGTAATTGCTCTTGACAGGCTTACCGTTGACAAGTATGCAGCCTGCATCAGCAGCCTGCTGGACGCGGTTTCGTGAAGATTTCTGGAGACGGGCTACGAGAAATTTGTCGACACGCAGCAGTTCCTGGCCCTTGTCGGCCACGAAGCGGAAATGCTCGTACATCTCCGAGCCGTCGATATCGACGATACGCTCGTCGATATCTTCGTTTATTTCGTCAAATTCTTCGTTATTCGTAGACATCTACAGCTTCAAAAGGTACATCTTCCGTTTCAGTCAAGGTAGAATCAGAAAGCGAGGCAGGTCCAGTGCCTACCTGAAGGGTCACAGTCGAGGTTACCGGTATGACACTTCCGACAACGAGCGGTGTGTCGCCGTAGCGTGCTCCGACGACGAGATCGGGATAGTCGGACGGCACGTATTCCATACGCACGTCCGTGATACCTATGCCACGAAGATAAGAGCTTGCCTGACGGGATGAGACATTACCCGTGAGAGGCATGGAGATTGTGACTTGCTTGGGCGAGAATGCCGTCACGGTTACATAGACCTGACGGTCTTCCTTGACTACTGCTCCTGCCTTGGGCCACGATTCCACGACGGTGCCGGGAGGGGTAGAGCGGTCATAGACGGAATCGGAGATTTCGATATGGAGCTTGTTGGCTTCGAGAATCGAACGAGCCTCGGAATAGCTCTTCTGTTTAATCTCCGGAACTACCGTCGTTTCGCCGTGATGCGTCCACGAATCGAGGAAAAGAAGAACTATCCACAGCAGCAGCAGCGCTACCGCTATGAGGATAATGAAATGGCTCAGTAAGGGATGTTCGTTATAGAAGCCCTTTAGGGTGAATTTTGCTTTTGCCGACATAGCGACAGATATTGTTGTGTCTTGTTTGTTAGTCCTTAGTCTAATCAGCTCTGGCTCCTTCCAATTCCGACGGATGTTTCAAAAAGTACTGATGGAGCAGTTCGCTGATGTTGTAATAGAAGCCTTCGGCTGTGTTCTTGCTGTTTTTCTCTATCTGGATATAATCAAAATAGGGTGGTTCGAAACGCTGGCTCAAAGCCGTAAGGCCGGATAGATTGAGAAAATCGTATTCGTGCTGGGGATACACGACCACAAAAGCATTATCGGGGTCGGCACCTGTCCCAGAAGCAGCGATAACAAGCAGAAGGTGGTTGAGCTTGTACTGCCAGATGCGGGCCAGGTCGTACTTACCGTTCTGTTCGTAGACATAGATACGGTTTGTAAGCTGACGGAGATCCAGAGGATTGTCCTCGAGAACCTGTAGGGCATAGTCGAGCATTTTGTTGCGATCAGCGCGTGTACGCTTCTCCTTGGCATAGACAGGGAGGAGCTGCTGGTAGAGTTCCTGGTTCGGAGCTTCGCGATATGGGTCGTAGTCTTCCTGGAAGAGTGTGCCGTAGTAGAAATACTGGAACTCTTCGGCTGTCATGGTCGTATCGTTTGCCATGAACGATTTCAGGAGCTTGGGATAATAATATCTGGAATTTTCGTCTGTCGACTCTCTCTGGATAGCCTCCATGTCGGGTGCGCCGAGAGTTGCACGGAGATTGTTGGTTTTCGCAAAAAGCGCCGGGAGAGCAAAGACGACGGAGATCAGGAGGACAAGGAAACGCACTTTCATAATACACAGATGAGACTGATTGCAGACATTGTGAGGGTCACTGTCGCCGACAGTCCCTTGACACAGAGAAAATCGAGGAAGCCGCGAGATGCTATAGGCAGACGTGGCGAACCAGGGCTTCGCATATAGGCCATCGCACCAAGGAAGGAACCGACGATACCGCCGAGTATCATCGCAGAAGCCGTCGGCGCTATCATATAACCGAGGACAGTTCCGACAAATGCGCCGCCCGAAACGAAAGCATTCCCCGAAGTCATCAGTGCAAGTCTGCGCTGAAGAGTGCGGAGTCCGAGGACTATGGCACTGGCCACGCCCCAAAAGATCAAAACCTTGGTGTCAATATAGATAGCTCCAATAAAGTGTCCGCAAAGCAATGCGGCATACGAGAGGATGACAGTCGGGACCATAGGGATAAAAACGCCTATCGCGCCCAGGGCTGCCAGTATGATGGTTGTTACTACTAAGATCGTCATAATATGCAAAGATAGCAAAAAAGGCGCTTTTCTTGAAACAATAGACCCCTACCAACCGCTTTTTTCACTTTTTTTATCCTCTGTCCCTTTGAAGACGTAGCGCATCGTGTTTTTTTGGTAAGTTTAACGATGAATCTGCTACAGAACGGCATGATTTTTGTATTTTTGTTCTATTATTGACAATTATACGCCAATGAAAGCCATATTAGCAGCCGCTGTAGCGGCAACATTCACCGTCTGTCCCTTTATGACACAAGCAGAAAACCCTTTTTACGCACCCTTTGAGACAGAGCACGGCACTATTCCGTTCTCGCAGATCAATGATACCCTCTGGTCTCCAGCCATCGACCGTGGCATAGAGCTGGCCCGACAGGAAATAGATGCCATCGTCAACCAGCGTTCGCGTCCCGATTTCGAGAACACCATCGTAGCTCTCGAACGTACTGGCCAGGATCTAAACCGAGTCCTCAATGCATTCTATCCCCTTCTTTCGGCCAACAGCACAGACGCCATGATGGAGATAGCAGTCGACGCGTCCAAGAAACTGAGCGACTACTCCACATCCATAATCCTTAACGAAGGTCTCTGGAACCGCGTCCGCGAGGTATACGAGAACCGCGAGCTATTCGACCTCGACCCCGAGGACCAGATGCTCCTCCAGAAGACCTACGACTCCTTCGCCCTCTCCGGAGCCAATCTCGAAGGTGCCGACCGCGAACGATACAAGGAACTCAACGCTGAACTGTCGGCACTGACTACTGCCTTCGGCCAGAACGTCCTCAAGGAGCTGAATACTTATGAAGTATGGCTCGGGCCTGACGACCTCGCCGGACTTCCCGAAAGTTCCGTCAACGCCGCTGCCGAAGCCGCCGCAGCCAAAGGTCGCAAAGGAGAATATCTTTTCACCCTCGACCAGCCCGTATATATCGCATTCATGAAGTACTCCTCGCGCCCCGACCTGCGCGAGAAAATGTACAAGCTCTATAACGGCCGCAACCGCCAGGGCGAGTTTTCGAACCTCGACAACATACGCCGCATCAGCGAACTGCGCCGCGAGATGGCCGCCCTGCTTGGCAGCGACAACTATGCCAAGCACTCCCTCCAGCGCACCATGGCCAAGAACCCCGAGGCCGTCTACGACCTTCTCGGCCGTCTTCGCGATGCTTACCGTCCGGCACTCGATGCAGAGATGAAGGAGCTGACAGAATTCGCAACCGAACTTGAAGGCAAGCCCACCACTATCAATCCCTGGGATTACTCCTACTACTCCAACAAGCTAAAGGCATCGAAGTACAGCTTCGACGAAGAAGCTCTGCGCCCATATTTCGAACTTTCGAATACCGTCAAGGGTGTATTCGGCCTTGCCACGAAACTATATGGGTTGAATTTCACAGAGAACAAAAACATCGAAGTATATCATCCCGACGTGAAGGCATACGATGTCACCGACGCTGACGGAAAATTTGTCGGCATCATCTACACTGACTTCTTCCCTCGCGCCTCGAAACGCCCGGGAGCATGGATGACAAGCTTCAAAGATCAGTATATAGACGAGAACGGCGTCAATCAGCGTCCTCAGGTTACCATAGTGATGAACTTCACCAAACCTACCGCCGATACGCCGTCACTCCTGACACCTTACGAAGTTGAGACATTCCTACATGAGTTCGGCCATGCACTTCACGGTCTTCTCGCCGACACCAAATATTCCTCGCTCTCCGGCACAGCTGTATATCGCGATTTTGTCGAACTTCCCTCGCAGTTCAACGAGAACTACCTTACCGAGAAGGAATTCCTCGACAGCTTCGCCCGTCACTACAAAACCGGCGAGACCATCCCGCAAGAACTTATTGACCGTCTCGTTGCCTCCAGCCGCTATGGTGCGGCCTACAGCTGCATGCGCCAGCTCGCTTTCGGCTACCTCGATATGGCATGGCATACCATCGACAAGCCTGTCGACGACCCCGTCGCCTTCGAGAGCCAGGCAATAGAATGTGTCAAGATATTCCCCGACGTAGAAGGCACACTCATCTCGCCCCAGTTCAGCCATATCTTCTCAGGAGGTTATGCTGCCGGATACTATAGCTACAAATGGGCCGAAGTGCTCGATGCCGATGCCTTTGCACTCTTCAAGAAAAACGGAATCTTCGATAAGGCGACAGCCGACAGCTTCCGTCGCAACGTACTGACACGAGGCGGCACTGAAAATCCTGCCGAACTATACCGCCGTTTCCGTGGTCAGGATCCGACTATCGACGCACTCCTCGAACGCGACGGCATCCGTAAGCCTTCAGAAACCCAGATAGAACATCCGAAGAAAGACTGACATGGCAGTAGAAGAGACAGCCGTATTTCAGGTTCCGGCCGGGCGTTATGCTTCGGCCGAGGCCTTCCGCCGGCTCAAAAGGGCCGCATGGATTCCGGCTTTGTTCCTGGCGGCAGCTCTGACAGCAGCTGTCTTCGACTCCCGTTTTATCTATGTGGCCTTGATACTGCTTTTCATAATATTTCCAATGGGACTCACCATGGGCTGGCTCTCGATCGTATCGAAACCCGTTTATATTCGTCGCCAGAGGCCTCAAAGCTGGAGCCTTGGCGACGACGGTATTCTCATGATAAATTATTATGATGGAGAAAACAATGTCGCAGACCGCGAAGAAATCCCCCTCGACAGTATCTGTGACATAGAAACAGGGAAAAGCCACACTATTCTAAGTCTCGGGCAAAAGAGACATGAAGGTTTCCTCATCGTGCCGACAGATATATGTCCGTCAAAGCTCGCATGCCTCCTCCTCAACAACAATATCGAATAAACAATGACAAACGACCAAATAGATTATCAGGTATTCAAAATTCACAAGGACATCTCCGATAATGCCCTGCGGTCGGCCATCGACGGCCTTCGCGAATTCGCATTCTACGTCGGAGCCTCGAATGCCGCACAGGAGGTCGATGCCTTGGAACAGAGATATTTCTATATGCTTCGATTCCTTGCCGATGGTGTCGACATTCCTGAAATGCAGAAAGAACGCCGCAACATCGAAGATGCCTGCCGCCTGATATGCGACAAAATCGAAATCGAAGCTCACGCCCAGCTTGGCGACAAGCTCTACTATACCCGTGTGCGTTTCAACCGCATGCGACCCGAAGAAAATCTCGAGAGCATCATCAGCGACTACCTTTCTGAACTTTCTCATGTGCAGAACGACAGTTCGGCACTTACAGACAACCGTGCATATTCCAAACTCGAGACTATAGCCGCCGATATCTTCGAACGTCTCTGGACCACATATCCCCTGAGCGAGGAAGAAGAGCATCTGCTTTCGACTATACTTACCGACAACGAGCTGCCTCCCTACGACCGTGAGATGTGGGTTGGAGCACTCGGCCTCGGACAGATAGAACGCCCTGACAATGCACGTCGCCGTCTGCTCGAAGAGGTCCTCAACAACAGTTCGACACGTTTGTCGGCCGCCGCCGCGATATGGCTCTTCGCTGATGCACAAAGGGATTCCTCGGGAGACAGCCTCCGTCGTTTCAAAGAAGACAATCCTGAGGATTTCTTCGACATATCATACGAATTCGCACGCGCACGAGGCACCGAAAAACTATCTGAAGACGTACGCCTCAACGTCATGCCCCGTATGTTCGACATGGGCCGAGAAGTGGCTGAAAAGCTTAAAAACGCCGATAACGATATAGACGATCTCCTCCGCAACAGCGAATGGGCCACGGGTGCAATAGATGCCGAAGGATTCGAGAAACTAAAAGGTTTCGTGGATGCCCAGGCCGACGGCGAAGATGTATATATGGCCACCCTCGGGCAGCCAAGCCTGCGTAGTTTCCCATTCTTCCATAAGCTCAATAATTGGTTCCTGCCTTTCCATACCGGCAGCAGCGAGATAGCCGATGTCACCGACGGCGAAGGTGCCGCTTTCGCCGACACTCTCGACCATTTCGGCCATATATGCGACAACGACAAGTATGCCATAGCCCTTGCCATGGCAAACACGCCCTCGAACCTTCGCGACAAAGCTTTCCAGGCCATGGCCGGTAACTACGAAGCTATGTCTTCCGAAGAAGTCCGAAAAACTATGGAAGAGAACAATCTCAAGGGACGACGCGGTGCCATCAACAACTATATCAAGAATCTCTATCGCTTTTATCACCTCTATCGTCGTAAAAACGAGTTCCCCGAGATATTCACCCTCAACGGCGGACTGACGATAGTCACTCCCGACATGGTATCGGAAACAGATATCCCGAACGTCGAACGTCTTGCCGAGAGGCTTATGAAGAACAAGAACTACGACACTGCAGCTTCTCTCTACGACATTATCATTTCTTACAATCCGGAGGATATCGGAGCGACCCAGAAGTCGGGTTTCTGCCATGAGATGGGCGGTCTTGACCACCTTGCTGCCGAGCGATACACAGCAGCCCTCGAACTACGTCCCGACGACCTCTGGAGTGCCATGCGTCTCGCAGATATCAATCTGCGTTCCGGCGATGCTCCGGAGGCTATCGAAATACTGCAACCATTCCACGAAAGCCAGAGCGACAATCCTGGATATCTCCGCATGCTTGCGCAGTCCTACTATTACGCACGTCGTTATCATGAGGCTTCCGAAGCCTACTACAACCTTGACTTCATCCTCTCCGACAACGACACAAGTGCCAAGGGTCCTCTCGCATGGTCTTTGACTCTCGAAGGCGACTTCGCCTCGGCAGAAGCTGTCTATTCGTCGTTCATAGCTGAAAACAAAGAGCCGGAAATCCTGCTTAACTATGCCAAGTTGCTTTGGGCTCAGGATAGAAGGATGGAATCTCTGGCAAGTTTCAGAAAGTATATAGACATGGTAGGGAAAGATGCCTTAAAAGCACTAAGGGACAACATAAACTACCACGCCAGAATCGAACTCCCCCAACTCATGGGTCACAACAGATACGCAGCGCTTCTGACTATACCCGACCTGCTGGAATACCGTATTTACGGCTCGCGCAACGGACAACTCTAACATCCTGACAATAATCAATACATACAACCTAAAAAACTGACTTAAAAACATGGTAATCCAACGTTGGCAAAGCCTGATGCTCCTGATTGCAGTAGTGCTGATGTGCATCTTCTGCGTCACTCCCTATGCTGTCGAACATGTGGCAGGGAGCGACCCCTCCCCGGTAATGGTCAAGGACGCTCCCGTATTCATGATTCTTAATATCGTGATAGCCGTTATCCTCTTCATCGCCATTTTCATGTACAAGAATCTTCGTCGACAGATGACGGTGACACTGATTTCGATGATTCTTATCGTAACGTCGATGGTGACTTGCGGTTTCATTCTCTACGCATCCTTTCCGGATGCTGAACTTATATGGACAGGGGGTGTAGTCCTGCTCGTAATAGCCCTGATCTTTGCCCTTGGCGCTTACCGCTTCATGGGCAAGGACCTCAAGCTTCTGCGCAGCTACGACCGTCTGCGTTAATCGGCAGCGAGCTTCTCGCTCAAATATTGACCCGTCATACTGTCGGGGCATCGGACAATATCTTCCGGTGTCCCGACAGCCACTATACGGCCACCACCTTCCCCACCCTCGGGGCCGAGGTCGATAACATGGTCGGCACACTTTATGACATCCATGTTGTGCTCCACAATGACGAGGGTATGACCCATGGAGATGAGTCGGTCGAAAGCTGCCATAAGAAGATGGATATCATGAAAATGGAGACCTGTGGTCGGTTCGTCGAAGATAAACACTGTCGGCGAAGCGTGGTCCTGACTGAGGAAATACGCAAGTTTGACGCGCTGGTTCTCACCGCCGGAGAGAGTCGACGACGACTGTCCGAGTTTTATGTATCCCAGGCCTACCTGCTGCAAGGGAAGCAGGCGACGCACGATACGCTGCTCGTCGGCGAAGAATTCGATTGCCTCATCGACAGTAAGGTCGAGAATATCAGATATATTCTTGCCCTTGTAGAGCACTGAAAGGATATCGCGTTTGAAACGCTTGCCGTGACATTCCTCGCATTCAATGGTGACATCGGCGAGGAACTGCATCTCGATGGTTATAGTACCTTCACCCTTGCATGCCTCGCAGCGTCCACCCTCGGTATTGAAGGAGAAAGATGCCGGAGTAAGGTCGAGCTGTTTGGCTGCCTGCTGGGAGGCCATAAGGGCTCGTATCTCGTCGTAGGCTTTAAGGTAAGTCGCTGGGTTCGAACGCGTCGAGCGGCCTATAGGATTCTGGTCGACAAAAACTATCTCCCCTACTCGCCCAAGGTCGCCGCCGAGCTCGTGGAAACGTCCCGGAGCATCGCCTTCGCCATAGATATGGCGGTGGAGAGCCTTGTAGAAAATATCACGGACGAGAGTCGACTTGCCGGAACCGCTGACACCGGTCACTACAGTCATTACGCCGAGAGGAATATCGACATCGATATTCTTGAGATTATGTTCGGTAGCACCTTTGATAGATATGCGGTCGCGCCATTTGCGGCGTGTCTTCGGCACGGGAATCGAAAGCGCCCCGGTCAAGTATTTCATTGTGAAGCTGTTCTCGGCCCCGAGAATCTGATCCGGGGTTCCCTGAAAGACAATCTCACCGCCAAGTCGTCCGGCAGCCGGACCGACATCGATGATACGGTCGGCGGCACGCATGATTTCCTCGTCATGCTCGACAACGACCACGGTATTACCGAGACGCTGGAGTTTGCGCAAAGCCTCGATGAGACGCTGGGTATCACGCGAATGGAGGCCTATAGAAGGTTCGTCGAGGATATATATCGAGCCTACAAGGCTGCTGCCAAGCGAAGTAGCAAGGTTGATACGCTGGCTCTCCCCACCGGAAAGGCTATTACTGAGACGGTCGAGAGTAAGATAATCAAGACCTACTTCCATGAGGAAGGAGAGGCGTTTGCGGATTTCGACAAGAAGTCGTGCGGCTATCTTGCTGTCACGCTCGTCGAGATGTATGTTATTGAACCAGTCGAGCAGACGGTCGACCGGCATGGTAACAAGCTCCTGAATAGTCTTGCCGTCGACTTTCACGTTGGCTGCCTCAGGGCGCAGGCGCGAACCTCCACAGTTATGGCACACTGTCTTGCCACGATAGCGTGCCATAATCATTCGAAACTCGATGGCCTGGCGCTGTGAGGCTACCCAGTCGAAATAACTGCGTATGCCACGGACACGGCCTCCGTCGCCATCCCAGAGAAGTTTACGCTGAGCCGGGGTAAGCTCTTCGTAAGGAGTGTGAATAGGGAAATCAGTACCGCTCACAGCATGGATGAAATCGTTTTTCCATGTCTTCGACTTCGGTCCGCGCCATGCGGCCACGGCATCCTCGAATACGGAGAGCCACGGCTGTGGGATGACGAGCTCCTCAGAGATGTCGAGAGTCTTGCCGAAGCCTTCGCAGACAGGGCATGCACCGAAAGGATTGTTGAAGTTGAACATCTGTTCGCTCGGTTCGGGGAAGACTATGCCGTCGGCCTCGAAGCTCTTCGAGAATTCATGGCGACGTATCTCCCCCTCGGATGTCCACACCATCAACAAGCAACGGTTATGACCCTCGAAAAAGGCTGTCTCGACAGACTCCGAAAGACGCGACACCTCGTCTGCATCGCTGCTCAGCATCAGACGGTCGATCAGCAGAGACGGCAGGGATTTCGAACGGTCCTGTTTGTATTCCGTCATGTCGACGAACTCGTTTTTGTCGTTGACAACTCGCGAAAAGCCTTCCTTGACATAAATGTCGAGCTGCTGCTCCAGCGTACGGCCTTCAGGGAGCACTATAGGTGCCACTACGGCTGCACGGCTGCCTTCGGGATATGAAGCTGCCACGGCAAGGACATCCTCGACTGTATGTTTCTTTACGAGCTCACCCGACACGGGAGAGTAAGTACGGCCTATACGTCCGAAAAGCATTCGCATATAGTCGTAAATCTCCGTCGAGGTGCCGACAGTAGAGCGAGGGTTGCGGGTATTGACTTTTTGCTCTATCGCTATCGCAGGCGGCAGACCGCGGATAAAATCACATTCGGGTTTATTGAAACGGCCCATAAACTGGCGTGCATAGGCCGAAAGGCTTTCGACATAACGACGGCGGCCTTCAGCATAAAGGGTGTCGAACGCAAGGCTCGACTTTCCTGAGCCGGAGAGACCGGTGATGACGACAAGCTGATTACGGGGAATCTCTACGTCGATGTTTTTGAGGTTGTTGACGCGAGCTCCCTTGACTATTATATTGGAAACGGGCATGTATTATTCTTGCAAACTATTAACTTGCAAAAATACAAAATTTCAGTCAAATAAGCAAGCACGCCGAAAACGTCAAGCCGTTTTATACAAGACCAAATGAGGGCGCATTGGATGAAACGGGGCGAGGCCTTTCTTCCGGACCTCGCCCCTGAGAGTTTTTCAATTTATTTCGCAGAAGTGTTTCCGTTGCTGTTGACGGCCGGTTTCTTGGTCTTGTCAGGAGCTTGCTTGAAGTAGATAGGCAGGGAGTACGAAGTGGCTACCGGCTTGTCGTCGAGGATGGCAGGTTCCCATGCTGGCATCGCTTTTACCACGCGGAGAGCTTCGGCATCGGCCTCGGGCGAGAGACTTTTTACGACTTCGAAATCAGCCAGGCTGCCGTCGGGCTTAACAGTGAAATTGACGACAACTTTTCCGCTCAGACCGCTTTCGATAAGTTCCGGCGGGAATTTGATATTTTCCATCAGGAACTTGAACATGTTGGCTTGTCCGCCCGCGAACTGGGCGAGTTTATCCACCTGAATCTGTTCGGTGGAGGCTTGCGTACTTTTGTCTTTTTCCGTAACTTTGGGCGTAATTTCCGCTGTAGCCACGATTTTGGCGGCTTCAGTGCGCGACAGCACAGAAGCGACCGCCGGGATGTTGGTGACTGCCAGCGCTACTGCCAGCGCTGGAAGCAGGGCGAGACCGCGAAGACGGCGGCTGCCCGATGTCTTTTGATTGTACATCATAGTGATACGTTTTTTGAGATTACTGTGATTCAGGCTGTTGGCAATTGAGTGGAATCGGATGCCGACAGCCTTTTTTATTAGCAGAAGTTGGTATTGGCGAGCGTCTACGCCCTGGCTTATCACGCTGTCGTCGGCCTGGTATTCATGGACGCTTTTGAGTTCCTCGCGAAGGAGCCAAGCTGCGGGGTTGAACCACTGCAGTATGCATACAAGTTGCGCTACAAGCAAGTCTAAGCAATGACGATGGCATATATGTGCGAGCTCATGGGCTATAATCATATCGCCTGCACTGTCATAGTCGTCGCGACTCATCACTATATAACGACCCCAACTGAAGGGTGCCACGGAATGATTCGGAAGAATAACAATGGTATAGCCTGAACATACAATATGATGTCCACTGCGTATTATGGCACTGAGACGAAACATCACAATAAGGCTCCATACGGCAACGACAATCATACCAGCAAGATAAACCATTACGAGTACTAAAGGCCATATCTCAGCTTCTGTCTCGTTGGCGGCTACGGCTGTCATCGAGAGCTTTCCTAAACCGATGCCGGTATCTGTCGCCGACACTTGATTTCTGATTAGGTCTGCGATAGGCTTTGCGGCAAAAGAAATGACATATATACCAATGATTGCCCAGCGGTTGAAGGCTATCTGTTTTTCCGAAGCCATGAGCCATTTGTAGATAAGATACCCGGCCAGCAGGAAGATGGCGGTCTGGAGAGAGTATGCGGCAAATGATCCCATGACTATTTCTTATTACTGTTTTCAACCATGTCGATTATCTCACGCAACTCGTCGACTGAAATCTTTTCGTCCTTGACAAGTGCTGTTACGGCCGAAGTGTAGGAATTATTGAAGTAACTCTTTATGAGCTGAGAGAACGACCGTTCACGGAAATCTGCGATATCTGCTGTTGCATAATAGCGGAATGCACTGCCGCTGGACTCGTGCGCCACATAACCCTTGTCTTCAAGTATCCGAACAGTGGTAGACACAGTATTGAAGTGCGGCTTGGGGTCTTCGTATCGTTCAAGCATCTGGCGCACGGTCAGTGGGCCGTCCTGCCAGAGCATGGTCATGATTTCCGATTCTTTTTCGGTGAGCTTCTTGTATTTAGGGACGTGTACCATCTCAACTAAGAATTTAGTTATACGGCAAAGATATAACTAAAGTTTTAGTTGACCAAATAAAACCTGAATTTTTTTTGATTACACCGATATTTTTGTGTCTTAGACTCCAGAGTATCGTATTATTATTGCGAATTTATATGCACAATAAGCAGCACGAGACATTGTACTAAATAAAATATTGACAATTTTATTCAATATATTGATTTAATTGAACAAAATCGCTATATTTGCAATCAAAACAGACTGTAATGAAAACCATCATATTCAATCAACGGGCTGAACGCGATGAATTATTATCGCGACCCTATCAACAACGACATACGATGTATGACGCAGACGAGCTTTTGCATAATCCGCTTATCAAACTTATCACTGGGCCGCGTCGAGTAGGTAAATCTGTTTTTGCCCTGCTTATGTTGCAAGGTAAGAACTTCGCTTATCTCAATTTTGATTATAATCAGTTGCTTGAAAAATGGGACGAGGATTTGGCAATGTCGGCTCTTGAAGATGTCTACCCAAATTATGATTATATATTGCTTGATGAGATTCAGAATCTTCCGGATTGGGATCTGTGGGTAAGCAAACTCTATCGTCGTGGAAAGAATCTTATAATTACAGGTAGCAATGCCAAAATGCTGAGTACCGAAATGGTGACAGCCCTTACAGGACGTTATCTACAGATTGAGATGTTACCTTTCAGTCTTGATGAGACTATGAAATGGAAAAACATTAGCAGAAACCGAGACGAACAGACAGCACAGGCTGTAGTATTGGCTGATGATTATCTGCGAAACGGCGGATATCCTGAAACAATTACGACACGCAGCATCACAAAAAGTTATCTTTCTACACTGTTTGACTCAATTCTGCTGAAAGATGTAGCAAAACGTCATAATGTGAGGAACACTAACGACCTATACAACCTTGCTACCTATTTGTTGTCTAATTTCTGTAATCCGCTTTCAGCAAATGAACTTGCCATAGAGCTGGGATTATCAAGTGTTGCAACGACAAAAAAATTCTGCGACTATCTCAAGGAGCCATATTTGTTTTTCTATTTACCACGCTTCAACAATAAGTTGAGACTGATGCACAAAGCGCCCAAAAAGGTATATGTAGTTGATAACGGTTTTGTACAGAGTACAGCGTTTAACATCAGTGAGAACCTTGGCAGGCTGCTGGAGAACCAAATTTTTATAGAACTTATTCGCCGTGGTTATATACCAGGACTGACGCTATTCTATTATCGTACTCGTAACGATAAAGAGATAGATTTCGTAACGCGCAAAGGCATAAAAGTGGAACAACTGATTCAGGTATGCTACGCCATGAGCTCCGAGAAAACGCGCAAACGCGAACTTGACGCCCTTATAGAAGCAGCAGAAGAACTAAACTGCAACAATCTGCTCATCGTCACCAAATCCGAAAATAAAAACTTAGAGCATAAGGGTAAAATTGTCCAAATTGTAAGTACGTTGAACCTTTAGATTACTATCAATTAATTCTTTATGTAGTCTCTTTTGCCTTATCTAATCACCTTAAAATGCCATGAAATGCTTCCGCACGATATTAACTCTTGCAATCGCCGTTCTCCCTTTGCAATTACTTGCACAACGATATGTTCATAATATAAACTCGGGCTGGCAATTCTCGACCGACAGCACCAACTGGCGCACCGTCGACCTTCCTCATGATTTCCAGATTGAATCAAAGTGGGTTGCACCGGTTGAAAATGAGAGCTTCAAGAGCGACCCCTCGATTGCCACTGTCAAGAGCCGTCTTAGTGCACGTGGGTTCAAGGAGATGGGCAAAGGATATTACGCAAAGTCTTTCGTTCCCGACACGGCGTGGAAAGGCAAACGTGTACTACTCGATTTCGAAGGGATCATGCTCTTCGGCGACGCATGGTTCAACGGCGATCCAATCGGAGGAACGGATTATGGCTATCTCGGCTTTGAGGCTGATATCACCGACAAGATAAAATGGGACGAGCCGAATGAGATTTTGGTTGTAGCGGACACCGGAAAACCGGAGAACTCGCGCTGGTATACCGGCGCCGGTCTTTATCGCGATGTAAATGTCATCGTCACAGACCCGAAGCAATATTTCGCCCGAAATCCCCTCTGGATTGTAACACCCGAAATAACCAACGAAGAGGCACTGGTAGTCGTCGGCGGCGAAATTGTCAACCTCAACAAGCCTGATTCGGTAAGAGTCGGCATCACTATTACCGACCCGAAAGGAACAGTGGTCTATTCCAAGAAGAAAGTCCACCGCAACAACCGTCGTCAAAACACTCGCGAATTCACCCTCGACAGCATCACTATAGCCAATCCCATGCTGTGGGATGTCGACAACCCCTCTCTCTACACTCTTACGTCGACAGTCTATCGACCGGACGGAACTGCTGCGGATACTGTCTGCGAACACTTCGGCATCCGCAAACTGGAGTATTCACCCGAGTTCGGACTAAAGCTCAACGGCAGAAAGATTCTTTTAAAAGGCATCGCCAACCATCATACCCTGGGAGCACTCGGAGCGGCTGCCTTTCCCCGTGCCATAGAGAAACGATTACGACTACTTAAGGGATTCGGTATCAATCATATCCGCACTTCTCACAATCCTTACAGCAAGTCATTTCTCGACCTCTGCGACCGTTATGGCATCCTCGTCGTCGACGAACTATATGACAAATGGACCTCTCAGTATGCCGGAGGACGGCGAGAATGGAACACTCTCTGGCTTGAAAACATACCCGAATGGGTACGCCGCGACCGCAACCATCCCTCGGTGGTTATGTGGAGTCTCGGCAACGAGACACAGATGCTTCCCGATATGCCGTACAATGACTGGGGCGTGACATCCTACAGGCTGATGAAGACTCTTCTTGAGCGATATGACAGCAGCGGCCGTCCTGTCACTGTGGCTATGCATCCCCGTTTCCGCAACGAGTTCACCGACAGCATTCCTGCGCCACTCGCCGAAGCGACCGACGTGGCATCGTACAACTACCGATACATGTATTTCCCCGGCGACAGCCGCCGCTATCCCGACAAGATTTTTTACCAAAGCGAGGCAAACGCCTCCGGCATGGGGCCAAATTTCTTCGAGATGGACCTTGACAAAGTTCTCGGACTCGCCTACTGGGGCGCTATCGACTATCTCGGCGAATCAGGCGGCTGGCCGGCAAAGGGATGGGTGCAGGGAGTTTTCGACATATCGCTCCGTCCCAAACCCCAGGCATTTTTCCTCAAAAGCTATTTCAAGCCGGACGAACCCGTCGTACATATAGCCATCATCGACAATGAGGACAATGTGATATGGAATGATGTCCAGGTGGGTACCAAACAACAGTCCTCGCACTGGAACCGTAAGAAAGGAAGCAAAGTAAATCTTTACACCTATACCAACGGCGACGAAGTCGAACTGCTGCTTAATGGCAGAAGTCTCGGACGAAAAGTCAACGAGACATCCAATCCCAAGAATCGCAACCGCATATACTGGGAGAATATTCCTTATCAAAAAGGTTCTCTCGAAGCTCGCGCCTATCAGGATGGCCGATTAGTGGCATGCCATAAGATACGGACAGCAGGGAAAGCCGTAAGGCTCGCAGCTAAAGCGGACAGTATCGAATGGAAAGCTGACGGCACGGACTTGCAGCATATCGCCGTCGAGGCCGTCGATAAAAAAGGAATAACCGATCCCTCGGCTCGTCAGCAAGTTATTTTTACCGTCGAAGGACCGGCACGCATCGTCGGCGTGATTAACGGAGACAACACATCAAACGAGGAGACAACTGGAAATACTCGGAGTCTCTATGACGGTGCTGTGACAGTAGTACTCCGCTCGACCGACATTCCAGGAGATGTGACTCTGAAAGCCAATGCCCCCGGCCTCAAAGCTGCGATAATAAAACTGAGAACTATATAAAAGGAGCGCCGCCGAAACAGTCTCAGTCTCGGCGGCGCGGAAGTATAGTTTTAGTTAGTATTGAGCTATTTCATGAAAGCTTTTACCACCATTATCTCGCGGCCGGAAGTATTGAGTATCTTATAAGAACCCGCGGCAGCTGAGACGACGAGGGTCTCGGCATAGTTGAGGTGATAATGTATGCCCTCAGCTGTCACAACCTCCGCGCTTTCGCCCTCCACAAGGTTCAGGACATGGCACTTGCCTTCTGTCTTAACCTCGACCGACGAGCCGATTTTATATCTGTGCACGTCATAGGAATGATTCGGATGTGTCGGCAGATGCCACAACTCCCAGTCCGGACCCTTATCGAGGATGACAGGATGGCAGACGAGCTCTTCTTTTACCTTATCTCCCTTACGGTCGAAGTAAAGATTATCCATGGCACGCCTAATGTTAAGAGGACGCGGTCTGCCGTCGAGATCAAGAGCGAGCCAGTCGTACATCTTGAATGTGAAGATATAGGGCGTAGTACTAATTTCGAGGACGAGGTTGTTGCGACCCGAGCTATGGAGCGTGCCGGGCGGAATCAGGAAAAGGTCGTGCTTGTGTGCTGTCTCGGAATTGATATAGCGCTCCACATCGAGCTTCGTACCCTTATGGAAACTCTCTGTGAGTGCGTTTTCGAACTCTGACGGGACTATATCGTCCTTGAAACCGAGATAGACGACTGCGTCCTTATCGGTATCGAGAATATAATAAGTCTCTTCCTGTGTCAGGACTTCGCCGAAGTTCTTCTGTATATAGTAGCGACGTGGGTGACACTGAATCGAGAGGTTGCCGCCATCGAAATTATCAAGGTAGTCCATACGTATGGGGAACTCGTCGCCGTAACGTACATAACATTCCTTGCCTACGACATCCTCACCGGCCTCATACATAACAGAATCAAATGAGACCTCGAGCATCTTACTGTCGCTTCCGAAAATAATCCCGTTCTCCGGCACGATAAGCTCAAAGGACCATGCATAGTTGGGGACGTCGGAAGGCAATGCTGGAATATTCTTGCGTATCCACTGCCCTCCCCATGCTCCCGGTTCGAACCAGGGACGGACACGGAAAGCATTACGGGCAAGAGTGTCGAGCCCGGCCCGGATATCATCGCCCGTCGCCCATGTGATGTCGCCGTTACGCTGACCGTCGACAAATACATCGATGTCCGGCAGTACGGCTTTTTTATGACGATTGAGTACTACCCAGTCCACGAAATAGAATCGCTTATACATCTTCTTCGGCGCATCCGACTTTGAGGCACCGAGATTGGTGATGCTTGCGGCACGCGCACGGAACTGAATCTCGTTTTTCGGTATGTCGATATACACCAATGGGCCATCCCATTGTGCCAGAGCAGCACCTTCGCCGATAAGGATATTCATCTGTGCCGCAGGATCGGGCTTTATGGAGCGTAACTTTTCAGGGTCGAAATAGGCATCAAGAGTCAGGGGCGTACGGTAACCGAAAATAGGGTCGTCGCCACCAAGGAACGGCTTTATCATCTCGTCAATTTCGGACTCAGGCTTCATTGCCGCCGATGTGTTCCACCACAGGGGCTCTATGCCTATGGCCCGGAAAGCTTCCGCCAGCTTTCTCGCGAAAATATCGAAACGGACACCTATATATCCATCGATCATCACCTGCTTGTTCCCGGCAAGGTGACGTGCAAGAGATGCATAGTCACAGTGAATCTTACCGGAACCTAAATCATGTACCGGGTACGGGTCATAAGTGCCGTCGGTCTTTTGCTTCTCGACAGGAAGCAATATCTGGGATGTCTTTCTTAATTCTGTCATGATTCTTATGATTTCTATATGAAGAGCGATGCCGCCCCCGTCAGAGCCGCTTCCTGGCCGAGCGCCGAGATACGGACATCAGCCTCGCAAGCGAGTCGATCAAGCTCACGGCGCATCGAGGATCCGAAAAGATGATATGCCAGAGCGATATTACCGCCAAGGACAAGAGTATGCGAATCAAATCTCTGCAAGACAGACACCGCGAAACGGGCGAGACGTGCGCCATACTCCTCAAAGAGTTTTCGGGCAGCCTCATCACTGTCGGCGAGACCGGCAATTTCTTTGGCTCCGTCGGCTTTGCGTCCGGTCAGTTCATAGTAACGGCGACATATCCACCGTGTAGAGAACGCATCGTCGACAATACCGTCTTCGAAAGGCAGAGAATAGACCCAACCGTTGACAGGCACCGTATCGCCGGTCTCGACAAGCCTTTTGTCTTCCACGAAGCCCGATCCGACACCCGTGCCGAGTGTAAGAGCCACCACACGTCTACTGTCTGCCCCTGCACCCCCGAGACATTCCCCGAGAGCGAAGGCCGATGCATCGTTGACGAAGGCGAGATGATGACGGGCTTCTGTTGCAAGACGACTGCCGAGCGTCTGCCTTATATCGAGACCAAAGATAGCATCGTATTTGTTTACGCCCTCGATTGTCGATACACCGTGCCGATAGTCAAAAGGTCCCGGGATAGCGAGGCCGATTCCACATATTTTGCCATCGAAAGCGGCTGCCGTAGCATCGATGTTGCTGCACCAGGAATCGATGACTGCCGATGCAGAACCCTGACTGTCGACGGGCGTTGTAATGGGCTCTGTCGAGAGACGGCCAGTAACCAGATTCACCACTGCCGAGCAAAGGTGGCTGCCGCCGATGTCGACTCCTATTGCATATCTGTTTTCCATCTGAACTATTATTTGACTATCTTTTGCTGTGGTGTGTCGCCCAATGCGATCTTAAGCTTTCCTCCTTTGACGACATCGGCAAATGACAACTGAATACTGTCCAGAGGCCTGCCGTTGAGCGAGAGCGACTGTATATAATCATTACCTTCGGTATTACCCTGTGTCTCAATGACAAATTTCTTGCCCTTATAGTAATCGGGATTCAGCGTTACGGTCACTTTGTCGAAGAGCGGACTGCCGATCTGGAACGAAGGGTCGGGCGATGTCAGGCCACGGGCATCGAAAAGGCCTATAGAAGCCATGACATACCAGGCTCCGAGCTGACCCTGGTCTTCATCCTGGCCATATCCGTAGCCATGTATACCCTCATTGCCGTAGAACTCGCGGCATATAGTCCTCATCCATTTCTGCGAGAGCCATGGCTTGCCAGAGAAATTGAAAAGAGCCGAGATATGGAGGTTGGGCTGGTTGCCATGGTTGTAGTAGCTTTTGAGGCCTGAAAAAGCATCGATGGTCTTACCTCCGCCGA
The DNA here is from genome assembly GCA_958436175.1 of uncultured Muribaculaceae bacterium. Lineage (GTDB taxonomy): Bacteria > Bacteroidota > Bacteroidia > Bacteroidales > Muribaculaceae > CAG-873. Next base: position 387,388 of record CAUBJF010000001.1, read on the forward strand.
ATATGCTCTCACGCGAGATAATGAAAGTGCTGTCGAGGCGAGTATTGAACTCTTCGGCACCGACAAGCGATATCAGGCTGTCGATATGCTGGGGCACATAGTAAGTATACTGCACGGCGTTGCCCTCCTGGAAACCAACCCAGGGTGCATAGGGATCGAAGCTTTCGATAAAACGTCCCTGCTCGTCGCGCGGACGCATCAGTTTGGTATCCGTATCGAAAAGATTGCGCCATCCATAAGATAACTTTGACAGCTTTCTATAATCATCCTCGCGACCGAGACTGCGTGCCATCTGTGCGACAGCATAGCTGCTGAAAGAATATTCGAGAGTATGCGAGGCTGAGAAACCAGAACCACGCGGAGTCGTCGTCATATGCAGTTCTTCGGAATAAGGAGAATAACCGCGTGCCACGAACTGGCCTACATCGAGTTTGCCGGCTCCTTCGGGACGATTCTCGCTACTTATTTCGTTCTTAAGGGCTGCCTCATAGCCGAGAGCAGTATCAAAGTCGCGTATGCCGACATTGTATGCCGCCGCTATGGCAAGGCCTGTGAAGTTGGTGCCTACGCCGGACACATACTTGCTGCATGCTATGCCGTCGCCGAGCCATCCTGTATCTTTATAGACAAGGAGCTGGCTCGAAACCCAGTCGGAAAAATATTCAGGCCATGCCAGGCTCCACAGCTGGGTAAGATTCCAGAATCCACCCCATATTGCATCCGTATTGTAATGATTATGGACAGGTTTGCCGTCTCTGCCGCAGGGAATCGTACCTACCGTACCGTCATTGCGGGGATATGCACCGTTGACATCGCTTGCAAGGCCGCGACCGAGCAAGGCATGAAAGAGACCGGTGTAAAACTTGACACGGCTGTCGCGATCGCCGCCTTCTACCTTTATGCGACCAAGGGCATTCTCCCATGTGCTCTGTGCCTTCGACCGTGCCCTGTCGAAACTTAGACCGGAAGCCTCTGTTTCGAGGTTGAGACGTGCATTATCTATGGATGTATATGAGAGACCGACTTTCACGTTCACCTGATGACGTTTTTCAGTGTCGAATGTCAGATACAGCCCTGCTCCAGCTCCTGACTGCGAGCGCTGACCCGCATATTTCGTCTCATCTACGAATGTACCGAAACCTATAGGCTTGGTATCGACATCGGCGCTGAAGTACATCTTCACATCCGCCCCTTTCTGGTATATGTCGACATAGACAGGCTCTGTCACAACCCAACCCTGTACCTTACCTTCCGGCGTATACTCCACGAATGCGTCGCGAACCTTGCCACTCTCGCCCATGCGAGTACCTATATTAAATATGATGTTTGAATTTCGTCCAGCGGGAAAAGTATAACGATGGAATCCTACACGCTCCGTAGCAGTAAGTTCTGCCTTGATGCCGTAGTCCTTTAGTAATACTGAATAGTAACCCGGTTCGGCAAACTCGTCAGCTTTGTCGAAACGCGAACGGTAGCCTTTGTCGGGATTATCGGCTTCCCCGGGAACAGTGATAACAGGGCCTGCCGTCGGTGCCAGGACTATGCCTCCGACCTGAAACTCATGGAAATTCGCAAAACCTTCGATAGAATTGTGGCGGTAATCGTAGCCTACGGCCTGCCATCCACCGGGATTTCCGAGGTGACCGTCGGTTGTCGGTGCAAGCTTGGCCATGCCGAAGGGAAGCGCGGCCGGAGTGAAGAAAAACCAGCGGGAATGGGCTGTACCGATTTGGGGATCTACGTATGAGCTCAGGGTTTCTGCAAACGCCGGCACGGTAGAGATGCCGATAGCAAGCAGGATTGACAAGATTTTATTGAAACGTAGCATAGGTGTGAATATGGTTGGTTCTTTTATATATGTTCATACATATATTCGCCACAAAATTAGCAAATATTTTTGACCTACAAGATATATCGGCAGAATTTTTGCGACTGGCTGCAAGGATAATATCGCTTAAGGATACACAGCAGAAGAAAATTATGCACATATTTGTGCGTTCGGATTTTTTTTGCTTACTTTGCCGAATATTGTTTGAACATATACTCTTTTGTCATGAACAAATCAATCATAACGACATTTCTTCTCAGCCTCTTATCTCTGTCGGCGTACGCCGGACAAACAAATACAGAAGTGTGGACTATAGGCAAGCCCGACGGCAGCCCAGAAGGATTTGCTCTCGCACCAGATGGTTTCAGGCAGTTTCTTGCCAAAGATTTCGGCTACGAGGACCGTGTCTTCGTAATCGGAACGTCTGACGAAGCGACCGAGTTCCCTTACGTCCTCCCGGGTCCGACAGATACGTGGGGCGGGACATGGCCTACCTCAGGATGGCGCACACACCAGATAACCGTGCTCTTCGACCTCGCCAAGCAGCCATCAAAGAAGGGCTATACCCTGGAACTTTCCCTTGCCGACTATGCCAAGAACTTCCTTCCGCTTGTCAAAATAAGTGTCAACGGCCAGGACAGCAAGTTCCAACTCTCGGCAGAAGGCCACGACATTAGCAAACAGCGCAAACCGGCTCAAAATGAAGCCATCACCGATACACTTTCTCTAAGCGGCAATCTCAGCCAGGCCACACCCTGCACTCTTAAAATGGACCTTAACCCGGGCACACTGAGAAAGGGAGCCAACGAACTGACAGTGACTGTCCTCGAAGGCTCATGGATACTTTTTGACCAAGTATCGCTTAAAGCTCCAGAAAAGAACACAGTCAACAAAGCTGACAAGCTGTTCGTCCGCGACGTACACAGCGCCGACTATCAGCTTGGCGACACACAGCCCCTTATCGTTGACATAGAACATCTCTCAGGCGTGCCTATGTTGACCGTCGAGCTTGACGGCAAGACAATATTCACAAAAAAGGCCGAGACTGGACGATACATATTCGAGGCCCCTATGCCCGCTGTCGGCAACCAGCGCAAAAGCCACTACCGCATACTCTGCGACCAGCGCGAAATAGCCTCCGGCGACATTATACGTTCGCCACAAAAGCAGCAGACACCGGCCGACTATGTAGACACACGTATCGGTACCGCACATTCACGATGGATGATAGCTCCTGGTCCATGGATGCCTTTCAGCATGGTCAAGCTGAGCCCGGACAACCAGAATTCAGGCTGGCAGGCCGGCTATCAGCCATCGTTCGAAAACATCGGATGCTTCAGCCATATCCATGAATGGACCCTCGCCGGTCTTGGAATCATGGCCACCAACGGCGACCTGAAAATCAAAGTCGGCGACGAACAGAAGCCCGACGAGGGATACCGTTCGCGCATCGACAAACGTACCGAACGGGCCGACATAGGATATTATTCAGCTGATCTTACAGACTACGGCATCAAAGCCGAGATAACGGCAACGACACGCTGCGGATTCGAAAGATTTACCTTTCCTGCCGACGGTGGTGACGGCCGGGTAATGATAGAGCTGCGCCCGGAAGCCGAATATGGGCTCATTCTTAAAGACATCAATGTCAAACGTGTAAGTCCGTCACGCATTGAGGGTTACTGCCATCAGTTCTCGCCGGGCGTTTGGAGCAACGATGCCGACCAGGACTATACCATCAACTTTATAGTAGAATTCGACAGGCCGATAAAAAGCCTCGGTAGCTGGTGTAACGGCCAGGTAAGCAACAATGTCGAAGGTCTCACCTCTGGAGAATGTTCCGACGCAGGTCTTTTTGCAACATTCGATACCTCCTGCAATCCTACAGTGCAGGTACATACTGCGATATCACCCGTGAGCGTCGAAAATGCAGCCGAAAATCTCGAAAAAGAGTTGACAGGTCCATTCGGTTGGGATTTTGAAGCCGTAAGACAGCACCAGGTCGACACATGGAACGATCTCTTTGCCCGTCTTACAATCAAAACCGACGACAGAATCGAGAAGATACGCTTCTACAACAATATGTACCGCGCCCTCTGCAGCCGGAACACATGGAGCGACATAAACGGCGACTGGATCGGTACCGACGGAAAGAGACACCGTGTCGCCGACCCCTCGACCGATGTCATGATAGGCTGCGACGCATTCTGGAACTCTTTCTGGAACCTTAACCAGTTCTGGAACCTTGTCTCTCCCGAATGGTCCAACCGATGGGTCAACTCGCAGCTCGCAATGTACGAAGCCAACGGCTGGCTGGCCAAAGGTCCTGCCGGACTCAACTATATCCCGGTGATGGTCGGAGAGCACGAAATTCCGCAGATTGTCAGCGCCTGGCAGATGGGCATACGCGGTTTCGACGGACACAAAGCTCTCGAAGCAGCAGTGAAGATGCAGTCGACACCGGCACAGAAGGTATTTAAAGGCTTCGCTGGCAACCGTGACCTGACGGCATATCTCGAGCACCACTATGTACCCTACGACAAAGGCCGCTTCTCAAACACGATGGAGTACTCCTACGATGACTGGACCGTCGGTCAGCTTGCAAAAGCTCTTGGAGAAGAGGAGACATACAACAAGTTCAACGATCGCGGCTACTGGTGGCGCAATGTCATCAGCGACGAAGGCTACTGCCACATGCGCGACAGCAACGGCGAATGGATGAAAGACTTCGACCCCTTCCGCAGCGGTGCCAACCAGCACTACGTCGAGGGCAACGCATGGCAGCTCACCTTCTTCGTTCCACAGGACGTCCCGGCACTTGTAGAAAAGATTGGCAAAGAAAAGTTCACCGACCGGCTGCTCTGGGGCTTCAACCAGGATGAGGCATGGCGCTACAATGCTCCCAACGACCAGTATTGGGATCATCCCGTCGTCCAGGGCAACCAACAGTCCATGCACTTCGCATACCTCTTCAACTATGCCGGTCAGCCCTGGCAGACTCAGCGTTGGAGCCGTTCGATTCTCGACCGCTACTACGGCAGTGGTGTCGCCAACGCCTATCTCGGCGATGAGGATCAGGGTCAGATGAGCGCATGGGCTATCATGACTTCCTTAGGACTCTTCCAGATTGACGGCGGATGCGCTGTCGAACCCATGTACGAAATCGGGAGTCCGCTTTTTGAAGAAGTGACCATCGATCTCGGAAAGCGTTATGGGCGTGGCGACAAATTCACCATCAAGGCTAAGAATGCGTCGCGCATCAACAAATACGTTCAGTCGGCCGAACTGAACGGCCGTCCGCTCAACAGCTTCCGCTTCCCGGCCAAAGAACTCCTCAAAGGCGGGGAGCTCAAACTTGTTATGGGCCCTGAGCCTAACAAATACTGGGGTCTCGCTAAAGACTGAGAACATAGAAAAGATATGGAACTGCATCTTGATCCATCGTCGCACAAACCCTTGCACCAGCAGGCCGAGGATCTCTTGCGTGAGATGATAAAGCTGGAAGACTACCAGAACGGTCGGCTCCTGCCTAACGAGGTTGAACTATCCCGGGAGCTCAACATATCGCGCAACACCCTGCGCCAAGCCATCAACCGCCTTGTCTTCGAAGGATTGCTCGTCCGTAAGAAGAGTTATGGCACCACCGTAGCTCCGCCAAAGGTAATGGGCAATGCACGAAACTGGATGAGCTTTTCGCAGGAGATGAAACATCTGGGGATGGAAGTCGAGAACTTCGAGCTGCATCTTTCCCGTAAAAAAGCTCCTGCCGAGGCTTGCGCCTTCTTCAACGTCTCTACTGATACAAGGCTGTTATGCCTCGAACGACTGCGTGGCCGACCGGGGCAACCCTTTGTCTATTTCATCTCATACTTCAACCCCTCTATACCGATGACCGGTGAAGAGGACTTGTCGAAACCTCTATATGACAATCTGTTAAAGAATTACGGTATCCAAGTCAAGACATCCCGCGAAATGATATCGGCATTGGCTGCCGACGAAAACCTCGCCGACAAACTCGACATAAACGAGGGCGACCCTATCCTTGTGCGGAAACGTTTCGTCCTCGATGTCAAGGAGATGCCGGTGGAATACAATATCGGCTATTATCGCTCAGACAGCTTTACATATTCTATTGAATTTGTAAACAGCTGAGTGGAAGGCGACGGATCTTGCCGTTGGATGTTTCGGGAAGATGCGCTATGAAGACGATGCGCGAGGGCAGCCGCTTGCGGTCGGTCACTGCGGCTTCAAGAACAGCTCGGATATCCGTCTCAGGGCCTTCAACGACCAGAGCCGGAGCCTGTCCCCATTTTGGATGAGGAATGGCTGCGACATAGTACCGCCTCCCCTTTAGTGCCGGGGCGTACAGTACCTCGAGTTCTTCGGGAAACATTTTGACCCCTCCGGAATTGATGACCCCGTCGGCACGGCCACGCCAACGGAAGGAAGACTTGTCGACAAGTTCGACTACATCGTTGGTTTGCAGATGCCCGAAGGAATAATGGGGCGCGACGATAGCTAATCTTTCGTCGGCATCTATCTCGAAACTGATGCCCGGCATGGCCTTGAAAAGGCGCCCTTCATCATCGGCACGGGCAAGAGCAACGTGACTGCACGTCTCAGTCATACCATAACTGATATAGGCATTAAATCCTTCGGAAACCAAGTCTTTGCATACACCTTCAGAAGGAGCAGCACCACCAATGAGCAAATTGCGGATGCGCCCCGCCCACCCGGGATGCGCGATGAGCCACGGCAACTGAGAAGGTACCACTGGAAGCAAATCGATAACGTCTGTGCCCTCAGGCAAAGAGAATCGGTTCGACACCTCGGTCTGCACGAAGCGGCATCCGGCCTCCATAGCCCTGACAAGCATCATCTTTCCGGCGATATAGTCGGACGACAGCGGACTGACAAGCAACGAACCGCTATTTATACCGAAGAATGAGTTAGTTGCACGGGCACTCGCCCTCATATCGGCCTTGAGCAGACGTACTTCCTTAGGCGTTCCCGTAGAACCGGAGGTATGAGCAAGCACGAAGTCGCTGTCCGACCGCCATTCGGCCATAAAATCGTTTACTGTCGCCATTGCAGGGAATCGAGCTTGCCGTGAACACCCTCGGGATCATAATATAGACTTCCATTCTTCATTCGCAGAGGGGATTCTATGTTGTTATCGTAGAGCTGCCCCGTACCGAGTCCCTGCGGAATCTTCGGACTGTATCGACTCACCCAGCGGCCGATTGCTTCAAGCCCTATATCCGATTCCAATGCAGATGTTGCCCACCAGCCGATGTCTTTTTTCCCTGCAAGAGATATGTATACATCGGCAGCTTCAAAACCGCCGCACAAAGACGGTTTCAATATTATGTACTGAGGAGCGATAGCATCCAGGAGAGCCTCCGATTCCTCGGGCGTCCTCAGTCCTATGATTTCTTCGTCGAGGGCTATAGGAATCGGCGTACGGATACACAGCTTCGCCATCGCATCCGTCTGTCCGGCTCGTATGGGTTGCTCGATAGAATGTATGCCGAATGCCGAGAGTGTCTTGAGACGCTCCACAGCATTTTTCGGAGAGAAACTACCATTGGCATCAAGGCGTATCTCGAGCTCGGCGGGGCTGAAGCTCTGACGTACCATACGCAGAAGTTCGACTTCGTCCTCGAAGTCGATACCTCCGATTTTCAGCTTGAGGACGCGGAAACCTCCGTCGAGTTTTTCGGCTATACGCCGCCGCATTGTCTCCTTGTCGCCCATCCAGATCAGACCGTTGATAGGTATTCCGGTATGTCCGAAAGTCCAGCCATTCTCCAAAAGAGGAATAAGCGCTGTCTCGAAACCGAAACGTATCGAGCTGCATGGCGACTGCAAAGCTTTTACGGGGTCATCGCAGGCCTCGGATAGCCGTTCCTCGTAGTCAGGCACATCATCGGCCGACAAGCCACGGAAAAGGGCACATTCGCCGTAGCGGCACACATCGGGATTATCCGTGTCAAACACACGGATATAGTACGTATCCTTGTGGAGCATCGTTTCCCTCGACGTGCGTGCCTCAAAGCGGAAATCGAGCCTGTAGGGAGCCCATTGAGCCTTAAGCATAGCTTTGGTTTAGCCCGGGAACTGGGGAAACTGGTCGAAGTCGGGGTCTCGCTTCTCAAGGAACGCGTTGCGTCCTTCCTGAGCCTCGTCCATAAGATAGTACATCAAAGTGGCATCTCCTGCAAACTCCATAAGGCCATGCTGGCCGTCGAGCTCGGCATTGAGAGCCCGTTTTATCATACGGACAGCGAAGGGGCTGCGTTTCATGATTGTCTCGCACCATTCCACGACTTCATCCTCGAGACGGTCGAAAGGCACAACCTTATTTATCATACCCATTTCAAGAGCTTCTGCAGCTGTATACTGACGACAGAGGAACCATATCTCGCGGGCCTTCTTCTGCCCTACGCAGCGGGCGAGATAGGACGAACCGAATCCGGCATCAAAGCTGCCGACCTTTGGGCCTGTCTGGCCGAAACGAGCATTGTCCGAGGCTATCGTAAGGTCGCAGACAACCTGGAGCACATTGCCTCCGCCAATGGCATAACCGTTGACAGCAGCGATGACGGGCTTTACGAGCGAACGGATTGCCTTGTGTATATCGAGCACATTGAGACGCGGTGTGCCGTCGGCATCACGATAGCCTCCATGGGTCTTATAGTTCTGGTCACCTCCCGAACAGAATGCCTTGTCACCGGCTCCTGTCAGGACGACGACACGAACCGACGGGGTATCGCGGCAGTATTCCAACGCATCGAGTATCTGATGGTTGGTCTGGGGGCGGAATGCATTGTAGACTTCAGGACGGTTTATAGTGATACGCGCTATACCTTTATAGAAATCAAAAAGAATATCGCTGTACTCTTTGATGGGCTTCCATTCACGAGATGAGGACTGCTTATTTTCCATTATCATAAGGTCTTAGTTTTAAATTTATTATTGCCGGGCGGTCTTTCTCCTCCGCGAAACGACGAATGGAGTCGTCTCCTGGGTGGGAGGCTTCGAAATAAGCGAAACCATATGCTTCGGCCAGCAGCCTGAGCGGCAGACGCGGGGGAACGGCAAAGAAACGTTCACGTTCGGGCAGTGGGCCTGTTGTCGGAATCCGACGGAATATGTCGCCCCCGCCGTTGTTGAGTACCGCCATCTTGAAGCGAGTCGGGATATCTGCTGTCGCCAATGCCCCTATGTCGTAGGCCGCAGACATGTCGCCTATAATGAGCAAAGTGGTCCTTGGTGACACCATAGCGGAGCCTATTGCCGTCGATGTGCTGCCATCGATGCCGTTGACACCTCTGTTACAGTCAATCTGTCCGGATGTCTCCAGAGCCAAAGCCTGAGCATAGCGTATGGACATGCCGTTACCAAAGTGCAGGTCAAAACCCGACGCATGGCCCAGTACTGACTTCAACATTTCCGAAGTCTCATCAGGCACCGGCATTTTTGCAAAGGTGAGAAAGTCAGTTTTAAAGACAGGGGACAGAGAAAAGCTGCCCAGAGCGGCACTGAAGGAGTGACAGAAGCTTTCCTCGTCCACTCTCAGCTGCACGGCATTATGAAGATACGTATCGACAATACTATCGTATTCGCCGACACATACGAACCTTATATTTTGTGGTAGCTGCCGTAGCCATGACTTCAGCTTTGCAGATACTATGGCGCCACCCATAGCTATGACTACATCGGGGACGGGAACGTCGCCGAGAGAGTCTTCGAAAAATGCCGGATTGGGAAAGCACAGATTCGACTGAACTTCCGACAAAATGACGACACCGTGTCCTGATATTTCCGTGAGACAATCCTTCATCCTGACAGACGGATGCATACCCCCGACGACAATCAGCATCCTGCCTATTACGGCGGGATCGCCTAAAGCACCAAACAATTCGGACTGCGAGACAAACGTGGAAGGACGGATTACTTCTATCTTATACCCCCTGGTAACGGCAGGAGCATCCTGAAGCTCTACAAGAGGAGCCGACAGCTGTACATTTATCTGCACCGGACCTGAAGGACTGCCGACAGCAGCCTGAAGTGCATCGTTCATCATACGGTTTATGCATCCAAGCTGCGCCTCCGTCCCGTTTTCGGCGGGGATATCCACACTTCTGCGCAGTACCTGCGGAAGAGCCCCGTGCTGACGTATGGTCTGCCCGTCGAGCTGGTCTATCCACTCGGCAGGTCGGTCGGCAGTAATCGCTATCAAAGGAATGTTCCGGTAATATGCTTCAGCCAGGGCCGGGCCATAGTTCAGCATTGCAGAGCCGGAAGTGCATACAAGAGCAACAGGCTCACCCATTCTTGATGCCATTCCGAGTGCTACAAAAGCAGCGCTACGCTCATCAATAACCGACATCATCACGTATAGCCCCCGACGATGGAGTGCAGTAACCACAGGGGCACAGCGTGTGCCGGGAGATACGACGACATGTCGCACGCCATAAGCATGCAACAAATCCGAAAGCATCAGGCAAGTGCGTTTACAAACTGTTTTCATTTTGGAGCCAAGGTTGGCCAAATATGCCGATAGCAGTAACAAAATTAGCTTTTTTTTGTTAATATTGCAAACGGTTCCAACGTGCAATTAGAAATGCGTCTATTATCTACAATCATCTGCATTATGTCTTTCTGCCAGGTTTTCAGCCAGGTACAGTTGACTGACACCGTTTCAGGGGATACAGTCAAACAGGGTCTGATACAGAAAATAGTCGCCTACTTCAATGAGAGCAACAAGCCACACAAGGAGAAAGACTTCGACATAAGCTTCATCGGAGGTCCCCACTATTCGACAGATACTAAATTCGGCATAGGGCTCGTTGCTGCCGGTGTCTACCGAACCGACCGTACAGACAGTATCACGCCGGTGTCGGATGTCTCTGTATATGCCGACGCGACTACAAGCATGTTCTTCAAACTCGGAGTGAGGGGAAACCACATACAGCCACGCGACCGTGCCCGTCTCATCTACGACATCAACTTCTCCTCAGTCAAGACCAAATTCTGGGGTATAGGCTACGACAAAGCCATCAACGACGACAACGAGAGCGAATACAAATACCTCGCTTCGCAGGTTGGCGTGACCTATGCCTGGAAGCTGCTCCCGAATCTATATCTGGGTCCCATGGCAAGTTTCGAATATGTGAACGGACGAAAGTTCGCGAAACCGTGGCTCTGGGAGGGCGAAGACGACCGTACCTTCAACGTCGGTGTGGGTTTCACTTTCCAGTATGACTCCCGCGACTTCATATGCAACGCATCGAGAGGCATGCTCATACGCCTCGGCCAGCGTTTCAATCCCCGTTTCCTCCTCAACCGCTACGCCTTTTCTATGACAGAGCTCGACTTCGCCTACTATAAGCAGGCCTGGAAAGGTGCCATCATAGCCTTCCAGTTCCATACCAAGCTTACCTACGGAAATACGCCATGGGGACTGTTGCCTACTATAGGAGGCAGCGACAACATGCGAGGATATTTCGAAGGACGCTACCGAGACAAGTCGGAAGCCGATGTATGCCTGGAACTCAGACAGCACATATGGCATCGCAACGGCATAGTCGCCTGGATAGGGGCCGGTACTGTTTTCCCGAAATTTTCGGCTCTTGAATGGCGTAAAATACTGCCGAACTACGGCATCGGCTACCGGTGGGAATTCAAAAAAAGAATAAACGTACGTCTCGACCTCGGCTTCGGCCGTCATCAGACCGGTTTTATTTTCAATATCAATGAAGCATTCTGAGATACATAATATAAAGACACATACCGCAGCAGACATCATCCTCATGTGGGTGGTGCCTATACTGCTTATCATACCTAACATATTCCTCGACATAACGGAGCAAAGCTATTCGTGGCTCGACAGGGCTATCAATGTACTCCTCCCTCTCGGAGTATATACCATGCTGATGGCTTGTCAGTCGAAGCCCGGAAAGATGGCGGTACTGCTGTTCCCTATTATGTTTTTGTGCAGCTTCCAGCTCGTACTGCTCAGCCTATACGGAGAATCCATCATCGCCGTCGACATGTATCTGAATGTTATGACAACCAACCCACGGGAAGCCGGCGAGCTGCTGGAAAATCTCATGCCTGCTGTTGCCGTCGTGTGTCTGGCCTACCTGCCTCCCCTTGTCATCGGAATAGTGCGTTGGGCAAAGGGCTCGAAACTGAGCCGTGAAAAACGCCGCCCGGCTCTGATATGCGGAGCTTGTCTGGGCTTTATCGGATTGGTTTTGATGTGCATAGGGTTATTCAGCGGCTACAAGCCCGACCGGAAATTGTTCCCGGTCAACGTAATCAGCAACATATTTGAAGCTTTCCGTCGCACTGAACTGGCAGACAACTACTTCGAAAGTTCTGCCGATTTCCACTACGGAGCAACCCTGACGCGTGATTCTCTTGAGTCCGAGATCTATGTCCTGGTCATCGGTGAAACATCTCGTGCCGACAACTGGGGACTGAACGGCTATGACCGACCAACAAATCCGCGTCTATCACGCAGGCACGGTCTTGTAACATTCAAAAAGGTCTTATCGGAAAGCAACACCACACACAAGAGCGTACCCCTGATGATTTCGCCATGGGATGCAAGGTCTTTCGGAGACTCCATATATAACTCAAAAAGCATTATACAAGCATTCAACGAGACCGGCTACAGCACAGCATGGTTCTCGAACCAGCAACGCAACCACTCCCTGATAGACTTTTTCGGCGAATGTGCCCATACCTGCGAATTCCTCGAAGACGACGGAATCAAACACTACGACGGCGAACTCTGCACACGGCTCCGCAGATTCATACAAGACAATAAGTCAAAGATATTTGCCGTTCTACATACCTATGGCTCCCATTTCAGTTACACAGAACGTTACCCCCAAAAATATGCGTTCTTCCCCGACGATGGTTCTACGGAGGCATCTCCATCGAACCGTCCGGCACTTATCAATGCCTACGACAACTCGATACGCTATGTCGATGCCGTACTCGACAGCGTAGCCGGTATCCTCGAGGAATCAGGACGTAATGCCGCCATGGTCTACGTCGCCGACCACGGCGAGGACATATTCGACGACGGACGCGAACGCTTTCTCCACGCATCGCCGACGCCTACCTACTGGCAGCTCCACGTTCCGATGATTATATGGATGTCAGACACTTACCGGCACACCCATCCCGACAAGTATGAAGCGGCTGTAGCTAACAGCGGCAAGAACATCTCATCGAGCCGTAGTGCATTCCATACGCTTCTATCCCTTTCAGGCATCGAAACGCCTTATTACTCTCCCGAGGGAGCTATCACCGAGGACTGCTATACAGAGCCTCGACGCCTATACCTCGATGATTACAACGACGCTATAGATTTACATCATTCCGGCCTCCGGGAATCTGATTTCGCACAACTATCAAAGGCCAGAATCACATATTGACAAACCAAACATGTCTTCGTTCACAGAATTAGAACCGCTGAAAGAGCACCTCGACTCCCTTGTCGAGAGATACAACACAAAGGCTTTCATTGCCGACGATCCCGTTCAGTTCGCCCTGCGCTACAGCGACCCCCGCGACATAGAGATCGCATCGCTGCTGGTCAGTACCATAGCCTGGGGCAAACGTAGTATGATACTGCGAAACGCCGACCGTATGCTCGCCCGTCTTGGCGACGAACCATACCATTTCGTCACTGAGGGCGATATAGAGAGCATCGACGAGTCCAACATACACCGTACCTTCTTCGGACGGCATCTGCGCCACTATCTCCGAGGATTGCGCGAGGTGTATTCACGATTCGGTTCCCTGGAGAATTTCGCAGCAACGCTAAAGGCACAGGATTCCGAAGCTCCGGCATGGGTCATTGCAGAAGCACTCAACAGGGTCCTCGCCGATGCCAATAGCACCTGCCGTCTCGACGGTCCGGACCGCTGCCTGCCGTCGCAGGTCGACAAATCAGCCCTGAAACGTTTCAATATGGCCCTTCGATGGCTTGTCAGGCGCGACGGCATAGTAGACCCAGGCGTATGGACCCTGCTGAAGCCTTCCCAGCTCTACATCCCCCTCGATGTCCATTCGGGAAACACGGCACGAGCTCTCGGACTCCTGGAACGCAAGCAGAACGACCGCCGAGCCGTTGAAGAGCTGACGTCGGCACTACGCATTTTCAACCCGGACGACCCCGTCATCTATGACTTCGCACTCTTCGGAGCCGGAGTTTATGCAGGAGCAGAGCCAAGTTTGCAGGATATTTCGTAACTTTGCACAAGCTATAACTCATCGACCTTTCGTCACTGATAATTTACCATGAAGATTCACAAGGCTTGCCTGCTGCTCTTTTCTGCTCTCCTCTCTTTTCATGCCGGCGCACAAATCTACAAGGATGCTTCGGCCGACATAGACTCTCGTGTGGAGGACCTGCTCGGACGCATGACTCTGGACGAGAAAATCGCACAGATGAGCATGAACGGCATGGACGCTTACCGTTCCCTCCCAGACGGCGTGGGAGTGGTGGAAAGCCCATTCATAACTGTTGAAGATATTGCCCGTATGTCGGCAGAGACAAAACAGTTTGCTCGCGAACATACACGCCTCGGAATACCTCCGATCCAAATCGGAGAGTGTCTTCACGGACAGCTGGCTAAAGGAGCAACTATCTTCCCGCAGGCAATAGCGCAAGGCTGTACATGGAATCCCGGACTTATCGAAGAGATGGCATCGGCCATAGCGCTGGAAGCCTCGACTTCAGGCGTAGACCAGGCGCTGTCGCCTCTTTTCGACCTCGCCCGCGACCCTCGCTACGGACGCACGGAAGAATGCTATGGGGAAGATCCCTGCCTTGTCGCCGAAATGGGACTCGCCTTTGTAGAAGGCATGCAGGGCAAAGCCGACTACACCCGTAAACACGGCATAGAACCAGGAAAAGTCATGTGTACGGCAAAGCATTTCGCAGGCTACAGCGTACCTCTCGGGGGCATCAATCTCGGCCCGGCATCCATCGGCGAACGCGATATGCATACACTCCATCTCCTCCCCTTCGAAACAGTGGTCAAAGAAGGCAACGTCTGTGCCGTTATGCCCTCCTATAACGAGGTCGACGGTATCCCGGCTCATTCGAACCGCTGGTTGCTTACCGATGTATTGAGAGAAGAATGGGGCTTTCCCGGTGTGGTATTTACCGACTACGGCAGCCTCAGCCATCTGTACAATTTCCACAAAGTAGCCTCCGGGCCTGACGAATCTGCCGTGATGGCACTCGATGCAGGTGTCGACATCGAGGCCGCACGCCCAGACGTGTACGCCCGTCTTCATGAGCTCGTTGAGAAAGGGGCTGTCAGTGAAGATGCTATCGACAATGCCGTAAGGAGGATCCTCCGGCTCAAATTCATGGCCGGACTTTTCGACAAGCCATATCCCGATGTCAATAAGATAAAGGAAATCGTACACACTCCGCAACATGTCGCTCTGGCGCGCAGAGTAGCGGAAGAATCTGCCGTGCTCCTTAAGAATGATAACAACATACTGCCTCTCGATATCTCCAAACTCAAATCCATAGCCGTCATAGGGCCAAATGCCGACCAGGTTCAATACGGCGATTACTGCTATACTCGCGACAACAGGTCCGGTATCACCGTTCTGGAAGGGCTGAAGGAAAAATTAGACGACAAGGTCCAGTTCAACTATGCCAAGGGCTGCAATATCACCGGCACAGACCGCAGCGGATTCGACGAAGCCGTAGAGGCAGCCTCTAAAAGCGACCTCGCGGTAGTCGTACTTGGGGAAACAAGCGTCATACTGTCCGGCCTGGGCTGGGGTGTCGGTCTTGGAGAGGACGAGCCCAAAGACCCATTTGTCACCGGCGAAGGCTACGATGTCACCGACCTTAATCCAACCGGAGTACAGCGCGAACTCCTCCAGGCCGTCTATGCCACAGGAACACCAGTAGTCCTCGTCCTTGTACATGGCCGTCCATGGTCCATCGACTGGGAAAAAGAACATATCCCGGCCATACTGGAAGCTTGGTTCCCCGGCGAACAGGGAGGGCTGGCTATCGCCGACATACTGACAGGCGATGTGAATCCTTCAGGACGCCTCAGTTGCTCATTCCCCAAATCCGCAGGCCATCTACCTGTATTCCACGACTATAAACCGAGTGCGAGAGGCATCAACCGTGAGCCCGGCACACCCGACAATCCGGGACGGGACTACGTTTTCTCATCGCCGGAGCCTCTGTTCGCTTTCGGACATGGTCTCAGCTATACGGACTTCGAATACAGCGATCTTTCGGTAACTCCTTGCGCCGACGGAAATTCATTCTCTGCTGAAGTAAAAGTGAAGAATACAGGAAGCCGTCCCGGCAAGGAAGTAGTGCAGCTATACATAAATGATGCGGTAAGTTCCGTCACTACTCCTGTCAAAGCCCTCCGCAAGTTCAAAAAGATAGACCTCGCTCCGGGAGCATCGGAAACCGTCAGCTTCGTTCTCGAAGCCCGCGACCTTGCTTTGTGGAACCGAAATATGGAACACGTCGTCGAACCGGGCGAATTCCGGGCTATGATAGGTCGCTCGGCAGAAGATATCGTGCTGACGGAATCTTTCTTCGTCGATAAGCCGGTTGCCGTAGACTGAAATCTTTCCTCATGGAGATTATCAACACAATAAACGATGTGCTTTGGAGCTACGTAATGATAGCGATGCTCCTTGTTTGGGCAGTCTACTTCACGATCCGCACCAAAGGTGTACAGTTCCGCATGATAGGCGAGATGTTCCGTCTTCTCGCCAACAGCGGACGCAAACATGATGATGTTCGTGACGAAAGTCCGTCTGCACACCGTGTTTCTTCTTTCCAAGCCTTCGCCGTGTCGATTGCCAGCCGCGTAGGTACAGGCAATCTGGCGGGTGTGGCTACGGCGATAGCTCTCGGAGGCCCGGGAGCCGTGATGTGGATGTGGATAATCGCTTTGCTTGGGAGTGCCAATGCATTCGTGGAGTCAAGTCTCGCCCAGCTTTTCAAAATCCGGGGCAAGAATTCATTTCGCGGCGGCCCGGCATATTATATCCTCTACGGCATTGGGAAGCGGTGGTGGGCCGTCATCTTCGCCGTATTGATAACGGTCACTTTCGGTCTCGCCTTCAATTCCGTACAGTCCAACACTATCGCCGAGTCCCTCTCGTCGTACTCCGTCTCACCTCTCTGGGCCGGAATAATACTTGCAGTACTGACGGCCCTCGTGATCTGTGGCGGCATAACCCGCATATCACGTTTCAGCCAGATAGTCGTGCCGGTGATGGCCATTGCCTATATATTATTGGCCCTTGTCATCATGGTCCTTAACCTCAAACTCTTGCCTGATGTTTTCGTCCGGATATTCGACGATGCCTTCAACTTCGAGGCCGGTCTCGGAGGCGCACTCGGAGCCACCATCCTCATGGGCATAAAACGCGGACTTTTCAGCAACGAGGCCGGCGAAGGATCCGCACCGAACGTTGCCGCCACAGCATCGGTATCCCACCCCGTGAAACAAGGTCTAATCCAGACACTGGGGGTATTCACCGACACTCTCATAATCTGCTCGTGCACAGCCTTCATCATACTCCTCGGCGGCAACTTCGACGACAGCGTCAACGGCATAGCGCTCACTCAGTCAGCCCTCGACAGTGAACTCGGTTACGGCATGGGGACCCTTTTCGTGGCTGTAGCCATATTTTTCTTCGCGTTCACGAGCATCGTCGCAAATTACTATTACGGCGAGACAAACATACGTTTCATCACGCCTCGACGCTGGGTAATATGGGTCTACCGGCTTTTCGTTGTCGCGATGGTATTCATCGGGGCGTGCGCCACACTCGATTTCGTATGGGCTTTGGCCGACATTACCATGGCTCTGATGACTTTCTGCAATCTCGCGGCGATTATGCTCCTCGGGAGATACGCCGTCCGCCTGCTAAGGGACTACCGGCAGCAACTCAAAGAGGGCAAAGATCCCGTCTATCATTCGAGCACCATCCCCGAACTCGCCTCCAAGACTAAATGCTGGGACTGACCTGCGCAGCCACCTCAAGAAAAAGCTCTTTAGTATGAAAATCAAGCATAGCTGCCCGACAACATATCAAAGAGCCGATAACAGATGAAAGCTTTATTACATGCAGCCGAATATAAAGGCGAATATGTAGGCTCCAAGGTGGTAGCCCATGCAGAAACGGCTGAAGCCGTACGACATCGTGGCTTCGAATTTAGTGGCCGCGCTATTGGAGAAAAGCCAGCGCATCGACACTACATCATAAAAGTTTGAGACTGCGAAGACGGCTACGGCGATACCAAAACCCACCGAGCATACAGCGAACATTATAAGACCCATGTCAGAAATTGAATCAGACAGGGCACCCATCACGCATATCGCACCTAAGGTACTGAGCGCAAGAGTAAAAACATCGCCTACCATTTTTGAAGTAGGCGTTCCCGTGAACGCTATCAGCAGAGAGACTGCGAGCAGATTCATAAGCATCGGGTGGTCAGTGTCTTTTATCAGAGCGGCCTCGGGATGCACGTTGAGCGCCATGATTATAAACGGCATCAGGATTATGACCGATGCTATTTCGAGATTGGCGATGAGCCACGATAGTGCTGTTCTCATATGTCAGAAATCTAATAAAGGTTGTGATTTATCGCTGAATCGCGCCACAAAGGTCTGGAAATCGGCCAGCGGCGAACTCGTGACGATAGTGCTTATCTGGTGCATGGCTGCCACTATGAGATCCCGGTCGCCGCATGCGAGGGCATGGTCGAGAGCTCGGTAGTGTGCCGAAAGAGCTTCATGGCGTTCGCCGAAGGTGCGCTCGATTAGCTCCTTGGTGGCATAGAATTTGGCAGCGGTCTTTGCCATTTCGACCTGGCTCCATTGTTCTGTCATTTTCACCTGGGCGTTGAGTCGCTGGCTTTCTGCATATACGTCGGTTACCTGTGAGGCGAGGTCGAGGCCCTGCATAACCACCTGCTCGTTGGCTTTGACGAGAGTGAGGATATTCTGTGTCTGCTCGAGAGTATCGGCGCGTCGATTTGCAGTCATTTGATTGTCGTGGTTCATATTTTAGAGTCTGAGATTGATTTATATTCCTTTATTGCCAGAACGAGCTGCTGCAGTTCCTGCAAGCTTACCGATTCCGGCTTGCGGTCTGAGAAGACTTTGTCGCGCAATGGCTCATAGACAGCCATGAAGCCTTCGTTGACTTTGACCATCGCCCCTATCAGCTCTATAGCACGCGAGGCTTTGGCCTGGCTGTCGAGGAATTGCTCTACGAGTTCTTCCATTTTGGTTGTAAGTTCCTGCTGGGTTTCCAGACAGCGTGCAATAAGTGCGTTGCGCTCTTTCCATGCTTCTATAGCGCTGTTGATGGCAGTAACAACAGCTACGCCTGCGGCTGTGGCGAGAGCCTCTTTAGGATTCTTCTTATAGTATTTCATTGCAGCCTTGTCGTTGAGCACGTTGTTGACTGCTGTGGCTACCGCGCCTATGGAAGAGTCCAGAATATCCACCGCGGTCTGCTTCATTCCGACGGCTTCGATGCCTTTAACGTCGACAGAGCCGGCAGAAAGGGCGGCGAGTGTATCGTCGGTGCGAGTAAGGGTACCCCCATTGGCAGTCTCGTGGATGATGTTGACGAGTTCGGCACCGAGATAGAGGTTGCGGTAGGCAACCATGCGCGTCATGCCGAGCGAGGCGTTGATCTGCCCGACGAGTTTACCGAAACTGTTGACCTGCTCTGCAAATGAGTTGTAGCATTGCTGCATCTGCTTTGTCTTTTTCTCCACTTTCTTGCTGTCGTGCTCGAGAAAGGTGCCGGAAGTATCGATGTCGAGGAGTTCCTGAAAATCGTCAATCACTCCATCAATATCAATGAAGTTCCGGTTCTTGTCGTCAAGCCGCTTCAGTCGTCCTTTCGTGGCAGCGTCGGGAGTTTCATTGGCGCGAAGCTCTTTTACAGAATTTTTCGACAAAGCCCACTCGAAAGGCTGGTAGAGACTCTTATCTCCGGCTTCACTCCTAACGGAATACCTGTAGAAGAGAGTGATCTTTTTATCAAAGAATTGAACGAGAGAAGAAACCTTAGTTTCGGGTGTCATTGCTGAGATCTGTTTTCTCTCGTCCATCATTTTGATGAACGTCTCGTGGGCATCGGAGAAAGTCCAATTATTGAGATTCCGAATAGGTAGAGCCAACTCACGGTTAAGTAGGGTACGCATGATTCTTTCTCTTCTGGATTCCAAAGAACTGATGATGCCCGGATAGGTTTTTTCGTAGTAAGTATAATATACGAAACCTCTATCATTCAACTTATCTTTCTGTTTCTTTGCTTCATCATTGTCATGCACGTCTTTCCGCCATTGGATTATTTTGCGACAATTCATAACGGAACTTACGGACATGTAGACAAACATCATAGGAACCCCCCACAGAAAAGCTGTCTGAGTCCATCCCCAGGTATTCCAGGGTATGTCGAATATGAATTTTAGGATCCATATAATGACATGGAAAGCCAGCAGCAACCCTATAACTACAAACAGTACCATTGGGGCGAACACCAAGGAGAACTCCTCTGGTTTTTCAATGTTTTCTACAGTCTTTATGTTATCGATTCGCTTGGAGATATTATCGCATATTGCTTTGGCAATATCGCGCCTCTCTTCGGCAAGGCTGATTTCTCTTTGGAATATCTTTTCTCCGTCAACAAGTTGTCCCTCAAGGATGGAATCCTGAGTGTCACAAAGACTCTGACGACGGCTTTGTAATAAGCCGGCGATTCTTTCGCTTAACTTGTCATATTCATACTTGCATTCTTCGAGCCTGCTCTCAAGCTCCTTAGATTTCGATGTGTCATAGACATCCTTGTCGAACTCCCATTCTTTCATTTTAGAGCGATAAATGAAATAGCCGGTGGCAGCCGCAATTATAAGAATGCCAATGAAGACCAGAAAGTAGATTTGAAGACTTCCAGTAAACCATTTCCATTCTGCTTTCGTGTTGTCGCTTGTGCTAAAGATTAAGACAAGACATCCAAGCGCATAAATTAATATTGTTACGAAACTTGCTCCGACAATGTCTTTGATCGGATGGTTCACATAGTCTGAAATGATTGGTTTCGGGCCAGGTGCAGGGATGATGACTGTCGAATCAAGCGAAGCTTTTAGCTCCTTTCCATTACTGTCAATTTCATCCTCCTCTTCGCGGAGACGCGAAAGCCTGACTTTGAAGTGCTCTTCCTTTTCACGGAAGCGCTCCCGCCAAGGCTTCTTCTTTTCTGATTGTTCCATGCTATTGCTTTTAGTTTGATTGGTTTCGATAAGGTCAAAAAGCAAGAAAGACGTGGGGCGTATGCCGCCTCGCGTCCATCGTTTGAAGGTAATGCCGACTTGATCAGGGGAACGAGTTCCTTGCGTCTTGCCGGCAAGTCCGGCCAAGGAACCTTATGCAGAATGGAACATTGAAGAGACATTATCCCCACGCCTCTGATGTTATGCCGACACCGTTGCCCGATTGCCTTTTACGGGCAATCATGCATAGCATTAGCTTACAATCAAAGTGAGGACGATAGTCTTGCGCTTCCGTCTTCTGCGTTTTCTAAACTTGGCCGGTTTTTCAAACGAGACTTGGCATGCTGTCTACGCCTTCTTGCAGTGCCGGATTTTTAATCCCGGCTACTGAGCGCAAAGATAATACATCCTTGCAACACAGCAAAAAAATAATGCCTCTTTTCAATGTTCTCGCTGCAAAATTATATAGAGATTGGGCCACTTCACGGCGCAGTTATTGTCCGGAATAAAAAAATACATTATTTTTGCGCTATGGCTCAAAGCACCGATTTGCTACGCAGATATATATGGCTTACCGACCTGGTCTATCGCCATGGTAGGATCACTTTTGAAGAGGTCGCTCGCGCCTGGCGCTATTCTGCGCTCAATCCGCATCCGGGCGAGCCTTTGCCTCGCCGGTCGTTTGTGAGACATCGTCGTGAAATTTCAGTGATCTTAGGCGTGGAGATACGCTGCGACAAATCGACCAACACATATTATATAGCCGACCGCGAGGCTCTTGAACGCGGGAGCACTCTTGCCCGCATGATTGATACGCTCGCCATCGAGAATGAATTGCGACGTAATCCCGAGCTACGCTCACGCATCCTTACCGACTATGTGCCCGACGGCGAGCAGTGGCTGCCCGTAATTGCCGGAGCCATGGCCAAGAACCTGTGTGTGACTATGGAATACCGCTCGTTCCACAACGAACTGAAATATACGGAGCATGCCGAGCCTTACTGCCTGAAGAGCTACGGACGACGCTGGTATCTGCTTGCGCGTATCCATGAAGATTATACTCTAACAACATTCGGACTTGTCCGCATAATTTCGCTCGAACTCAGCGATGAGACTTTCGTCATTCCCGACCACTTCGATGCAGCGGCCTTTTTCGCAGATTTCATGGGAGTGATTACTGATCACAGCGTCAAGAAAGAAAGCGTGACAGTGGCGGTCGACGAGGATTTCGCACCTCACATGCGCAATGTACCACTGCATCCCTCCCAGAAAGAGGGAAGAATACGATATCCTGACGGTTCGGAAGATGCTACATTCGAGTGGAGCCTGAGGCCCACCCCCGATTTCCTCATGGAATTATACCGCTACGGCTCCTCGCTTGAGGTACTCTCTCCGAAGTGGGTCCGCGACACTATAGCGCGTTGGGCCACACATCACAGCAAGCTCTACGGCGCCCCAGACGATTGCAACGCAATCATTCCATGAATCATACTTAAACGTCGGCAAAAAATTTTGCTGTGTAGAAAAAAAGTAGTACCTTTGCGCCGCAAAAGCAATACAAAACCAATATATCAACAAACTAAATGGCAACAAAAATTAGATTACAACGTCATGGTCGCAAGAACTATGCGTTCTATCCTATTGTCATCGCCGATAGCAGGGCACCACGAGATGGTAGATTTATTGAAAGGATAGGTTCCTATAATCCGAACACTAATCCTGCTACAATTACTCTTAACTTCGAACGGGCTTTGTATTGGGTGACCGTCGGTGCACAACCCACCGAAACAGTACATGCAATCCTTTCCAAGGAAGGTGTCCTCCTGATGAAGCACCTCATGGGAGGCGTAGCCAAGGGCGCATTCGACCAGGCAGAAGCCGAACGTCGTTTTGCAGCATGGAAAGCAAAAAGGGATGCCAAAGTGCTCTCGCAGAAGACCTCTATGGCAAGCAAGGCAGAACAGGAACTCAAAGAGCGCCTCGAAGCCGAGTCCGCCAAGAACAAGGCTAAAGCAGAAGCTGTGGCAAAGAAAAAA
Organism: uncultured Muribaculaceae bacterium; assembly: GCA_958436175.1. Classification (GTDB taxonomy): domain Bacteria; phylum Bacteroidota; class Bacteroidia; order Bacteroidales; family Muribaculaceae; genus CAG-873. The sequence goes on from CAUBJF010000001.1 coordinate 410,582, forward strand.
GCAGAACTCGCAGCCGCTCAGGCTGAAGCAGCAGCCGAACAGGTTGCAGAAGCTGAAGAGACTCCTGCTGCAGAATAATTTTCCGCCTGCCCTTCTTCAACTATACGCAAGGGTGTGTCCGCCGAGCAGGCCGGCACACCCTTTGCGCTTTATTCCGACACCGCTTTTGTCTGTTTATCCTCTCTTCCTTTCTTTTTGAGCCACACACCGAATTCACAATATGAAAAAATTCAACGAATATAACGGCTTCAATCTCTCGGACATAAACAAAGACATGCTCGAGCGATGGCATGCCGAAAATCTCTTCCGCAAGAGCCTCGACCTCCGCGAAGGAGAACCCTCTTTCGTATTCTACGAAGGACCTCCATCCGCCAACGGCATGCCCGGCATCCATCATGTCATGGCCCGTACAATCAAGGATCTCTTCTGCCGCTACAAGACAATGAAGGGATTCCATGTCAAGCGCAAAGCCGGCTGGGATACCCACGGTCTGCCTGTCGAACTCGGTGTCGAACGTTCGCTCGGTATCACCAAGGAAGATATAGGCAAAAAAATAACGGTCGACGAATACAATGCCGCCTGCCGTCGCGAAGTGATGAAATACACCCGTGAATGGGAAACGCTTACCGACAAGATGGGCTACTGGGTCGACACCACAGACCCCTACATCACTTACGACAACCGCTACATTGAAACAGTGTGGTGGCTGCTCGCCCAGCTTTACAAGAAAGGGCTACTCTATAAGGGCTACACCATCCAGCCCTACTCCCCCGCCGCCGGCACAGGCCTCAGCACCCACGAGCTCAATCAGCCCGGCTGCTACCGCGACGTGAAGGACACCACCTGCATCGCGCAGTTCACCATCACCGACCCCATCGAGCCGATGAAGGGCTGGGGCACACCGACGATGCTCGCCTGGACAACAACTCCCTGGACACTTCCTTCGAACACAGCCCTCGCCGTCGGTCCTTCCATCTCCTACAGCATCATACGCACCTACAATCCCTACTCAGGCGCTCCCGTCACCGTAGTAGTGGCCGACGAACTGGTGCCCACCATATTCAACCCTAAGGCCAAGGACCTCGCCCTGGGCGACTACAAGGCAGGCGACAAACTCATCCCCTATGAGACAGTTGCCCATGTCAAGGGTACCGACCTCGTCGGTATGCACTACGAGCAGCTCCTCCCCTGGGTCAATCCCGGCGAAGGCGCTTTCCGCGTCATCCCCGGCGACTACGTTTCGACCGAGGACGGTACAGGTATCGTACATATCGCCGGTACTTTCGGTGCCGACGACTTACGTGTCTCAAAAGCTGCCGGTATTCCGCCCCTGCACCTAATCGACCGTGACGGCAACCTTCGCCCGATGGTCGACCTCAAAGGCCGTTTCTACCGCCTCGACGAGCTCGATCCCGACTTTGTCGCCAAGATGGTCGATGTCGAGACTTACAAGAACTGGGAAGGTAAGTACGTCAAGAATGCATACAATCCCGATGCTGACGAAAACACCGAGACCCTCGATGTCGAAATCTGCATGGATCTCAAGCTCAGCGGCAAGGTATTCAAAATCGAGAAACACGTCCACAACTATCCTCACTGCTGGCGCACCGACAAGCCCGTGCTCTACTATCCTCTCGACAGCTGGTTCGTCCGCTCTACAGCCGTCCGCGAACGCATGATGGAGCTGAACAACAGCATCAAATGGAAGCCGGCAAGCACAGGTTCTGGCCGTTTCGGAAAATGGCTTGAAAACCTTCAGGACTGGAACCTCTCGCGCAGTCGTTTCTGGGGCACCCCCCTGCCAATCTGGCGTAATGACAACGGCTCACAAGAAATCTGCATCGACAGCGTAGAGACTCTCTATAACGAAATCGACAAGGCCGTGGCTGCAGGAGTTATGAAATCCAACCCGCTGCGCGACAAAGGCTTCGTGCCCGGGGATTACAGCGTCGAGAACTACGACAAGATCGACCTCCACCGTCCCTATGTCGACGATATAGTCCTCGTTTCGCCTACTGGCGAACCCATGCACCGCGAAACCGACCTTATCGACGTATGGTTCGACAGCGGTTCGATGCCTTATGCCCAGATCCATTATCCCTTCGAGAACAAAGAAGCTTTCGACCGCGGCGACCTCTACCCGGCCGACTTCATCGCCGAAGGTGTCGACCAGACACGCGGATGGTTCTTCACACTCCATGCGATAGGCTCTATGGTCTTCGACTCCCCGGCATTCAAAGCCGTCATCTCCAACGGCCTCGTACTCGACAAGAACGGCGAAAAGATGAGCAAGCGCAAAGGCAATGCCGTCGACCCCTTCGAAACTATCGAGAAATACGGTTCCGACCCCGTCCGCTGGTACATGATCTGGAGCTCGTCGCCCTGGGACAACCTCAAATATGACAACGAAGGTGTCGAAGAAGTTTCACGCAAGTTCTTCTCGACCCTCTCGAACACATACAATTTCTTCGCCATGTACGCCAATGTCGACGGCTTCACCGGAGAAGAAGCTGCCGTGCCCGTAGCCGAGCGTCCTGAAATAGACCGCTGGATACTGTCGCTGCTCAATACACTGATAAAGACCGTCGAAAGTGCTCTCGAAGACTACGAACCCACAAAGGCAGCGCGTGCTATCAACGAATTCGTTCTCGACAACCTCTCGAACTGGTACGTGCGTCTCAACCGCAAGCGTTTCTGGAACCGTGGTCTTGAAAAGGACAAAATCGCTGCCTACCAGACACTTCTCACCTGCCTCACGACAGTTGCAGAGCTCATGGCTCCGATTGCGCCTTTCTTCAGCGACCGCCTCTACCGCGACCTCACCGGCAAGGATTCAGTCCATCTGGCTTCCTTCCCGGTTGCCGACGACGCACTTATCGACAAAAAGCTCGAACAGCGCATGGACATCGCCCAGCGCCTCACTTCGCTTGTACTCTCGCTTCGCAAGAAAGCCAACATCAAGGTACGCCAGCCGCTTGCCAAGATGCTCGTCCCGGCGAACGAAGAAGAGCTCGTCAAAGCCATCGAGACTGTGGCTTCCATAGTCAAGACCGAGGTCAACGTGAAGGAGCTCAAGGTCGTAAGCACCGACAACGAAGTATTCGTTAAGCGAGTTGAACCGGACTTCAAGAAACTCGGCCCGAAATTCGGAAAGCTGATGAAGCAGGCCGCCGTTATAATAAAGGGCTTCGATGCCAAGAGCATCTCGACCCTCGAGCGTGACGGCAAGATCGACATCGACGTCGACGGCACCAAAGCCACCGTCGAACTCACCGACGTACGCATCATCTCCGAGGATATCCCCGGCTGGCTCGTGGCCAACGACGGCAACTATACCGTTGCGCTCGACATAGACGTAACCCCGGCACTGCAGCGCGAAGGCATAGCCCGCGAGATTATAAACCGCATACAGAATATCCGCAAGAAACGCGGATATGAGATAACCGACCGTATCAACATCATATTCCTGCCCTGCGCAGAAATCGAAGAAGTAGTGAAGGACTACGGCGAATATATCGCCGCCCAGGTCCTCGCCGATGCCGTCGTAATAGAAGACTCCGACGATAAAGACCTTGAGATTCTCGATATCGACGACCTCAAGCTCGGAGCCATCATCAACCTTGCATAAACCAAAATTCCGGAGAGCGCCGGATGATCTGTCCGGCGCTCTCTTTTATATTAGATTTAATAGCCATGAGCGAACAAGTACGTTATTCTGACGAGGAGCTCGAAGAATTCCGGCAACTTATCCTATCGAAAATCGAGAAAGCCACAGCCCTCTACGACGAGCTCTGTGCCAGTCTTCGCAACAACGACGGTAACGACACCGCCGACACATCACCTACATTCAAAGTGCTCGAGGAAGGAGCCAGCACCCTCGAACGCGAAGCAAACGCACGTCTGGCAGAACGTCAGCGCCAGTTCATAAACCATCTGCGCGCCGCCCTCGTACGCATCGACAACAAAACCTACGGCATCTGCCGCGCCACCGGCAAGCTCATCCCCAAGGAACGCCTCCGGGCTGTGCCTCACGCCACCCTCTGCGTCGAGGAAAAGAACAAAAGCAACCACTGATAAAGAATGCAGACAAGCTCCCGACAGCGCCGCCAGATCACCATGGCGGCTATCGTCTTAGCCCTGGTCATTATCATCGACCAGGCAGTCAAAATATGGGTCAAAACAAGTTTCTATCTCGGCGAAGACCTCGAGATACTGCCTTTCTTCCACTTACGCTTCATCCAGAACAACGGCATGGCCTTCGGTATGGAGCTGGGAAGCAAACTGTTCCTGACTGTTTTCAGGCTCGTTCTCTTCGGGCTTCTGATATGGTACATACTGAAGCTCACTAAAATAGGAAGAGCGGCGACGGGCTATGTGGCCTGTGTCGCACTCATAGCGGCCGGAGCTTTCGGCAACATCATAGATTGCGTTTTCTACGGGGAAATATTCACTAACCCCGTACCGCCCGAAATTGCCAGCTTCGTCCCCTGGGGCGACGGCTACGGCACACTGTTCCACGGACTTGTCGTCGACATGCTCTATTTTCCTCTCTTCGAATTCACCTGGCCTTCATGGATACCTGTCATAGGAGGTAAATTCTTCTCCTTCTTCGACCCTGTGTTCAATATCGCCGATTCGGCCATCACTGTAGGCATGTTTGCCATCATCTGCTTCTATTCCAAGTACATCAACGCCGAATATGTCCGTCCGGAGAACAAAGATGAAGAGATGTAGCGTCATATCCGTACTCTCACTGGCCGCGCTGGCTTGCGGCTGCTCCAAAGTTCCGAAGGAAGTGATTCCTCCGGAAGAAATGGCGCAGCTCATGGCCGACGTTTATACGGGAGAGGCATACATCGACATGAACCGGGGCTCTTTCTACAACGACTCGACGCGACAGGTAGTGCAGCAAAGCGTCTACGCCAAATACGGAGTAACCCCTGAGCAGGTCGACTCTTCTTTCGGATGGTACGGACGCAACATCGACAAATACATGGATGTCTACGACCGCACTATCGAAATCCTCGAACACCGCCTTATCGAGACAGGCAACCGCATAGCCGCCGAGAACGCGCTGTCGATTGCAGGCGACTCTGTCGACGTGTGGCCCAATCCCCGTTTCATGACCTTCAACGCCAAACTGCCGTCGCCTGTCGCAACATTTTCATTCGCAAGCGATGATAACTGGGAACGCGGCGACTCCTACACATGGCGAGCCAAATTTTTCAATAACAATGGCCTGAGCCGATGGAGCATCGTGGCAGAGTATGACGACGGCGAGGTACAGTTCGCAACTAAAAACATCTCGACCGACGGCTGGAGCGAAATAGTGCTGTCGACCGACTCGACACGCTCGGTACAACGTCTTTACGGCTATCTTACAGCCTCCTACCCGGATGGCTCGTCGATGAGGATCGACAGCATGTCGATGGTTCGCAAACGTATCAATCCCCATAATTACTTCCTGCCCAACCGTTCATTCCGCTTCCCGGGTCTGGGCACACCTGCCGACAGTACAAAAAAGGAATGAAACGCTACCTTGCACGCAAAGTGATCCACGGAGGAAGGGAATATGGGCTGTCGATTGTAACGATAAAAAAAGACTCCGACATGAGATGGCATGTCGAAGTGGAAAAATTTGTACGTGAAGTCTATTCAACTACGTACCATGACGGCACTATCGTAATATGCAATCCTGATGACAACACTCAGCCATATACAGATGGCAATCTCGAACCGGCATTGCTTTTTCTGCCTTAGCCCTGGTTGTCTTCTTTGGAAAGAAGCCGGCGGAGACGGTCTCCTAAAGTTTCCTTGGGCATCTTGAGGTGTACGTTGACTTTCGGAGATTTCTTATCAAGAAAAATAATCGACGAATGAAGGACAATCGCGATCCATTCTTCAAAAGGGACTATAGCATGGATTCTCTCGAGAGGGACGCGATGGAAAGGAGAGTTGGGCTCAACGCTGTTGATGACAAGGCAGTCCAATGGGCCGTCCATATCTATAGATACATTGTGGTGCTCCGTGGCGCAGTCGAAAAGAAGAGGTATGTTTAGAAAGTCGGGACTTTCCGGAAGCTTCTTATATTTGCTGTATAAAGATTGTATTACTTGTTTGGATATCATAGCTGGTTGTTAGTGTCGTTCATTAGAACCTGACTTATAAACCAACGAGAAAGGCCAAGTGTTGTTTCATTTAACAAATTAACGACTATTTCACAGTCGTAACCTGTTCGTAACATAATTGTATATACCTTGTCCCGATTAGATTTTTTGTTGTCGTTAATAAAAAAAATAAGTAACTTTGCGTGATTGATAATGTTGCAAAAGTAATAAAAAAATTCAAACAACACATATATTAAATGGAAATCAAAGGAAGAATTATCGCAGCCCTGCCCGAAGTGTCCGGCACATCGCGCACAGGTAACCTCTGGAAGAAGAGAGAATACGTACTGGAGAACAATGAAGGCAGCTTCCCCCGTAAGGTCGCTTTCACATGCTTCGGAGACAATGCCGACAAAATCCAGCTTCAGGTAGGCCAGAATGTGACAATGTACTTCGACATCGAATCGCGTGAATACAACGGCCGCTGGTACACCGACATACGCTGCTGGCGTGCCGACATCGAACAAAATGCCGCAGAGGCAGCGCCCCAGGTTCCGGCTGCAAATCCCGGTGCCGTACCTCCCCCTCCGCTGCCCGACGATATACCCTTCTGATCTATCATCCGCAAAGACAAAACTAAGACTCAAATCCGAATCACATATCCTCATTTTCACACGCTGTTATTGCAATGGCTACCGAACTGAAGAATCTTACAAAACGTCAAGACAACTATTCCCAGTGGTATAATGAGCTTGTTGTCAAGGCCGATCTCGCCGAGCAGTCCGCAGTCCGCGGCTGCATGGTCATCAAGCCTTACGGCTATGCCATCTGGGAAAAAATGCAACAGACCCTGGACCGCATGTTCAAGGCAACAGGCGTACAAAATGCATATTTCCCCCTCCTCATCCCGAAATCCTTCCTTTGCCGCGAAGCCGAGCACGTCGAGGGCTTTGCCAAAGAATGTGCCGTAGTGACACACTACCGACTCAAGAACGACCCCGAAGGACGCGGTGTCGTCGTGGACCCCGAAGCAAAGCTTGAGGAAGAACTCATCATCCGTCCTACTTCCGAGACCATCATCTGGGGCACATACAAGAACTGGATTCACAGCTGGCGCGACCTGCCTCTCCTCATCAATCAGTGGGCCAACGTAATGCGTTGGGAGATGCGTACCAGGATGTTCCTCCGTACAGCCGAATTTCTCTGGCAGGAAGGTCACTGTGCACACGCTACCGCCGAAGAATCGCAAGCACGCACGGTACAGATGATCAATCTCTATGCCGAATTTGCCGAGAAATATATGGCCATGCCTGTCACCATCGGTGTCAAGACTGCCAATGAGCGTTTCGCCGGAGCCCTCAACACCTATACCATAGAAGCCATGATGCAGGACGGCAAAGCCCTCCAGGCCGGTACTTCGCACAATCTCGGGCAGAACTTCGCCAAGGCTTTCGACGTTACTTTCGCCAACAAGGACAACAAACCAGAATTGGTATGGGCCAACTCATGGGGTGTTTCTACCCGCCTGATGGGTGCCCTCATCATGACACACTCCGACGACAACGGCCTCGTGCTTCCTCCGCACCTCGCTCCTATCCAGGTCGTTATCATCCCTATCTACAAGAACGCCGAACAGCTCGCCGAAATCACCGAACACGTGATGCCGATCATCGAAAGATTCGGTGAACTCGGCATCTCCGTCAAGTACGATGATGCCGACAACAAACGTCCCGGCTTCAAGTTCGCCGACTATGAAGTCAAGGGTGTGCCCGTACGTCTTGTCATCGGTGCCCGCGATATAGAGAACGGCACAGTCGAAGTCATGCGCCGCGACACTCTCGAGAAACATTCCGCTCCGCTGGCCGGTATCGCCGATTACGTCAATACCCTTCTGGAAGACATCCAGAAAAACATCTACAACAAGGCTCTCAGGAACAAACAGGAAAAGACCTACATCTGCGATTCGTACGAAGAATTCAAAAAACGTATCGAAGACGGTGGTTTCTTCCTATGCCACTGGGACGGCACGACAGAGACCGAAGAACTCATCAAAGCCGAAACTAAGGCCACAATCCGATGCATACCTCTCGACGGCAACGACGAGCCAGGTGTATGCATGGTGACTGGCAAACCGTCGGCCCGTCGCGTCATTATAGCACGCAACTACTGATGGACTACAAGCAATTCCGCAAGATTCTAAGCGAGAAGCTTGGCAGAAGCGGCTCGGACATCGACTCCCTCGTCGAAGGGTTGTCGATGACCGTGCGCCATGCCTGCGCCAATCTCGACAGCGTCGCAATCCCTACGTTCGGCACTTTTGCCCCGACAAAACACAAAGAAGAGGTCATCAAGGATCTGTCGACAGGTAAACGCATGCTCGTACCACCTGAAATAAGTCTCGAATTCCGGCCCGGCGGGATGCTCTTAAAACGTCTTAGAAATGAATAACATTGTCAATCTCTCGCAGCTCATCGCCATGCTGTCCAAATCAACGGGTACGGACATCAACACGTCCCGGCGTTTCCTGAAGGTCTTTTTCTCGACCATCGAGGATGCTTTGGCACATGGCGAAAGCGTAACCATCAAAGGTTTCGGTACATTCCGCCGCAGTGAAGACCCAACCTTCGGAGACCCCGACGGGGTCGCCTTCATTCCGGACAAAGAGATAATGGACGAAATAAATCGTCCGTTCTCGATGTTCGAAGCCGTAGAGTTGGCCGATACCATCACAGAAGCCGAACTCGAACCGATTCCCACGGCTATCCCGGAGCTCGAAGATGTTGACATACCTGAGCCGATTGTCGTACCGGAACCCGAAGCTGCACCCCAGCCCACAACCGAACCTGAATCCGAACCGATATCGGAACCAGAGCCTGTTGCCGAACCGCTGCCAAAGCCGGAGCCAGAACCGACCCCGGAGCCGGCACCTAAACAGGAACGAAAACCAAGACCGGAACCTGTTCCAATACCCGAGCCTTTACCAAAACCGGCACCGGCACCTGAACCTGAAGAAAAAGTTACCGATATCGAAAGCGAAGAAGAGACATTCGCCCACGACAACGATGTCCGCAAGAACCGCACCTGGCTATGGATATCATTAGGTATTCTCGTCGGGGCCGCAATAGGTGTGGCTGCCGCATTCATGGACCCGTCGATTCCGGAAATAGAGACTCTCGACGATGAGGAAATCATTGCTGTCGACACAGTCGCAAATTCTGCATTGGAAACAATCGATATACCGTCGACAAGCACAGAGACAAAAGTCAACACGGTCTCTCATGAACCTCAGGAAACAACTGCCGAGCCTGTCAATCCTGTACAAGCGGATCCTGAGCCCAAAGAAGAACCCAAGACCATCCAGACGAAGTACGACACCGTCTCAAGCACACGCTATCTCGCCGTAATGGCCCGCGAATACTACGGCAGAAGCATCTACTGGGTCTTTATCTACGAAGCGAATGCCGACAAACTCGGCGACCCCAACAAGGTAGCACCCGGAACACGTGTCCGCATCCCCGATAAAAGCGAACTACCGGGCAAATCCCCGGCAGAGACTCAGAAGATAGCAGAACAGAAAGCGAAAGAAATCCAGGCCCGCTATTGAAATAGACGAAACGCGATACGCAAAAAACAACACAGGTCCGCTGCCTTAGAGCTTGCGGGCCTGCTTTTTTATGCCCGTCAAAACGTCAAGACAGCCGTCCGTTATCTATTTTAAGAGAAACTCAATAGAAAAAGTCAAAATATAAACCGAGCAGCCCGAGGTTCATCTTTCCCAGTCCTTATTACAGATTGCCCAAAAATAGCATTTTGTCAAAAAATTGCTAAAAAACTATGCTGTAGAACTATGTTATAACACATTGTTCGTCACAGGCCTTGAGTTAACATTTTTTATATTTACAAAACAATTTCTTTTAACAGCCTAAAAGAAGCAACAATCAAAAGCAAGAAAAATCCTTAACAACAATTTATTTTTCAAAAGGGCCTTTTCACTTAATCAATCAAAATAAGCAAACTTCAACGCGACATCAAAAAAATTTGTCAATACATAATTCTATATTACCTTTGTGCCGGAAATGATAACGAGAGGCATGCTTTTTCATGTATCAAACAAATCTGGAATAGACATATAATCTAACATTAAGTACTATGTGTAAGAAAACAAGAGCTGTCCGTGAGGATGGCTCTTGTTATATCATTTAGACATAATAAAAAGAACAATTCAAGAATCCGAAGACTCATTTTGCAGACGGCAGGTACACCATCCTGACATAACGCCTTGTCTCCGGACCTACGGAAGCGACCGCCGAGTTCCGAAGCCCCGGAATCCATACGATTTCATCGTCGCAAGTCATCACCCAGACGCGGCGTTTGTCGAGGGCGCTGTACTTTGCCCCGGCAAATATATCGCTCACTAATTTTGAAGTTTTCATTCCAAAAGGTACCATCCGGTCTCCACGGCGATAGTGGCGCATACACCATTGATGAGGGCCTATGCACCATTCTATATCGAAATATGCCGTCATGGCTCCCCTCCCTTCAGGCCTAAAAAGCTCCACGGGGTACTGGCTCACTTCTATCCTCACCGGCGACACTATATCACGCAAAGGATTGACACCAACGACCTCGTGAACAAGGTGCATAGCCGACGCCTCCGAGAAACTGAGGACAGAGCGGTTGATTTCGGCAACGACCTGACGGTCGGCCGACACGAAATGCTGACCCGAATCTGCATAATGCGATATCATGTCGACAGCCTGAGAAAAATTGAATCCATGAGGACGCACGAGTTCGAAGAGCACTGCCTCCGGACTACGTTCCTCCTGCACAAGCATCAAAAGGTCAATACCATCGCGGACAGAATACTTCCGGCCCAATGCTGTAACTGCGTCCTCAAAGATTGAGCGCTGACGCTCAAGGTTTGCGACAGTCCGCAGTATACTATCACCGGCACCGGGGAAGAGCTCCTCCATAAGCGGCAGAATCCTGTTGCGCAGACGGTTTCGGCGGTGTGCGTCGCTGACATTGCTGCTGTCGGTGACGTAGGCCAAACCCCTCTCCTCAAGATATTTTTCAATCGAAGCCCTTGTTTCGCCGAGGAGAGGACGAACCGTGGCTCCACTTCGTGGCTCCATGCTCGTAAGTCCTGCGATCCCAGTACCTCTCAAAAGATTAAGCATAAACGTTTCCGTACGGTCTTCGCGATGATGGCCTACAGCCACAGCCTGCGCGCCGTCACGGTCGAGAAGTTCGCCGAACCAGCTATAACGGAGTTCGCGACAAGCCATCTCAACCGATGTTCCGGTCCGGGACATATATTCCGGAACACTGAAGTCGCGGACATAGAGATCGACATCGAGTTGACGGCACAGGGACTGGACACTCCTCATGTCGCGCATCGATTCCTCGCCTCGCAGATGGAAATTACAGTGTGCCGCCCGACAATCATAGCCAAGCTCCACAAGGGAAGCTAAAAGCGCCACAGAGTCCGCACCACCGCTTAGTGCCACTACAACAGGAGCATGACGACCAAGCAGTCTCTTGTCGATGATAAAAGCCTGAACCCTTTTCTCAAATTCATTCTGTACCTTTTTTGCCATGCTGCAAAGGTACGAAAAAAATTTTCCGTACCTTTGCAGTAAATCTAATACTAACACTAATCTATGTTTCAAAAAACTAAAAATCAATCTTCTCGTAAAGGATTTACTTTGCTTGCCGGAACTCTACTGGCGCTCGTCGGCTGTCTGCCAAACGGTTCTTATGCAAAATCATACCTTGTCACTTCTCCCTACGCACTCACTAAAGTCGAGATAACCCCTTCCGACTCTCTTCGTTTTGTCCTCACAACGCCCCAGGGCGCAGAAATCAAAGCTGCCCTGGCGATGAAGCTCGACAATGCTGACTTAGGTCTCAATGCCAAACTTAAGAAAACAAAAAAATCTACCGTCGACCGCATTTTTAAGCCGACAGTACCAGTCAAACATTCAAGCATACAAGACTGTTACACCGACGCCGTACTCAACTTCGGAAAGTACGATGTCGAATTCCGTGTATATGACAACGCCGTCGCCTACCGTTTCATCACCCGTTATCCCGACTCTGTCAATGTTATGACAGAAAATTTCAGCGTAGTACTCCCACAGAATACGATGGCGCATCTCCAGCAACCGGGTGGATGGAAAACCTCCCAGGAAGAACGTTACACCCATAAAGCGCTCAAAGACTGGAATGCCTCCGACCGCATGAGCCTTATGCCCGCACTCTTCGAGACGCCCGACGGCGAATGGCTCATGGTTTCTGAGAGTAATCTGCGCGACTATGCCGGGATGTACCTTAAAGGCACCGGTAGCGGCTTCAATTCCGTCTTTCCACGCTCGCCGCTCAAATTCGGCGACGACGGTGACCGCAGCGTCAAAATCGTGGAAGAAGCCCCCTATCTTGCACGCACAAGCGGAACACGCGATTTTCCATGGCGCTACATAGTGTTCGGAACTGCATCCGATATAGCATCCCAGACAATGACTGCACAGCTGAGCGATCCCTGCCAGATTGAGGATACTTCCTGGATCAAGCCGGGCAAGACCTCCTGGGAATGGTGGAACGGAGCGTCGGTCTACGGCGAAGACGTCGACTTCGTATCGGGATTCAACCTTGACACATATAAATATTTCATTGACTTCGCCGCCGATAACGGCATCGAGTATATTTTGCTCGACGAAGGATGGGCCGAATCGACTATGGATCCATATACGCCGAATCCCACAGTCGATGTCAAGGAACTCATCCGTTACGGCAACGAGAAAAACGTCGGCATCATCCTGTGGCTGACATGGCTCAACGTCGATCGCCATCCCGATCTTTTCAAGACCCTGGCCGACTGGGGCGTAAAAGGCCTGAAAATCGACTTTATGGACCGTACCGACCAGTGGATGAACGACTACCTCGAACGCACAGCAGCAGAGGCCGCAAAAAATCATCTGCTTGTCGACTTCCACGGTGCCCACAAGCCTGCCGGCCTGGATATACGCTACCCCAACGTCATTTCCTACGAAGGAGTACGAGGCATGGAACAGATGGGCAACACAGATCCCGACAACTCTCTCTGGCTGCCCTTCATGCGCAATGCTGTCGGCCCGATGGACTATACCCCCGGTGCTATGATAAGCATGCAGCCCGAGTCTTACGGCTGCGATCGTCCCAATTCGTCATCGATAGGAACACGCGCATACCAGATGGCACTCTACACGGCCTTCGAGAGCGGCCTGCAAATGCTCGCCGACAGTCCGACGATGTACAAACGAAATCACGACTGCACCGAATTCATTGCCGATGTTCCCGTTACCTGGGATGAGACACGTGTTCTCCTTGCTGAGCCAGGCAAAATATATATCGTAGCCAAACGCAAAGGTACCGACTGGTGGCTTGCCGCCATGCGTAGCGACGGCGATAAATGGAACGAGAAGGCTGTAGCCCTCGACTTCCTCAACCCAGGAACTACATACGAAGCAGAATGGTTCGAAGACGGCATCAACGCACCTCGCCAGGCCATGGACTACCGCCACCGGACTGCATCCGTCAAATCCGGCGACAGAATCACCATGAGGCTCTCGCGAAACGGCGGCTGGACCGGGCACTTCAAAGCATCAAATAAATAATATTAAACGATATCCGGTTTAGAAAGAGGGCGTATAATTCCGTGCGTCCTCTTCATACTTAATTAATGATGAAGATTCCAGTAGGCACAGAGGAAACCAAGAGCTTCAGGTTCGAGTGTGCTTTCTCCGGAAAGGCCATCAAATATAATACCATAGAAATGCGGATGGTCCTTATACCGACAATCATCATCTTCAGTTACTTGTTCATATCCACCGGCTTATGGGCAGGGTTTATTCTCGTCTTTTTTCTATTAGCTGGGATGATCTACAGCATGAGGTACATAAGCAGACTGACCAAGGAGAGCTATCTGGAGATAACTGACGATGGTCGACTAGAATGCATATACAAAGGAAGGGTCAAGATAAGTTATCCCATCAGCGAGATTGAATCAATAGAAGAAGCGTCTCTGGAGCAAGCCGAAAAGAAATATGCAAAATTCCCTGTAACCTTGAACACCAGAGGCAGGGAACTATATCCCGAGAGAGGGGTTTTGGTTACGTTCAACCGCTCATGGATCAAAAGCGTCTTCCCAGTTTATTTCAATCCCGTGGATATAAATGGATTCGTATCAGCTATAAAGCAAACAAACGATATACATACACAAGACTTAAGCACAAAAACCGAAGAATGACTGAAATAATAAATTTGGAAATAGGCTCTACTTATTTGTATCTTTGTCCGCTATGAAATTTATCTCGTGGAATGTCAACGGCCTGAGAGCCGTCGTCGGCAAAGGATTTGCCGACATATTCAAAGTTTTCGATGCCGATTTTTTCTGTCTTCAGGAGACCAAGCTACAGGAAGGCCAGATCGACCTCGCCTTCGAAGGCTACGAATCGTACTGGAGCTATGCCGACCGTAAGGGATACTCCGGCACGGCTATCTTCACGCGCCATAAGCCGCTGTCGGTGCGCACAAGTATCGATGTCGACCGTCATGATCACGAAGGACGCATCACTGCTCTCGAGTTCGATGATTTCTTCCTCGTAAATGTCTATACACCGAACTCGCAGAACGAGCTTGCGCGTCTTGACTACCGCATGGACTGGGAAAACGAATTCCTGAATTTCGTGAAAGAACTCGATTCCATGAAGCCTGTTGTCATATGCGGCGACATGAACGTAGCGCACGAAGAGATAGACCTCGCCAACCCTAAGACCAACCGTCGCAATGCCGGATTCACCGACGAAGAGCGCTCATGCATGACACGCCTCCTCGAAGCAGGATTCACAGACACATATCGTCATCTCAACCCGGATAAAACCGGAGCATACTCTTGGTGGAGCTATCGCGGGAGGGCCCGCGAAAAGAATGTCGGATGGCGTATCGACTACTTCCTTATATCGAACCGACTCGTCGACCGCCTCGAAAACGCCGACATTCATGCCGATATCACAGGCTCCGACCACTGCCCAGTCGAGCTGAGACTGAAATAAGAATGCAAGCCGATACAATCAGGACACCTCAAAATTTGTCATATATTTTTTCAGGCTGCCGATTGCATTAATCAAATGTTTTTTCATACCTTTGCGGTTTGAAACGAATCAACTAACCAATATGAAAAACGTAGCCCGTCTTTTAGCAGAAAAGCTCCTCAAAATCAGCGCAATCAAACTACAGCCCTCCAATCCCTTCACATGGGCATCGGGCTGGAATTCTCCTATCTATACCGACAACCGCATGACGCTGTCGTTCCCGGAGACACGTTCATTCATCAAATTGGAACTTGCGCGTCTTGTCATGGAGAACTTTCCCGAAACACAGGCCATTGCCGGAGTCGCAACCGGGGCCATCGCACAAGGCGCCCTTGTTGCCGACGAGCTCAATCTTCCCTACGCATACGTCCGTTCGACACCTAAGGATCACGGTCTTGAAAACCTCATCGAAGGTGACCTCAAACCCGGCCAGAAAGTAGTAGTTGTCGAAGACCTCGTATCTACAGGTAAAAGCTCACTCAAAGCTGTGGAGGCAATCCGCAACGCAGGCTGTGAGGTTGTAGGCATGGTGGCACTTTTCACCTACGGCTTCCCCGTAGCTGCCGAAAGCTTCTCCAAGGCCGGTGTCAAGCTCCTCACGCTGAGCGACTACAATACAATGCTCGATGTAGCTCTTGAAATAGACTATATCTCCGAATCCGAACTCAACACCCTCAAGTGCTGGCGCATGGATCCCGCAACATGGACTCCCGAGCGCTGATAAATACAACAAGACTATTCCCCACATGGCAAGATATACCTCAAAAGCCGTAACCATACCCATGCCGGTTGCCGACCTGGCAGCCAAATTCAGCGATTTCCGCGACCTGCAGACACGTCTCGACGAGCTTCCTGAAGAGCAGCGTGCTCGGGTGGGCCAGGTTTCCTTCTCGCAGGACACCATTACCATCACCACACCGCAGGTCGGCGCTATAGAGCTAAGAGCCGTCGAACGTACTCCGGACCACGTCTACCTGCAGGCTGAGAAATCGCCGGTTCCAATGCGCCTCGAAATCAACTTCGCGCCCAAGGATGCCGACCATACGGAAGTTTCCGGAGCTATTGATGTCGAAATCCCTATGATGCTGAAACCCATGATAGGCCCGACACTCCAGAAAGCCGCCGACCAATTCGGCAGCCTCTTTGCATCGCTTGTCTGACAAACCGATAATGCGGCGCTGTCTCTCCATCGCATCATGCCTTGCCGTCCTGGCCATGTGCACTTCCTGCCATAGCCTCGACGACGACCGTATACCATATGCCCCTGTAAGCCTTGCATTCTACACCGTCCACGACTGGGACACCTATGGGACACCGTCTGCCCTGGACCACAAACGTTTCATTATCCAGGAACGCATACCTTCCAACTTCCCCTACAGCGCCTCCATGGCCACCGGCTTCGGAGGCGTACTTCTTGTCGGTGATGTCCTCGGCGAGCCAAGGGCCTACGACCTCGCATGTCCTGTCGAGGCCAAATCGTCGGTGCGTATCTCTGTCGACAAAGAGACCATGCTCGCAGAATGCCCTGTCTGCCATAGCACCTACGATATCTTCTCGCTCGCCGGGCATCCTGTTTCCGGGAAAGCGGCAGAAAAAGGCTTCGGGCTGCGCGTCTACCGTGTCGGACGCGGTCAGGGCAATTTCTACATGATAGTCACAAACTAAGTCACGTATGAAAAAGCATTACGTGGCTTTGTGGGCACTCCTGGCAGTCGCTTTTGTCTTCTTCCTGATCCTGCCTTTCGCCGGCATGCCGACTGTATTCGGCCATACTTTCAAATCGGCCGGTATCGCCGAAGCCATCACTGCCGAAAATCATTCCGGCAGAAATGTCGTCCCCGACACAGTCCGGAACGACAGTGTCCCTCAACAGAACTTTCCTGTACCCTGCGACACGACATCCCAGACCATACTCTTCATCGGCGACTCGATGCTCGAAGGACTCGGGCCACGCATGGCAGCCTATGCCGAGAAGAATGGTCATACGCTCTATAATGTGATATGGTACTCGTCGACCTCCGAGCGATGGGGCAGTTCCGACAAGCTACGCTCATACATACAGAGACTAAACCCTTCCTTCGTATTTATCTGTCTCGGAGCGAACGAACTGTTCGTACCGGACATCAAGAACCGGCGACTGCAATACGTCCGCAATATCGTCGCCGACATCGATACGCTGCCATACCTTTGGATAGGCCCCCCGAACTGGAAACCCGACACCGGCATCAACGACCTAATCGCATCGAACACACGCGAAGGAGGCTTCTTCCTGAGCGACGGCATGCATTTCGACAGAAGCAAGGACGGGGCACACCCGACTCGCAGTTCTGCCGCCGCATGGATGGACAGTGTGGCACGGTGGATGCCACAGCATAGCTTCCATCCTATACGTATGGAGCGTCCCGAAAAAGACGAAGGACGTCCAAAACGTGTATTCGTCCATCAGCCCAACGAAAAATGACAACAATCGCCCAATGCCTGCTCAACATACGCGACTGCCTCACCTATGACGCGGCAGCCCCTATGCTGTTCTCGTCCGGTACTTTCTGGGCTCTCTTCCTCATCTTCATGCCTGTCTACGGCCTTCTTCGCCGAAGCTATGTGCAGATGATGGCTTTCGTTGTTGCTTTCAGCCTCTTTTTCTACTATAAAAGTAGTGGCATCTTCGTCTTACTCCTTTTCGGCACCTCGCTTTTCGACTGGGTTCTCTCGAGAGTCATGTCGCGGCCCGGACACAGCCGCAAATTCCGACGCTGCTGCGTAGCTCTGTCGCTGACAGCATCACTCGGTATCCTCGGCTATTTCAAGTATGCCAATTTCTTCCTATGGAACATAAGCGCAATGGTTGCTGCCAACTTCCAGCCTCTCGACCTGGTGCTTCCGGTAGGGATATCGTTCTATACCTTCCAGTCCATAAGCTACATAATCGATGTCTACAAAGGACGTGTGGCCCCGACTGCCACATGGCTTGAGTATGCCTTCTTCCTGTCGTTTTTCCCTGCTCTTGTCGCCGGTCCTATAGTACGTGCCGACTATTTCCTGCCTCAACTGCGCGAAAACCGTCATGCCACACGCGATGAAGTCTATATGGGTCTTTGGCTCGTCATCCTCGGAGTCATCAAGAAAGCTGTAATCGCTGACTACATAGCGCAGTACAACGACCTTATCTTCCAGAATCCCGGCGGATATTCCGGTTTCGAAACACTCATGGGTATCATAGGGTACACCATGCAGATCTACTGCGATTTCTCTGGCTACTCCGACATGGCCATAGGAATTGCCCTGATGATGGGCTTCAAACTGGCAAAGAACTTCAATTTCCCATATAAATCGAGGAATCTCACCGACTTCTGGCGCAGATGGCACATCTCGCTGTCGACGTGGCTGCGCGACTACGTCTATATTCCTCTCGGCGGCAACCGCAAAGGTACAGCAAGGACCTACCTCAACAACTTCGCCACGATGCTCGTCGGCGGTCTATGGCACGGTGCGGCTTGGAAGTTCGTATTCTGGGGAGCGATGCACGGTGCAGGGCTCGCCGTCCACAAGGCTTCGGGGCCCTGGCTGCGGCGTCTGCCCGACAACTACTTCGTCAAAGCCATGTCGTGGTTCGTCACCTTCGTTTTCGTAGCCATGCTATGGGTTTTCTTCCGTGCCGACACATGGACAGATTCATATACTGTCATAGCATCTGTATTCCGCGATTTCTCGCTGTCGTACATCCCGGCTTTCGCATCCGCCCGCACACTCTGGCTTATCCTCATGCTTATCATAGTGGCGGCACATTGCCTCCCGACGAACTTCTGGGGCAAGACAGCGGCAGCCTTCGTACATTCGCCGTGGATAGTCAAGCTCCTGATATTCATCATCACGGTACAGCTTGTGATAGAACTCCGTTCGTCGACAGTAACCCCGTTCATATACTTCCAGTTCTAAAATCGACATAATACTTACCATATGGAAAATATAGAGCTTATATTAATCAATATTTCCGGCGACGACCGACCCGGCGTCACATCTGCGCTAACCGAGATACTGGCACGTCACGAGGCCCATATCCTCGACATCGGCCAGGCCGATATCCATCACTCTCTTTCGCTTGGCATCCTTTTCCGCACCAGTTCCGACCGTTCGGGCGACATCATGAAGGACCTTCTCTTCAAGAGCTACGAACTCAGTGTCAAGATACGCTTCACCCCCATCTCCATATCCGATTATGAGGAATGGGTTTCCATGCAGGGTAAGAACCGCTGGATCATCACCATCCTTGGCCGTCAGCTCACGGCACGTCACATAGCTCTCGTCACAGACGAGATAGCCCGTCAGGAGCTCAATATAGACGGCATACAACGCCTTACAGGCCGTATGCCTCTACGTGAAAATGAGGAACCGCGTTCGAAATCCTGCGTCGAGTTCTCCGTCAGAGGCAACCCTATCGACATCACCGCCATGCGCAGCCGCTTCCTTCAGATTTCTCAAGAAGAGGAATTCGACATATCTCTCCAGGAAGACAATGTCTTCCGCCGATGCCGCCGCCTTATATGCTTCGATATGGACTCCACGCTCATCGAGACAGAGGTTATCGACGAGCTTGCCATGCGTGCAGGAGTCGGCGACAAGGTCAAGGCCATAACCGAAAGTGCCATGCGTGGCGAGATTGATTTCACGGAGAGCTTCAAACGCCGTGTCGCGCTCCTCAAGGGACTCGACGAAAGCGTGATGCGCGACATCGCCGAACATCTTCCCATCACCGAAGGTGTCGAGCGCATGATGCAGGTACTCAAACGCACAGGCTACAAGACTGCCATCCTGTCGGGCGGTTTCACTTATTTCGGGAACTATCTGCGCCAGAAATTCGGCTTCGACTATGTTTATGCCAACGACCTCGAAATAGTCGACGGGAAACTGACGGGACGTCACTGCGGCGATATCGTCGACGGAAAACGCAAAGCCGAACTGCTCAAGATTATTGCCCAGGTCGAGAACATCAACATCGCCCAGACCATAGCCGTAGGAGATGGTGCCAACGACCTCCCCATGCTATCCACTGCAGGTCTCGGCATTGCCTTCCATGCCAAGCCAAAAGTGAAGCAGACGGCACGCCAGTCGATATCTACCATCGGACTCGACGGTGTCCTGTACTTCCTCGGATTTAAGGACAGCTTCATCTCCGATACCCCCAGGAACTGAACACCCTGACCAGTTGTACTCGACGCAGAAATAGTTTCTATGCGGAAGCCGAACTATTTCTGCGTCGGATGCGTTTTATAGACAAGTCATAACTTTTCAACTAATTCATCATTTATGCAGAGCCGAACAACGAAGGCTTTAAAGTGCAGTTTTATCTTCTTAGTATTTCTCTTGACACTGACCCCTGCGCCGCCTGTTACGGCGCAGGGCGGTCATCAGTCAGTGGGACTGGTGCTTAGCGGCGGCGGTGCACGCGGCATCGCCCATATAGGCGTCATAAAGGCACTGGAAGAGAACGACATTCCCATCGACTTCATCACCGGGACATCGGCAGGTTCCATAGTTGGGGCTCTCTATGCCTGCGGATATACTACCGACGAAATGATGGAACTCTTCACTTCCGAATATTTCAACTATATGGCCACGGGTCGCATTGACCCCTCGCTGGTATTCTATTTCTCCCGTCCGGAATCTACACCGCAGATAGCCGGTGCTTCATTCGGCCCCGCCGATAGCGTGGCCGGAAAGCCGGTGTTCAATCCTCAGTCGATTATATCTCCTACGGCCATGTCCTTCGGCTTCATGCAGATATTCGGCGCCTATACAGCCCAGTGCGACGGTAATTTTGACAATCTCTTCGTACCATTTCGCAGCATAGCTTCCGACCTCACCACTCGCCGCGCCAAGGTGCTCGGACGAGGCAACCTCGCCGAGGCCGTACGTGCATCCATGAGCTTTCCTCTCGTTTTCCAGGCTACCGAAATCGACGGCCAGGTATTCTACGACGGCGGAATATACGACAATTTCCCCATCGAAGCCATGCGTACGGAGTTCGCCCCGTCCATGATACTGGGTGTCGACGTATCTTCTTCAAGCAAGCCGGGTCCTAAGACAACCTTCATGGACCAGATCGAAAACCTGGTCGAACAGCCCCAGAGCTATGACGTACCACCGGGAAACGGCATCAAACTGCGAATCCCGGTAGCTGATTTCGGACTGCTCGACTGGGGCAAAGCCCGGCAGATCTACCAGGCAGGCTACGACAAGGCGATGTCGATGATGGACTCAATCAAAGGACGTATTACCTCTCGTACACCTGCCAAAGCACGCAGGCTGCGCCGTGACGTATTCAAATCACAGACCCCGTTCCTCCGCTTCGACTCAGTCCGCATCTCGGGCGGAACCCCGACACAAAACGAATACATCCGCTATCTCTTCCATCCTGCCAAAGGCTGCGATACGATAGGTGTCGACCGCGCCAGGCTCGCCTTCTACAGGGCGGCCGCTTCCGACAAGCTCAGCTATCTGCGTCCTACTGCCGTCCTCAACGACGACTCAACCGACTTGTTCACCCTCGACCTCCAGATACAGCCCAAGAAACGCTTCGCAGCCGGTGTAGGCGGTTATATCACATCCAGCACCAACAGCTATCTTTATCTCCGTGGAGCATATTCTTCCCTGAGTTTCCGTTCTGTCAGCACTTCGCTGGAAGCCTGGATTGGACAGACATATATCGCCGGAGTCCTTTCCGGCAGGCTGAACCTGCATACTTCCATACCGTCGGCAATCCTGCTGACAGCCGTGGCGTCGCGCCGCAAATACCACGAGAACGAGGACTTCTTCTTCCGCGACAAGCAGCCTGCATTCGTGACCGACCACGAATATTTCGGCAAGCTTGCTTACTCCCTGGCAGCCGGTTTCAACGGCATAGCCGAAGTCGGAGTTGGCGGAGGCAGCCTGCACAACACCTTCTACGCCGACAGTCATTCCGACAGCAACGACAACAGGCGCGACTTTGCCGACCTCGACCTCGGACAGGCGTATGCCGCCTATAAATCCTCCACAATCGAAAATATCAATTTCCCGACAAGCGGCTACGATCATTATTTACGCGTTGCCTGTATCGGCGGCAAGGCACGGTACCTTCTGCCCAAGGCCCTGGGTTCCGGGCGCCTTTCCGAACATGAGCTATGGGCACAAATCGACATCAGGACACGTAACTATTTCGACATCCACCGACATTGGAGCCTGGGTCTCGAAGGCAAGATTGTGGCCAGCAACCGCCGCCTTCTCAAATCGTACGACGCTGCCATAAGCACAGCTGCCGCCTATAATCCTACACCGGCCTCGCACAACACCTTCAACCCGGCTCTCCGGGCCAACAGCTTCGTAGGTATAGGAATCATACCTATATACAAATACAACAGCTCTCTGTCGGCCCGTCTGTCGCTCAACGCCTTTATCCCCGGGCGACGCATCATTGAAAACACAGACGGCTCGGCACATTATGGCCGCTGGTTCGATTCAGCACGTTTCTTCGGGGAATTCGATGTCGTCTATGCCCTGCCATTCGCTTCCATCAGCGGATACTGCAACTATACGTCCAGCCCGGGGAGGTTCAATTTCGGCATATCTTTCGGAATCTTCCTGCCTGCGCCCTCCTTCCTTTGAAATAAAAAACGTATTTTTGCAGGATAATAACCAGGCATCCTCATGAACAAAGCTATATTACTCGGCAACGTAGGTCGCGACCCACGTATGCGTATGGCCGACGGAAGCCCCGTAGCCGAATTCCCTCTCGCTACGAACGACCGTCGCCGCGCCCGCCGCGCCGACGGCACGGAAAGTCCTGATGGCGAAGTAACCGAAATCACGGAATGGCACAACATCGTGATGTGGGGTCGCGCCGCCGAATTTGCGGAGAAATACATCCGTAAAGGCTCACGTCTGCTTGTAGAAGGCAAGATACGTACGCGTTTTTGGGATGACCATAACGCCATCCGTCATAACATCACGGAAATATACGTCGATAATTTCGAAATTTTACCCAAATAAACGTTACAAGACAATCAGCCCGAACTATGAATTTCAGCTGCGAAGATGAGCGTTACATGCGCCGGGCGTTGCGTCTGGCCGAAGCCGGACGCGGTTTCGTCAATCCCAACCCAATGGTAGGCGCGGTCATTGTAGCACCCGGCGGCCGCATCATAGGAGAAGGGTGGCACCGATGCTTCGGAGCCCCTCATGCCGAAGTCAACGCCGTAGCATCGGTATCTGTGTGCGACAGCAGACTCCTGGGCCATTCCACTATCTATGTGACACTCGAACCCTGCTCTCATTATGGCAAGACACCGCCATGTGCCGACCTGCTGGCATCCTGCGGCTTCCGACGTGTCGTGGTCGCAACCGTCGATCCCAATCCGAAAGTGGCCGGAAGAGGAATAGAAAAGTTGCGCAAAGCAGGAATAGAAGTCGAGACAGGACTCCTCGAAGATGAAAGCCGACGTCTCAACGCCGGCTTCATGACAGCGCACAGCCTCGGCCGTCCCTTCATAACCCTGAAATGGGCATGCAGCGCCGACGGCTTCATGGATATAGACCGCCATGGTCATCCAGAACCATATATCTTTTCCACCCCCGTAAGTTCGCTCGAAACACACCAGTTGAGAGCCTGCAACGATGCAATAGCAGTCGGAGCGCGGACGGTGGAAGCCGATACTCCCCGTCTCGACACCCGCTTCATGCCCGGACATTCGCCAAGGCCTGTCGTTTTCGACCGGCATGGACTGATATCGGGACTTGAAGACTACTTCCCGGGAAGAAACGCCATCCATATCACCACAAACGCACCACTTTCTGAAACGCTGCACAAGCTCTATGCCGATGACGGTCTCACATCCATACTCGTCGAGGGGGGGCCACGTCTGCTGCAGAGCTTTCTCGATGCCGGCATATGGGACGCCGCACGTGTCGAAGTGTCGCCGCGCCGTCTCGCTGAAAAAGGTCGAGCCCAGGCTCCCGTCCTCACGGCGATGCCCTTCAGGACAAAGATACTCGAGCCTAACTCTATCTTTTATTACTCCAACAACCCACTCGTCGGAACGTGGTCGCCTATTTGTTAATCTTTATTGGCAATGCCGCTCCGATGGAGTTAAAAACATATAAATGCGCCCTATTTCGTGGGTTTTAGACCTAAGAGTTTGCCCTTTTGGCACCAAAATTATAATTTTGCATCTTGAAATAAGATGAACTCAATGAAGAAATTCACCTCAATATGCATGGGAGTGCTCGCAGCCGCTCTATTATTCATGGGCTGCAACTCCTCGAATAACTCGACACCTGTCTACACTTCGTCCAGCGTGGCCATCAGTAGGTTCTACTTATCCCAGGACGACAGCATCATAGCCAATCTCGACACCGTTTTCTTTGCTATCAATCTTGACAACGGTCAGATTTTCAACGCCGACTCCCTCCCCTACGGCACGCCGACCAACAAATTTGTCCCCGTCATCACGCCGATGGACATAGTATCGGCCATCACCATAAAGGAAACACTGCCCAACGGTACAGACTCCGTCCACAACTACGCCACCAACCCCGGCGACACAATTGATTTCTCCAACCCAGTTACTATCGAGGTCCGTTCGCTCGACGGTACAAACACCAAGAACTATACAGTCTCTGTAAACGTACATAAAGTACTTTCCGACTCTCTGGTATGGGACCAGGCCGCACTCCGTCAGCTGCCCTCGACTTTTTCCAATGTCTCGCGCCAGCGGACAGCCCGTACTGCCGACGGGGTCTATTGCCTGACGACAAGCGGCTCGAAGTACTGCATAGCCTTCTCTCCCAATCCTTTCAACGACGACTGGACATACACCGAAGCCATTCTTCCCTCCGGTGCCGATATCAATACCTTCACCGGCACCGATGATGCGCTATACATACTTGCCAATGATGGTATTCGTCCTGATATGCCGCTCTACCGTTCGACCGACGGTGGCGCGACATGGACAAACACAGGGCGCCGCTGGACAAACATCTACGGGCCCATGGCCGAACGCCTTCTCGGAGCACAAAATACAGGTTCGAAATGGCTCGCCGTACAGTACCCGTCGACCGAGACCTCCGAAATGCCGGCAGACATGCCTGTGCGCGGCACTTCACTGACACAGTACATCACCTTCCCCATGTCGAGCGAAGGACAGGCCTTCATGGTAGGAGGCCGTACAGCCGACGGCCGTCTTTCGTCCGCGACATGGTCCTTCGACGGTTCCACATGGGCCAACATAAGTGCCAAGGGGCTCCCTACGGCTTATGAGGGCATGATGTTAGTGCCTTACTATACATTCAGCGTCAATACAGCGTTCATCGCGACGAAATACAGTGTAATGCTCGCTTTCGGTGGCACTAACGGATCGGAAATGAACCAGAAAGTCTTCCTGTCCTACGACTTCGGCATGAACTGGACCCAAGCGCCCGAACTAATGCAGCTTCCCTCCGGATTTCCCATCGTCAGCGATGGCCAGGCATATGTTTTCGAGACAACATTAAAATCGCGTTCGGCCTCCGATGCCTGGGTTTCATGCGAGCTGGGCTATCGTATCCCCTCCACAGTCATATACCTGGCTCCCGACTTCAGCGAGTCAGCAGTCAAGCCTGTCACATCCTGGGATTGCCCCTTCATCTATATGTTCGGCGGCCGTCTCGCCAACGGGCATCTCAGCGACACAGTATGGAGAGCGGCCATCAACCGCCTCACCTTCAAGCCTATAATATAAAAATTTCACCAGATGCATACCGACTGTCTCATAGCGACAAAAAACAGCAAGCGGCGTACCGCCATGGCCGCCTCGATATTGCTGTGTGCCGCTGTAGGCGCGTCGGCGCAGTCAGCACCCTATAAATTCGACATCGGAGCAGAACTCGGCATGAGCGGATACATAGGCGAAGCCAACCGCTCAAATCCTTTTGCCCATCCGGGATTCACAGGCGAGCTGTCGTTCCGCTATCTTCCCGACGCACGTTGGGCTCTCAGGGGGGTCTTATCCACGATGTCGCTGAGCGGTAACACCGCAGATATAACCGATGTCCTGCCGGGTGGAGCCTCATATTCCTTCACATCACAGGTCTATGAACTCAGTGCACGAGGCGAATTCAATTTCTTCCCTTACGGCATCGGCGAAACCTACAAACGTCTCCGCCGCTGGACTCCATACCTCGTCGTAGGTGTGGGCGTTGCAATGTCATCGTCCGGAGGCACCACCTCTGTGGTTCCTACTATCCCTATGGGTGCCGGAATCAAGTTCAAGGCCAGCCAACGCCTAAATCTCGGTCTCGAGTTCACAATGACCAAAGCTTTCGGCGACAAAATCGACGGAACCGACCTCGTCGATCTCAATCAAATAAAGACAGAATTCTATAAAAATACCGACTGGTACTCGCGACTCACCTTCGGAGTCTCCTATGAGTTCGGCCCACGATGCGAAACTTGCCATTATGTCGACTAACAGCATATCCGAAAACATCCCGGCTATCGACAGAAGCCGTCTGCCAGTCCATGTCGCCATCATCATGGATGGCAACGGGCGCTGGGCACAGGCTCGCGGCCTGGACCGCTCCGCAGGCCACGTCGAAGGGGTGACAACCGTGCGGCGTATCACGGAAGAAGCCTCAGAACTCGGCATAGGCTACCTCACCCTCTATACATTCTCCACCGAGAACTGGAACAGGCCGCAGGAAGAAGTCGATGCCCTGATGCACCTCATAGTGACGGCCATCGAACGTGAGACACCCGACCTTATCAGGAACAATGTGCGGCTAACCACTATCGGCGACCTCGACCGTCTGCCTGATGAAGCAGCCGCACGTATGCGCCGATGCATTGCCGACACTTCGCATTGTACAGGTCTGACTCTCGTACTTGCGCTCAGCTACTCGTCGCGCTGGGAGATTATAGAAGCTGCTCGCAAAATAGCCCGACAGGCAGCTGAAGGAAGCCTCAAGCCTTCCGATGTCGACGAAAAGTTCTTTGCCTCCATGCTCACCACCAAGGATATACCCGACCCGGACCTCCTCATCCGCACCGGAGGCGACATGAGAATCAGCAATTTCCTCCTCTACCAGATAGCTTATACGGAACTCGCTGTCACGCCGACCTACTGGCCCGACTACAGCCGCGAAGATTTCCGTCGCCATATTGCCCAATACCAAACGCGCCAGCGTCGCTTCGGCCTCACCGGCGAACAGATAAGTTCCTCGTAGATTTTCTCAATACCAACCAGAAAATCAATCGAACAACCCCTTCATTCCTATCTACCGACCATTATCCATTATGCGTTCAAAGATACTTCTGCTTATTGCCCTCGCCTTGATCTTGCCGGCATTCTCCGGTAAGATAACTGCACAGGCTCCTACTGACACCATCTTCAGCCCGGCGGTACACTACAACACCATGCCCCGGACATATGAAATAGCGGGAATCTCTGTCGAAGGAGCTCCCAACTACGACGACTTCCTCATCCAGGGTTACGCCGGCCTGAAGGTAGGCGACCGTGTGACTATACCCGGCGACGATATCACTAACGCCGTCAAGCGGCTTATGCGTCAGACCCTCTTCGCCCAGGCCCGTATAGAACTCGAAAAGACCGTCGGCGACAAGGCCTGGCTCAAAATCGTGCTTCGCACACAGCCGCGTATCTCGGCTGTCAACTATATCGGCGCAAAAAAGGGCGAGATCAAAGACCTTCAGGAGCGTCTCCAGCTCGTCAAAGGCAACCAGATTACGCAGAATATCGTGAACCGTGCCGAGGCAATCGTCAAAAAATACTACAAAGACAAAGGCTTCGGCAACGCCACCGTGAAAATAAACCTTCACGAGGACCTCTCGAACGAGAACCAGTCCATTGTCGATATCGTCATCGACAAACATTCTAAAGTCAAGGTGCACAAAATCTATATTGAAGGCAACGAAGTCCTCTCGGACCGCCAGATCAAACGCACCATCAAAAAAACGAACGAAAACAACGATATACTCAAACTTTTCAGCCAGAAAAAATTCGTCGAGAACGACTATCGCGACGACCTTAACCGTATTCTCCAGAAATACAACGAAAAAGGATACCGTGATGCACGCATCATCGCCGACAGCGTAGTACCATACGCCGAAAACCGCGTCGATGTCCACATCACCGTCGACGAAGGCAAACAGTACTTCATCAAGGATATCCAATGGGTAGGCAACACCCTTTATCCTAATGAGATCCTTAACCAGGTCCTGGACATGAAGCCAGGCGATGTCTATAACCAGAAGCATATGAAGAAACGCCTCGACGAAGACGAGGATGCCGTCAACAGCCTCTATATGGACAATGGCTATCTCTTCTACCAGCTTGTGCCTATCGAAAAGGAAGTTGCCGGTGACTCTATTTCTCTCGAAATGCGTATCATGGAAGGTCCGCAGGCTCGTATCAACAATGTCGTAATCAACGGTAACGACCGACTCTACGAGAAGGTGATCCGTCGTGAGCTTCGCGTGCGCCCAGGCGACCTCTTCAGCAAATCGGACCTCATGCGTTCAGCACGCGAAATTGCCCAGACAGGTCATTTCAATCCTGAGAAAATGGACATCCAGCCCGAGCCCAACGAAGAAAACGGCACTGTCGATATCGTTTTCAACCTCGAATCCAAAGCCAACGACCAGGTTGAGTTCTCTCTTGGATGGGGCCAGACAGGTATCATCGGAAAACTGCAGCTGAAGTTCACCAACTTCTCCATCAAGAATCTCTTCTACCCGAGTACCTACCGAGGCATCATCCCCCAGGGCGAAGGACAGACCTTCTCCATCAGCGCGCAGACCAATGCCCGCTACTATCAGCAGTACGCAATCTCATTCCTCGACCCCTGGTTCGGCGGCAAACGACCCAACTCTCTTTCCGTATCAGCCTACTATAGCCGCCAGACCGGCGTCAACAGCTCTTTCTACAACCGCGCATGGTCCAACAGCAGTCTCTACGGCAGTTCTTACGGCTACGGATATCCCTACGGATATGGATACGGCTATGGCTATGGAGGCTACAACGACTACTACCAGAGCAGCTATCAGGCCAGCCTCGACCCCAACAAGGTTCTCCAGATGGTCGGTTTCAACGTAGGCTTCGGCAAACGTCTCAAATGGCCTGACGACTACTTCACTTTCACCGCCGAACTCGGCTACCAGTGGTACTACCTCAAGAACTGGGACTACATCTTCCTGATGCGCAACGGTTCTGCCCACTCACTGACCCTCGGGTTCACTCTTGCACGTCAGTCTATCGACAACCCGATCTTTACACGTAGCGGCTCCAGCTTCTCCCTGAACCTACAGATGACGCCTCCCGCCGACCTGTTCGGCAAAAAAGACTGGAAGACCCTCTACGAGAAAAATGCCGCCGGCGACCAGGAAGCAGCCAAACAGCTCTACCGCTGGATCGAATACTGGAAACTACGCTTCAAGAGCCGTACATACACTCCCCTGTCGACATCCCAGCAGTGGACTCCCGTCCTGATGACACGCTTCGACTTCGGTCTTCTCGGCGGCTACAACAAGTACCTCCGTTCGCCTTTCGAAACATTCTATGTCGGCGGTGACGGCATGAGCGGCTACAGCAGCTATGCCACCGAGACCATAGCCCTCAGAGGCTACGACAACGGTTCACTGACGCCCTACGGTGCCGACGGCTATGCTTACACACGTATGGGTGTGGAGATCCACTTCCCCCTCATGCTCCAGCAAAGCACCACAATCTACGCCCTCGCGTTCCTCGAAGGCGGTAACGCCTGGACATCAGTCAGCCAGTTCAACCCCTTCGAACTCAAGCGCAGTGCAGGTGCCGGTGTCCGCATCATGCTCCCTATGGTCGGACTGATGGGTATCGACTGGGCCTACGGCTTCGACAAAGACCGCCAGAACCCGCCCCAGCGTGGTGGAAGTCACTTCCATTTCATCCTCGGACAGGAATTCTAAACCTTTTCGCTCATCAAGTGTCTAATAGATATACTCAAACCTCTTAACACTAAAAAAGAATGATGAAAAAAATAGTCCTTCTCCTCGTCGTGGCTGTCGCCGCAGCATTCTCAGCTTCCGCCCAGAAGTTCGCCCTCGTCGACATGGAGTACATATTCAAGAATGTTCCGTCCTACGAGATGGCAAACGAACAGCTCAACCAGCTGTCACAACGCTGGCAGAAAGAAGTCGAGTCAGTCAGTAAAGAAGCCGAGACTATGTATCAGAGCTACCTCGCCGACAAGGTATTTCTCACAGACGAACAGGTGAAGAAACGCGAAGAAGAAATCGTTGCCAAAGAAAAGGCAGCCACCGAGCTCCGTTATAAATACTTCGGGCCTGAAGGAGAACTATACCAGAAACGCCAGACACTCCTCAAACCCATCCAGGACGATGTATACAACGCCGTCAAAAAAGTAGCCGAGGAACGAGGATACCAGGCTATCTTCGACAGGGCTTCAAGCTCCGATATCGTATATGCGTCACCGCGAATCGATGTCAGTAACGAGGTCCTTGCCAAGTTGGGATATTCCAATTAATTGCGTATATTTGTAGTCTCATTACATAACATAACACACGTATCAATAAACAAACACTTAAAATAGATATGTTCAAAAAAATCCTTCTCGCCGTAGCGCTGGCCCTCCCGTTGAGCGGCATGGCTCAGAAATTCGGCACAGTAGATCTCGAAGCCATTTATCAGGCCATGCCTGAAACAGCTGCTATGCAGACTCAGCTCACCGACACTTCCAAAAAATACGAAGAAGAGTTCCAGAAGCTTCAGGAAGAAGTCAACAAGCTCTACGCCGACTTCCAGACCATTCAGAACGATGCCAACACCCCCGAATCCATCAAGGAACGCCGCATGCAGGAAATCCAGGAGCGCGTCAACAAAGTCGACCAGTTCCGCAACACAGCATCGCAGGACCTTGCACGTCTTAACGAACAGCTTATGGCCCCCATCCAGCAGAAGCTCATGGAAGCTGTCAAGGCTGTAGGTGCCGAAGGCTCGTTCACATTCATCCTGCCTAACGAACAGGCTCTGATCCTCTACTCTGGCAGCGACGTGGTCGATGTCACTCCTCAGGTCCGCACCAAACTCGGCCTCAAATAAAGAACAGCCAAGCTAACAAAGCTAACGAGCAGGAGGGATACACCCGGGTGTATCCCTCCTGCTCGTTTATGGCATGATCAAGCTTGAGTCATCATAGAAAAAGCCCTGCGGATATCTCCACAAGGCTTTTCTATGATTGTGCCGGATAATTATCAGGCTTTGATGCGGCTGATGTAGGAACCGTCGCGTGTATCGACTTCGATAAACTCGCCTTCGTTTACGAAGAGGGGCACACGTACTTCTGCACCGGTTTCAACTGTAGCAGGCTTGAGGGTGTTGGTTGCGGTATCGCCCTTGAGACCCGGTTCGGTATATGTAATCTTAAGGACTGTCTTGACGGGCATTTCGGCATAGAGAACGGTTTCGGTAGAAGCATCGGTTACGACTTCTACAGTATCGCCTTCTTTCATGAAGTCAGAACCGGTTACAAGATCCTTCTTGATAGGAATCTGTTCGAAAGTCTCGTTGTTCATGAAGATATCGTCTTCACCGTCGGTATAGAGATACTGGAAAGGACGACGTTCTACACGCACGTCTTCAAGCTTTTCGCCGATATTGAAACGACGCTCGAGCACACGGCCATCGACCACGTCCTTGAGTTTTGTACGCATGAAGGTATTGCCCTTACCGGGTTTTACATGAAGGAATTCTACGCAGAAGTAGAGGCGGCCGTCCATGCGGATGCAGGTGCCGTTTTTTATGTCTTGAGCGTTGATCATAAATGCTATGGATCTATTATGTGTTGTGTTTGTTCGAAATAAAGTTCGCTTTGCGCCTGCAAAGGTAGCTATTTTTCCTAAAAATCCCAAAGTTTTTTCACTATGAGTCTCATTCAATGGAGGTTCAAAGCTCGATCCCTCAGGATTTCATTCTTCGAAAAGAGCCCGCGACAGTGCCTGCAGAGCCTTTGTCTTGTCGGCGGCCCGTACAAGTACGGAGATGTTGTAGTTGCTGCCGCCATAGGAAATCATGCGTACCGGGATATCTGTCAAAGCCGACAGCACTCGGCTCTGGAAGCCGCAGTTATGCCATTCGAGGTCACCAACAACGCATATTATGACCATGTCGCGGTCGACGCTGACTGTCCCGAAATGCTTGAGGTCGTCGACGATAGCAGCCAGACGCGAATCATTGTCGATTGTCAAGGTCACGCCGACTTCCGATGTAGCTATCATATCGATGCTCGTACGGTGGTTCTCGAAGGTCTCGAATACCTTGTGAAGGAAGCCGTAGGCAAGGAGCATGCGTCCCGACTTTATCTTGATAGCCGTGATACCGTCCTTTGCAGCGACAGCCTTAATGCGGCCGTCGGGAACGGCATTGTATATAAGCGTACCGGCGGCCTCCGGCTCCATTGTGTTGAGAAGGCGCACCGGTATGTTATGAAGCTTTGCCGGGAGCACGCAGGACGGATGCAGTATCTTGGCTCCGAAATAGGCGAGCTCGGCAGCTTCCTCGAAATGAAGAGTGCTTACAGGTCGGGTGCCTTCGACATAACGTGGGTCGTTGTTGTGCATACCGTCGATATCAGTCCAGATCTGTATCTCGTCGGCACCAAGGACAGCGCCTATTATGGAGGCCGTATAGTCGCTGCCGCCACGCTTGAGGTTGTCGACACCGCCATGGTCGTTGCGGCAGATATATCCCTGCGTGATGAAGAGGTCGGCCTGTGGCTCTACTTCGATAAGACGGCGGAGATTCTTGCCTATGTGCTCCATGTCGGGCTCGCCGTTCTCCAAGGTTCTCATATAGTCGAGAGCA
The DNA here is from genome assembly GCA_958436175.1 of uncultured Muribaculaceae bacterium. GTDB lineage: Bacteria > Bacteroidota > Bacteroidia > Bacteroidales > Muribaculaceae > CAG-873. The sequence continues at coordinate 443,708 of CAUBJF010000001.1, forward strand.
GGGAGCAGTACGGAATTGATGCCGCTTTCATGGAGATAGCACTGCATCAGCGCCGTCGACATTAGCTCGCCCTGGGCGAGGATTTCCTTCTCGCCGGGTTCTGTGAGTCCGGGAGTGAAATACGAACGTATGATGGCGAAAGAACGCGCCACAGCCGCACTCGCTGCTGAACGTCCGTCACGACTATCGAGGAGACGTACTATCACGTCGTCGTATTTCGCTTCAAGAGCGTTGAGGGTTTCCTGCGCACCGGGAATATTGCCCTTATATAGATATTCGGCTATTTCGACAAGCGTATTTGTCGTCCCGGACATTGCCGACAGTACTACGACATTACGCCCTGCATCACGAATCAGGGCAGCTACATGCTTGATTCTCTCCGGCGAGCCTACAGATGTGCCGCCAAACTTAAGTACTTTCATTTCTTTTATTAACCAGCGAGAGCCATTCGCCTGTCATCTTCTGGATGCTTTGCGATAGAGCACGATGGCTATGATAGAATATAAAACATTAGGTATCCACATGGCAACTGTCGCCGATGTCAGGCCCGATATGGCGAAAGTCTGCGTGATAGTCATGAATAAGATGTAACTGAAACTTAGCACCAGGCCGATGCCGATATTCATGCCCATGCCGTCCTTGACCTTTCGTACCGACAGAGTCATGCCGATAAGTGTCAGGATAAAGGCTGCCGCTGTCATCGCTATACGGCGTTCTCGTTCGACTTCGAAGGACTGTATATTTGCTACGCCACGTTTCTTCTGGCGCTCGATGTAGAGATTCAGTTCGGGGGTTGTCATTTTTTCGTGGTCGTTGACAGCGATGAGGAAGTCGCTGGGCTCGAACGGTATGATAGTATCGAGTTGCCGACCCTCGGTGATGAACTCGCGGTCGCCCCGGAAGTCGCGTATAACGTAATCGTTGATGCGCCAGTTATAGAGAGTATCCCAGTGGATGGACTGGGCGGTCAGACGCGATGTCAGTCGCTTGTTCTCATCGAAGCTTTCTAAAGAGAAACGATTGCCGGTCTTGCTGATGTTGTCGTAACGGCCCATGTAGGCAATCTCGCCGGGCGCTACCATCAGCATTATGTTCACGCCATAGTCGACACGCTTGTTTTTGACGTATGTATTGGCATAGTTGAGTCGTTTGACGTTCGCCGGAGGAATGATATACGCGCTCAGCACATAAGTTGCGCACGCTATAAGAGCGGCTGACACCAGGTATGGCCGCAGCAGTCGCCTGAAGCTCATACCGGCCGACATCATAGCGATAATCTCACTGTTACCTGCAAGCTTGGAGGTGAAGAAGATGACGGCAATGAAAGTGAACAGCGGCGAGAACTGATTGGCGAAGTATGGAAGAAAATTGAGGAAGTAGTCGAAGATAGTAGCCTTCAGCGGTGCCTTGATGAAGGAATCGAGTTTCTCGTTGATATCGAACATCACTACGATCGCCAGCAGCAGGACAATGGCGAAGACGTATGTCCCGAGGAACTTACGGATGATATATCTGTCGAGAATCTTGAACACTTTCGTAGTTTTTATATCGTTTTTACAGACGCCGCGACAGCTTGCCGACCATTTCGGTCTTCCAGTCGTGGAAATCACCGGACATGATATGCTTACGAGCTTCCCCTACAAGCCACAGATAGAAGGCTAAGTTGTGGATGGATGCTATCTGCAATCCTAAGAGCTCGTTGGCCACGAAAAGATGGCGGACATAGGCTTTGGAATAAACGCGGTCGACAATCGACGGGCCGTCGGGCCACAGCGGCGAAAAATCGTCGGCCCACTTGGCGTTGCGCATATTCATGGTTCCTTCGGGCGTAAAGAGCATGCCGTTGCGCCCGTTTCGCGTCGGCATGACGCAATCCATCATATCGACACCGCGATCGATAGCTTCGAGGATGTTGACCGGCGTGCCTACACCCATGAGATATCGGGGACGGTCTTCAGGCAGGATGTCGTTGACGACTTCAATCATGTCGTACATCACCTCGGCAGGCTCTCCCACGGCAAGACCTCCGATAGCGTAACCGTCGGCACCTAATGCCACGGCATGACGGGCAGCCTCACGCCGCAGATCGGGATATGTGCATCCCTGGACAATGGGGAAATAGCTCTGATAGTACCCATAATGAGGCTCTGTCTCCTTATAGTGTTTCCAGCCGCGTTCAAGCCAGCGCTTGGTAAGGTCCAGCGAACGACGGGTATAGCTTCTGTCGGCGGTACCGGGAGCACATTCATCAAGAGCCATCATGATATCGGAGCCTATGATTCTCTGGATATCGACGACATTTTCAGGCGTGAAGAGATGTTTTGAGCCGTCGATATGGCTGCGGAAATGTGCACCTTCCTCGGTAAGCTTGCGGATAGCGCTGAGCGAGAAAACCTGAAAGCCGCCGCTATCAGTCAGAATAGGGCGTTCCCAGCCATTGAACCTGTGCAGACCTCCGGCCTTCTCTATGATGTCCATCCCGGGTCGAAGATAGAGATGGTAGGTATTGCCTAGGATAATCTGCGCTTTGATGTCGTCGCGCAGCTCATGCATGTGTACACCCTTGACCGTCCCGGCTGTGCCTACCGGCATGAAGATAGGGGTAAGTATATCGCCGTGGTCTGTGTTTATGACACCGGCACGAGCCGCCGTGCCTGAGCATTTGCTTTCGACTGTAAACTTCATGGTGCAAAGGTACGAATAAGTAGAGAGAAATCAAAACCGCCGGGGCAAGGAAGGTTCCTCAAGCACCGGCGGCGAAGTTATTGATTGTTATGACCGTATTCAAATATTTGGAGTATCCCAGACCTTTGTGCTTTCACATGTCACTGTCTGTGTCTGGTCGCCTACTTTGAGAACAAAGTCACCCTCTTCGAGAGTCCATTTGCCATCGGTATTCACGAAAGCCAGTTTCTTGGCCGGGAGTTCGAACTTCACGGTCTTGGTCTCGCCGGGGGCAAGGCTTATCTTGGTGAAGTCGCGCAGACGGCGGTTATCGGGAACGAGGGAAGCGACGAGGTCGCTGCTGTACAGGAGAACCGGTTCGCTGCCTTCGACCTTGCCGGTATTGGTGACATCGACTGTGATCGTCAGCGTGTCGTATTCGTTGAAACGGGTCTTGTCGACCTTGAGATTGCTGTAGTTATAGCTTGTATAGCTAAGTCCGAAACCGAACGGCCACTGAAGTGAAACCTTGGCATCATAGTTGTAAGCACCATCCATTGTAGCGACTTCCTCGCTGACTTTATAGTCATAGTTTGCGAGCGAGTTGATTTCTCGGGGATAGGTGTATGGAAGCTTGGCGGAGAAGTTGGCATCACCGGCGATAAGGTTTGCGAGAGCGTCGCCTCCATAGTTACCCGGAAGAAGGATATCGACAACGGCTACAGCCAAGGGTTCGATATCGGCGATGAGACGAGGACGGCCTTCGTTAAGGACGAGGACGATAGGCTTACCAGTCTGGGCGAGAGCCTTGACGAGATTGCGCTGGTTCTCGGAAAGCCAGAGGTCGGTAAGGTTGCCCGGAGTCTCGCAATAGCTGTTCTCGCCGATACATGCGATGATGACATCGGCATTTGCTGCGGCAGCGACAGCTTTATCGATCGCAGGCTCGTTCTCTACGTAATAATTGGCATTCTCGTTGTAGGTCACACCCTGTTCGAGGATGATGTTTTCTTTGCCGTATTTGTTGCAGAAGGCTTCGTAGATAGTATTGTACTGTTCTGAGAGCTTTTCAGTCTTGGACCCCTGCCATGTATAGCTCCAGCCGCCGTTGAGACAACGCATCTGGTTGGCATTGGGACCTGTGATAAGTATCTTCTTATCGAGAGCTATAGGAAGGATGCCTTCGTTTTTGAGAAGGATTTCCGAACCTTCGGCTGCTCTCAGGGCTGTATCCTTGAATTGGAGACTTCCGAATTTGTCATACCCCTTACCGCCGGTATTGGGATGGTCGAACAGTCCGAGACGGTATTTGAGACGGAGTATACGGCGGTTGGCATCGTCGATACGTTCCATGCTGACAGCGCCCTCGTTGACGAGTTCTTTGAGCAAGGTACAGAAATCTGTAGAGTAAGGATCCATGCTCATGTCGATACCGGCATTGATGGCAATGCGGATAGCGTCTTTCTTATCCTTGGCCACTTTCTCGCGTGTATAGAGGTTCATGATATCGGCCCAGTCGGTCACAATCATACCGTCCCATTCGAGATCCTTCTTGAGCCATTGAGTCAGGTATTCGTAGCTTGCATGGAGGGGCACACCGTTGATGCTTCCAGAGTTGACCATGATGGTGAGGGCACCAGCCTGGATAGCACATTTGAAAGGCTCGAAATATTTCTCACGGATGACATTCGGGGATATATAGGCAGGCGTACGGTCCTTGCCGGTGAAAGGAGCGCCGTAGCCCATATAGTGCTTCACGCTCGTAGCCACATGGTATTTGCCTATATGGTTGGGATCATCGCCCTGAAGACCTTTGATTGCAGCCACTACCATCTTGGAATTGACTACGGGGTCTTCACCGTAGCTCTCCCAGATACGCGACCACCGCGGGTCTCGGCCAAGGTCGATTGTCGGGTTATAAACCCAGGGGCAGTCGGCCGCACGGCTTTCATAGCCCGTTATTTTGCCAAGTTCTGTTGCCATGCCTGTATCGAAGGACGCTGCAAGGTTTATGGGCTGGGGATAGAGGGTGCCGTTCTGGATATAGGTCGAACCGTGATTGTTGTCGAGACCATAGACCGTCGGGATACCGATATACTCCATGGAATATTTCTGGATAGTCGGAATCCAGTAATGCCAGTCTTCAATGGTACCGGCGTATGTCGCCGGAGCGTTGAGGAAAGAGCCGACGCGGAAAGTCTTTATAGCTTCGGCGAGCTGCTCCTCATTAAGGGTAAAAGGATGGTTCCTGTTCCAGTCGGTAGTGCCGAATATGTCGATGTTCAGTTCGAGCATCTGGCCAACCTTGTCGTCGAGTGTCATCTTTTTCAGAGTTTCCTCTACACGGCGCTCGATGGCCTCATCCCGGGGGATGGCAGGCTCGACAGCCTGTGCTGTCAGCATGGACATAGCAAATGTACTTAATAGTACTGTCTTTGAAAGGTTTCGCATGATATTACAATAATTAATTATTTGTTCCGGTCATCTGATATGAAAACCTATTATAAGTCAGGTAAGCATCGCAGCCACACGGTGCAGAGCTTTGATGAAAGTATCGACTTCTTCCATGGTATTATAGAGAGCGAAGGAAGCTCGAACCGTCCCTTCAATGCCATAACGCTCCATCAGCGGCTGTGCGCAATGATGTCCCGTTCGAACAGCTATGCCCATCTGGTCGAGAAGCACGCCTGTGTCATAGTGATGGGCATTCCCGAGCAGGAAGGATATAACAGCTTCCTTGCCAGGAGCAGTACCGTAGATACGGAGTCCGGAGATACGCATCATTTCCGCAGTAGCATAGTCAAGGAGCTCTTTCTCATGAGCTGCAATGGCGTCTATGCCTACAAGCTCCATATAGTCGATAGCTTTCGAGAGAGCAGCAGCCCCTACAAAATCGGGCGTACCGGCCTCGAATTTATAGGGAAGTGCAGCCCATGTAGTACCGCTGAAGCTCACGTGGCCAATCATCTCGCCACCACCCTGGTAGGGAGGCATCTTCTCGAGTAAATCACGACGGCCATAAAGGATGCCTACACCTGTCGGTCCGTACATCTTGTGCGAGGAAAAGGCATAGAAATCAGCACCGAGAGCCTTGACATCGACGTGTCTGTGGGCTGTGGCCTGAGCACCGTCAACGCAGACGACTGCGCCATGACTATGAGCTATCTCAGCCATCTCGGCAACAGGATTGACCGTACCGAGCACGTTAGAGACATGAGTGAACGAAACCAGCCTCGTACGTGGCGTAAAAAGCTTCTTGTAGACATCAAGATCGAGGAGACCTTCCTCAGTGACAGGCACTACCTTGATGACGATTCCTCGACGCTGTGCGAGCAGCTGCCAAGGCACAATGTTGGAATGGTGTTCCATCTCGGTGATTATCACCTCGTCGCCTTCGTCGAGAAGCTGTCCGTAGGACGATGCAACAAGATTGATACCCTCGGTAGTTCCACGGGTGAAGATAATCTCTTCTATAGAATCAGCACCGAGGAATCCACGCACACGTTCGCGAGAATGTTCCATGGAAGCCGTCGCCTTCTGCGACAGGCAGTGGACACCGCGATGCACATTGGCTTTCTCAGTGAAATACTGGTGTTCTATGGCATTGACGACACATCGTGGAGTCTGGCTCGTGGCTGTGTTGTCGAGATATATAAGCGGGCGGCCATAGACTGTGCTTGTGAGTATCGGGAAGTCGCGGCGAAGCGCTTCCACATCGTATTTACCGTTCATTTGTGGCATGTTGAGGCACATGAAGCGCAGGAAGCCTCAGCACCGCCGAGACGTTTCTCGACGAGGTGATGGAGACGTTCGCGCAGAATGTCGAAAGAGATATTGTCGATAACATCGACCATGAAAGCCTGGGTCAGCATCATTCGGGCTTCCTCTTCGGGGATACCGCGAGAACGCATGTAGAACAAGGCTCTCTCGTCAAGCTGGCCGACGGTTGCGCCATGACCGCATTTCACTTCGTCGCAGTATATTTCAAGCTGTGGGGCCGTCATCATACGGGCTTCGGGCGAAACAAGCAGGTTACGGTTTGTCTGTACGGCATCGGTGAACTGGGCCTTTTCGTCCACGATGATACGTCCGCCGAAAGCGCCACGGGAATTATCGAAAAGGGCATTTTTGAAGAGCTGATGGCTATTGCAATGAGTCGCATTATGACGGAGGACAACATTTGTATCGACCGCCTGTTCGCCGGAACATATCGCCATACCGCCAAGCAGGGTCTCGGCATGGTCGCCGTTGACACTGACGCGGTAATCATTGCGCGATATGCCTCCGCAGAGGGTATAAGTGTTTGCTGTCAGGCGCGAATCGTGACCCTGGGTCGAAAACAGCTGCCAGCGACGGCGATTCTGCAAAGAGCTTTCCTCGATATCATAAATCTCCACTTCGGCACGGTCGCCGACGAAGACCTCTATCACCTGCGAGGCCATGCTCCGGACATCGCGTGCCTGCGAATGGTCGCACAGCAGGAGTTTGACAGCGGAACCCTCCCCTGCGACGACGAGTATGCGCCTGGCCATGAAGAGAGGTTCCGTCGAGTTGAATATATTGACAATCTGTATCGCCTTTTCAAGATGCACACCTGTCTGGAGGTAGACGAACACGCCGTCCTGCATCATCATTGTATTAAGCTGGGCTGCCGCATCATCTTCCGGGACGAGACGACCAAGATAACGGCTCACGATATCGGGATATTCCGCCGCGGCCTGTGACAGCGACATGACCATCACGCCATGAGGCAGATTGCCGATGAGATTCGGAGTAGGACGGAAAACATCGTTGACGACAACACCGAGCAAGGTGCTCAGGTGCGGCACATCGCAACGGAAAGAAGCGGCCACGTCTACATCGAAGGCCCGACGGGCGAGATTAACGCCGTAGTCGGGTTCGAAGAACGACGACAGACGGCTTTGAGGCAGTTCCGAAATATCGTTCCATCCGCGACGACCGGCTTCTTCAATTGCCGATGCGGCACGACGGCGCAGCTCCGTGAAGACGGCAGGCGAAGTCTTGTCGAAGGTCTCGCGGTTGTCCTGATAGAGGTCGAGATACTGCTGTAAGGATTGTACGGCTGCTTTCATTCTCCGTCGACTTGTTGTTTGATCCAGTCGTAGCCTTTCTCTTCAAGCTCGAGAGCCAGTTCGGGGCCGCCGGAATAGACGATACGGCCCTTGTAGAGGATATGGACGTAATCGGGCTTGATATAGTCGAGCAGACGCTGGTAGTGTGTGATGACGATAGTTGCGTTGCTGTCGGTCCGAAGCTTGTTGACACCTCCGGCAACGATGCGGAGAGCATCGATATCGAGACCGCTGTCTGTTTCGTCGAGAATCGACAGACGCGGCTCAAGGACGGCCATCTGGAAGATTTCATTGCGTTTCTTCTCGCCTCCGGAGAAACCTTCGTTGACGGAACGCGAAGCGAGTTTGTTGTCAAGCTCGACGATTGCCCGTTTCTGCCGCATCATCTTCAGGAAATCGCCGGCCGAAAGAGGAGCTTCGTTGAAATACTTGCGTTTGGCATTGACGGCAGCACGCATGAAGTTGACCATCGTAACACCAGGAATCTCGACAGGGTACTGGAACGAAAGGAACAAGCCTTCGTGCGAACGGTCCTCGGGAGAAAGCGAAAGAAGGTCGATGCCATGGAAACTTGCGCTACCGCCTGTCACTGTATACCGGGGGTCACCGGCAAGAACACCGGAAAGTGTACTCTTGCCGGATCCGTTCGGACCCATGATGGCATGTACTTCGCCGGGACGCACCGTGAGATTGATGCCCCGCAATATTTCTTTTCCTTCGATACCTGCTCGAAGGTTCTCGACTTTGAGAAGATCTTCAGACATTATATTTTCAGTATTGTCGTGTTAGTATTAAGTTCAACCCACGGAACCTTCGAGGGTTATCGAAAGCAATTTCTGAGCCTCGACGGCGAACTCCATCGGCAGCTTGTTCATCACTTCCTTGGCATAGCCGTTGACAATCAGGGCAACAGCTTCCTCTGTCGGGATGCCTCGCTGATTGCAGTAGAATATCTGTTGTTCGGAAATCTTGGAAGTGGTGGCCTCATGCTCGACCACCGCGCTGTTGTTCCCTACGTCTATGACAGGGAATGTATGCGCGCCGCAAGTGCCGCTTAGTAGCAGCGAGTCGCACTGCGTATAGTTTCGCGCATTGACAGCCTCCTTGGCCACCTTGACAAGGCCACGGTAGCTGTTCTGGCTATGACCTGCGGAGATACCCTTGCTGACAATGGTGGAGCGCGTATTCGCGCCTATGTGTATCATCTTTGTACCTGTGTCGGCCTGCTGGCGGTTGTTGGTGACAGCCACGGAATAGAATTCGCCCGTAGAACCGTCGCCGGCAAGTATGCACGAAGGATATTTCCACGTGATAGCCGACCCGGTCTCGACCTGTGTCCAGGACAGTTTCGAACCGTCGCCACGACAAAGGCCACGCTTGGTTACGAAGTTATAGACACCGCCACGCCCTTCGGCATCGCCGGCATACCAGTTCTGTACCGTGCTGTACTTGACCTCCGCATGGTCTTCGACGATAATCTCGACAATAGCTGCATGGAGCTGGTTTTCGTCGCGCATAGGAGCAGTGCAGCCTTCGAGGTAGCTGACATAGGCTTCGTCGTCGGCCACGATAAGGGTACGCTCAAACTGTCCCGTACCGGCGGAGTTGATACGGAAATAAGTCGAGAGCTCCATTGGGCAACGAACCCCCTTCGGAATATAGACAAAGGAACCGTCTGAGAATACAGCCGAATTGAGGGCTGCATAGAAATTGTCGCGATAGCTGACGACCTTGCCAAGATACTTGCGGACGAGGTCGGGATAGTTCTTGACAGCCTCGCTGAACGAACAGAATATGATGCCCAACTCGGCAAGCCGTTCGCGATGGGTTGTATTGACCGAAACAGAGTCGAGTACGGCATCGACAGCCATTCCGCTGAGGGCTTTCTGCTCCTGCACCGGAATACCGAGACGGTTGAAAGTATCGATAATCTTAGGATCTACCTCGTCGAGACTCTTTGGGCCTTCTTTTTTCTTGGGGGCCGCGAAATAGCTTATCGCCTGGAAATCCATCTCAGGGATCTTAAGATGTGCCCATGTCGGAGGTGTAAGGGTCTGCCAGTAGCGGAAAGCTTTGAGGCGGAATTCCAGCAGCCACTCCGGCTCTTCCTTCTTACGGGATATGAGACGGACAACCTCTTCGTTGAGACCTGCCGGAATGATGTCGGTATCGATATCGGAAGTAAAGCCGTACTTGTATTCGCCGCCTGTTGCCGCCGATATGGTATCGAGTTCGCTTTCGGAGCGTATATCTGTATTTGAATCCGTGTTCATGTCAGTTTAATAAGCTTTGGCAGCTTTCATTGTTTAACGATATATCCTGCAAGCCTGGGAGCCAAATCGACTGAGAACTCCCTCCATGGTCTGTCTTTACGGCAGAATGCGTCGCGATCCGACGGGCATACGGCAAGATAGATATTCAGCACCACGCTGAACAGAATCAGCCACTCGGCGACACGGAAGACAGCACCGGCAATACGGTCGAAAGGCCGCAGCTTCATCGCAGAGACAGCCGCCCCGAACAGCCGCGCCAACAGGATGACAAGAAGATAGGTACCCAGGAAAACAAGCGCATAGCATATGACTCTCAGAAGAGTCTCATGCTCGGTACCATGGCTTATCACAATGTCGGCAATAGTGCCGCCGAAAAGCCGGCAAACTACGATGGCGGCGACAACCGCCGCAATAGCCCCTATCTGCGCCACTATGCCTTTGAGGGCTCCTGTGACGGCTGCGATGACGACGATGGCAAGGATTATAATGTCGATTGCATTCATGTAACTTTGCAGTATCCGGGCAGTTGTTGCACCCGGAACTGCAAATTTACAAAAATATCGTCAATCAACTACTATATTTCACTTAAGACTGAGTTCGAGACGGTGCCAAAGGCATGGAGGCACGAGCTTCCACAATGCTGTAACGACAGCCCAACGCGAGTCGATATAGGAAATTCGCCGTCCACGCAGCATTGCTTTCTCGATAAGCGGAGCGGCATAGTCGATGCTCATCTCCATAGGGTATGACTCAAGACCTTCGAGGAGTGGAGTATCAACGAAACCGGGACGTATGTCGGTGATGGCAACGTTGACATGCTGCTGATGTGCGAGCTGGTCGAGGGCCTGAAGAAGATTCCACTGATAGCGCTTGGACGCAGAATATACGGCAGACACACCCATGCCCTTGCAGCCTGCTATCGATGTAATTGCCGCGATATGTCCTTTGTGAAGGTTGGCCGTGAATTTGAAATACTTGTAAGCGGCTATCATTATTTTGGTAAAGCCCACGACGTTGACTGCCATAGTTTCCTCGTCACGGCCGCTGTCGAGCCCGGGATTGTACCATCCGCAACCAGCCGAGAACAGAAGATAGTCCATACCATCGATAAGCTCGATGAGCATGTTGAATTTATCTACCGCATCGGGAGCCGTAACGTCCATTACCATGTACTCTACCCTGCCGGGGAACTTTTCCTTGATGGCTTTAAGATTTTCTTCGCGACGAGCGGCAATGCCAACACGCCAGCCCAGTCTGGCGAAATCGGTAGCTACACGATTCCCGAGTCCCGAAGAGGCACCTATGATGATTATCTTTTTCATAAATCCGGAGTTATGTCTTTTTCCGATGTCGGGATATCCGACACTTCTGTATCTATAACGGCTTCCTCCTTAGGCTTGTTCAGATGCTCCAGTGAAATGGTATAGACCACCGAGAAACTGCCCGATATAGAGCTGTTGCGAGAGCCGAATCCGGGAATATACCACGGTTCGCCGTATTTTGCGGCACTTTCATGGAGCTTTTTATGGAATTTGAAACTCCATCCTGCCGATATCGGTCCCCACAGCTTTACCCTCAGCCCGAGGACAAATTCGAACCAACCCGCTGTCACATGCTGGGAAGGGATAGAGAACTTCTGCGTCTCGCCCCAATATGGAGAATTGAGAATCACGTCATCGACAGAATAGCTGAAAGGCGAAAATCCGTAGCGCGCGCCTACAAAGAATGAATAGTCAGGGTTAGAGTTGAAAAGGAAATTGTAGTTCGCACCTATACGGAAATATACGCTCAATGGCGAACGGTAGCGATAGTTGTTGTTCGGGCCTTCATGATCGGCTGTGCCGAGACCGACTTCGAAAACAGGTTTGTAGCGGTTATGGAGCGACAGTTCGAGAAATGCATCCGCAATACCGTAGTTCTGGCCGAAGATACGCATCACCGGGTCCCAGATATTTACACCAATGCTTGCTGCATGAAACAGAGGGTATATCATATGCGGCACCTTCTGGTTTTCCAGTGTCGTGGAATCGGTCCACTCCTTACCGGTGACAGTATCGACATATATGGTGCGACCACGGCTATCGACATAAGATGTCGAACGCTCCCTGATTTTGGCATTGATACGAGCCGTGTCCTCGCGTGTCTCGTTGATGGACTGCGTAGTCGTAGCCGGAGTGTTGACCGGCGTGATGCGACGCCTTTCCTTGTTGACCTGCGCTTCGGCAAAGACTGCAACGAGCAGGATCATAAGCATTATATACACTATACGTCTCATCGTCCGGTCTCCTCTCCTTGTTCAGGTTCGTCGGGATTTTCAGGCGTATCGGGTTCGACCGTTCGGAAATATATCTTTATCCTGGTAAGGTCTACGTTGGTAATCAACGAATCTACAATCACAACGGAATCCATCAGGTGATCCGTTGCCTTAACCTTGTCAATGTGATAATAGTACATCGCGCCACACTCCTCCGAGGCGAAGTATGGCAGACTCGTATAGACGAACTCGATGGTATCGTTGATATCCGGGTCGTCGAGGCCTTCCTGAGTATAATGAAAGCACCAGGCTGTCGACGACTGTGACGAACGCATCGGCAGGTACAGCTTCGATACTGCCGTTCCGGAGCTGATAAGCACAGAATCGTTGGGAGCACCGACACCGCTTATCTGCAAGTTGTTGAGGCTTATAGCTGCACCTGTTGCGGAAGAGTAGAGTTCAGCCAGCGGGATAGCACTCTGGTTGTTGAGACAGCCGTTCGTATTGCATCCGACAGCAGTCATCAGTATCACTGCCAAGAAGATAAAGACACTTCTACGGGTCATTATTCAGGCTTATAAAAGTATCTCGGCAAGAGGTTTGCGCTTCTTCTCCGGTTCGGTATCGGCAGGATGACCTACCGGGATAATTACCGAGGGAACTATGCCTTCGGGCAACGAAAGACGTTCGCTAAGCACAGCCGGGTCGAAGTTGCATATCCAGCATGTGCCCAGGCCCAGTGAGGTGGCTGCAAGGCAGATATGCTCTGAAAGGATGGCTATATCGACATCGGCATGATTGTGATTGTCGAACGGACGCACCCATGCTTCTGCCGGAACCTTGCATACAATGATATACATAGGGGCGGTGCGTACCCATTCGCGTGAATATGAAGCAGCTACAGCCGCACTGGCTTCTTCGTCACCGGAGCGCACGACCTTGAGCCGCCAAGGCTGACGGTTGCAGGCACTGGGTGCTATCAAGGCTGCTTCCAGTATCGTCGCGAGGTCTGTTTCGCTGACAGACTCTGAAGTGTACGAACGGCAAGAGTAGCGTTCGGAAGCAAGTTTGAGGAATCGGTTTTCCATATTGTGTCGGAAGATATTCGTTTATACTGTATCAAGGTTCGTCCGGGCCCAGAATCTCTTCAATCTCGTAGTCATTGCGTTTGGGAGAGTTGCGAACCACAAGTTCGCCGACAAAACCGGCAAGGAAGAGCTGGGAGCCTAGAAGCATAAGGACAAGCGACAGATAGAAATACGGAGAGTCTGTGACAAGAATATAATGAGCACCGGTGTGCATGTTGTAGAGCTTGGTGGCACCGACAACAATGACAGCTATAAAGCCGAGAAAGAACATAAGGCTTCCGAGCAACCCGAAGAGGTGCATTGGCTTCTTGCCGAACTTACCTGTGAACCAAAGCGTCGCAAGATCAAGGTAACCATTGACAAAACGGTCGAGGCCGAACTTAGTATGTCCGTACTTGCGCGCCTGGTGATGGACCACTTTCTCGCCTATACGCGAAAAACCGGCGAGTTTGGCCAGGTAAGGGATATACCGGTGCATGTCGCCATAGACTTCAATATGCTTTACTACGACGTTACGATAAGCCTTCAGGCCACAGTTGAAGTCATGGAGATTATGTATTCCGCTGACACGTCGGGCGGTAGCGTTGAAAAGCTTAGTAGGGATAGTCTTCGACAGAGGGTCGTAACGCTTCTTCTTGTAGCCGGAGACAAGGTCGTAGCGCTCCTCGGTAATCATGCGGTACAGTTCAGGTATCTCATCGGGACTGTCCTGAAGGTCGGCATCCATTGTGATGACGACGTCGCCCTGAGCCATGCGGAAGCCTGTGTTGAGTGCCGGACTTTTGCCATAGTTACGGCGGAACGAAGCTCCACGGACATGTTCGGGGTCAGCGTCTCGCAACTGGCGTATCACTTTCCAAGAGTCGTCCGTAGAACCGTCGTCGACATAAATTATCTCATAGCTGAACCCGTTTGCATCCATCACTTTCGCTATCCACTGCGAAAGTTCCGGAAGCGATTCTGCTTCATTGTAAAGAGGGATGACAACTGATATATCCATTTTTCAGTATGCAAGAAAAAACTTTGAAATCAGGAGTCCGGGTAGAGACGTTTGAGCAGGCGCTCACGTCTCGGCTGGGACGAATAGCGCACCTTAACCGTGACAGCTTCTACAAAACCAATTACGAATCCGCAGAAAATATTGAATATCAATGTCTGGGACACGACTTCGGTAGCAGAAGGCACACCGTTGTGTTTCCTGATATTTTCTATAGTCTGAGCCCACTGGTCACCCTCGGGAGTCCCGGTAGAGCGAAATGTATCGACGGCAGTCTGTAGCTGCTCCCCTACGAATCCTGGTGCGACAAAGCGCAGCAGCAGGTAGATGACGACAGCCTGAATGGCAGCGCCAAAGAAAAACATAGCCAATGTCTCCGCCCAGAGTTCGGGCAGTCCGAGCTGAAAGGAATTCTCGGCATAGCTGCGGCGCAGAAGAGCATAGACGAAGAACAACAGGAAAATGCTTCCTGCCCAAACGAGAAATCCGAATATACCGGAGGTAGTGCCCAACCCTGTGAAAACGGCGAGAGCTGTCAGAAATGCGCCTATGAGAAGGCCGTTTTCGGCCGAACGCTGTATGATGCTCCGTGGCGGTGGTAGTGATGGCATATAGTTGATATCTTCTTCTTTCAAAGTGCGAAGATACGAACTTTTTTGTTACATTTGCAAGCCTTTGCCACTGAAAGGTGCGGCAGGCAGTCCTATCCTCATTCCATATATTTATGAAATCTATCGACAGAAACCTGATACGCTCTTATCTCGAAGAACTCAACATAACGACCAATATCGACGACGACGGCGACCTCGCTGTTCTCCAGACTGCCGACGACTATTTCCCACACGATGTCGTAATCTACATTGTTGTCAACAGGAACCGTCTTTCGTACTTCGCGGGGGCTTCAGACTATAAGCCGGAAGGAGACCCCTTGGTGCTGGCCAACAGACACAATTGCCGCCGGAACCTGCCTATGGCAGTGGTTCGCGACGGCAATATACGTATGGAATGCTCTTTCCTTCTCGACGAGGAAGTATCGAAGGAATATATCGTCGAAAACTGCATCAAGATGGCACTCGGCTCTATCTGGAATGCCTTCGTCACCCTCGAAAAGGACTGAATCAGATTCTTTCGAGAACTGTTGCAATCAGGTCGCGTATGCCCTGCTTGTAGTTGGGGTTGGCATCCGTCTTGAAACGGTTCGCGATGATGGAGCATACCGTCATGCAACGATGACCCATCAGGCGGCCGAGACCTGCGAGAGGCGCACTCTCCATCTCGTAGTTGGTGATACGACGTCCTTCGAACTCAAAGGCCTCTATACGACGGTTGAGGTCGGGGTTGGCAAGATGCAGGCGCAGCTCGCGACCCTGGGGACCATAGAATCCTACAGCCGAAATCGTATTGCCTCGGACCATGTCGTTGCCGCAGATGCGGTCGACAAGCTCGCGGTCGGCATCGACAACATAAGGCTTCGCCCAAAGCGGATTCCAGCCTGTGTGCTTGCAAAGGGCTTCCTCGAACGCGAGGTCGGCAACACTGTTGCGTCCGGCATAGTAGTTAAGTACCCCGTCAAAGCCTATTGACTTCTCGGCAATTACTGGTGTACCAAGCGACAAATCGGGCTGCAACGCTCCGGATGTGCCTATACGGACCATCGAAAGGCTGCGTGTCGTCTCGCGGACTTCGCGAGTCGCGAAGTCGATATTTGCGAGAGCATCGAGTTCATTGATGACGATATCGATGTTATCGGGACCGATACCGTGGCTGAGACACATGATGGGCTTGCCATGATATGTACCCCCGATGGTATGGAATTCACGCGAAGAGACTTCGAATTCCTTTTTGTCGAAGAAGGAGGCGACCATGTCGACACGTGCTGGATCTCCGACCAGTATTATATTGTCGGTAAGCTGCGAGGGATGCAGGTGAAGATGGAATACGGTACCGTCGGGGTTGATAATGAGCTCGGACTCTGGTATGATTCTGGGTGCCATTTCGTTTTATGTTAGCAGTAATGTATAATAGAAACGTCTGAGAGACGCCAAAAGATTTTGACAAGGTAATTTCAGCCGGATATGATGGTGTATCGTCCACCTGGAAGGGCTATGAGGACATCATTCATCTCCAAATCGAAAAGCAGGCTACTGAGATGCGAATATGACATTCCTGTTGCCACACAAATATCGTTGACGGTCGCTTCGGGATGCTCACGGATAAATTTCACAAGTGCCTCCTGCTCCTCCGGAAGGGTGAATTCCATCTCTTTCTGTTTCCCTTCAGCCTTACATTCAGATTTCCAGCCCAAAGCCTCGATAAGGTCGTCGGCATCGCGTAGCAACTGGGCTCCTTGCCGGGCGATAAGGTCGTTGCAACCACGGCTGTAGGTGTCGAAAGTGCGGCCGGGGACAGCCATAACATCACGGTTGTATGCTCCGGCTATGGCCGCTGTCGACATTGCACCACCGTGACGGTCGCTCTCGACAACAACAGTCACATCGGCCAGTCCGGCCACTATTCTGTTTCGTGCAAGGAAATTGCCTCGATGGATAGCATCGCATGAGCGATACTCGGTCAGCAGTGCGCCCCTGTCACGTATGATACGCCTTGCCTCGTCGCGATGGTCGGCCGGATATACGGTATTCAGCCCATGTGCGAAGACGGCGCACGTCGGAATGCCTTCGGCAAGAGCGGCTTTATGGGCTGCTATGTCAATTCCGTAAGCAAGACCGCTTATAATCATAAGGCTGTCGAGACGTTCGGCGAGGTCGCGGACAAGACGGGAGGTAAACTCGATACCATAAGCCGTGCTATGGCGCGTTCCGACAATGGAAACAATATGACGAAGGTTGAGGTCACCGTCGCCGAGTGCATAAAGAAGCACAGGAGCGTCGTCACATTCAAGCAGCCGTGCCGGGAAGACACTATCAGTATAAAATAATGTCTTTATATGGTTATTGACAACAAACTCGGCTTCAGCAGCAGCTTTTGTGAGGGCTTCGCGACGACGTTGCTCCGAAAAGGTATCGGGTCGCAGAGAAGTGATGGACGAGAGAGCCGATGGCGAGAACTCGAAGAACTCAGAGCTTCCTACCCCCTTGTCCGCAAGCTTCTTCGCCGTGCCAAGGTTTATTCCTCGGTATGACGCGAATGCTATGCGTGCGACAAGTTGGTCGTGCTCTGTCATATTTTTGTGGTCTAAAGATATGCAGCGAAGACTTCTGCAAGACGTTCGCCACGCGAAAGTTTTCCGTTCTCATAGCAGGCGATATCGACATAAGCCTTAACGACAGGCTCGCCTTCGGGAGTATATATGTCCTGACGAAACACAAATACAGGGCCTCGACGGCTCAGTCCAAGACGACTTATCATACTGTCGCCCAGCCCGAGAGAATGGAGATAGCGGATATCGATATGCGACACTACCGGAACTATGCCCTGCTTCCCCATGTCGCGGAACGAAAAACCGGCCTGCTCACAGAACTCGTGCCTTGTATGCTCAAGATAATGCAGATAGTTGGCATTGTTGACAATGCCTTCGGCATCGACTTCGTAGTCGCGGACCTTAATTGGTAATTCGAATATATATTCTTCTGTATTCATTTTTCTTCCTCCGCAGTGCTTTTCTGTGGGACTCCTGCAGCGGCTTCTTTCGATACTTCAGGAGTCTCCGACTCAGGTACATCTGAGCTTTCTTCCGCTGCCTCAACGACAGCCTCTGGAGCCGCAGCCTTGTCTTCTGCCGGAATGTCGCCTATAGGCTGCAACCATGCGCGTGGCTGGAACTGAATTTCGCGGACAGGGCGACCGGCTTCCAACATAAGCTGTTCCATCTCCTCTGGAACGATGAAGATATCATCCTTGTCGAGGGGACGGACACCTTCGTACCATTTGAATTTGGCGAGATAGTACATGTTGCGTCGTGCCAGAAAGAGTGGCGTCACGGTGCCCGTAGTCTGTGGCCACATCTTTATCAAATCGGTGGTACGGCCATGGAAGAAAGCCTGGAGGAAGCTTGATTCGGCGCTCACCATCTTGTTGATAGTCGAATCGCTCTCTTCGGGATATAGAAGAATCTCAACATTTCCGTTGATGTCGAGTTGCCGCATCTCTCCGTTACGGAAATAGGCTTTCATCTCCTTACCGCTGATCTGATTGTAGTGGTCGCCCTCGATATGCTGGGCAGTGAATCCCTGGTCGGGAAGGGTCGCTGTCTCTATCGTAGAATCATTGAGATGGAGTTCGACAACATTGCCGAACACCTGCTGATCCTCGCTCCATATCACTGGATTGACAAACATCCGCAACATAGTGTCGCGTTCTGTGAAACGCATCGAGTCGCATATGCCCTGCATATCACGACGATAGAAACGCGCACGGGGATATGCTACGGCGATATGCGTCGTGTCGTAGCTGGTATATGCCTCGCGACCTGTCAACGTATCAGCCTCAAAATGAGTAGAATCTATCTGTCGGAAAGTCTGCATGTACCTCGCATGGAGATAGAGCGTATCCGTATCGGCATAGTGCTTGATCATGGCTCTGCCGGTGATGAAAGTACTGTCGGCGAGCTCGTCATAGTAGCCATACTGACCGTAGAGCGATGCGTTGTGGGCAGAGTCTTCGGCCACAATGTTGCCGAAAGCCTCGCCATAGGCTGCCTTACGGTCGTAAAATATAGTATCTGCAGTGAGCCTCTGGCCTCCTTTAGTGACGATAGTCGAGCGGTCGTAGAGTGTGGTACGGCTGCTGTCGGTATCGTAGACTCCGAGACTTGTATAAATCGTGCCCCTGTCGTTGATAACACGGCTCGGAGAGTGGAGCTCGGCGATATGTGAGCCGGTATTGTAGTAAAGAGTGTCGGAGAATATATCGAGTGTATCCTTGCCGTTGCGGGAATTGAGATGCACATCGACATAGAAGTTTGCCTCCTTAGTCGAAGGTATGTACTCTCCTTTAAGCGATGTCAGCGTGTTGTTTGGGTCCGTGAGCCGACCTCCGACTTCATAGTAGCCGAGGTCTATGCCGAGGTCATAGACGAATATGTCAGTTTCGAGCTTGACATCGCGATTGATGAGCTCAACTTTCTTGCCGGGGTCGGCATAGAGAGTAGCAATTTCGGTAACACCATCGAAGTTAAGTTCGTCGGCAAAGACAAAAAGGGTGTCACCCTGCTCCATACTGACGTGTCCGAAAGCGTCCATCGATTCCGTGTCGGCGAAATAATGGGCGCTGTCGCATTTCATGATCATCGGGCCCTTGGTGAACACAACGTCACCGACGAGAACCATGAAAGAGTCTGTCGCAGCCTTGCGAAGCACTTCGGCACGCTCAAGAAACACTCTGTTGCCGGCCGAACGGTCGGCTGTGGGGATTGTAGGACGGATCGTTGGGACGTCGCGTGGCGTGGAGAGTGCCAGTATAGCAGGCACTGCAGCGACGGCAAGCAATGCCGCGAAAGAATTACGTCCTAACATGTTTCGGCCGCTTTATTTCTGCTTGATCCAACCTTTGTGCTGGAACTCGCATCCACGCCAGCCGTCCTCGATACGGACATAGGTATCGGCAATCTTTTTCTCAATCCAATTGTCGATAATTTCCTGACGCTTGGCGCTCTCGTACATATCTTTTATAATCTGGTAGTCGTCCGAAAGATTAGCCTGATGGGCTTCTATACGGTTGGTAAGACGAACGAGTGCCACTATTTCGCGGTCACGTTTGGGGTCTCGCATGATGATAGGCTGCGAAATCTCGCCCGGCTGCAGGTCGGCCACGACCTTTGCTACTTCCTGGGGGAGCTCGGACATGACGAACTGAGTAGTACCGAAACGCTGTGAGTTCTGGTTGGAGTTCACCATCACTCCGTTGCTCATGCGGGTGTCCTTATCCTGAGAAATGAGGCGTGTAGCATCCTCGAAAGAAATTTTCTTGTTATCCACGATATCGGCGCGTACGGAATCGAGACGATGGACAGCGTCTGTTAGGTCTTTTTCAGCAACTTTCGGTTTCAGGAGGATATGGCGCACATTGATTCGGTCGCCTCTCTTCTCGATGAGCTGTATGATGTGGAAACCATACTCTGTCTCGACTATTTTGGACACCTTCTTGGGATCGCTGAGGTTGAATGCCACAGCAGCAAATTCGGGGACAAGCTGACCACGGCCCATGAAACCGAGTTCACCGCCACGTGTCGACGAGCCATCTTCAGAGTAAAGGATGGCAAGGGTCGAGAATTCGCTTTCGCCACGGTTGACGCGGTCGGCATAGTCGCGTAGACGCGCCTTTACATCATCGATTTCCTGACGGGGTATCAATGGGTTGAGTGTGAGAATCTGGACCTCGACAAGCTGGGGGACGTAGGGTATGCTGTCCTTAGGAAGCTGGTCGAAATAGCGGCGTACATCGCCCGGAGTCACTTTAAGATCCTTTGTCAGGCTGGAACGCACCTGCTGGACACGTGAACGGTTACGCATCGATGCCGCGTAGTATTCACGGATGTCCGGAAAGGCCTTGCGGAAGTACTGCTCGACTTTCTCGCGCGAACCGAGGCTTGTGATGAGATAGTTCATCTGGGCATCGGTCTGCATCTGGACCATCGATTCCTGGACTTCGACAGTATCGATATCTGCCTGATGGAGGAAAAGGCGTTCTATAGCAATCTGCTCGGGGACAATACAATAAGGGTCGCCGGAGATTGGGATACGCTCATTCTGCATGTCCTGGTAGGTCTGCTCAATTTCAGATTTGTAGATCGGGTCGTCGCCTATCATCCATGCTACCTCTTCGATGACATTCGAGGGAGCGGCAGCATATAGCATGGCACCGCATGCAAGCAGCAAGCCCGAAAGTATTGCCTTCGTTTTCATATCTTCTATAGTATTGGTGCAAAGTTAAGCCTTTTTTCTCAATGGAGGCACACATTAAATCTTTTTAAGAGAAAGAAGCGATGTCTTTAAGCTAAAAGTACTTAACGGCTCCGTCAATGTCGCAAAAAGTTCGTATCTTTGTAGGTTATGAAGCGAATATATTTCCACACCATCATATCTGCTGTTCTGGCGGTGTTCCTCGTGGCATGTTCGGCCGACGAACCGTCCAGCAAGGAGATGCACAAGTCGGACCGCACAGTGCTTGTCTACATGATTGCCAACAATGACCTTGGCGACGACGGCTACGACCGAGAAGACCTCGCCGAAATGCAGAAGGCTGTCGATGCCGGCGACCTTGGCGACAACGGACGCTGGCTCGTCTACCATGCCTCTCCCGACGGCAAGACGGCTTTAAAAGAAGTCGTGCCGGGGGAAATACGCACCCTGAAAACCTACAGCAGCGACATTCTGTCGGTCGACAGACAGCGCATGGACGAAGTCTTCAGGGATGCTGCCGAACTGGCACCATCCGACAGCTGGGGGCTCATCTTCTGGAGCCATGCCTCGGGATGGAAACAGGACGGCCTCAGCCGCTCCTCGGACGACATTCCCACAGAATATTCCTACGGTGAAGACCGCGACAACGGCATCTACTACAAGATGAACACTTCTACTCTTGCAGAAGCCGTCACTACAGCACCCTTCTGTCCGGAATTCATATATTTCGACTGCTGCTACATGGCTTCGGTGGAAGCTCTCTACGACCTTCGCCACACGGCCCCGCTCATCGTCGGAAGCGCCACTGAGCTTCCTGCCAAGGGTATGCCTTATGATGTCAACATAGCGCATTTCATGAAGATGCCGAAAGCCGATGTCCGCGCAGCCGCCGCATCGACTTTCGCCTACTACGATGCCCTCAGCGGCTCGGCACGTACCTGCACCATGAGCATAGTCGATACCGATGCCCTCGATGACCTTGCCGCCGCCACAAAAGCTATATACAGCACCTTCGACGGCACGATGCCTGCCGGCTACCATCCCCAGTGTTTCCAGAGCAAGCCCGAAGCCAGCTGCATCTACTTTGACTTCAAGGACTATATCCACGCCATATGCAGCGATGCCAAGCTACTGGAAGACTTCGACGATGCTTTTTCACGAACCGTCACTTACAGCGCCGCAACGCCCAACCTCTGGTACTTCACCAGCCTTGCCCGGCATAACGGCCTCTCGACCTATATACTCCGCGACACCACTTCAAGCTCCAAGTTCAATTACTCTTCTCTTGCCTGGTACCGCGATATCGCCTCCTCCATCAACTTTCAACAATGATACGACTCCAAATTCCCGCCTCACCGGCAACCGTTCCGGACACTGTGCCTGACGTACACGACGAACTGGCACTGCTGCGCTCGCTGCCCTTCGACGAACTGATGAACAAGCTGGTCAGCTCGATGGTGTCTTTCGCCATCAACCTCGCCATCGCAATCATCGTTTTCTACGTCGGACGCCTAATAATTAATAAGATATACAAAATCGTCAGCGGTATCTTCGTACGGCGACGACTCGACCGCTCGCTGTCGACCTTCGTCCTCAGCATGGTGCGGATAGTACTGTACTTCATTCTGATCGTTACCGTCATAGGTATTCTCGGCATCGAGACATCATCGTTTATTGCCATCTTTGCCTCCGCTGGTGTCGCAATAGGCATGGCCCTGAGCGGCACACTGCAGAACTTCGCCGGCGGCGTCCTCATCCTGCTCCTCAAGCCCTACAAGATAGGCGACTACATAGAGGCTCAGGGATATGCCGGAACCGTGCGCGAGATACAGATTTTCCACACCGTCATCTGCACGCCGGACAATAAAAGCATCATCATCCCCAATGGCGGACTGTCGACAGGCTCGCTGAACAACTGGTCGCGCGAGGACTACCGCCGCGTCGACTGGGTAGTCGGCATATCCTATGGTGACGACGTACAGGCAGCCCGTACAAAAATCCTCGAAATATTAGATTCCGACGAACGTATCGTCAAGCAATACATTGAAGACGACCGCGAACGCCGTGCCAAGATAGCAATCGAAGAGCACAAAGAAGAACAGGCAGGCGCCGCCGACGAAGAGAAACCACGCCGCCGTTTCCTCGGCATCTTCCCTGCTAAAAAACGTCCGCAGCTCAACGTTGGCGAACTGCCCACATCAGACAGCTCAGCCATCCACAACGAACGCGTCGACCGCTCCCCGGCTGTCAACGTCGCCGAACTCGCCGACAGCAGCGTGAACCTCAAAATCACTGCGTGGACCCACTCACCTTACTATTGGGGCGTGTTCTACAGCATCCTTGAACGTATCTACAACGAGCTCCCTACCGTAGGAGTATCCTTCCCCTTCCCACAGCTCGACATACACAATATCCCCGTCGTACCAGACCAGAAAAATACAACAACCAATTAATATATCCATTAATGAAGTTCATCCCACTCTGTGCAATGGCTGTATTGTTAACCGCATGCGGCAAGACTGCGAAAATCGAGTATCCTTCCGCCCCGAACGACAGCACCGTCTACACGGCCTTCGGCATCGAAGTAGCCGACCCCTACCGTCCCCTCGAAAACGACACTGCCGAGGCGACTCTCGCATGGGTCGAAGCAGAAAACAAAGTCACGCAGGACTACCTTTCGAAGATTCCCTTCCGTCAGGCTATCCATCAGCGTCTCGACACCCTCAACCGCTATTCCCGGACAGGCATGCCCTCCAAAGAGAACGACGGGAAGTATTACTTCTTCGCCAATGACGGCTCTCATAACCAGAGCATCCTCTACCGCAAGGCCACCCTCGATGCCGAGCCGGAAGTCTTTCTTGACCCCAACTCTCTCTCCGACGACGGCACTGTAGCCCTTACAGGCGTGTTCCAGAGCCACGACGGCAAATACACCGCATACACTATATCGCGCTCCGGCAGCGACTGGACAGAAATCTACGTCATGGATACCGCCACAGGCGAGCTGCTGCCCGACCATATCGAATGGGCCAAATTTACCGGCGCATCCTGGAAAGGCGACGGTTTCTACTACAGTGCGTACGCCCGGCCCGAAGCAGGCAAGGAATTCTCCAACGCCAACGAGAACCACCGCGTCTACTATCACAAACTCGGCACACCACAAAGCGAGGACGTGATAGCCTATGAGAACCCCGGACAGCCTCTCTACTTCCACTCGGCCGACGTTTCCGACGATGAAAGCACCCTCATCCTCAGTGTTGGTGGTCAGGGTTTCGGCGATGCCCTCATGGTCAAAGACCTCAAAACCCCGAATTCCGGATGGGTAACTATCGAACCTTCGCAGGACTACAACAATGCAGTCGTCGACGTAGTAGACGGAAAACTGTATATGTTCACCTCGGTAGGGGCCGAGCGCAACCGCCTCGTACTCATCGACCCCAAACGTCCTGCACGTGAGAACTGGATTGACATAATCCCCGAGGATAAGGACGGCGGTGTGCTGACAGACGTTCAGTTCGCCGGTCCCGACAACCTTATAGCAGTCTTCGACCGAGACGCTTCCAACCATGCCTACCTCTACACCAAAGAAGGCAAGCTCATTCGCGAAATCGAATTCCCCACCTACGGCACAGCTTCATTCTCCACGAGCCGCGACAACGACGAAGTGTTCTATTCCTTCTCGTCGTTCGTCTATCCTGCCTCTGTATATAAATATGACATGGCCACAGGCAAGAGCGAGCTATACAGCTCCACTGAAATCAAGGACTTCAACCCTGAAGATTACATCACCGAACAGGTGTTCTACACTTCGGCCGACGGCACACGTGTACCGATGTTCACCGTACGACACAAAGACACCAAGCCCGACGGCACAAACCCCGTCTATCTCTACGGTTACGGAGGCTTCAATATCACCCTCAATCCCTCGTTCAACCCCAACCGTCTTCTCTGGCTTGAAAACGGAGGCATCTACGCCCAGGCTAACCTTCGCGGCGGTGCGGAATACGGTGACAGCTGGCACGAAGCCGGTACGAAGCTCAACAAGCTCAATGTTTTCAATGACTTCATCGCCGCAGCAGAATATATGATTCAGCAGGGCTGGACCACCCCCGAACTCATGACCATCGAAGGCGGCAGCAACGGCGGCCTCCTCGTCGGTGCGACTGTCAACCTCCGCCCCGACCTCTTCCGTGTAGCAATCCCCCGTGTAGGAGTTATGGATATGATGCGCTATCATCTCTTCACCATCGGTTGGAACTGGGCTTCGGACTACGGTACTGCCGACGACTCCAAGGAAATGGCAGAATATCTCCTCTCATACTCCCCCGTCCACAACATAAAGAACGACGGTACCCCCTACCCCGCCATCCTCGTCACCACTGCCGACCATGACGACCGCGTGGTTCCCGCCCACTCGTTCAAGTATGCCGCAACCCTCCAGGCAGCCAACACCGGCGATGCGCCCAAGCTGATACGCATCGACTCCAAGGCAGGCCACGGCGCCGGCAAGCCCGTAGCGAAGGTTATCGACGAGTATACGGATATTTATTCGTTCATATTCAACAACATAGAACGCACACCAAAAAAAGCAGAATGAAATACTCCCTTCCGCTAATATTTACCTTCTCCATGCTCGCCTTATGCTCCTGTTTTACAGGGGTTGAGAGTACTCCGCGCATCAATGCATCCGATGTACGCCGACAGCAAGCCGGTAAGGTAAGTCCGGAACAGGAACTTTTCTCGAACTATGCCCCCCTGCCACCGTCCAAGTGGCAGAGGGGTCAACGTTTCCGCGTCGTCGACAAGCGCATAAGCCTTATCTTCACTTCGGCATCGTCGAACTCATCGTCTCTCGTCGGACAAGATCTTGTCTTCCAGTCGGCTACGCCTGCCGTTTCAATTACCGGCAACGACGCTACAGAGCTACGCTTCAGCAATGCCGAAGGCGGCTCCTTCTACTACAACATCCCCACCGAACTGTCGTCACTCGACACCCTCCAGAGGCTTGACATACCGTTCACCGTCGATATGGAGCTCGTCGGCCGTCTCGATACAGCCCTGAAAGGACGTAAGTTCTTTGTCCGTACCCCGGCATGGTACGAACCAACAGGCGAACGTAAAGCCGTCGGCGGCCTCCGTCACATCGAGGTGCAGGTCGACAGTGTCGGGCCGGGCAATACGAGTTTCCCGGCATCAGTCTACTTCCATATCGCCGACCCCCAGATGGCATCCCTCGCCTTCCCTGCCGGGCAGCCCGAAGAGAGAATGGTCTATATGAGCGTAGGGAAAGGTACAACTTCTACACGCAATTTCGAGACACTCTTTTCCTTCGACAATCCCCGCAAGCTCTATCCTTCCATCGAAAAAGAAGTCTGGGAGCTTATTATCCGCTCGAAAGTACAGACAGGTATGAGCCGCGAAGAATGTCGCCTTGCCCTCGGTGCTCCTACAAGCATCACACGGGTGCCGACCTATGGAGGGATGCGCGAATCATGGTCGTACAGCGACGGTGTATTTCTAATTTTCGATGACGGCTTTCTCACCCGTTTCAGGCAATGATACAGCTCAAATTCCTCGGGACCGGCACCTCGACAGGAGTTCCTGCCATGCGCTGCAGATGCGCAGTATGCCAGTCAAAAGATCCTCGTGACAAACGTATGCGTGCATCTGCCCTTATCAGGGAAGGAGACAGCGGCCCATGGATTCTCATCGACTGCGGTCCTGACCTCCGAATGCAGCTTCTTCGAGAAGACAGCCCCGACCTTGCCGCCACGGTCCTGACCCATACGCACTATGACCACGTAGGAGGCATCGACGACCTCAGGCCGTATGCTTTCGCCATGCCCGACCATCATTTTCCGGTCTACTGTCGCGAGGACGTAGCTCGCGACCTTCGTTCACGAGTTCCCTACTGTTTTGAGAAGCATCCCTACCCGGGGGTCCCGACTTTCGACATCCACATCATAGATCCGGAAAAAGATTTCTTCGTCCCTGTCGGCCACAAAAAAGTACGGATCACACCTCTGCCCGTACTGCACGGCAAGCTTCCAATCGTCGGTTTCCGGTGCGGCAGCCTGGCTTATATCACTGACTGCAGCACCATGCCGGAGGATACTCTTGCCAAGATTCGCGGTGTCGATATTCTTGTCATCAATGCCCTGAGACATACGCACCACAATACTCATCAGAACCTTCTGGAGGCACTGGACGTTATTAAAGAAGCAAGACCCCGCGAGGCATACCTCATCCACATGAGCCATGAAATGGGATTCCATGCTGAGGAAGATGCGAAACTCCCCGAAGGAGTGCATTTAGCCTACGACGGACTCGAAATCGAGACACAATAGGGCCGGTCACGATGTCTTGCAGGTGGCCGGTGATTAAAAAAACAATTCAATGGCTACCAAAGTAACATTCCTCGAAAACTCCGGTTTCATGGTCGAATTTCCTAAGATTATTCTTGTTTTCGACTATATCTCCGACCCGGGCCACGATGTCAAGAAGACCCTCGAGCATCACCCCGACAAACCCGTGATCTTCTTCGTCACTCATAATCATCGAGACCACTTCAACACCGACATCTTCAATCTCGGACAGAGCCACAAACGTCTATACGTCCTCTCCAACGACATACCGACGCGCGAAATCCACGACGATATGCCTATCGACTGGATGAGTGCCGGCGATATCATCGAAGGTCTGCCCGAGGGCATCAAAGTACAGGCTTTTGGAAGCACAGATGCCGGTGTCAGCTATCTTGTGACCATGGCAGACGGTTATAAGATTTTCCATGCAGGCGACCTCAACAACTGGCACTGGGATGAGGAAAGTACCGAACGCGAAGCACACAAAGCCAAAGAAGATTTCACAGTTATCGTGGACCGAATTGTATCGGAATGCCCTGCTGTCGACATCGCATTCTTCCCCGTCGACGTACGTCAGGGCGCAAACTGCGCTGCAGGTGCCGAGCAGTTCCTGACAGATATGAAAGTCAACGATTTCTTCCCCATGCATTTCAAGGGTAAATACGAAACCGCCTGCGACTTCGCAGCATATAATCTTAGTGATGCCGTACGTAAGCGCACCACCTTCTACTGCCTACATACCCCGGGGCAGAACGTCGAGCTATAAATAGCTCACATATAGACAAAAAGAGAGCGTCACCGAGAAAATCGGTGACGCTCTCTTTTGAGGTACCAAGCAGAATCGAACTGCTGTACACGGTTTTGCAGACCGTTGCCTAACCACTCGGCCATGGTACCATTGGTGGGTTTGCGGATGCAAAGGTACGCTATTTTTTTCTCATGACAAAATTTTTAGCTACGAATTTTCGAATAGTCGTATTCTATCCAGTTTATCGGTTGAAGAGGGGGCTCTAAAAATCGTAGTGCATCGACATCAGTACACGCATATTTTTGAACGAGGTGTTCTTGTCAACGCTGAATGAGAGCTCCGGGCGTACCTTTAGCTTTGACACCTGGAACTCAAAACCGCCGCGCAGCCGTTTTTCGCTCAATCGGTACTCGGGAATAGTCGTGTAAGCCACCAGAAAGCATATGTTATTGATCATTCTTACGTCGGCCTGCGCCATCCATGTCGTAGTGTACTTCAGTTCGCTGTCATAGTGTGGCTGCAAGACAGCTGTGATGCCCAGACGGCGATATTGATAGCCCAGCATGGTATGAACATTGAAGACCTGATAGTTTCTGTTCCACGTCGTAGCTCCATACACGCCCGCCTGCCATTTGAAACCCTCGCCGAAACGCATGGAATAGTCTATCCCGAGACCAACTCGCTGAAAGCCCATCTTCTCGGAATAAAGGCTGTGATCGAGCATTATTCCAAGGGAAGTTACAGGCGAATATACACCGTACACATACCGACTGTCACGAATACCGGCTCCGAACTGAGCACAGGCGGCAACGGTGACTGTAAGAAACGCTAAAATTAAGCTGAGCTTTTTCATCTTTTTATAAATTACGGAACAGAATGTTTGCAAGAATTTCGTAGCCATGTGAGCTGAGGTGCAGCCGGTCGTTGTAATATTCCTCCTGGATACGACCTTGTGTGCGCAGGAACCGATCATAGACCTCAAGGTACACTATGTCGGGAAAATCGGCGACACGTCTCCGCACTATTTCGTTGAACGCCTTGATATCGTCGTTCACGGTCGCGCGGTCGTGGTTGAAATCACGCGGGAGCACCTCGTAAAGATAGACTTTATCCGCCTGCAGGGCATTTATGGCCTTTATATAGCGTTCGGCATATTGCTCGCGCTTTTCGGCAACCATATCCATATTGTCATTTGTACCTATCATGACAACCACATTCTTCCCTTTGCAAGTGCCGGCCAATGTCTCGACATATGCTATTCCAGCGCCCGAACGACCTTCGTTACTTGTCGCCAGGGAGCTGAAAAAATTCTGCAAATCCCATCGCGCAACAATCGAATCGCCCACAAATGTAAGAGTCGTACGTCGGTCGAGTTCCTCATTACACCCGACGAGCATAGATGAAAGCATAACGCAAATTATTTTCAGATATTTAAGGTGCTTCATTATCGTTGTTTTTTTAACCTTTGCAATACTGTGTCCGTATAGATTTTTGACCCCGAGATGTTAAGGTGGGTTGCGTCGTAAAACATAGTGCTGTCGTTGGACAACGGAGTGCATGATGCATCGAACCAAAGTTCGAAATCGCCGCGCATTGCACGCTGGCGCAACTTACGTTCGACATCGGTGGTAATGCGTCGCTCCTCATAACGCGGTGGGAGGCACAATATCAGCTTAATATTTTTGCGCCGGCACAGCTCGGACATCTGGTCGAGCTGGGTGGCACGTTCGGCGCTCATCACTATATCGCGGTCAATGATATCTTTTTTAGGAAATATCGGTGGGATATCCTTTGCAATAAAGCCATTTTCACCCTTAATGCCCGGCTCAACAAAATTATACAGCATCATCCTGAACCACACCGTATTAAACTTATAAAGCGACGACTTGAGAAATATCTTTTCAGTCTTCGACATGCCTTCGAGGCGCTTGTCCACCGGCATGAAGCCCCTGCCGTAATACGGTACCAGAAATCTATAGCGCTCGCCCAGGCCTATATCTGAAAGGTTGTTTTCGACAAGACCTATGATGACCGTCTTGAGTTTGGGCCGCTCAGCAATAATTTCGAGCAGCGTCTGATAATAGGGGATGGTCTGGCCATTTGACCCGCCGTTGTAGGTTTTTATTCCCAGGCTGTCCTGCAAAGTTGCCGTATTGATAGAGTTTAGCGCCACCGACGAGCCTAAAACCATTATTTCATCGTCTGAGTTTCGCAGTATATAATCGACCGAGCGATAATCGCCTTTGAGTTGACACGAGGATATATACTTGTTCATCGCCACGCCGAAAATCACATCTGCAGCCACAACTATGCCCAGGACTACAGCAAGCCAAAGCAATACTTTCTTAATTTCGGTCATATCTCAGAACTGGAAATAAATAAATTGTCCACCGGCGAAACGAGCCGTCAGCATGATAATGATAATAAGCACACCGGTGAATAAAGCACTCCTTAGCAATGCGGGCCTGTGTGGGCTCTGGAGATAGGGATCGATGTCTTTGCCTTTAGGCATGCTACGCTCCTTGTATATTTCGTAAACCATCAGCAACACTATCAGGACCAACGGCAGCAGAATGGCCGGCTTGCCGTCGCCGTTAAACAGCATACCCCGTTCAGTGGCAATCTTGCGCAAGGCGGTGAAGGCATCGTCGATATTGTTGGCACGGAAGAATATCCAGCCTATCACCATCAGTATAAAGGTTACGATTATGTTGACCACTTTTATAAGCCGGTTTTCAGGCGAGGCCTTGAAGCGCCCCCACTTGCGGTGGGCGGCATTGACACACTGCAACACGCCGTGATATGCACCCCAAGCCACGAAGGTGTAGTTGGCACCATGCCATATACCGCTGAGCAAAAAGGTGACGAAGAGGTTAGAAAAATGGCGCCCCGTCGACACCCTATTGCCACCCAGAGGGATGTATACATAGTCGCTGAACCATGACGACAGCGAAATGTGCCAACGACGCCAAAAATCTTTCACCGAACATGCCAGATAGGGCTGCCGGAAATTCTGCATCAGCCTGAAACCCATGCATCGGGCGACACCGATGGCGATAAGCGAATAGCCGCCGAAATCGCAGAATATCTGAAAGGTAAAGAATACAGAGGCGAGCAATATCGAATTGCCGTTGTGATAGACCAGGTTGTTGAATACGGCATCGACATATGGCGCCACATTATCGGCGATGCACAGTTTCATGAAATAGCCCAAGGTCATCAACTCAAAACCCTTTATCATCGACGACCCGTTGAACAAATGCCGTACCTGAAATTGCGGCAGCAGATTCTTCGCCCTCTCTATGGGTCCGGCCACAAGCTGCGGGAAGAACGACACAAACAGGGCATAGGTAGCCAGATTTTTCTCCGGCAGGATAGTTCGCCGCCACACATCCACGGTATATCCCACGGCCTGGAAGGTATAGAACGATATGCCTACCGGCAGCAGAAACTCGAAATGAGGAATCTCTATGCCAAGACCAGCAGCGTCGATAAAATGCTTAATCTCGTCGCCCACAAAGCCCAGATATTTGTATACAAAGAGGATGCCAAGATTTATCACCAGCGTCGACACAAACGCAAGCTTGCTTGCACGACCCTCGCTTCGCCCGATCAGCAATGCGCCGCCCCAAGTGGTAAGTGTCGAGAAGAATATAAGCAGAGCATAGACCGGTTCCCAATTCATATAGAAGTAGTAACTGGCGACAAGCAAAAGGGCATTGCGAAAACGATATGGCAATACCCAGTAGAGCAGTACCACAACAGGGAAAAACAACAAAAACTGCAACGAATTGAACAGCATTTTGTAAGCAATGTAGATTATTATTGGTCTTTAAACCACAAAGGTACGCAAAATAATACGAGAGTCTCGTCCCCAGATCCAAAAAGTTTGAAAAATATGCGGCTGAAGCATCCAAATAGAAGTGCAACGGCATTCTCCTCACTCCTTCTCAGGGGAAGGCCGATGGTCGAGGGGCTGAGCAAGCCCCCGTTGAACGCAGCACCGATAAAGGATATTTGTCACGGAAAGAGACCTGCGACACAAAAAAAGGAGACCGAAGTCTCCCTGATATTACGTAACATTGTGTTATAAATCTTTCTGTCAGTTTTTAGAGCGGAAGAAGAGGCAAGCATCACCATAGCTGAGGAAGCGGTAGTCCGAAGCGAGAGCGTGGTCGTAGACTTCGCGCCAAGCTGTGCCTATGAAGGCGCAGACAAGAAGCAGGAGCGTAGATGAAGGCTGATGGAAATTGGTCACCATACCGTCGACAATTCTATATTCATATCCAGGCGCTATAATAATACGTGTGCGTCCTATTAGGGCATCATCATCGCGCTCATCGAGCCATTTCACGACCGCGCGAAGCGCTTCGGAAGTCGTTACATCGCCAGTCTCGGTGTATGGTGCCCACTGAGGTAGCTCTCCGTTCCATTTCCCTTCGAGAATAAGGCGGCCGATATGATATAGGCTTTCAAGGGTACGGACTGTCGTGGTACCGACAGCTATTATGGGACGTTTTCCGACAGCCTGAGCCAGGTCAGAGATGAAATCACGCTCAACAGCTATAAATTCGCTGTGCATCTCGTGGTCGCCGATGCGGTCAGCCTTCACGGGGCGGAATGTTCCTGCTCCGACATGGAGAGTCACTTCGCGACGTTCTATCCCAGACTCATCGAGCTTCGCAAGCAGTGCAGGTGTGAAATGAAGCCCTGCTGTAGGTGCGGCCACAGAACCTTCGATTTCGCTGTAGACTGTCTGGTAGTCGGTGCTGTCGGAAGATTCCGAATGGCGATTCAGGTATGGAGGAATAGGAATCTCGCCGACGGCAGCTATAATGTCGGAAAAAGTGACAATGTCGTTGTCCCATGAAAACTCTATGACTTGGGAGTTATCGGGCATCAGTATGTCGGTGCGTCGGGCTTCCAGTTCTGTCTTAGTACCTGAAGCGAGCGTGATCGACATCTTCAACGTGCCTTCTTTCCATTTCTTCGAATTACCGACCAGGCAGCTCCAGCGACAACTGTGACGGCTTGCAAAGTTTGTCGCATAGTCGGCTGGCTCGTAAGGTTCGAGACAGAATATCTCGATATTCGCTCCCGTGGACTTTACAAAACGAAGACGCGCATTGATGACACGTGTATTATTATAGACAAGCATAGCCCCTGCAGGAAGTAGCGAGGGCAGTTCATGGAAAATATGATCGTCGATACGTGCGCTTCCTGCATCGTAGCAAAGCAGTTTGCAGGCATCACGAACGGCGAGCGGATGTTTTGCAATCCGCTCGCCGGGTAAGAGGTAATCGAAATCTTCGATTGATATGTCGCGTGGGTTCATCAGAATCTGAATCCTGTGGAAATCACTATATTATTGTGTGTATCTGTAAGTTTTGCAGTAGGAGCTACATTACCGTCGAACGAGGTATATGCATGATAGGTATTCTCGCGACGCGTGTACTGGTAGGCGGCATCTATGTACCAGTTCTTGTACTTATAGCCGAGGCCGAGAGTGATGTTGTTGGTATCGCGCGAGAATATGTAGGAGGGATCGGTGCCGACAGTCGATATCTGGAAGACATTGTCGGCAGCTTTGTCCTTGACACTCGTTGTCTGGTAGTTATAACCGGCACGCAGGCTGAAGCTACGGGTAAGGCGGTACTCGACACCGAGACGGATGATATTTGCAGCCTTGTAGTAGTCCTTGATATCTGTATTACCTTGTGTGTCTTCGATGAAACCACCGCCGAACGCGCCATTGGAATATGCCTGATACTTCATCTTCATATCGTTGTAAGCAACGCGCTCATAGTCGAGGCTGACGATAGCCTGCTGACCGATAACCATCGAAGCACCTGCCATGAAACGCCATGGCGAATTCAGGCGGGAATCATAGTCAAAATCAGGGGTATCGAGAGGTCGGCCGTCTGAGGAATTGGTGAGGTCTGACCCGTTGGGTGTGTAGTTGAAATCGACCTGACCGTAGCCCGTATGGTTAAGATGGTACCAGGTGGGAGTGTGGACTGCAAGACCTATACGGAGCATCTCGACAGGACGGAGGATGACACCGAGCTTGAGGTTGACACCGGAACCTGTTGTACGTTTCACATTATAGAGGTCGAAGCCCGCATTACCGCTTGTGAGCTGGTCGGTCTGCCTGTCGTAGACAAGTGCATTGCTCATGCTCTCGCTGTAGAACGACTCGCGTGTGAACTCCATGTCGCGGATACCGATACCGAAGCCCCAGAAAACGACATCGCTGACGTTGCCGGCGAAGTCGATGTTGTACTCATCGGTATATCCGCGCTCGCGGACATTGTAGAGGGCATCGCCATGAGTGCCGTTCTGGTAGAGACCAGCGTACTGTGTATCGGACCCGGGAACATTGCTGATCATAAATGAATTGTATGCCAGAATCGACAGCCAGTCATTGTCTGTACGCAGATATGGATTGAAATCATCCGTTTCGAGGAGACCGTCGGAGCTTACATTTGTGAAAGCAGCTACATAGTTCGAGAGCGAAGTGCCCGTAGGGTCATTCTGGCCGTTGAATGAACGGTCGAAGCTGTTGAGACGGCTGTAGCTCACGCCCCAGTTGATATTGCGGAGAGCTCCCGAAAGAGGCTGGACTCCTACATATCCGAAATTATCGAATTTGAAGAATGTCTCGCTCTTGTCGAACTTTCCGAAACCGGTCTCGGTCGAGCTCTTGGCAAAGCTGAGATCGACGGTAAAACCGATGTCGCTCGAACGGTAGATACCAATACCGGCGGGGTTCTGGGTCATAGACGAAAGGTCTCCGCCGAGAGAGGTAAATGCTCCGCCCATACCGACGAAACGTGCTGTGCCTCGAAGCTGTACTGGAGTGATATCGTAGGCATCGACGGCACTCTGGGCCTGACCCTCTATAGCAAAGAGAGCCGACATGGCCAGGGTAATGAATGCTGCTTTTCTCATAAACGTGTTGAATGTTAGGAAGAGAGAGAGTTATATGCTCCGATAGAACCGGGAACCGGGTTTATTATCAAACCAGATTCTCGGGTACAAAGTTCAAAGTATGGTATCAGCGACCACGACCTCGGCCACCGCCTCCGCCACGGGAACCGCCACCACCGGTGGTACCGTGCGAACGGCTGGAACCGCTGCCTCCGCCGAAGGAACCCCAAGAACTACCACGGCTGCTGTTGTTGCCGCGATTGTAGTTACCTGAATTGTTCGAATTGCTATTCGCCGGACGACTGTAGCTGTTATTTCGATTGCTGCTGTTATTTCTGTTGACGTTCACACCGGCACCACGACGGCTGTTGTTCGACGGACGGGAAATGTTGCTGCCGTTGTTGTTATTGCCCGGAACGGATGGACGTGTGTATGAGCCGTTGCCGTTCGATCCGGGACGGCCAATAGTCCCCCCGGGACGGCCCGAATTACCGGGACGATATCCGCCATTCAGACCTGTCGAAGGACGATAGTTTCCACCATGGTTGTTTCCGGGGCGGACACCACCGGCCATTCCGTTGCCGTAAGCAGGCCCGTGAGGACGGTGAGCGCCGGGTCGGTTATACCCCCACGAAGGCGACGGCCCCCATGAAGGACCCCACCCGGGACCCCAGCCCCAGCCGGGTCCCCAACCTGGCCCCCAGCCCCAGGACGGTCCCCAGTTCCATCCCCATCCGGGGCCCCAGAACGGGTCATATCCCCAGGAGATGTCGAACCAAGGATTGAAGCTCCAACCGAAACTGAAATAGGGTGAACGGTAGCGCCAACGCCATGACGGAACGTTCCAGCCCCAGTCGTACCAGGGGTCATAGCTGTTGACAAGGTAGATATTGACATCGGGCTGAGAAGCCGACGAGTAATAGTAATCGACCAGATCGTTATCACCGGTGTTAACAACCACATCGGGATTGTGATAGCGTTCGATGCGACGGGTATAAGCGAAATCGGGAGTTGTCTCGTACTTGGCTACAGTATCCGTGGGCTGATAATTGCCACGGCGGTTATAAGTGTCCACATCCATCTGGAGAGGACGAGACGACTGCACGTTGTACGAATCCGAACCGGCATAATCGGGCGTCATATAGTACGAGCTGGTATTCGAACCATCGTTTTTCTGAGCCGCATAGCGAGAAGCTGTCTTTGTGGCGTTTGCTGCACGACGTTTCTGTTCTTCCTTTTTCTGCTTTTCGGCCTTCGAAGGAGAATAGTAGAGATCATCGTCGAAATCCTGAGCCGAAACCGGTAGCGACATTGCCAGCAGGCAAGCCGAGGCGCACAGGACGGAGAGTATGCTGGAGATCTTTTTCATTTCCTTATTTTATTAAGTAGTTTTGTTTATTAGACTGAAAAACGGCGTATTGGTTTAGTATGCCCCTGGCAAAGTTACGTTATACAGCCATAAAACCCAAAGATACTGCCTTCCCGGACTCTTATTTTAATCATTTTTATATAAATTCCCGGTATTTGCAACGGAGCTGCCGGGAAAGCAGGAATACCCTCCCGACAGCTCGCTGTATTATCCGTGAATCACAGGCAGGATGCCTGCGCCAGCGAAATATTCGCTGCATTTATCATTTCTTACCCGCAGGCTTGAGCTCGTATGCGCCGATAGCGATAGTGAAGCCCCAGTAGATGAAAGCGATAGAGGTCAAGAACGAAACCATCATCATATCGCTCACCCAGCCAGCTTCAAGAAAGAAAAAACCAATGATGCTCAGAAGGATACCGTTGATGATGTCGAGCCACCAATATTTGACACGGCGGCGGAAGCATGCACCGACCAACGCCTCTATACCCCAGAAAAGGAATATGATAGCGAGGAAATAGGGGAATACCATTTCAGACAGAAGGACGCTGCGGACAAGCATGAAACCGATAAACATATCGATGATGCCCCCGGCAATCCACCATCCCCATCCTTTGCCGCGGTCGGGACCGGCAGCAACGCACAGCTGGACGATACCGGCAAGAATAAGTATCCAACCGAAAATCTGGGAAGCGACTGCATAACCGGCTTCTGGCCAGAACCAGTAGGCAAAACCACCGATAACCAGCAAGATACCGACTACGAGAATAACCCACCACCAGCGGGTTTGGCCGAAGTAATTGACATTAAGAGTTTTCATAACCAAGGAGTTAAAACGTTTATGTTGAATGTTGTTATTTATTCTTTTGAATTAATAACACATCAAAGAGTGACTACGTTCACTGTGGGATGATTTTTTCACAGCTACACTATGAATAATAACAATCTTTTATTATATTTGCGGAAGCATTAAACCTATGCCTATGAAAACCAGAAAACTGCTCCTCGGAGACGAGGCGCTTGCCCTCGGGGCAATAGAAAGCGGGCTGTCCGGCGCATACGCATATCCCGGCACTCCTTCGACCGAAATTCTTGAATATGTGCAGTCCGATCCCGTCGCCAAAGACAGGAAGGTACACTCGCACTGGTCCTCTAACGAAAAAACGGCGCTCGAAGAGGCTCTCGGCATGTCCTTTTGCGGAAAGCGTTCCATGGTGTCGATGAAACATGTAGGGCTTAACGTCGCGGCCGACCCATTCGTCAACTCGGCCATGACCGGTACCAACGGTGGCATGCTCGTCATAGCTGCCGACGACCCCTCGATGCATTCTTCGCAGAACGAGCAAGATTCACGCTTCTACGCCTCCTTCGCGATGGTGCCCGTCCTCGAACCCTCGAACCAGCAGGAAGCTTACGACATGGCAGCCTACGGCTTCGCTCTCTCGGAAGAGCTGCGTCTTCCGGTTATGGTGCGCATGGTTACTCGTCTTTCGCATTCCCGTGCCGTTGTCGAAGTCAAAGGCGAAGCTGATGCCGAAAACTCTCTCTCCTACCCTACCGACAAACGACGCTGGGTTCTCATGCCGGCAAATTCGCGCCGTCGCTATGTCGACCTGATAGCTGACTATGCCAAAGCGGAAGAACTGGCTGCGACCTCGCCCTTCAACCGCATCTCGGAAGGCACCGACCGCCGTATAGGCATCATTGCATCTGGAATTGCCTACAACTATGTTCTCGAAAACTTCGCCGATGGCTGCCCCTTCCCGATTCTTAAGATATCACAGTACCCCGTTCCCCGCGACCTCGTACGCCGACTCGCCGACAGCTGCGACCGCGTGCTTGTCGTCGAAGAAGGTCAGCCCGTCATAGAGGAGGCTCTTCGCGGCATGCTCGACTGCGGACTCAAAGTAAGCGGCAAGCTCGACGGCACTCTTCCGCGCACGGGCGAGCTCAATCCCGACAGCGTAGCCACCGGCATAGCTGCCCTTGTTCCCGAACTTGGAGAAAAGATAGTACGCCGTCCCGAGGCTGCTCATCCGTTAGTGGTTCCCCGTCCGCCGGCCCTATGCCAGGGTTGCAGCCACAGAGATGTCTATGCCGCCCTCAACGCCGCCCTCGAAGAATACGAATCGCCCAAGGTATTCGGCGACATAGGCTGCTACACCCTTGGATGGCTCGCTCCGTTCAACGCCATCGACTCGGTTGTCGACATGGGAGCATCCATCACCATGGCAAAGGGCGCGGCAGATGCAGGGCAGCATCCGTCAGTAGCCATCATAGGTGATTCCACCTTCACACACTCGGGCATGACAGGGCTCCTCGATGCCGTCAACGAAGACAGCCCTATAACAGTGATAATCTCCGACAATCTTACCACCGGCATGACCGGCGGCCAGGACTCGCAGGGCACAGGCAAACTCGAAGACATCTGTCTCGGACTGGGCGTCAGTCCCGAACACCTTCATACCATCGACGCTCTGCCACGTACCGTCGGCGACATGAAGGAACTCTTCAAGAAAGAATTCGAACATAAAGGTCTCTCAGTAATCATATCGCGGCGCGAATGTATCCAGACAGCCCGTCGCCACGCCAAATCCAAACAAGCATGAAAACAGATATTATACTTGCCGGTGTCGGCGGTCAGGGTATCCTGTCGATAGCCACAGTCCTTGGTGCCGCAGCTCTTGAGAACGGCCTCTACCTGAAGCAGGCCGAAGTCCACGGTATGAGCCAGCGCGGCGGCGACGTCATGTCGTGCCTCCGCCTCAGCTCCGAACCAATCACCTCCGACCTTATACCACTTGCCGGAGCCGACCTTATAGTGTCGCTCGAACCTATGGAGGCGCTACGCTATCTTCCGTTCATCGCCAAGGATGGCTGGATTGTGACCAACTCCGTTCCCTTCGTCAACATCACTAATTATCCCGATGCTGAAAAGCTCCTCGAAGAGCTGTCGGCGCGAAAAAATGTCATTGTTTTCGACATGGATGCCGTTGCCAAAGAAGTAGCGGTGCCGCGAGCCTCAAACATGGTGCTCCTCGGTGCCTGTACGCCACTGGTAGGGCTTGGAGCCGGCACTGTCGAAGACGGCATACGCCGCATTTTCGCCCCGAAGGGAGAGAAAGTTGTAGAAATGAATCTCGCCGCATTCCACGCAGGCTACGATTATACAACCAAACAGCTGAAGTCATGAAACCCGTCAGCAAACAAGCCCTGGAATCGTTGATGGCCGATATGAAAATCGCCAATATCAATTCCGCTACCATACGCCAGATAGTGTCGCTGGCCGGGCGCGTCGAAGAAGCTCTCGGAGAACCATTCGTGCACCTCGAAATGGGCAACCCGGGGCTCCCTCCGTCGGCCATCGGCATAGCTGCCGAAAAGAAAGCCCTCGACAGCGGGATAGCCAACAAATACCCCAACATCTCCGGTATACCCGAGCTGAAAAACGCTGCGAGCCAGTTCGTCAAAGCGTTCATAGATATCGATATACCGCCACGCTGCATAGTACCCACCGTCGGCTCCATGCAGGCTTCATTCACGCTGTTCCTCCTGCTGAGCCAGCGTCTGCCGGGCCGCGACACCGTCCTCTTCCTCGATCCGGGCTTTCCGGCACAACACAACCAGGCAAAGCTTCTGGGGCTGAAACAGGAATCGCTCGACATATACGGCTGCCGTGGCGAAGCCCTTGAAAAACCGCTTGAAGAGATTCTCTCTAAGGGAAATATCACAGCCATACTCTACAGTAACCCCAACAATCCGACATGGGTCAACCTCACCGAGACGGAATACGAGATTATAGGCCGTCTTGCCGACAAATACGACGTCATCGTCCTCGAAGACCACGCCTATATGGGCATGGACTTCCGCTGCCGCTACGGTGTGCCTTTCAAAGCACCTTTCGTCCCGACGATTGCCAAATATACCGACAATTGCATCCTTCTTGTCTCGGCCTCCAAGATTTTCAGCTATGCAGGACAGCGTATCGCTGTTGTCTGCATGACACCGCAGGTGGCCGACCGCGAGTATGAATTCTTCCGTACGTTCTACGAAATGCCGCGCTTCGCGGATGCCTATGTCTTCGGCGTACTCTACTGTGCATCGTCGGGAACGGCCCATTCGCCCCAATACGCACTTGCCGAGATGATGAAAGCTGCTGTCGAAGGCCGTCTCGACTTCGTCGACGACTGCAAGGCATACGGCGAACGCGCCGCCAAAGCCAAGAAGGCATTCCTCGACAACGGATTCCATATAGTCTACGACCGCGACGGCGAGCGTCCGATTTCCGACGGTTTCTTCTTCACGGCTGGCTATCCGGGCATGAAGAGCGACGAGCTACAGAAGGAACTTCTGCGCTACGGCATCGCGACAATCTCCCTGCCCTCGACCGGCAGCAAGCAGGCCGGCGTGCGAGTATGCGTGTCGATGCTGACCGACGATGCCGATTTCCGCCGCCTGAACGAACGCCTCGAAGCATTCCATCACGACCACAAGACCAACGCCTGACTCTCGAGACTTATGCACAAGATACCTCACCTGATGACTGCCGACGAAGCCGCCAAGCTCATCAAAAGCGGAGACCACGTTTTCATACAAGGCAGCACTTCGATCCCGGAAACCCTCGTCGATGCCATGACACGCCGTGGCGACGAGCTGCGCGGAGTGGTACTCTACTCCGGCTTCTCTGTATCGCGCCGTGAAGCCCCCTACTGCCGCCCGGAATACAAGGATTCG
The DNA here is from genome assembly GCA_958436175.1 of uncultured Muribaculaceae bacterium. GTDB lineage: Bacteria > Bacteroidota > Bacteroidia > Bacteroidales > Muribaculaceae > CAG-873. The sequence goes on from CAUBJF010000001.1 coordinate 485,080, forward strand.
TTCCTTGTCGACACGTGCTTCGTGTCGAACAACGTACGGCGCTGGATAGGGGAAGGCTACGGAGCGACCACGCCGCGCTTCCTCTCGGAAGTGCCGGCATTGTTCCGCGACGGCACATGGCCCGTCGATGTCGTGCTGCTCAACTGCTCGCTGCCTAACGAGGATGGATATGTCAGCTACGGCGTATCAGCCGACCTCGCGACCTCTGCGACAGAATGTGCCCGGACAGTCATCGCCCAGATAAACCCCAACATGCCTTTCAGCTTCGGCGACCCCGTGATCCACGTCTCCAGGATAGATGCCGCCGTCGAAGTCGACGATCCTCTCGTCGAGGTTCCGACACCGGAGCCTAATCCGAGCGAAGTGGCCATCGGTAATGCCGTGGCCGCTCTTATCCCCGACGGTGCCACTCTACAGATAGGCGTGGGAGGTATTCCGAATGCAGTGATTCACGCTCTTTCGGGCCACAAGCACCTCGGCCTGCATACCGAGGCGATGACCGACGGCGTGATGCCCCTCATCGAAAGCGGTGTCATCGATAATTCACTGAAAAAGGTGATGCCGGGTGTGTCCGTAGCATGTCTCGCCCTAGGCTCCAAGCATCTCTACGAGCTGATGGACTACAACAAGGAGATGATATTCAAGGATGTGGCATGGACCAACGACCCCTTCATCCTGTCGCAGAATCCGCGTGTCGCAGCCATCAACTCATGCCTTGAAATAGACCTGACGGGTCAGATATGCGCAGAATCTATCGGCACACGCATTTTCTCGGGCATAGGCGGCCAGCACGATTTCGTCTACGGTGCCTCGCGCAGCGAAGGCGGTATCAGCGTGCTTGCCATGACATCGACCACCAACAAGGGTATGGGCAAAATCAAGCCAGTGCTGACTCCCGGTGCCGGCGTTGCGACAACCCGTTTCCAGTCGCACTACATCGTTACGGAGCACGGTGCCGTCAACCTCCGTGGCAAAAGTCTTCCGGAGCGCGCCAAGCTCATGATTTCCATCGCCAACCCGGCAGACCGCGAAGCACTCGACCGTGCAGCTTTCGAACGTTTCGGGTACTCCTATCTAAGACTCAAAAACGTACCTTGACAAGGACGGGACGATGATCCGACGCAATCGGGTTATCGATCACTGTGTCTGTCAGTACCTCAACATTATCGACCCTGGGCACATCGACCATGATGTAGTCCAGGGTTCTGTTTGGTACGTCGGCAGGGAAAGTAAGCTGCGTCGTGTCGGTCAGTATTTTGAAGTCCTTCGCCATCGTACCTATCACCTCCGACGAGGGCAGGGCGTTGAAATCACCGGCGACGAAGAATGGCTTATCGTACGACCCGGCTATGGTGCGGATAATCTCGGCGGATTTGACACGGTCGGCCTCAGTCAGCGAAAGATGAGTGCAGGCAAAGGCAAAATCCTCGAACTCAGCGACTATCAGTGCCCGCGCCTCCTCGCTGCCGGGGAGGGCGTAACGCCGCACAGCCAACGGCTCGTCCTTTGCCAGTATTCCGATCCCATATTTGCCACCGTCGTAGTCTATCGCCGGAGCATAAAAGGGCTTCAGGCCCGTGCGTGAGGCCAGTTCGCCAAGTACATATTTATGATTGCTGCGAGCTGTCATGCTGTCGAGTTCCTGCACGGCTACCACGTCGGGATTCTGCCCGGCTATGACCTCGGCGGTACGGACAAAGTCGCGCCGGCCGTCCATTCCGGCTCCGCTCTTGACATTATAGCTCATCACCACCAGCTCCCTGGCATCCATCGCGCAGAAAGCTCCTGCAACAGCCACGACTCCGCAGCACAATATCTTAAGACCTGTCATTTTCATCAGTCATCATCATTTTAATAAGTTCCAACATAGAATCTCCAGCAAAGATACGCTTTTTGCTCTAAGCTCTAAAAAAATGAACCGGCGAATAGTATTACACCTATAGCATTTTCAGCGTCAACCAATTGCCAAATCATCATTTTTTACTAATTTTGCGATAAGAACCCTGCGATACGTGGTGCCTCAAAGGAGGGTCAACACCGGGCATTGGGTGGTTCGTTTTACATACGAAAGGCGTTTACCGCGCTTTCTTCTTGGCCTTCAAAACGTAGGAAATTTTGAATTTGCAACCAAGATTAAAGCAATAGTAGATGCCCCATGGGTACGTTTATGTACATCCTGCCTGTAGTAGAGATATTGCAAGTATGGGATTACGCATATACATACTTCGCGGGGTCCTTCTACCATTGCTCATTCTGTTGCAATGGTATTTCCTACGACCCTGAAGGCGGAATGAGCATGGTGATAGGCTCCCGCTTTTCTTTTATCCTACCAATCTAATAGCCATGTGGAGTCAATGGCCATTTTGCCTTAGGCTCTGCAATGCTAATTGACAACAAAAAAGATAGATATGATGATGGTCTTAATATAGTCACTGTCTGGGACTTTATTAAGACCTATGCCGCTATCCCTCACCAGCAGGGTAGCTTTGACATCGTAACTGGTTATTTCACTCTCCGTGCATTAAGTAAGTTCTACCATGAGATTCCCGAAGAAGTGGAATACCGACTTCTATCTTCGGAGTTGCTTAAAGATGAAAATGACGAAAAGCATATTATAGACCTTCTCCGTGGGGACGAAGGTATCGGCACTACATTTGAACTCGAACAATACGTCAAAGACGCAAAGGCTTTCTTGCTCCGTGATACTGTCAAATGTAAAGCCATAACCAATGCTTTCTGTCATGCCAAAGTATATCTTTACGAGCCAAACGACATGAGGCGTAAAGGTTTCTTTCTATCCGGCAGCAGCAACCTTACTGACTCAGGTCTTGGACTGCGTCCTTCGTCTAATGTTGAGCTTACGATGGGTAAAACCGCCGACAGGTCGGATGCAGACTATCGCGAACTAACAAATTGGTTCGATGAAATTTGGAGCATAGCATCTGATACTTTGCCGGTTAATCGTGAGAAACCAAAGGGCGAACGCATTTCTGTCAAAGAATATTTCATCCGTCAGATTGACGATTTCTTCCGTAAATATACTCCGGAAGAAATCTATTATAAGATTCTTTTTGAGCTTTTCAATGCCGACCTCGACCTCGATGCATCTATCGAGCATCGGCAGGATATGTCACTTCTACAAACGAGTACCATTTGGAAAACGCTTTTCAATTATCAACAGAAAGGTGTCATATCCCTTATTAAAATGCTCCGTAAATACAACGGCGCAATTCTTGCTGATGCAGTCGGTCTCGGTAAGACTTTCTCGGCTCTCGCCGTCATAAAATATTTTCAGACACAGGGTTTTACTACTGTTCTCCTGTGCCCTAAAAAACTTGAACAGAACTGGAAACAATACCGGCGTCGCAATGGCTCGCGCTTTGAAAGCGACGAGTTCGACTATATAGTTCGATTCCATACCGATTTCCAAAACGAGCGTCTGGAATATCGTTATGATGATGCTCGACTTTCTTGGCTTCAACGCCAAAAGAAAGTGTTGATTGTCATTGATGAAAGCCATAATCTTCGCAATGAAAAATCGTCGCGGTATCAGGATTTGCTCGCTTCGCTTGTGCAGAACCAACCCGGACAGGAACATCGCGACGTGAGAATCCTGATGTTGTCGGCTACCCCCATAAACACCGGCCTTAACGATGTCAAAGGACAGTTCAACCTCATTGGTCGTGGCGTCGATACCGCTTTCAACACCGATGACTTCGGCGTTGAGTCGCTGCGCAACTTATTCGCCGACGCACAGCGAAAATATACACAGTGGTGTGACAATCCGGCACGAACCATTGGCGGCTTCATTAAAACCCTTCCACCCAAGTTTTTCAATCTTACAGACAAACTTATCGTTGCTCGTACTCGTAAACTGATTGAAAATACCCTCGGTGAAAACCTCGGTTTCCCTGAAAAGGAAAAACCGCTCAATGTTTACCAAGGTGTAGACCACTTCGGCAATCTCAAATCTACCGAGGAAATATATGCCGCTTTTGAAGACTTGTTTCTTGCCGCGTATCAGCCGAGTCTATTTATGGAGGCAACTCGCAAGAAGTCTGAAAAGGCTGCCGCCGCCGAAGCATGGAACGACGAAGTAAACCGCGAGCGTTTCCTTGTGAAGATGATGGGCATACTGTTTATGAAGCGTCTTGAATCTTCGTGGTTCTCTCTTTTAAGTACCGTTAAAAAAGTGCTCGACGTTCACGAAGCGACGCTTGAAAAAGTGAAGAAGTTCCGCGCCGGTCTTAACGTTGACCCATTAACGCCTTCTCTTTTCGACGGCGACGAAGAAGATGGCGACATCGACGATGACGAGTTCTTCGCTTTGCGAAAGGGAACTATCAAGCTTTCCGAGATGAAAAACATCGGAGGCTTCCAACGCGCTCTCGAATCCGACATTAAGAAACTTAATGCCCTATATCTCGGACTTATTGACTTCCAACGTAAATACGAGTCCGGCATCGAGCGCGACGTAAAGCTTGATGAACTTGAACGTATTCTCCGCGAGAAGCAACTTCAACCTAACAGGAAAGTCGTAATATTCACAGTATATGCCGACACCGCCAAGTTCATCTTCGACGAACTTGTAAAGCGTGGCTTTACTAATATCGCGTCGGCAAGCGGCTCAAATTCGTATTCCACCGGCTCTCAAACTCCCGACGGTTATTTCTCGCTCTTACAGCGCTTCGCTCCGTTCAGCAAACTCTACAAGGAACTTGACTGGCGCGACCTTTACGAAAAGGCAGGCCTTAGCCGTGAGGAATACTATAACGATGACAAGCAACGCTGGGACGTTCCTTACGATGTTTGGCATTCACTCATTCTCAAATACGAGCCAAAGTACGCCAAACTACTCAATGACCCGATCGACATTCTTATAGCCACCGACTGCCTCTCGGAAGGTCAAAACCTTCAGGACGCAGATATGCAGATTAACTACGATATCCACTGGAACCCGGTGCGCCTGATTCAGCGTTTCGGTCGTATCGACCGTATCGGCTCACCCAACGAGTTAATCCGCTGCGTCAACTTTTGGCCCGCTAAAAGTTTCGAGGAATATCTGCATCTCGAATCACGCGTTCAAAACCGCATGGCGGCTATGACTCTCGTCGGTTCCGAGACTCAGGAGCTGAACGACGAATTTGTGAAAATGGTCGAGGACAATCCTCTCCAGGACCGCAACGCCGACCGGTTACTTCAGGAATTGCAAAACAACTCGATCAGCGACATTGAGAGTCCGCGCACTCTGTCGCTGAAAGACTTCTCTTTTGAGGTCTATCGTCAGGACTTGATAGATTACTTCGAGAAGAACAAAGAAGTTTTCCGCCGTATGCCTAACGGCATATTCTCCGGCTTCGCCTTTGACGGGAATCTTTTTGACACTATGGGCGAATCGCTCATTGGCGTAGTGGGCTATCCTCACCGCGAGGAAGGCTCTACCAAACCTTATCGCGAAATCTATCTTATGTGTCAGCCTGTCGATAAATCCATACCGGCGATTTACCGCGAGCTTAACCGCGCAGAAATTCTCGAATTTCTCCGTCAGAATAAAATAGCCGAGCGTTGTGTACCCCAATGGATAGAGACCGGCGACGCATCCCGTCTCACACGATTATCAGAAATCATGCAAGACTGGATGAATACCCAGATTCCCCAAAGGGCACAGTCATCTGCCGTCGCACTCCTTAAATCCAATAAACTCACCAAAAAACCTGCTGCCAACGATGGTACTCTGCTTGAAGACAAGTTCAAGCTCGAAAATTTCGACCTCGTCGTTTGGGAGTATGTCACTATAAACGAATGAACCGATGAAAAGCGTTCTTCATAAATTCATTACTGAGCCCCTGTTCGATGCAACTGAGGCCATGCTTTCGCATCTTCATATTAAGTTCACCGCTCAAAGCAAGACTCCGCTTTCGTTTGCTGAACTATATTCCGATACAACTTCTTCCCCAATGCCACAGGCATTGCTGCAGGTGGTCGATAAGTTAAATAATACTTATCTTATTGGCGCTATTGATGAAGATAGTCTTGAAGGACGTCAATCCGATTTTGATATTCAAAAACCGCTTGACGGCAAATATCAGACTATGCTTGTGTTTGCTGTTGACATCAAACCCGGCATTTCTCTTACACGCGGGGAACTCGCAACACTCACACGTGGATTTAACCGCATGGCGCCTCAACTCCCGGTTGTGGTTTTCGTTAAAAACGGCGATAAACTAACTCTCGCCACCTGCGAGCGTTCTGAATATCGACAGAACTGGCGTGAGGGTGAAAAGCTTGGTAAAGTATCTATCCTCCGCGATATAAATTGCGCCCATCCTCACCGAGGACACATCGACATCCTCGAAACCCTCGGAGACAAAGCATATCCGACGTTTGATGAGCTTTATAAGCACTGGCTCGATGTTTTCTCGTCTGAACTGCTCACCCGGAAGTTCTATACCGAACTTTCCGAATGGTATGCTTGGGTTATCAGTAGCGGCGAGGTCAAATTCCCTAATGACCTATCCACTACCGAGGACGATGCGAAATATAATCATGAAGCTGTAATACGCCTGATTACTCGACTGATATTCGTTTGGTTCCTCAAACAGAAGAAACTTATCCCCGGTGAGTTCTTTGAGGAAAAAGCCATTGCTGAAAAGTTTATCGAAAACTTCGACCCACACTCGACGGATTCGCTGTTCTACGACCCGAAGCAGAGCAAATACTATCGTCTTATTCTGCAAAATCTTTTCTTTGCCATGCTCAATCGTCCAATCAAGGACGAAGAATCAGGCAACGATGAAAACCGCAGATTTGTCACCGACCGTCGCTATAAGGGCGTAAGCACCGATTACAATATCAATAACCTACTTCGCTATCGCTCGGAGTTTAAAGATGGGGGCGCCGACCGTCTGCTCGAATTGGCAAACTCCCAAGTGCCGTTCCTTAATGGCGGGTTGTTTGAGTGCCTTGACGATAAGGACAATGGTATGTATTATGATGGTTTTTCTGAACGAAAAGCATCACTGGAACAACTATCTTTCCCCGACTATTTCTTCTTCGGTGAAGAAGTCGGACAAGATGTTGACTTGTCGACATGGTATGATGACAAAAAGAAAAACCACGTCCATGTTCACAGCCTAATCAACATTCTTAACCATTACAACTTTACTGTTGAGGAAAATACTCCGCTCGATCAGGAAGTATCACTCGACCCTGAACTTCTCGGTAAAGTATTCGAGAACTTGTTGGCTTCATATAACCCCGAAACCAATACCACCGCTCGCAAACAAACAGGTTCTTTCTATACGCCTCGCGACATCGTCAAATATATGGTAGATGAAAGCCTCATCGCCCATTTAAAGCGCACTTGTCCTGCGCTCGACGAGTCGGTTTTCCGTAATCTGTTCGATTATTCCGTTGATAATTTTGATGTGCCGGAGGCTGACAGGAAAGCAATCATGTCTGCTTTATATAATTGCAAGGTTCTTGACCCTGCTTGTGGTTCCGGCGCCTTCCCAATGGGTATACTTCAACAGATGGTTCATGCTCTCCGTAAACTCGACCCCACAAACGAGATGTGGCGCGAGTTTATCCTTGATATTTCCTTGAAGAAAGATAAGGAAGCATATCAGATAGAAGATGAAGAAGAACGCACCCGTTTACGTGCCGACATCGAGCAGTCCTTCAACCGCAATGTCAATGACCCGGACTATGCCCGTAAACTTTACCTAATTGAAAATTGCATCTATGGTGTTGATATTCAACCTATCGCCACTCAGATCAGCAAACTGCGTTTCTTCATCTCCCTTGTCGCTGAACAAAATCCTACAAACATTGCGACAGAGAATTTTGGGATTCGTCCATTACCCAACCTTGAGGCAAAATTCGTTTCAGCAAATACTTTAGTTCCGCTTGAGAAAAACGAAAACTTATTTTCGTCAAGTGAAATATTAGAAACTATAAAAACAAAACTCTCCGAAGCGAACCATAAAATTTTTATGGCTCGTCGAAATGCTGAAAAAAGAAAAATCAAAGAGCACATAAAGGAAATTAGAACCAAATACGCGTCAACATTGAAAGAGCTTGGTACTATTGGTGAAAGTTCTTCTTCTATGTTGGCTTCTTGGGATATGTTTAACCAAAACTCATCCTCTCCTTTCTTTGATATGGAATGGATGTTTGGCATTAATGATGGCTTTGACATTGTCATAGCTAATCCTCCCTATGTCGTTACTAAGAAGAATGATTGGCCAATATACACCTGGAATACAGATTTATATAAAATGTTCTTTGAAAGAACCTGCAAAGTCAAGGAACATTTTGCAAAGGACAAGGGCGTAGTATGCTATATCACTCCTAAATTCTATCTATTGAATAAGGATGATAAAGAAATGCGTCATTTCTTTATGGATAAAGTTAACTTAGTATCCCTTGCTTTATGCAATCCTTTTGATGCAGTGACAGAGAATGTCATAACGATTTTTACACTGGAACAACCTCGTTCTAAAAGTGTTCCTACTTTTAAATACGATGCTGATTCTAAGGTGTTTGATATACTGCCTAAATTATCTTTCTTGTACAGCAAATCCAATGAGTACAGCGAAATGATAATCGGGCTGGATGAAGATTTAATTGTTCTTTTGGACAAGATTAAATCTAATAATCCGCTTCTTCGAGATATTTCTAAATCAAAACGAGGCGCTGAAGTAGGTAAAAAATATCTAAGAGAACAGCAAGCAGGAGTTCCGGCATTAATTGGCATGGACACGTCCAAATACTCTATAGACTGGCAGCACACTTACTTGCCAGATAATCATAAGGAATATAAGAGGTTAGCTGACTTCTTTAATTTACCCCTTATTTATGTACGTCGTGTTGACTCTTGCTTGACTGCAACCATTCCAACAGAAGATACTATTTATGCTTTTAATAAAAATATCTATGGCATTTTTATAAAACCAAATAGTAGCTATTCACGTCTGTTCGTCGTTGGTTGGTTAAACTCAAAAGCCGTTGATTTCTATTACAAGAAACGTTTCTCTACTAAAAAAGAGGAAGCCTTTCCTGAAATTCAAACTTATCTTTACGAACAGTTGCCCTTACCTCCACATAAATCGGAGATTATTGAACGTGTTGAGTCTCTGGTAAAACAACTGTTAGCGAATCCATTGTCTATCGAGCATCGAACAGAAATTGACAAAAATATTTATAGGATGTATGGCCTTAGCTATGAAGATATACTTGTTATAGACCCCGAAACCACCATCACCGAAGAAGAATACAACCGCCGTGACCAAATCAATTAAGGCAATTCCATGAAAGACATATTTATAGCTACCAATGAACCTCTGTAGGTTCTGAGTGCTATCTGTATAATAAATCGCGATATACCTGTTCAGTATCGAAATTATTCAATCTATAGAACCTACTATCCAATTCTGTTTGAAATATTGGTATCTTTAAATCTTCGGCTATTTCATTAAGCTTTTTTCTAACGTTCTTTTGTGCTCTACAACCAATAAAAATTGCGGCAGCATAAGGGAAAGATATCGTTTCGTTTACCTTGTTACAAATCAACCGCCACTCTCCTTCGTACTTCCAGACGGTTGATTTCGTCAACAATGATTTACTTACCTTATCAATAACAGTCTGTCTGTCTTGCTCAGATGACTGTCCTCTTAAATGTCGTAATAATACCATTTTAGGTATGAACACTCTGTGTTTTGTATATTTAACCGGCTGAAATGTTCGAAATAACTTATAATCTATAGCTTTATCTACGACATTTTCATCAAAACAATACATAACGCAGAAACCTTTATGATTCATTGCATAATGAGACCACATCAAATTAGTTTGGTCAATATTGTAATTATTCTCACAATTACAAAAGCAACTTACACCTATATTTACGTATTCATCAAATTCTCTGAGAATCCCATTACACAGTATTAGTATCTGACGAATTTGATTTTTAACTGTTTTGCTGAATTGCGAATCCTTATTTAGTAGAATTGAAGACAAAGCATCTTCTATAGTATCGGTATAGTCATCTCTATGATGGATTGGCGAAGTGTCGCGTGTATGATATATTAAATCTAAATCAGTCCAATCAAATGCACCCTCTCGAAGTTTATTTCGCTCTAAATTTTTACATGAACTACAAATCCAATCGATTAGCTTTCTTTTTATTAATGCATCATGATTGAAGGTTAGTCGGCAATCATATGGATCATTGAAATCAATCGGGTTCGATAGGAAGATCTTTTCGTCTCTGACAGATTCAAAATTATAATTTTTAGGAGAATAGAATTTAAGTAAGAAGTTTGGCTTGTGGTCACTCTGGGCAACCGGATTGGTAGAAAGATAATTAAGTATATCTTCAGACGAAAATTGTATGCTCATATACACATTACAGTTATGACTATCTATTGCCGCGAAATTTATCCATCAAACGATATAGATTCATACATTCCATTTTAGCCTTATTGGTATCTTGCTCTTCAAAAAATTCAAAGCCTAATTCTATGTATGACTTGATAATATCATTATAGTCTTTGGACATACCATTGTTATCAATAGCTTCTTTTATCGTTTCAAGTGCTATTTTACGGTCATTATGCTGCAATGCTGCTATAATCAAGTTAATAAAGTAATTATTATCCATATTATTGGCCTATATCGCTAAATAAATACCTAATGAGCGCAAACTGTTCTTCTTTTTGTCATCTCAACTGCAAAGTTAATCAATTATATCTGATTTTCAGTGGCAAAGAAGCGCATTGCTCCAATATAATCACATAGACAATGCTTCTTTTCTTTAGCTACTATTATCTTATGGCAATCCTGATTCTCTGTTTGGTTTGGTTCGGGCTTTATATATGCCCGACTAAACCTAAATCTATATATTATATTGGACTAGGCAAAAGAAGAAGCATTCACCCTTATTATATTCTTTTCCTCAGCTATGGTTTGAACACAGCATTTGAACACACTGGTATGAACACAGGTGGCTGCCATTGGCGATTGAAATGAGTTGGCGCGGAGTTGTGTTCGGATTTGTGTTCAAAGTAAAAGAAAAGCACTTACGAATCACTTCGTAAGTGCTTGGTTATCAATGGTGATCCGGATGCGACTCGAACGCATGACCGTCTGCTTAGAAGGCAGATGCTCTATCCAGCTGAGCTACCGGACCTTTATGGGACCGGGACTCACGAGGAATCCCGGTTCGCTATGTCTGTGGATTAATCCTGGTTGAGGTTGACACGCTTGAAGGTCACAACGACGAGACCTTTTGCGCTCTTCTCGAGGTACTGGCCGATGGTGAGCTCGCCGTCCTTTACGAATTCCTGTTCCATAAGGCAGGATTCCTTGAAGAACTTGTTGAGACGTCCGTTGGCGATGTTCTCGATCATCTGTGCAGGGAGGTTGGCGGCCTTAGCGGCAGCTGTCTCTTCCTTGATGGTGCGAGCCTTGGCGGCTTCGTCTTCGGTGAGCCATCCCTTGGCGATATTGGAAGAGATGTGGTCTTCGCTATCGACGAGGTTGGGGTTGATACCGGCTTTCTTGAGAGCTGCTTCGACAGCTTTCTTGACCTGTTCTTCCTTGGTCTTCTCGACTGCGACGTTGTACTCGGTGTTCTTGATTTCTTCGGGAACACTTTCACGGTTGACAGCGACGGGGTTCATGGATGCGATCTGCATAGCCACGTCGCGGCCTACCTGGTAGTCGACGTTTTCGAGGTTGAAGCCTGCGATTGTCGAGAGGTGGTTGCCGAGGTGGTTGTAGGAAGTTGTCGAGGGAGCTTCTACGTATTCGTACTGTGAGAGCTCTACCTTCTCACCTGTCTTGGCTGTCTCGTCGGTGATGAGATCGGCAACGGCGCGGCCGTCGATGGTGAGGTTCTTGAGTTCGTCGAGGCTCTTGACTTTGTTAGCCACAGCAGCATCGAGGAGCTTCTTGGTGAGAGCTACGAAGCCTTCGTTCTTGGCAACGAAGTCGGTCTCGCAGCAGAGGGCCACGATAGCGGCGAAGCTGCCTTCGTTTTTGGCGAGGACGCAGCCTTCGGAAGCCTGACGGTCTTCGCGCTTTGCTGCGATAGCCTGGCCCTTCTTGCGAAGGATCTCTACAGCGGCTTCGATGTCGCCGTTAGTTTCGGCGAGGGCTTTCTTGCAGTCCATCAGGCCGGCACTGGTGAGGTGGCGCAGCTTGGTGATTTCTGCCATTGTAACTGCCATATCTGTGTATGTGTTAAATCGTGAATGAAAAAATTAGTCTTCAGCAGGTGCTTCGGCTGCTTCTTCAGCCTTGGGAGCTTCTGCTTCGGGTTCGGCTTTGCGTACGCGGCGACGTTCGCGACGGGGAGCTGCGGGAGCTGCTTCGGCTTCTGCTGCTTCGTTGTCGAGCTTTTCAGCCTTGCGTTCTTCGAGACCTTCTGCCATAGCTGCCACGAGGGTACCGGCGATGAGTTCGATGCTCTTGGAAGCATCGTCGTTAGCGGGGATTACGTAGTCGACGGTGGAAGGATCGGAGTTGGTATCTACCATGGCGAATACGGGGATACCGAGGCGGTTTGCTTCGGCAACGGCGATGCGTTCTTTGAGAACGTCGACAACGAAGAGTGCCGAGGGAAGACGGTTGAGGTCGGCGATAGAGCCGAGGGTCTTCTCGAGTTTGGCACGCTGACGTGTGATCTGGAGACGTTCGCGCTTGGAGAGGTTGTCGAATGTACCGTCCTTGCTCATCTTGTCGATGGTAGTCATCTTGCGGACAGCCTTGCGGATGGTCGGGAAGTTGGTGAGCATACCGCCGGGCCAACGTTCGATAACGTAGGGCATGCCGACAGAGCTGGCCAGGTCGGCGATGACCTGCTTAGCCTGCTTCTTTGTGGCAACGAAGAGAACCTTCTTGCCGCTCTTGGCCATGGCACGGAGAGCGTTGGCAGCTTCTTCGAGCTTGGCTTCAGTCTTATAGAGGTCGATTATGTGGATACCGTTGCGCTCCATGAAGATGTAGGGTGCCATTGCGGGGTTCCATTTACGCTTGAGGTGGCCGAAGTGGCAGCCTGCTTCGAGGAGCTGATCAAATGTGGGTGTAGCCATTGTTTTGTTGTTGTTTGTTTACGTTCTTTGAATTTAAGCAACTGCGGGGTAGGGAACGCAGGTCCATCGGCGCAGTTTAGATACTAAACACTGATTCATCCCGTGGCAGGAACGAATCCTGCCTGGGAGTATAGGGAAGCGATTAACGCTTGGAGAACTGGAAGCGCTTGCGAGCCTTGGGCTGACCGGGCTTTTTGCGTTCTACGGCACGCGGGTCGCGAGTCATGAAGCCATGCTTGCGGAGGACGGACTTGTCGTCGGGGTTGATCTTGACGAGAGCACGTGCGATAGCGAGGCGGAGAGCTTCTGCCTGACCTTTGTAACCACCACCGTCGAGAACGACGTGGATGTCGTATTTTTCCGCGCAGTCGAGGGTTGTGAGGGGCTGCTTAACGATGTACTGAAGAATCGAAGAGGGGAAGTACACTTCGAGCGGGCGCTTGTTGATAGTGATAGCACCGGTGCCTTCTTTGAGGATAACGCGGGCTACGGCGGCTTTACGACGGCCTACTGCATTTACTGTTTCCATGCTTGCGATTATTTCAGGGTGTTAATATCGAGGACTGTGGGGTTCTGGGCCTCGTGGGGATGGTTAGGACCGTTGTAGACGTGCATGTTCTCTATGAGACGGCGTCCGAGGCGGTTTTTGGGGAGCATGCCTTTCATCACGCGGATGAAGAGGGGGTGCATGCCGGGTTTGAGGTGCTTGTTGAAGGACTTCTTCATGAGCACTTCGGGTGTAAGTTCACGCTGGCCGCCGGGGTAGCCTGTGTAGTTGAGATAGATGCGGTCTGTCATCTTCTTGCCTGTGAGGATCACTTTGTCGGCATTGATGATGATTACGTTGTCGCCACATTCCATGTTGGGCGAGTAGCTCGGTTTGTATTTGCCTCGCAGCAATTTTGCGACTTTAGCACAGAGTCGGCCGAGAACCTGGTCGGTTGCATCGATGACCACCCACTGGTGTTCTACTTCCTGGGCGTTGGGAAATTCGGTGCGGTAGCTAAGAGTATCCACTTGTTAACTTCTTGATTAATAGTTACATAATTTGACCGCCGCGTAGAGGCTCACTTGGCCAAAAGCTTGCCGCGCAGCTGTCGCTGAATTAGTTGGACATAATCGGTGCCGCAAAGGTACGACTTTTTTCTTTCACCGCAAAATATTTTTAAGTTTTGATTTTCTTTTACAGTTCCTTACGGAATCCGTCAGGCTCGTGATGTGGTTTTGGAGGGGAGGGCCTTGCGGCGTATTCGGATATAGGCAACTGCCATCATGACATCCGTCAACAGCCACGATACGGGGTAGACGAGCAGAAGATGGTAGAACTCGCCGTCGTCAGTCGGGAAGAGCCAGACCCACAAGAGACGAAGAACACAGGTTCCGAAGATTGTAATCAAGGCTGGAGCCATGGAATGTCCGAGTCCTCGCATGGATGCCCCTGCGACCTCGTAGAAAGCTGCTATGAACTGGAAAAGAAGCACGGCCGCCATTCGGTCGGCGGCAAAACGTATCACCTCAGGATCGTTCGTGAAAACAGATACCGCAGGTATACGATAGATGAACAGGGCGACGTTGAGCACCAGGCTCGACAGGAATGCCATCCAGAAGCTGAGCCGGAATATGTCTCTGCACCGTCCGTACTGCCCTGCCCCATAGTTCTGGCTCGTGAAAGCGACCGCTGTCTGCGCGAATGAGCTCATCACGAAATAACAGTACACCTCATAATTAATAGCCGTGGCAGATCCTGCCGTACCGGCAGAGCCGAAGGTATTTATAGCCGACAGAATGAAGACATTGGAAAAGGCGAAGACCGTCCCCTGGATGCCAGCCGGCACGCCTATGGACGCAATCTTGCGTATCTGGGCAAAACATGGGTGTAACCACCCTACACGCCGGAGGTCAAGACGAATATCACCATGCTCCCGGACAAGGATAGCGATGATGATGGCAGCATTGACCACATTAGATATAACCGTACCCCAAGCGACACCTTCTACTCCCATGCCGAAACCTAATACAAGGATAAAATTGAGGGCCACATTGACAATCCCGGCCGCGACAAGACTATAGAATGGCCGCTTGGTATCGCCGACACTACGCAGGATGGCGGCTCCGAAGTTGTAGAACACCATGAAGGGCATCCCGAGAGAATATATACGCAGATAAAGGACCGCCTGCTCGAGTGCCTCGGGAGGCGTACCGAGTAATTCGAGGATAGGACGCGATATGGTAAGACCTATAACAGACAGGAGCAAGCCTCCGTACAGCGCCAGTACGGCTGTCGCCTCGACAGCAGCGCGGACACCGCGACTGTTGCGGCTACCCACATACCCGGCAACAACGACGTTGACACCGACGGCAATGCCGACAAACATATTGATGATAAGACTGATAACCGGACCGTTGCTGCCTACAGCCGCCAAGGCATGGCTGCCTGCGAAACGGCCTACCACAGCAACATCCACGGAATTGAACGATTGCTGGAGGATACCGCTGGCTATAAGCGGCAAGGCAAAAAGTATCATTCGCGATCCAAGCGGACCGTGAAGCATATCTATTCGGTTACTTGTCTTCTTATCCATGTTTTATCAACAAATCACCAAACTCCCCGGGGAGGAAGTTTGGTGACGCATAATTTTTTGTTTATAATCTTAGTCTTCCAAGGAGTGGATGACCAGACCGGAGCGGAGTTTGGGCTCGAACCAAGTTGTCTTGGGAGGCATGATGTTGCCGGTATCGGCAATCTTCATGAGCTGTTCCATGCTGACGGGATACAGCGCAAGTGCGAAAGCCATCTCGCCGCTGTCTACTCGACGTTTGAGTTCGCCAAGGCCACGGATGCCGCCAACGAAGTCGATGCGCTTGTCGCTGCGGAGATCGGTGATGCCGATGATATCGCGCAGGATAAGGTCGGAAGAGATGGTGACATCGAGTACTCCTATTGGATCCTCGTCGTTGTAGGTGCCCGGGCGTGCTGTCAGCGAGTACCAGTGACCTGCCAGATAGAGCGAGAAGTTATGGAGAGCTTCGGGATGATAGATTTCCTCGCCCTTATCGATAACCACGAACTTTTCTTCGAGACGTTCGAGGAACTCGGCCGGAGAGAGACCGTTGAGGTCACGGACCACACGGTTGTAGTCGATAATCTTGAGGTGGGATGCCGGGAAAGCCACAGCAAGGAAGTAGTTGTACTCCTCGTCGCCGCGATGATTGGGATTCAGTCGAGCCTTCTCATTGCCGACAAGGGCAGCTGCTGCCGAACGATGATGACCGTCGGCGATATAGAGATAGGGTATCTTTGCGAATTCCTCGGTTATCTTTGTGATAAGGGCGGGGTCTTCGACAACCCAGAAATGATGGCCGAAGCCGTCGGGAGCTACAAAGTCGTATTCGGGTTTGCCGGCAACGACTGTGCGTATCACCTCTTCAAGAGCCTTATTGTCGGGGAAGGCGAAGAAAACCGGCTCGATGTTGGCATTCTGGATGCGGACGTGCTTCATGCGGTCCTCTTCCTTGTCGCGACGGGTAAGCTCGTGCTTCTTGATGCGACCTTCCATATAGTCGTCAACGTTGGCAGCCACGACAATTCCGTACTGAGTACGGCCGTCCATGGTCTGGGCGTAGATGTAGTAATGCTCTTTATCGTCCTGTACGAGCCATCCGTTTCGGCGGAAGGCGGCGAAGTTCTCGACAGCCTTATCATAGACTTGCTGAGAATGTTCGTCAGTACCGGGAGCGAAGTCGATCTCCGGCTTGATGATATGGTAGAGCGACTTGGGGTTTCCCTCTGCCTCTGCACGGGCTTCTTCGCTGTTGAGTACGTCGTAGGGACGCGAGGCAACCTCCGTCACCATTTCTTTTGGCGGACGGATGCCTTTGAAGGGTTTGACTTTGGCCATGGTATGTGTCTTTAAAGGTTAGGTTGTGTTTGATCAGAGATTGCGGATGATGGTTTCCTCGCGGTCGGGACCGACAGAGATGACAGCCACGGGCACACCCAGCTGGGTTTCGAGGAAGTCAACGTAGTCGCGGAAGGCCTTCGGGAGCTCGCTCTCGCGCTTGCAGGCAGAGAGGTCGGTCATCCATCCCGGCAGTGTCTCGTAGATAGGTTCCATAGTACCGGCACCTTCGGCTTCGTCACCGATGCTGTAGGGGAAGTCGGTCGTCACAGTACCGTCGGGAAGACGATATGCGGTGCAGACTTTGATATTCGCGAAAGTATCGAGAACGTCGCTCTTCATCATGATGAGATGTGTCACGCCGTTGATCATCACGGCATATTTCAGGGCTACGAGGTCGAGCCAGCCGCAACGGCGCTCGCGGCCTGTCACAGCTCCGTATTCGTGGCCTATGCGACGGATTTCAGCTCCTGTCTCATCGAAAAGCTCGGTGGGGAAAGGACCGCTGCCGACACGGGTGCAATATGCCTTGAAGATACCGTAGACACGTCCGATTCGGCCGGGAGCGAGTCCGAGGCCTGTGCATGCGCCTGCGGCTACGGTATTGCTGGAAGTCACGAAGGGATAGGAACCGAAGTCCACGTCGAGCATCGTGCCCTGGGCACCCTCGCAGAGAATACTGTGGTCGTTATTGAGAGCCTTGTTGACATAGTGTTCGGTATCTTCGAGCTTGAAAGTGCGGAGATAGTCGATAGCGTCGAACCATTCCTGCTCAGCCGCCACGAAATCGGCAGTTCCTCCGGGTTCGCAGCCCAGAGTCGCGAGAGTTTCGAGATGGTTGTCGCGGGCGGCAGCGTAATGGCTGTCGAAATCAGAACGCAGAATGTCGCCGACGCGAACGCCCTTTCGAGAAACCTTGTCGGTATATGTCGGACCGATGCCCTTGCCTGTCGTGCCGATCTTGCCTTTGCCTTTGGCCTTTTCATTGGCAGCGTCGAGAAGACGGTGCGTCGGCATGATGAGATGTGCTTTCTTGCTGATTACGAGGATATCATGCAGAGGCACTCCGTCGGCTTCGAGCTCCTCGGCCTCTCGACGGAACAGAACGGGGTCGAGAACGACACCGTTGCCTATCACATTGGTTATGGCGCCGTTGGCAAAAACGCCCGAGGGAATCGAACGGAGGACATGCTTCTTACCGTCAAATTCAAGGGTGTGACCGGCATTGGGTCCGCCTTGAAAACGTGCTACGATATCATAGTCAGGGGCGAGAACATCGACGATTTTACCTTTGCCCTCGTCGCCCCACTGGAGGCCTAACAGAAGATCGGCTTTCATTTCTTTCGTATTTTTTTAGTATCTGGATTAGTTTCTTGTTTAGATGCTGCTTTTTCCTTGCGAGAACATGCCAGGCACATGCCTTCGACCGTCAGGAACCACTGCTGGGGACGGAAAGCGTAGAAACGCCGTCCGCGCATAAGCAGGCCGATGGCAGTGTCGTTGACACACTTTATCTTTCCACAGCGCGAACAGACCAGATTGATGTTTCCATCGTTCCCGGCAAACTCATAGCGTCTGCCTCCGTTCCCAAGCCGTTTTCCACGGACGATGCCGGCTTTGACGAGGAGATCGACAGTATTGAAAACCGTTGCCCTTGACACTTTGGGGCTCATGCCTTCGAGCACTTCCAGAAGCTGACTCGTGGTGAAATATGCACCCTGTATAGATTCAGCCGCTGAAAGCACCACGTATCGTTCCTCCGTACAGCGGAGACCACGCTCGTGGAGATAGTCCGTAAGGCACTGTCGGGCAGTGTCCGGTTTGGTTTTGCCGCCGTTCATGCTGCGATCGGTTTAATGCGATGGCAAATTTACGAATTTTTTTCGTTCCCCTGCCCCATAATAGAGGTATTTCTTAGTATCTTTGCGAAGTCGTTCATAAATACACATGAGAAATAACTAAACATAACGCATACAAATGGAACTGTTCCAACATCTCACAGCACAGGCTCTCGCAGAACCGCAGCGCATAGTGCTCCCCGAAGGGCTTGAACCCCGTACTCTTACAGCCGCCGACCGCATCCTTGCCGAAGGTCTGGCAAAAATCATACTCATCGGTTCGCCCAAAGACATCAAGGCAATGGCCGCCGACCTTAAACTCAGTAGCATCGACAAGGCAACCATCGTCGATCCAGCCGACGAGGCTGTAATCGACAAATACGCGCCTCTTTTCTTTGAACTACGCAAGTCGAAGGGTATAAGCATGGAAGAAGCACGTCTTACAACCCACAATCCGCTCTACCTTGGCTGCCTCATGGTGAAAGCCGGGGATGCCGACGGCCAGGTAGCCGGTGCCATGAACACAACAGGCAATGTGCTCCGCGCCGCCTTCCAGGTCATCAAGACACAGCCTGGCATCAGCGTGGTTTCCGGAGCATTCCTCATGCTCCTGCCCAAAGGCTCGAAATACGGCACTAACGATACTCTCATTTTCGCCGACTGCGCCGTCGTTCCCGACCCTACAGCCCCGGAACTCGCCCAGATAGCCATCTCATCGGCGAAGACAGCACGCGACATCGCCGGAATAGAACCCCGCGTCGCCATCCTCTCGTTCTCTACCAAAGGCTCAGCAAAGAGCGATGCCGTCGACAAAGTCATCGAAGCAACAAAAATTGCCCACGAAATGGATCCAGGCCTGATTCTCGACGGTGAACTACAGGCCGACGCAGCCATCGTACCCTCCGTTGCCTCCAGCAAAGCGCCCAACAGCTCCCTGAGCGGTCGCGCCAACGTCCTCGTCTTCCCCAACCTCGAAGTAGGCAACATCGCCTACAAACTCGTGCAGCGTCTCGGAGGCGTTCAGGCCGTAGGCCCCGTACTCCAGGGTCTCGCAGCCCCGGTCAACGACCTTTCGCGCGGCTGCTTCCCCGAAGACATCTACAAGACCATCATTATCACGTGCAATCAGGCAATCGGTTTGAAACACAATAAATAAGCTATGAAAATACTCGTTCTTAACTCGGGCAGCAGTTCGGTTAAATATAAGCTCATCGACCTCGAAAAGAAGACAGCCACAACCATGGCCGAAGGCGGTGTCGAAAAAATCGGCCTTCCCGGCGGATTCCTCAAATTCAAACGTCCCGACGGCAGCAAAGAGACTGTGGAACTCGGTCTTATCGACCATCAGGATGCCGTCAAGGCGATTCTTGCCAACCTCACCGACCCCAAGGAAGGCTGCATCAAGAGCTATGACGAAATCGACGCTGTCGGCCACCGCGTAGTCCATGGCGGCGAAAAATTCAGCGAAAGCGTACTCATCGACGACGCAGTCAAAGAGAAAATCCGCGAATGTTACGACATAGCCCCCCTCCACAACCCGGCTAACATGACAGGCATAGACGCTATCACAGCCCTGATGCCTAATGTGCCGCAGGTCGGCGTTTTCGACACTGCATTCCACCAGACTATGCCGGCAAAAGCATACATGTATGCCCTGCCCTATAAATACTACAAAGAAGACGGCGTACGCCGTTACGGATTCCACGGAACCAGCCACCGCTATGTCAGCGCCAAAGTGTGCGAATTCCTCGGTGTCGACATTAAGAAGCAAAAAATCATCACATGCCATATCGGCAACGGAGCTTCCATGGCCGCTGTCGTAGACGGGAAATGTGTCGACACCTCCATGGGCCTCACTCCTGTCGAAGGTCTAATGATGGGTACCCGCGTCGGCGATGTCGATCCGGGCGCTCTCACATTCCTCATGACCAAGCACAACCTAACCGCCGAACAGCTCCAGAACATCATCAACAAAGAGAGCGGCGTCCTCGGTATCAGCGGTGTCAGCAACGACATGCGTGAAATCGAGGCAGCCATCGCCGAAGGCAACGAACGCGCCCGCCTCGCCCTCGACATGTACATGCTCCGAATCACCAAATATATCGGCGCCTATGCTGCAGAGATGGGCGGTGTCGACATAATCGTCTTCACAGGCGGTGTCGGCGAGAACCAGAAAGGTCTACGCGCCGAAGTATGCAAGACTCTCGGATTCATGGGCGTTGAAATCGACAAGGCTGTCAACGACAAGGTCCGCGGAATAGAGGCAGTGATTTCCTCCGCGGACTCCAAAGTCAAGGTATGCGTCATACCCACCGACGAAGAACTTATGATCGCTACCGATACCGAAGAAATAGTCAGCAAGCTTAAGAAGTAAAAGAATCCTGGCTACCTAAAGGCAGCACCAAAGCAAACGGCACCCCGGAAGTAATGTGTTTCCGGGGTGCCGTTTGCTTATTTGGAACGACGATGCTCTTCGAGTTTCTTCATTGCGAGCCGCGGCAGCTGGTCGTCGGGACACTGCTGGTCCATCAGGCGTGCTGATAGAGGCTGCTCGGAGAACGTCTGGTCGAATATCTCTCCTCCTTCAGGATTCTCAGGGTCGAAGCGCCACAGGATGAGATGTTTCTTCTTGCCTCGGGTTGAATTGAGCTCTTCCCCGAATGCGTTGAGGTCGCCCTTTCCTACTTCCCAGTTCTCGAACTGAAGTACGACATACATACCTCTGTATCCGTTATCCCACATCTGTCCTTCACCTTCTATAGAGCAGATGACGAGCACACGAAGTTCTTCGGGGATAGCTTTCTTGACTTCTTCGGTAGCCTTGGCACCTTCCGGAAGATTAGGATTGGGACGTGTAGTGGTAACCGTGCCATCCGGCAGAGTATAAGTCGTGGATACTATGTTGCCATATTCGTCGTAAATACCCTGCTCGCGGCTATAACCCCACCTTGTCGAGGCAGCCTTGCCGTCTGCATCAAGCCATTGCTTACCTGTAGTATGGCCTAAGTCATCATATGTGAAAAGTACGACAGCAGCTCCCGAAGCAGGGTCATTCATAGGCTTTTTCTCATTGTCGTACATCCTCAGTTCTGTCAGATTACCACGGTCATCATAGCTGAACAGTTCGTACGCGAAACCACGATCCGGTGTCAGAAGGGCACCATCTTCACCGTAGTATCTTTTTTCGACACAGTTATGGCGTTCGTCAAAGAAAGTCTCGCGACGGGCGAAAGCTTTGTTTGTAATACTCGGATTAGCGTAGAATACCAGATGGCCTAAAGAATCCGTCCAAGTCATACTCTTCTCAAGCCCGTTCTCATTGACCTGAGTCTCACGAATGATATGTTTTCCTTCAATATCATAGAAATCGTGCTGAGTGCTGTCCGGCGAACAATATTTGATTTCCCAGGAGGCAAAGAAATTCGGGCCCCCTATAGCTTTGCCTTCCTTATCATAATAAGAATACCGGACCGGTCTGCCCAACAGGTCATAATCGGCTACATAGGAAGCAAATCCAAGTCGTGCAGACAAGCTTCCGTCAGGATCGAGGTATTCGACCTTGACCAAAGATCCTTTTTCGTCACGGGTATAGCGTTCCTGAGAAATCTGATTAGTCGGGTTATCCGGAATCATGGTGTTACCCTCGGCATCGACACGTTTCAACATCGCCAGCTGGCCTTTATCATCATAGCTGATGATAGTGCCGTAAGAGCCGTATTCGTTGTTGATCACGGGACGATTCTGTGCATCGAAATAATACTCCGCGACACATCTGTTATTCTTATCGAAATCAAGAACGTATCTGGCGACATTTTTACTGTCCGGAGCCATCTTGCCGTTAAGCCCGAACTGAGCCCTTTCGATGTTGTTTCCGTGCGTATCATATTTATATGTCCTGCGATGGAAACCGTTAGCATCGACCCCGGCCGAACCATCCGGCGCAAAGTACAGTTCCTCAGTCACACGTCTGCCGTCGTCGTATTGCTTCTCAAAGATTGCGACGTGGTCTGCACCATAAGTCGGGTTGCCATCTTTGTCCATGTAAGTCTGGCGAATCATATTGCCGCGCTCGTCGTACTCCCATGTAAAGCCATAGGCAAGAGCCGACTTGGAAACGACCGGAAGAGAATCGACTCCGAAATAACTCTGCCTGATCATACGGCCGGCATCGTCGTACTCATTTTTTATTATAGCTACCCAGTCGTCGTAGACAGTCAAAGAATCGTCTGCGCCGTAGTAACGGTATTCCGAAGGCAGGCCCTTGGGGGTGAAATCGGTACGCAAGGTCACAAAGCCGGAATTATATATCGGTTTCCTATGGTTATCAAGGGTTGTACGCTTTGTAATATTGCCGCCATGGTCGTACTCGAGCAAATAGACAGCATAACCGTTCTTGCCGACTACAAGGTTGTCGTCCGTATCATAATACTCTTCACGGCTGCGGTTGCCTCTGGAGTCATAGAAAATCTGCATTCTGTGTATATAATCCTCGGAAGCCGCAGGATTACCATTGACATCGAAGAAAGCGACCTCCGTGGGACGGTCATAGTCATCGTAGCGGTAGCGTGTTATTGAGGCATTGCCTCTCACTGTCATAGGCTTGCCCTCGGCATCGAATGCTCTTTCCTCTATCATGTTCGAGTGAGAATCATAGTCCGCCTCATTCCGATAGCATTTAGTCGTTATGTTGAAGGTCGGATGCCCGTCTACGTCGAAGTAAGCCTGCGAGGTGACATTGTTGTTTTTGTCGTAGGTCAGTTTCAGGATGGACACGCCGCTATTGTTATAGGACGGCATATCTTCTTCGTCAAAGTATCGGGTCTCGATGATCCGTCCTTTGCGGTCGGTCTTGTTGGTTAACGAAGCATAGCCATCCTTGATAGTAGCAGGCACCGAATCGGTCGAAAAGAACCTGTCGGAGACAATGAAGCCATGTTTGTCATATTCCCTCACCTGGATAGCTATATTCTCGTTATTATAGCATGGACGGCCATCCTTGTCGAAATATTTAGCCAGCACGAAGTTGCCCCAGCTGTCGGAATAGATTTTCTGAACGGCGTAATTATCCTGACCATTGACGAGATTCCCGTCAAGTCCATAGATGGAAATCGACGGAAGTCCGGTCCGGCTCAAATATTCAAACTTACCGCATGCCGCGCCCTTACGGTCGCTTGTCGGGAGTCCTTTGTGATCAAGATATCGCACTGTCGCGATTCTGCCTAATGAGTCATAGGCGATGTTAGTGACGAATATATTGTTTTCGTTCGGGACGGCACTGGCAGACAGGTCGTCGTCGTTGTTCGAATGGAAACTGATAGACTCCGGACGCCCTTCCGAATCGCGGATGATATGGAAACGCTTAATCTTTGTATTCGACACTATATTATCGTTGGCATAGCTGTACTCGTTCGACGCATAGGCCGAAGCCTGGCTTGCATCCCGGCCGCCGATATCGATGATGCCTGCCGGAGTACCGTCGAAATCGTCCAGAAGATTGAACGTCTTTATAGTCCGGCCGTTCGCAGCCTTGGCAAGCACCCTGACAGGCTTACCGTTCTCGTACTGATAGGCGATTTCCGGCACATCATAGACAGGGTCGATATTCACCAAAGGATAGACAATTCCGGCACTGTTAACCAGGGCGACCTCTGCCAGCCGCCAGCTATAGAAACCTTTCTCACCGAAAGGCACACGGCGGTAACTGAAGCGCCGTGACATATTGCGGTGCGACACTTCTTCGTCGCTCAAGGGCACGATGCCCTGCTGTACGCCGTTGATATCGATGCTATAGGCATAATACTCTGTTTTGACGCGTTTATAGTCCCACACCCCGACAGCCACAAGACATGCGAGCACGGCGGAACAGGCACCTGCGAGCATCTGGTTGCGGCGGCGGCGGCGATAACGCTGCCAGAGACTGTCGAAACGTACGCCGAGCATCGTCGCTACGACATCGACGAGGGCATGACGACGGCCTTGGTCAGCGACGGATATGCCGCGCACTTCTTTCTCGCGTGGCAGATCGCGCAAGGCCTCGGGTAGACATTCCCTTTCCGGATCCTTGCTATGGGGCTCGCCGCCGACGATAAAAGGTATAATATGATCGGAACGTCCGGTATCGATGAAATGCTGCACCTCGTCGTTGACCCACACGGACTTAGCCGCAGAAGGAGAACAGATGACGATAAGATAACGCGACGAGTCGAGCTCGTGCTGGAGCGCCTTCATCAGCTCGGTACCGCTGAGGTCTTTCTTGTACCAGAAAATAGGACGCAAGGACTTGGGAACCTTCTTATCCTCCTTGCACAGCGACGACGGGATATGATAGTATTCGAGATTATGGTGGAGCCACGAAGCCCAGCGGCGGTCAGACTCAGTATAGCTTATGAACGCAAAGTATGCAGCGCGTTCGTTATCAGGAGAAGACATAGCAGATTCTTTTTGACAAAGGTACGATTTTTTAGCATATTTTTCTCATGTCTTACAATTATTTACATATCGGCAAGGACTATTCGGCCCGTATTTGAGTTAAAAATATATCGCTCATGGATATTTTTTGCTAACTTCGTGGCTGATTTAGTAAACAGACTATGAAACTCAAACACATATTTATTTCGTTACTGCTGGTTTGCGGCTCGGGACTTAATTCACACGCGGAATCGATTCTCGGCATCGACGGTGAAGAATCGACTTCTGTCGGTATATATATCAAGGACTTAGCGACCGGCGAGGTACTCGTCGACCATAATTCGGACCTGGCCCTCACTCCGGCCTCGGTGATGAAAGCGGTGACTACGGCAACAGCCCTTTCAGTAGTAGGAGGAGAAGGCCATTTCAGCACTCCCGTAGTGCTGCGAGGCAGCAAGGAAGGCCGCACATGGAACGGCGACATCATAGTACGTTCCTGCGCCGACCCTACCATAGAAAGCGAGAATTTCAAAGGCCACAACGGCATGTGCGATTCCATAGCCCTGGCCATCAAGGATGCCGGGATACGCAACGTGACCGGCCGCATAATAGTCGAAGAAAACCTCAAGGATGCCGGCCCTATCCTTAAATGGGAAATCGAAGACGTGGCATGGCCCTACGGTGCCGGACTCTTCGGTTTCAACTGGCGCGACAATACATATACTGTCTACCCGGCTACCGGACGCACCGTCCCCAAGGTACCCGGCCTCGAAATCGAACTTGTGCGCAGCACCGACGGAAACGACCTCGTACGCGGCATCGGAAGCAACAAGCTTATGGTCTACACACGCGACCCACGCGACAAGAAATGGGCCGTCAAGAGCACTATGCCCGACCCGGCAGCCGTATTCTGCGAGGAGCTCAAGGCAACCCTTGCCACAATGGGCATCACCGTCCAGGACAAAGACAAGGCATCGACAGCAAACAGTCCGGAACGAACCGTCTACACACAGTGCTCGGCTCCCTACGCCGACATCATGCGCAGCCTGATGGTTCGCAGCGACAATCTCTTCGCCGAAGGCATGCTCCGCAGCATCGCACCTTCGTCATCACGCAAGGATGCTATCAAGCGCGAGAAAGAACTGTGGGCCACCCGCGGCATAAACTCTCGATATACCATCATCAACGACGGCAGCGGACTCACCCGCGCTAACCGCATCTCGGCACGTTTCATAGGCGACATCCTCGAATGGATGGCAAAATCGAAGTATTCGCAGACCTACAGCACTTTTTTCCCTCGTGCAGGAAAAGAAGGAACCTTGCGCGGCTTCCTGTCCAAGTCGCCTCTTGCCGGCCGGATAGCTCTCAAGACGGGCAGCGTCAGCTCCGTTCAGGCTTATGCCGGCTATAAGCTGTCGAACGACGGTAAGCCTACACACGCTGTGGTAATAATCGTCAACGGCTTCTTCTGTCCACGTCCGCAGGTTCGCGAAGCCGCCGAAAAACTACTCACCGACCTTTTCCTCTAAAATAACCACAAAATGACTGACATAGAACAACTCATCCGGCTCAACATAGAGCTCGAAGGCCTCCTCAAAGTGCTCATGGAACGTGACAGCATTCACGCACGCTCTATGCTCGCAGAAAAAATCGAAGATTACTACAGCCGCGTCAAGGCATACCTGTCCGATGGCGCACAGTCTGACGAAACAACTGAAACGCTCGTCAACGAAGGCTCTGTAATAGCCGAAGCGGCCAACCATGCAGAAGTCAAGGACCAGGAAGCAATAGAATCCGAGATTGATGACGAAACAGATGCAGCCACAGAAGCTATCGCGAAAGAAGAGAAAAGCACCTCGAACGAACAGCTCGTCAAGGCTTTCACCCTAAACGACAAATTCCGCTTCCGCCGTGCCCTCTTCAACGGCGATGCCGACGACTTCGACCAAACTCTGGCGCTGCTGTCGCAAATGCCTTCCTACGCCGAGGCCGAAGACTACCTCTACAACGACCTGATGTGGGATAGCCGCCGCGAAGATGTCGCCGATTTCATGGCTTTGCTGAAGGAAAACATGAAACCATAACCCATGGCCGGCAAACTGTTCATCGTTCCCACACCGGTCGGAAATCTTGCCGATATGAGTCCGCGTGCCATAGAGGTACTGAAGACATCCTCGCTCATCCTCGCCGAGGACACACGGACATCCGGCGTGCTTATGCGGCACTTTGGAATCACCACACCCATGGCAAGCCACCACAAATTCAACGAGCACCGCAATCTCGACCCCATCCTGGACCGAATCGAGGCAGGAGAAAACATAGCACTTGTCTCCGATGCCGGTACGCCGGGAATCTCCGACCCCGGTTTCATGCTGTCGCGCCGTGCCCGTGAACGCGCCCTCGAAGTGGAGACACTCCCGGGCCCGACAGCTTTTGTCCCGGCACTCGTAAATTCAGGTCTGCCGTGCGACCGTTTCTTCTTCGAAGGATTCCTACCCCCGAAAAAAGGACGCGCCACCCGTCTTGCGGAACTTGCGGAGCTCCCCGTAACTTTCATTATCTACGAATCGCCCCTGCGCGTAAGCCGTACGCTCGAAGACCTCGCAGAATCGTGCGGAGCAGAACGCCCCGCAGCCGTATGTCGCGAAATCTCGAAACTACACGACACAACACACCGAGGCTCCCTTTCACAACTGTGTTCTTACTTCTCCGAAAACCAGGCCAGAGGTGAGATTGTTATAATCGTTGGTGGGAAGCAACGTCCGGAGGGCGGACGCGTCCACCGCAACAAGTACCGTTCTGCGGACAACGAAGAAACCGAATAAATTCATACAAGATGAAAAAGACTATCATCACATGCATCGCCGTTGCTCTCCTTGCAAGCGTCGGATGCAACAACAAGCAGAAAGAAGAAGAGCTACGCCAGCAGCAAGCCATGGCAGAAGCTACACGAGAAGAGCTTACGGCCGCCATCTCCGACCGCGACCAGCTCCTAAGCCTCGTCAACGAAATCTCCGGAAGCATGGAGCAGATAAAACAGCTCGAAAACATCCTCACTGTCAACGGCAGTTCCGAGACTCCGGGTCAGCGCGACCAGATCAAGGCCGATATCGCAGCTATCCAGAAGACTCTCGAAGACCGTCGTCTACGTCTGGCTGAACTTGAGAAGAAGTTATCGAGCAGCAACCTCAACAACAACAACCTGAAGAGCACCATCGCTACCCTGCATTCGCAGATAGACTCACAGACAAAGGAAATATCGGGCCTGCGCGCAAGCCTCGAAGAAGCTAACGCCAAGATAGGCACTCTTGATGCTCAGGTCGACTCTCTCCACCAGTCCGTGACCAAGGTGACCGCCGAACGCGACTCTACCGACCAGGCCAACGTACAGCTCGCCAACGAGCTAAATCTCTGCTACTATGCCATCGGCAACAAGAACGAGCTCAAGGAGAACAAGATCATCGAGACGGGCTTCCTCCGCAAGACCAAAATCATGAAGGGCGAATTCGACCAGGCATTCTTCACTGCCGCCGACAAACGAACGCTCTCCAAAATCGACCTCAACTCCGACAAGGCTGAGGTGCTTACCAACCAGCCCGCCGGTTCCTACCGTATCGAAGATAACAACGGCCATAAAGTCCTCGTCATCACCAACCCGGCACAGTTCTGGAGCCTCTCGAACTACCTCGTAATCAAAATCGACTGACAGGTCGATAGTCCCACATAAAAAACGGCATCCGACGGATGCCGTTTTTTATACTATTGCTACATTGATATTTTGCCCTTCTATCAGGCTTCCTTTTTCTTAGGAGTAAAGATTTTGGTGATGAATCGGGTGATATAGCCGCCGAAAAGACTCCATCCTATACCAAATATAAGGGAATTTATCAGCTGTTCCTGACCCCACTTCCAGGTCGTAAGTCCAAGGAGGACATAGAAGAGCGCTGTGTTCACCACCGCTTCGACCAAGAATTTCAATACTGTTCTTACAATCGGATTCATAGCTTAGATTATTTATAGATTTAGTTTTGAGATAAGGTAAAGTCTCGATCTCGGGATTTCGTTTTCGCAAAGATAATAAACGAACCCATTACGAACCAAAAAAATCTATTATTCATTCGGTCCGTAACGGGCTTTATTACAGTTGATTAATTCTTTATTTATTATTCAACTTCCGCGAGGCGTTATTCACCTCCTTTTAATCGCTCTTTCTCTTCAAACACAACTGATACATTTCAGCGTTCAGTCCACTGGATGGGCTATGTAGTCGACATTGAAACTGAGGTCGCCTTCTTGAGCGGCGTAGAGCAGATCGTTATGCTTCTGGTAGAAACTGTCTAAAGGGTTCCTTGTCCATAGTTTGAGATAAAGAAAGGCCGAATTCTTGAACTCAGGGTCATAACAGAGTCCGCTGTAGCGTGTTATGATGAGCGAATCGTCTCTTAATCCGACTAATGTCGCCATCATGACCTTCCTCGGGCTCAGGTTTATAGAGAAATCGAAACAGGAATATTCAAATGAGGGGCTGGGAGACACATATGGAGAGAACTTGGTGGCTGTATCCAATGCCCAGTCAAGATTCCACTGAAAAAGGAAGTAGTCGTACTCATCTCCCTTGGCCATGAAGTAGTGCGAATTGGTGTCCAGTGCCATGTAGTTGCCGTCGGAAGCGCTGTGCCCCTCGACTTCTATAGTCCCGTCTTCTTTGAAAGTGAAGCGCATGGCATCGAAGCCCGACCTTTCCACGTAGTGCGATGCGCTGAGCTGCCGGAGTTCTTCGACAAGAGAACCTGCTGTCAGGTCTGTCTCCGGCAGCCTGAGGGAGTATGGGTTTATGTCCGTTATAACCGGGGTCTCGTCGCCGAATCGCATGTCGAAGGTACGCC
Source organism: uncultured Muribaculaceae bacterium (assembly GCA_958436175.1). Taxonomy (GTDB): domain Bacteria; phylum Bacteroidota; class Bacteroidia; order Bacteroidales; family Muribaculaceae; genus CAG-873. The sequence goes on from CAUBJF010000001.1 coordinate 515,208, forward strand.
CGGTCAGGCCTTCCTTGTGCACTTCGGATCTGACATTGGCATGAAGCTTTATATCGCCGAAAGCCGCGCCATAGTAGTGGAAGTAACCGTCTATGTAGTATCGGATATAGTCATTGCCGTTGCGGTAGGTCTCGCGCATGCCTTCGAAGAGGACCTTGTCGCCTATAGATGTCAGCTTCACATCGAACTCCATACGGGTAATGTTGTAATGGCATATTTTCTCATAGCCCTCGGGAAAGAGAGGATCGTCTTCCGATATGACAAATATTCTGTCTTTCAGCACGATTCTGGCATCGGCGTTACTGCCGGGGAAACGGCGTTCCTCGTCGTCCTTGTACATTACGATATCGATACACTCGCCCGAGACTTTCTCGCCATTATATATGAGTTCTACATCGCTGTTGCTGCTGTCGTACTTGCCCTCGGCATAGGATACCGGCACCGGTTCTTCCGAGCTGCACGCCCAGAGTACAAACCCAAGTACCGCGAAAATAAGACCATTTATTAGCTTCATAGTTAATGACTTTTAGGTTTGATGCAAAATTAGCATAACTATCCGGGTCTACGCGTTAAAAAGAAAAATTAACATAGGTAAACCCGGATATTTTTATTCTTTACGGTTGACTATATGGTCGTACTTGGCATAGGATTGCAGATACTCTGTAGAAAAATCTTTGTATATGCGGACCTGTTCCGGATCCCATTCTATTCTCGGTGAATATGTACGGGTCATCACCGCGGTGCTGATTTTATTGTCATATTTCACCTTCAAAGTAACGGTCACTTTTGCAAAGATATCACGCATGTTGTACTTAACCTTAGAATGACAATACTGCGTTTCCCTGGGCACATAGATATAGTCCCAAAAGCCCTTGCTTTCAGCGTTTAATGTCTTAAGGTTTTTTGGTCCGTAGAATTTGCCTGTCGCGGCAAGTTCATTCATGAGTACCGGTGATTGATAGTTAAACTCGTAGACAGGATTTTCCTTAAGAGGCCAGAGCCCTTCATAGAAGTTCGGGAAATGTGCTCCTATGGTTCCCTCAGTCGAAGGATAAATGTATGTCTGCGGTTTAAGGCTGTCGAGGACATTGTAGAAATAAAGCGGTACACATTCCACTTTCTTGGATATCACATGTTTCTCAAGTTCAGGGTTCAATATTACATCACATTTGAAATTCCCGGTGCCGACAAGACGATATTCGCACTCATCTTCCTTAGGCTTGTCGCTGATCTTGGCTGCTACGGGATGGACATACAAGGTCGGATAATCTGCCAAAGTCCATGATCCAAGTTTGCAGCCAACTTCTTTTTCATCAATTAAGACAGCGCAGTCCGGCAGACCTGTTGCCATGGGTCCCGTTAGCGACCCTTCGAGGTTCCCATGAGTGTTTGTTGTCAGTTCGATGACATAGTTAGTAGATTGCTGCTGTGAGAATAGCCCGAAGAATGAGCTTCCAAGAAGATTGAGGCCGTCGACAACAAGTGCCAGCCCCGAGCCGGTGGCGAAGTCTGCGAATAGCTTGGCACGATTAGTCACGGTCTGCTTTCCCAACCAGCTGCGAGTCGCGTCCTTGGAGCTTTTTACAAGTGATTCCTTAAACCTGGGGATAGATGATGTTCGGTAAGAAGATACGGCTTTTCCAGTTGTCTCACTCTGGAAGTCTGCAAACAGGTTGACATAAGTTTGGGTATAGGCGAAAGTATTGATATCCAACATATATGACTTAGGCATATCCGGCGAATAGCAAAGAGGAATTTTTGCTACATTCCAACCGGTTGTAATAGCTCTATGCTTTTGGGCGTCAGATGCACTTACAATGTATTCGGAAGATAAAGGTACCTTGACATTGACAGGCAATGCTACGTCGGCTGCCGCATTCAAAGTGTTGTTTAATTTAATTTCTTCGTTACCAGCAGTGTGAAACCATAAATACCACATTGCATTGTTATGTTCCAGGTTAGCGTTGTGGCAATAGCAGAACAACTTCAGTATTCCGGTTATTTCATTGTAGAGGATGAAACAGTTGCGGCCATCCTTCCTATTGCCTTCAAATATCCTTGTTACGAAGCGCCAGCCATCTTCGCGCTTTACGTCTATAAAGTCCGGTGAAAAGGTTCCTACTGTGCCATTCGAACTCCATGGTGTCTGGAGTACCAGGCCGTTGATATCGTGTATGGTATCATACAACTCCCAGCTGTTTGAGAACGATTTCACCTCAATATAGGGAGGGATGCCGATGATAGTAGTATCTATCGGCAGGCCTCCTGATGGTAGAAGGTCTGTGTCGTCGCTTTCGCAGCTCCAGAATCCGGCTGCGGTCACGACGAGAACGATGAAAAAGATTAGTTTTTTCATGGTTTTCTTAGTTTGGTGAATGAATGTGTTGGTTATGTTATAGATGGCCGTCTATATTTTAGGATCAGAGTTCTGCCGTATATTCGGCGTATTCAGTCGTAATTGTTAGTGTGCAACCTTCGTAGTCTGTCATGTACCATACGATCTGAGCATCTGTAGAAGCGGTGAATGATTCGGTTACATTGCCTTTCTCATCGCAGATGCTGATTTCAGCAAGACCTTGTGGCATGGTGAAATCCAAAGAGAATTCATCATTTGCCTGTTGTAAGGTAACTTCATAGAACGATGGATCGTAAGCACTTGGTCTTTTATAACTATTTTTTAGTGCTAAAAATTTATGTCCAAATGTTCCTGCTGTGATGCAGGGAGCAGAGAAGGATAATAACAGTATTAGACAAGAAAGAATTTTGGTAAGTTTCATAGCAGAATCACTTAATTTCGACTCTGCAAAGTTAGGACGAAGATTGGTCTTCATCCAAATTTTCGATGCCTTACATTATCTTACAAGCACTTCCACAAATAGCTGATTAGCAGATTATTATTTGCCGAAAAGATACAAATTATCTTACAGCGGCTTACAAAGGCCGATGTAAGCTCGGGGAGAGACTCGCTGCTCCGCTTAGCGGCGTTTTATAAGGGCGCAGAATTCTTCGGCACGGCTCCAGCCCGATTTCATTATGGCGCTGCGAGTACGAGAGAGGGAGGTATAGATATTGCTCGGCGTCTTGCCGAAAACTATGGATATTGTCTTGGAGCCTATACCGAAGATGACGAGATCCATCATCTGCCTCATCTCCTCGCTTACTCCCGGACACGATTGCTTCAGTTCGCTGACAATACCACTGTATTCGCGGTTTATCTCCTCCTCTATTATCGCTATATTATCGGGAGAGAAAATCTCGCGTGTCGTTGTATAGAAGTCCTGAAAATGAGTATCGCCTACTATCGAGGCGCTGTAGACCCCGGAGCAGATAAGGCGGTCGAGGTTCTGATACTGTTCTTTATATAGACCGACAAAGCGCTCCATCTCGGCTTGCCGGGCAGGCTTGCCGGCAAGACTCTTTTCGAGAGCTGCCATACGTCGATACGTATTCTCGGCATCCTCGGAAAGCAAGGCGATCTCATCTTTCCTGCGATTAAGCTCCCGAGCCTGTCGGCGCATCTTGTTCCAGACTGCCATACCTGCGGCAAGCAAAAAGAAAAAGATAAAGGAAAGAATAGTAAAGGTCCACTTCCTGTTCTCCCGCTGCTCACGAGCCTTGTCGCGGTACTGCTCTTTATAATAGTCTACACCAGCAGAAAGAGCACTGTTGGCCGTAGAAACTCTAACTATATCATATAACTTATCAACATGCAACTCCAGATTTGCAAGAGCCGCAGCGCTATCTCCAATTGCTTTGTTATACTCATGAAGCAGATCGAGATACTCAAAATTATCCTTACCAACAATAAGATTGAGCTCTTCCAATAGAGAATCCGCTTCTTCAATCATTCCGAGCTTAATCAAAGGGAGTATACGTATTCCTATATACTGAGTATATGAAACAGAGTCGGTAAAGTAATCCGAACTGTCCGGTAAAGAATCGAGATAAGTCAAGGATTTGAGATAGTCATCTAACTGACTGTACAATAATGCATACGTCAATGTGGAATAATCTCTTGTATCTGCGTTGTATGGCAATTCTTCCGACCAGAGGGAATCAAGAATATTAATACCTTGCACTGCTGTCCCATAAGAGCCATACGTCATAGCCATATCAATAATGGCGAACTGGTAATGATGGAGCTTTCCGGCTTCCTTAAATTTGTCTGAGGCTCTACGATGAGCTTGTATGGCATGGAAATAATCAAAAGATTTCGAATATAAATCCGCAATTAAGGTCCACGCTCTTGCTTCCCAGAAAGGCAAGTCCTGCGCGGCAACGATATCACGGGCTCGCATAGCATAGGCTATGGCCTGAGCGTCGAGGCCTGCATCCTTCTTGGCAATCGCACTGTAGTAGAGAGCCTTGGCCAGGCGCACGGGGTCGTCGGCACCGCTACGGTCGTAGTACGCGAGAGCAGCGGCAATCATCGAGTCGGATTCGGGCTTTTCGTGGAACGCAGCCAGAGCCTCGCTGACGATAATTGCGTAGCGGGCCTTCCGGCTTTCGGAAGCTATCTCGTCCCACGACGTTTCGGAGAGCAGAGCGTAGGCAGAATCGGGATGCGATACGACAAGAGCTTCAGCCCTGTCGAGGGTCGAATCCAGAGAGTCGCTGCAGGCCACGCAAAGCATGCCCAATGCGACCAATATGTAGACTAAGAATTTCATTGAGCGGTTTCCCGCTGCAAAGATAGTAAAAAAAGCTGAAAGCGAAGTGCTACAAACAGATAGGCCCGTGCCGACTATTGCCTTATAGCTTCCTTGCCGAGCTCGATTACCTCGCAGTCGCGCATGTCCGAGCCGTCGATGACGAGGCGCACGAGGGTACGGACTCTGTGCCATCCCTGCTGACCGGCAGCTCCCGGATTGATGTGCAGCAGGTGCAGCTCTGGGTCGTACATCACTTTGAGGATGTGCGAATGGCCGTCGACCATCAGCCCTATGCCTTCATCCCTGAGAAGCTTCTTCATCCCGGGACTCCACCGCCCGGGATAGCCTCCTATATGCGTCAGAAGCACCCTGACACCTTCCACTGTGAATATTTCGAGCTCACGGCAGCGACGGCGCACCATGCCGTGGTCCACGTTGCCGCATACGGCCCGCACAGGGGCTATCGCGCCGAGCCGCTCCACTATTGCTATATCGCCGATATCGCCGGCATGCCATATTTCGTCGCATCCGGAAAAGTGCGTGGCGTATCGGTCATCCCAGAGGCCGTGGGTATCGCTAAGAATTCCTATTTTCTTCAAGCTTACTTCTTTTTAAGGACAAGGATTTCGTCAAAGTTAGGCAAATCATTTCTATCATACAATAGCATATGGACGTAAAAAAGCCTTGCCCACGATGGACAAGGCTTTCTCTATGAGATGTTCGTCGACAAGGGACGATCAGTCGTTGACAACTTCTACGTCGGTGACTACGCGGGGATCGTCGGCATATCGGTTGACTATATCGTCGTCATCATCGCTGCTTCCGACCACGATAGATTCATATTCACGGAGACCAGTACCTGCGGGGATGAGGTGACCGCATATGACGTTCTCCTTCATACCTTCGAGGTAGTCGCTCTTGCCCTGGATAGCGGCTTCATTGAGTACCTTGGTAGTTTCCTGGAAGGAAGCTGCCGAGATAAAGCTTGAAGTCTGGAGGGCGCTGCGCGTGATACCCTGGAGAATCTGTTCGGACGTTGCCGGCTGAGCATCGCGGACGATAACCTGCCGGAGGTCGCGCTGCTTGAGAAGCGAGTTCTCGTCACGGAGACGGCGGGCGGTAATGATCTGTCCCTGCTGGAGGGTTTCGCTGTCGCCTGCATCCTCGACTACTTTCTTGCCCCAGATGCGGTCGTTTTCGTCCATGAAGTCGCGCTTGTCGACAATCTGCTCCTCGAGGAAGTTGGTGTCACCGGCATCAAGAATCTTGACTTTGCGCATCATCTGGCGGACGATGACTTCGAAATGCTTGTCGTTGATCTTCACACCCTGCATACGGTAGACGTCCTGGACTTCGTTGACGATGTATTCCTGGACGGCTGTCGGACCCATGATGTTAAGGATGTCGACAGGAGTGATAGCGCCGTCGGACAGAGGTGTACCGGCACGCACGAAGTCATTCTCCTGTACGAGAATCTGCTTTGACAGAGGCACGAGGTATTTCTTGGGTTCGCCGAACTTGGGAACCACGGAAATCTCGCGGTTACCGCGTTTCACCTTGCCGAACTTGACCTGTCCGTCGACTTCCGACACGATGGCGGGATTCGACGGATTGCGGGCTTCGAAGAGCTCGGTAACACGGGGAAGACCGCCGGTGATATCGCCTGCACCGCCTGTGCTGCGTGTAATCTTGGCGAATACCTCGCCTGTCTTGATTTCCTCGCCTTCGCGGTGGATGATGTGGGCACCCACAGGCAGGGAGTATGTTGCGAGAACTTCGTCGGCAGCGCCGAGGATCTCGACAGAGGGCACATGCTGGCGGTCGCGGCTTTCGATGATGACGCGGTCCTCAGCCTGGTGGCTGCCATCGGAATCGACGCGGTAGGTGATGTTCTCGATCATGTCGACGTAGTGGATCTTACCGGCCACTTCGGCAACGATGACGGCGTTGAAGGGGTCCCATTCGCAGATAACATCGCCGCTCTTGAGCTCGTCGCCGTTGTTGAAGAACAGTTTCGAACCGTAGGGGATGGAAGCGCTCATGAGGTTCATGCCGGTATTGTTGTCGACAATGCGCATTTCGGCAAGACGGCCAACGACTACTTTGTAGCCGTCGTCGGTGTCAACAGTACGGAGTTCCTCGATTTCGAGCTTGCCGTTGTACTTGGATGTCAGCTTGGAGACAGCCGAGATGTTGGTTGCCACACCACCGACGTGGAATGTACGGAGAGTAAGCTGGGTACCGGGCTCGCCGATGGACTGAGCGGCAATCACGCCGACAGCCTCGCCTTTCTGCACCATGCGGTTTGTGGCAAGGTTGCGGCCGTAGCACTTGGCGCATACGCCGCGCTTGCTCTCGCAGGTGAGGACGGAACGTATTTCGACACTTTCGATAGGCGAAGCATCGATGCGTTCGGCAGCGTCGTCCTTGATTTCCTCGCCGGCAGCGACGATGATTTCGCCTGTCTGCGGATCGACGATGTCATGGACGGAAACACGGCCGAGGATACGTTCGCCGAGCGAAGCGACAACTTCGTCGTTGTTCTTGATTGCGGTGCAGACGAGTCCGCGGAGGGTACCGCAGTCTTCTTCGTTGATGATGACGTCGTGAGCTACATCGACGAGACGACGGGTAAGATAACCGGCATCGGCTGTCTTAAGGGCGGTATCGGCAAGACCCTTACGGGCACCGTGGGTAGAGATGAAGTATTCGAGCACCGACAGACCTTCCTTGAAGTTGGCCAAAATCGGGTTCTCGATAATCTGGCCGCCTTCTGCACCGGCTTTCTGCGGCTTGGCCATAAGACCACGCATACCGGCGAGCTGACGAATCTGGTCCTTGGAACCACGGGCGCCTGAATCGAGCATCATGTAGATGGCATTGAAGCCCTGGTTGGCCGAAGCCATCTTCTTCATAAGGATGTTTGTCAGTCGGGCATTGACCTGTGTCCAGATATCGATGATCTGCTGGTAACGTTCCTTGTCAGAAATGAAGCCCATCTGGAAGTTCTCCATAACTTCGTCGACCTGCTTGTAGCCTTCTGCAACGATTTCTTCCTTCTCTTCGGGGATGAGCACGTCGCCGAGGTTGAACGAAAGGCCGCCCTGGAATGCCATACGGTAGCCGAGGTTCTTGATATCATCGAGGAACTTGGCCGAACGGGGGATACCGCATTTCTTGATGACCAAGGCGATGACATCGCGGAGCGACTTCTTGGAGAGGATATTGTTGATGTACCCGATTTCCTTAGGAACGAACTCGTTGACCATCACACGGCCTACGGAGGTGTCCTTGACGAGGTGACGGATGGGGTTGCCCTTCTCGTCGACATCGTCGACCATCACCGTGATAGGAGCGTGGAGTGTCACGCGGCCTTCGTTGTAGGCGATAGTAGCCTCTTCGGGGCCGTAGAAAATATGGCCTTCACCCTTGTCGCCCTTGCGGAGCTTGGTGATGTAGTAAAGACCGAGTACCATATCCTGCGAAGGCACGGTGATAGGAGCTCCGTTGGCAGGGTTGAGGATATTGTGTGAGCCGAGCATAAGCATCTGGGCTTCGAGTACAGCCTCATTGCCGAGAGGCAGATGGACAGCCATCTGGTCACCGTCGAAGTCGGCGTTGAATGCCGTACATGCGAGGGGGTGGAGCTGGATAGCCTTGCCTTCGATAAGCTTGGGCTGGAAAGCCTGGATACCGAGTCGGTGAAGTGTCGGGGCACGGTTGAGGAGCACGGGATGACCCTTCATGACATATTCGAGGATGTCCCATACGACAGGTTCCTTGCGGTCCACAATCTTCTTGGCGCTCTTGACGGTCTTCACGATGCCGCGCTCTATGAGCTTGCGGATGATGAACGGCTTATAGAGCTCTGCGGCCATGTCCTTGGGAAGACCGCATTCGTGCATCTGGAGTTCGGGACCTACGACAATTACGGAACGGGCCGAGTAGTCGACACGCTTACCGAGGAGGTTCTGACGGAAACGGCCCTGCTTGCCCTTGAGCGAGTCGGACAGGGACTTGAGAGGACGGTTTGCGTCGCTCTTCACGGCCGACGACTTGCGCGAGTTGTCGAGAAGGCTGTCGACGGCTTCCTGAAGCATTCGTTTCTCGTTTCGGAGGATGACTTCGGGAGCCTTGATCTCGATGAGGCGTTTGAGTCGGTTGTTACGTATAATGACACGACGATAGAGGTCGTTGAGGTCGGAGGTGGCGAAACGTCCGCCGTCGAGGGGAACGAGAGGACGGAGTTCGGGAGGAGTCACGGGCACAGCCTGGAGAATCATCCATTCGGGCTTGTTTCGGTGGCGCGAAGCACGGAATGATTCAACGACCTGGAGGCGCTTGAGAGCCTCGGTCTTGCGCTGCTGCGAGCCTTCCTGGCTTGCCTGATGACGGAGCTGATAAGATAGAGAGTCGAGGTCGAGCTCCTTGAGGAGGTCGTAGATAGCCTCGGCGCCCATCTTGGCGACGAACTTGTCGGGATTGCCGTCTTCGAGGAGCTGATTTTCCTTCGGCAGCGAGTCGAGGATGTCGAAATATTCTTCCTCGGTGAGGAGCTGGAGTTTCTCAACGCCTTCGGCCACACCGGGATTGATGACGATATAGCGTTCGTAGTAGATGACTGCATCGAGTTTCTTCGAGGGCAGTCCGAGGAGGTATCCTATCTTGTTGGGAAGCGAACGGAAGTACCAGATATGAGCAACGGGGACAACGAGACGTATGTGACCCATACGTTCGCGACGTACTTTCTTCTCTGTGACTTCAACGGAGCAGCGGTCGCAGACGATGCCTTTGTAGCGGATACGTTTGTACTTGCCGCAATGACATTCATAGTCCTTCACCGGACCGAAGATACGTTCGCAGAACAAGCCGTCGCGTTCGGGCTTGTATGTGCGGTAGTTGATGGTCTCGGGTTTGAGAACCTCGCCGCTCGACTTCTCCAGGATTTCCTCGGGCGAAGCAAGGCCGATTGTGATCTTGGAGAAGACGTTCTTGGGTTTGTTTTCTTTTCTAAAAGCCATATATGATGGATGTGTCTTTTGTTAAAGGAAGGAAATGGGAGAGAAGGATCAGTTCTCAAGATTGATGCTGAGTCCGAGACCGCGAAGCTCGTGGAGAAGGACGTTGAGCGATTCAGGAATACCGGGAGTCGGCATGGGGTCGCCTTTGACGATAGCCTCGTAAGCCTTGCTGCGGCCGTTGACATCGTCCGACTTGATGGTAAGGATTTCCTGAAGGACATGGGATGCGCCGAAGGCTTCGAGCGCCCAGACTTCCATCTCACCGAAACGCTGACCGCCGAACTGCGCCTTACCGCCGAGAGGCTGCTGGGTAATGAGCGAGTACGGACCGATCGAACGGGCGTGCATCTTGTCTTCGACCATGTGGCCGAGCTTAAGCATGTAGATGACGCCTACGGTAGCGGGCTGGTCGAAACGTTCGCCTGTGCCGCCGTCGTAGAGGTATGTCTTGCCGTAGCGCGGCAGACCTGCCTTGTCGGTCCAGTTGTTGAGGTCGTCCATGCTTGCGCCGTCGAAAATCGGGGTTGCGAATTTCTCGCCGAGTTCGCGGCCGGCCCAACCGAGGACGGTTTCGAATACCTGGCCGAGGTTCATACGCGAAGGCACGCCCAGAGGGTTGAGGACGATGTCGACAGGAGTACCGTCGGCAAGGAAAGGCATATCTTCCTGACGCACGATGCGCGAAACGATACCCTTGTTACCGTGACGGCCTGCCATCTTGTCGCCGACGCTGATCTTACGCTTCTTGGCGATGTAGACCTTGGCAATCTGCATGATGCCGGAGGGCAGTTCGTCGCCTATAGAGATATCAAACTTCTTACGACGCAGCTCGGTGTCGAGTTCCTTGGCTTTCTGGAGGTAGTTGACTATAGTCTGACGGATAAGCTCGTTCTTGTGCTCGTCGTCGGTCCAGTTGCTGAGGCTGAGGGTATCATAGTCGATGGTACGGAGAGCCTGGGAGGTGAACTTAGCACCTTCGGGGACGATTTCGCTTCCAAGGAAGTCGTGCACGCCCATGGAAGTCTTGCCGTCGGTAAGCACGAGGAGCTTGGAGATGAGACGGTCCAGAAGGGCTTCCTTCTTTTCGTCGTATTCCTCGTCGAGTTTGGGGAGCATGGCGTTGACGCTCTTGCTCTTTTTCTTCTTGGCGGCACGCGAGAAGAGGTTTGTCCCGATAACTACACCCTTCAGCGAGGGAGAGGCCTTGAGGGAAGCGTCCTTTACATCGCCGGCCTTGTCGCCGAAGATGGCTCGGAGAAGTTTTTCTTCAGGAGTGGGGTCGGATTCGCCCTTAGGCGTAATCTTGCCGATCATGATGTCGCCGGGTACTACATGGGCACCTATACGGATGATACCGCGTTCGTCGAGGTCCTTGGTGGCATCTTCGCTGACGTTGGGGATATCGGAAGTGAGTTCCTCCATGCCGCGCTTTGTCTCACGGACTTCGAGAGAATACTCATCGACATGGACGGAGGTGAGGATATCGTCGCGGACAACGCGCTCGTTGAGCACGATGGCATCCTCGTAGTTATAACCCTTCCAGGGCATGAACGCAACCTTGAGGTTGCGGCCGAGAGCGAGCTCTCCGTTTTCGGTAGCATATCCCTCGGTGAGGATATCGCCGGCTTTGACGCGCTGTCCCTTGCTGCAGATGGGTCGGAGGTCGATAGTGGTGCTCTGGTTGGTCTTGCGCCACTTCGGCAGTTTATATTCTTTGACTGCATCATCGAAGGCAACGAATTCTTCTTCTTCGGTGCGGTCGTAACGGATACGGATGACGGTAGCATCGACAAACTCGATGACACCATCGCCTTCAGCCATAATCTGTGTACGGCTGTCGCGCACGAGTTGCCCTTCGATGCCGGTACCGACTATAGGAGCCTCGGAACGCATCAGAGGCACTGCCTGACGCATCATGTTCGAACCCATGAGTGCGCGGTTAGCATCGTCATGCTCGAGGAACGGAATGAGCGATGCGGCGATTGAGGCTATCTGCGAGGGCGATACGTCCATGAGCTCAATCTGCGACGGGGGTACGACGGGGAAGTCGGCATCGCGACGGGCCTTGACAGTCGAGCGAATGAAAGTACCGTCGGGATTGAGGGGCGCGTTGCCCTGTGCTATCATCTTGCCTTCTTCGAGCTCGGCGGTGAGGTAGACAACCTCGTCATTGTTGAGATCGACCTTGCTGTTCTCGACCTTGCGGTAGGGAGTCTCGATGAAACCGAGGTCGTTGATTTTTGCATAGACACAGAGCGAGCTGATAAGACCGATGTTCGGGCCTTCAGGAGTCTCGATAGGACAGAGACGTCCGTAATGAGTATAGTGTACGTCACGTACTTCGAAACCTGCGCGCTCACGCGACAGACCGCCGGGGCCGAGGGCCGACAGACGGCGCTTGTGGGTTATTTCGGCCAGAGGGTTTGTCTGGTCCATGAACTGCGACAGGGCGTTTGTTCCGAAGAAGGTGTTGATTACCGACGAAATCGTCTTGGCATTGATAAGGTCGGTCGGGGTGAACACCTCGTTGTCGCGCACGTTCATACGTTCGCGTATCGTACGGCTCATACGAGCGAGTCCGACACCGAACTGGTTATAGAGCTGTTCGCCTACGGTGCGTACACGACGGTTCGACAGGTGGTCGATATCGTCGACATCGGCACGGGTATTGATCAGCTCGATAAGGTACTTGATGATGGCTATAATGTCTTCCTTGGTGAGGACTTTGACATCCATAGATGTCGTGAGGCCGAGCTTGCGGTTGATGCGGTAGCGGCCTACATCGCCGAGGTCATAACGTTTCTCGGAGAAGAAAAGGTTCTGGATAACCTCTCGCGCGCTTGCGTCGTCCGGTGGCTCGGCGTTGCGCAGCTGTCGGTAGATGTACTGGATAGCTTCCTTTTCGGAGTTCGATGAGTCCTTCTGGAGGGTATTGAAAATAATGGAGTAGTCGCTTGTGTTAGCGTCTTCCTTGTGGAGAAGGATAGTCTGTACGCCACTATTGAGAATGGCATCGATATCGTCCTCGGTCAGTTCGGTCTCGCGGTCGATTATAACCTCGTTTCGTTCGATAGTCACAACTTCGCCGGTATCTTCATCGGCGAAATCCTCTACCCACGTCTTGAGTACACGGGCTGCAAGCTTGCGTCCTATAGCTTTCTTGAGGTTAGCCCTGTTTACCTTTACTTCCTCGGCAAGACCGAAAATTTCGATAATATCTTTATCGCTTTCAAGTCCGATGGCACGGAGAAGCGTAGTTACGGGCAATTTCTTCTTACGGTCGATATAGGCATACATGACATTGTTGATGTCTGTAGCGAACTCGATCCATGATCCACGGAAAGGAATGATACGCGCGGAGTAAAGTTTGGTGCCGTTGGCATGAGTGCTCTGTCCGAAGAACACACCTGGCGAACGGTGCAGCTGGGAAACGACTACTCGTTCGGCACCGTTGATGACGAACGTACCGTTGTCCGTCATATAAGGAATCGGGCCGAGGTAGACATCCTGTATTTCGGTAGCAAAGTCCTCGTGGTCGGGGTCGGTACACGACAGTTTCAAACGCGCCTTGAGAGGCACGCTGTATGAATACCCGCGTTCGAGACATTCTTCGATGCTGTAACGTGGCGGGTCGATGTAGTAGTCGAGGAACTCGAGGGTAAAGTTGTTGCGGGTGTCTGAAATAGGGAAGTTTTCTGCAAACACCTTGTAAAGTCCCTCTTTGGTGCGTTTTTCCGGAGGGGTATCAAGCTGGAAGAAGTCGCGGAAGGACTTGAGCTGAACCTCGAGGAAGTCAGGATATGGAAGAGGATTCTTTACAGAAGCAAAGTTGATACGGGGTTTATCTATCGAAACTGACATCTAGAGAAATTGTAGGGTTTCTTTGAGGATTTCTGAGTGTCGCATCAGCCGTCATCCGGCCTCAAAAACGGGAATGGGCGTCAAAAGAGCTTTCAAAAGCAAAACGGCGGGAATCTATTCCTGAGAAAGACAATGGGAATTTAAGTCGCCGGTATTTTATGTATATGTAGTTTACGACACAAAAGGTTAAGAATCACCCTTTAAGGGGATTCTTAACCTAATTACCTGATTAACAGGCAATATTATTTGAGTTCGACTTCAGCGCCGACTTCCTTGAGCTGAGCGACGAGAGCTTCAGCGTCAGCCTTGGCGAGGCCTTCCTTAACGGTAGAGGGAGCACCGTCAACGAGTTCCTTGGCTTCCTTGAGACCAAGACCGGTGAGTTCCTTAACAAGCTTAACGACTTTGAGCTTTTCAGCACCAGCGCTTTTAAGGATAACGTCGAAAGAAGTCTTTTCTTCGACAGCGGGGCCAGCGGCGGGGCCAGCGGCAACAGCTACTGCTGCAGCGGCGGGTTCGATGCCGTATTCGTCCTTGAGGATCTGGGCAAGTTCGTTTACTTCCTTGACGGAGAGGCTTACAAGTTGTTCAGCAAAAGCTTTGAGATCTGCCATTTCTGTATGTATTTTGTTTGTTTGTTATTCTGATTAGTTTTCTTTTTTCGAGAGTGTCTCGAGAATGCCATGGAGCTTGTTGCCACCGCTCTGGAGAGCCGAAACAACGTTCTTCGCAGGCGACTGGAGAAGTGCGATAACATCGGCGATGAGTTCGTTCTTGCTCTTGATGGAAGCAAGCGCATCGAGCTGGTCTGCACCAAGGTAAACCGTCTCTTCTACATACGCACCTTTAAGCAGGGGAAGAGTATCACCTTTCTTGACGAAATCCTTCAGGAGCTTGGCAGGGGCGTTGCCTACGTTTGTGCACATCAGCGAAGTCGATTCCTTGAGTGCCGGATAGAGTTCGGAGTAATCGGCATCAAGGCTTTCGAGAGCCTTGTGAAGAAGTTTGTTCTTGACAACCACCAACTTGATGTCGGCGTTGAAGCAAGCACGGCGGAGTTCGCTTGTCTTTTCGGCGTTAAGTCCGGCAGTTTCTACGAGGTAGAATCCGTTGTAAGCCTTGATGGTTTCAGCGATCTCTTTGATAATTATAGCTTTATCTTCCTTTTTCATTTTGTCGGTGTGTTAGGGGGATTAAGCGTCGACGGACTTGGGGTCAACTTTGACACCCGGACTCATCGTACTGGAAAGATAAATGCTCTTGATATAGGTGCCTTTAGCAGTAGCAGGCTTTAGTTTGATGAGGGTGTTGACAAACTCGCGGGCATTGTCGCTCATCTTGTCGGGCGAGAACGAAACTTTACCGATCGACGAGTGAACGATACCGTTCTTGTCGACCTTGAAGTCGATCTTACCTTTCTTGACTTCTTCGACAGCCTTGGCAACATCGACAGTCACAGTACCGCTCTTGGGGTTCGGCATGAGGCCACGGGGACCGAGGATACGGCCGAGGGCACCGATCTTACCCATGATAGCGGGCTGAGTGATGATAACGTCGACATCTGTCCAGCCTTCCTTTATTTTCTGGATATATTCATCCAGTCCGACATAGTCGGCACCGGCAGCTTTAGCGGCGGCTTCGGCATCGGGGTTGCAGAGTACGAGCACACGGATCTGCTTGCCTGTACCGTGGGGCAGCGTAACGACGCCACGCACCATCTGGTTGGCCTTGCGGGGATCGACACCCAGGCGGACGTCGATGTCCAGCGAAGCATCGAACTTTGTGAAGGTCATTTCCTTCACGAGCTCTACGGCTTCAGCCAAAGTATAAGTCTTCCCTGCTTCAAGCTTGGATAGGGCCAACTTTTGATTTTTGGTAAGTTTACTCATATCAAGTGAAGTTATTAATTGTTAGAGGGGAACTGACCTTTGACGGAGATACCCATACTTCTGGCTGTACCGGCAACCATACGCATAGCTGACTCGATGGTAAAGCAGTTGAGGTCCGGCATCTTGTCTTCTGCAATAGCGCGTACCTGATCCCAGGTTATTTCAGCGACTTTGTTGCGGTTAGGCTCTTTGGAACCGGACTTTATTTTGGCGGTTTCCTTGAGCTGGATGGCAACAGGAGGCGTCTTGACGACGAAGTCGAAAGATTTGTCGGAGTAGTATGTTATAACTACAGGCAGAATCTTACCGGCCTTATCCTGGGTACGGGCATTGAACTGCTTGCAAAATTCCATGATGTTGATGCCCTTCGAGCCCAGCGCGGGGCCTACAGGAGGCGAAGGGTTAGCGGCACCACCTTTGATCTGCAGCTTGATTTGTCCAGCAATTTCTTTAGCCATTGGTTTATAATCTTAAAAAATTAATATTAGCGTTCCTAAACACGACAAAGGCAAGCCCGTAACAATGCCTGCCGTCTGCCAGTGTCATTCGCGCTCTACTTGCGAATTTTCCAGTTCCAAGGGAGTCTTACGACCGAAAATTTTCACACTCACCTTGAGCTTGCGTTTCTCGGGGTTGACCTCTTCGATCACACCGTTGAATCCCTTGAAGGGTCCGTCGTTCACTTTCACAGTCTCACCTACCATATAATCGTTGACACCGTCTCCCTCGGCATCGACAAGATCGTCGACGGCTCCGAGCATACGCATCACTTCGGCCTCGCGGAGTCGCTCCGGCTGGGAGTTCTTCTCGCGGCCCCGAAGGAAGTCGATTACGTTTGTGGTGTTGGTGAGTTCATGGATCACTTCGCCCGTGAGGATAGCCTCGATGAAGACATAACCCGAATAGAGGTTCTTCTCCTTGACGACTTTCTTACCATTGCGGAGCGACATGACCTTCTCTGTGGGAATCAATACCTGGAAGACATAGTTGCCGAGGTCTGTGCGCTTCATTGCGCCTTCGAGCAGCTCTTTAACCTGGGCCTCCTTACCGGAAATGGCACGCAGCACGTACCATCCTTTTCTGTTCTCTGCCATCGATTTAACCACTTAGAGAGTGAACGTGAATTATAAGCTGTAGATTAAGTGCATCAACCGATCGACCACCTGGTCCATGATGAAGATTATCAGTGCGATAATCACGGAAGCAATCATCACGATAATGGCGGATTTAATCAGTTGTTTCTTGGAAGGCCAGGAAGTCTTGTAACGAAGCTCGTCGTAGGCTTCCTGAATATTTGTAAGTAGCTTTAAATTCTTCATTGCATTTCTTTTTAGCACGGGTTGAGAGACTCGAACTCCCGACACCTGGTTTTGGAGACCAGTGCTCTACCGACTGAGCTAAACCCGTAGGTTGATTGCGCCGGGACCGGAAAGTTCCGGCGCAATCTTGTATTTTGCGAGCGGCTGAGCCGTTCTTATTAGTCGAGGATTTCGGTGATCTGACCGGAACCTACGGTACGGCCACCTTCGCGGATAGCGAAGCGGAGACCCTGGTCGCAGGCAACGGGAGTGATCAGTTCGACGTTGATTTCTACGTGGTCACCAGGCATTACCATTTCTACGCCTTCGGGAAGGGTGATTTCACCGGTAACGTCGAGTGTACGGATGTAGAACTGGGGACGATAGTGGTTGTGGAACGGAGTGTGACGGCCGCCTTCTTCCTTCTTCAGGATATATACAGAAGCTTTGAACTTGCTGTGGGGCTTAACAACACCGGGGTGGCAGATAACCATACCGCGCTTAACGTCCTTCTTGTCGATACCACGGAGGAGGAGACCTACGTTGTCACCAGCTTCGCCTTCGTCGAGGAGCTTGCGGAACATTTCGACACCGGTTACAGTGGACTTGAGGCTTGCGCCGAGACCCATGATCTGTACTTCGTCACCAACCTTGACAACGCCGGTTTCGATACGGCCGGTAGCAACTGTACCACGACCTGTGATCGAGAACACGTCTTCCACAGGCATCAGGAAGGGCTTATCAACGTCGCGGGGAGGCAGGGGGATCCAAGTGTCGACTGCATCCATGAGTTCCATAACCTTAGCTTCCCATTCGGGTTCGCCGTTGAGGGCACCGAGTGCAGAGCCACGGATGATAGGAGTATTGTCGCCGTCATAGTCGTATGCGGAGAGAAGTTCGCGCATTTCCATTTCGACGAGGTCGAGGATTTCGGGGTCGTCAACGAGGTCGCACTTGTTGAGGAACACAACGATACGGGGAACGTTCACCTGGCGGGCGAGAAGGATGTGTTCGCGAGTCTGGGGCATAGGACCATCAGTACCGGCAACCACAATGATAGCGCCGTCCATCTGAGCAGCACCGGTAACCATGTTCTTCACATAGTCGGCGTGTCCGGGGCAGTCAACGTGAGCGTAGTGGCGGTTCTTTGTTTCGTATTCAACGTGAGCGGTGTTGATTGTAATACCGCGTTCCTTTTCTTCGGGAGCGTTGTCGATCTGGTCGAAGGACTTCACTTCGGAGAGACCAGCCTTAGCGAGCACAGTAGTGATAGCGGCGGTAAGGGTGGTTTTGCCGTGGTCAACGTGGCCGATAGTACCGATGTTGACATGCGGTTTGGTTCTTTCGAATTTCTCTTTAGCCATAACTTAGCTTATCTAATATTAATAATTACTTCTTCGACAATCAGCCGCGATAATGCACAAAGCACTACCGGGGCTTCAACATAGAGCCGATGGCGGGATTTGAACCCGCGACCTCTTCCTTACCAAGGAAGTGCTCTACCCCTGAGCTACATAGGCAAATAAGAATTGAGCGGAAGACGAGGCTCAAACTCGCGACCCTCAGCTTGGAAGGCTGATGCTCTA
>CAUBJF010000002.1 GCA_958436175.1 uncultured Muribaculaceae bacterium
GCGAGCTCCTGCACGACACCGACGGCTACAACGGCAGCTTCTACCTCCACAAGGACCTCGGCGACAACGAGAAATGGCATTTCGGGCCGCTCTGGGACGTATGCTATGGCGGCCAGAAGAGCGACTGGATTATGAACGACCATCCCTCCTATTCGCAAGTACACTGGATAGTGGCAATCTTCGAGACAGAGGCCTTCCGCAAGGCCCTCGCCGAGGAGTGGCAGGCCTTCTATGCCAAGCTTCCCGACATCTATCCCTACGTCGAGGAACTTTCCGAACGCTGCGCCGCAGCCGACGAGGCCAATCACCTGCGCTGGTCTGAATCGAGCAAGAACAACACCCCCGGCAAGCTCCGCTATCTGCGTCAGGGTCTCGAAAACAACTCGCTCTGGATGAACGAGCGCATTATGCAGATGAGTGCAGGCGGTGCCAACGGCGCACAGAAAAATATTCGTTGAAGTATTTCCTTACAGTTCCTTTATCAAGAATATAAAGAGACCAAATAAAAGTCATTTATTTATTGTCGCGTAAAAATAATTCCTTACCTTTGTCGCGAAGGGTAAACCGAAAGATATACCGTCTCAACGAAACAGATTACTAATCTAATTCCTAATAATTTATGAAAGCCAACAATATACTGTTATTTTTTTCAATGGTACTTCTAACGGTATCTTGCTCCAATGAATTTGAACCAGCTCCGATACCTCCGATAGAATATGACTCCGAGCTTCTGGAAAGTATCTACGCCGGTGACCATTATGAGATAATAACGGTACCGGCTGAGGGGTCAAAATATAGCGATATTATAACCTTTCCAGGATTACTGATTGGTGCCGGTGTGCTTGACCACGAACCTGATTACAAAGAAATCCGTCTTCGTGGATTTGATGGCTGGCATCATCATACAATATACAATTACACAAAGGATTACGAGTCTTGGATGTTTCAAGATTGCTTGCAAGATTTCCGCGACTGTACCTTCGGGGACCTCACTATTTCGGGATGGTCTTCAGCTTGGGTAGGTTATAGTGTAGGCTCCAATACTACCGGTAGAACACGCTACTTCTATCTCGAGTTCGGCGCTGCCTATAACACTCCGGACACGGACGAACTTCACCTTGAATGTCAGTACTGTAAGGAACATCCCGAGGAGGCCATCAAAGAGAATCCCGACTATCTCTATTATCCGGCCAATCTTCACTTCAAGACATACATAATCGAACAGCCACCGCTGAAGCAGGTTGAATAGCAGACTGGTTAAACGTCTCAACGAAACAGATTACTAATCTAATTCCTAATAATATGAAACGAATTCTTACATTCCTCGTCGGGGGTGCGATGCTGCTTCTCGGAGCCGCCTGTTCTTCGGACGACGAACCTAACAACGGCAGAGGAAACAGGGGCATAAAGGCTACTCTCGAATCGCCCAAAGATCTGGACGGCAGGCTTGACAACGGCCTCCTTGCCGAGATGCTCGACGGAAGCCGCAACTGTACCCTACATAAGGATACTACAGTATACTACGATCTTCCAAAAGGATGGGATCACTGGTACGAAGAAACAGGACTATGGGATGGAAGAGGGTATATTACTCCCTACACTATAACATTCCAGGACGGTGAGGCCTATACCCCGATACAATTATTCCATAGTTCGGGTTACTGTATCGAATTCGTTACCCTCTGGGATGTTTATGAACGGGCTACCCATAAGACTTTCAACTTCTATTATCGTGGAAAGATAGACAAGGATTTCTTGATGCGACGTATAAATATCGGTGATACCGAACTGTATATCCATTCTTTCAGCGGAAATGACTTCGTGCTGTCCAATACTTCCGAATACTGGGGTGGTACGTATCAAAACGGTGGAAAAACACTTGAAGTCACCTACTATAATCTCACCGACGAAAAGCTCGATCTCGGTCACAAAGATATAGTATTCGACAGCCATAAGGGATGTCTTCAGTACATTCTCGACAAATGCCGTGAGCGATTCGGCGACGAGGTGGACGTGAACAAGATATACAACGACAGAGTCCTCGACTATCCCATCTACAACTTCGACGAGATAGCAAAGAAATACGGACTGGAATAAAGACCGATTAAATCCCTGATAGCGAAACAGCTGCCAACGTATTGGCAGCTGTTTCGTTTGGTGTAGGGTTTGGGTTTATGGTTTAGATAATAGCATCAATACCGAAACCTATATGTCTCGTAGCGGACAATCCAAATCCCGGACAAGACCATTATCTAAACCATAAACCATAAACTGTAAACCGGACTACAGCTCTCCGAGGATGGCTTCCTTGAATTTGGAATGGTCGCGGAGGTCGGGACGGCCTGTAGCTTTGCCGGAGCGGTCGACAAGGATATAGAAGGGTATGCCGTCGACATCGAAGCGGTCGCAGATGGCGTTCCACTGTTCCTGATTGAGGCGGTAGTGTATGCCCTTGATTCCGCCTATCATAGACGTATATTTCTCCATCGGCGAAGATTCGTTGGCGAGATAGACCCATACGATATCTTCCGACGAGAGGTCGCCCGACTTCTCAGGCTCGTTCTGCGCAAGGGCGGCACGGCAGGGGCCGCACCATGTGTTCCAGAGGTCGACGAGGACAACATTGCCCTTGTAGGGCGCAATGATAGTCTCGAATACCTTGTCGGCAGGGACTCCGTCGGGCACGGCATTTATCATGGCATCGGAGGCGAGAATCTTCTCACGGGCTATGCGGCTGTGGGCTTCCACTTCGTCGGCCATAGGCGCGCAGACGGCGCGGAGTTCTTTGAACAGTTCTTCGTCGACATCACCGTTCTCGGCAACCTTATATGCCTTTCGATAGAGGTCGGCAGCCTTCAGGAAGCCGGCATCAATCCCGGCATTGTCCCATACGTCGGAATTCGACAAGGCCATGACGTTCTGCGACAGCACGATATTGGCATCGTTGAAGTCGATATTGGCGGCCATAGCCTTCAGGTTCTCGGGAGAGAGTGTCACTGTGACGGAATCTTCGACATGAGCCCTGTCCCAGTTGTTCCTGAAGTAGTAGTTACGTGCGAGGACGCTTTTCGGGTCCATTGCAGCATAGACGAGGTCGCCCGAGAGGACTGCATGATGATACGTCTTCCCTATCTCCGAAAGCGATGAGTCGGCATCGATGGAGTCGCTGAGTTTTTTGTATTCGCCGAGAATAAAGTCGGTGTATTCGTCGCCGTTCATGTGGTAATCGCCGAATTGACCGCTATAGAATTCCATGCCGAAATATTTGTCGCCGACGTTACGGCGGATGTCGGGATAACGGCCTACTGCGACCGAAGATATATAATCTTCGGGCAGATCTCCATCATTACCGTCGCGGACCGACATATTCCTGAGACCCAGTACATGGGTGTCGACATATAGATCCATGGTTTCGCCGGGGGAGAGCAGTGCGTTGCCCGGAAGGTAGTTCTCCTCGTTGAAGCCTATCACGCCGAAGCGTACGGGAGTGACAATCGACAGTTTGACCGTGGCGTTGCCTTCGGCATCTACCGGCACGGCATCGTCCGCGCCGATTTGGCCGTGGAGGGTGTTGGCATACCACAAAAGCTTGTTGCCCATGTCGGGTTTATAGCCGAGCAGATGGATACGGACCGTGGTACTGTCGCCGTACGCAAGCACAGGTTCCGGCAGGACAGCGTTCATGTCGGGCTTCTTGTCGGCTTCCGGGATGTCGGCGAAATTATCGCGGCTTGTGGCCTTGCCTGTCAGGTCTATGTCCCATATCTGCCAGCCGCCGTCGCTGTTCTCGGTGAAATCGATTTTTTTCACGTCCGCAGGAATGGCAGGGAAGGTCATCGTGAAATGTATGATTCCCGAATCTGGCATTGTGACCTGCTCGCCAAAGGAGATACCCTCGGCCGACTCTACAGGATAGGAGATTCCGTCGGCGATGATGGCGCTTGTCTCGGCCAGACGAATCCAGTATCCGGGCGCAAAGTGCACCACGCCGCAGAGTACGGTGTTCGAATCGGTCGCCTCGACGCTCTCGAAACTGAGGTAGTTAGTGTTGGCGCTTCCAATAAAGGGCAGCTCGTGTGTCCCTCTGTTCGAGAAGCCCGAACAGCCTGCGATGGCTATGAGCATTAAGATACTCGCTATAGCCAAAAAGGTCTTTTTCATAGGATTACGTGTTTTAGTTACTGATATGTAGGTTTTAGTTTACAAATATATGAATAATCACCCGATAATATTCAATCCGGACTCCCGTTTGCTTTCTTTAACATATTATTATTTAACGTGACGTACTCTTTCGGGTACGGCTATTTTTCCGTACCTTTGCACCCGTATGTTTGATAAAATAGGACAATTCATAATCAATGCCGCCGATGTCCTGTCGGGATATCCATTGTTTTTCCTCCTCATCGGCGGCGGACTCTTCCTGTTCCTGTCGTCGGGAGCGGTTTCGTTGCGCCGTTTCCCGGCTGCCATAGCCGAGCTGCGCCGCAAGCCGACCGGGGGGAGCAAAAACGGCCAGATATCGTCCGTGCAGGCTCTTGCATCAGTCGTGGCCGCAACTATAGGACTCGGAAACATCGCCGGTGTGGCCATAGCCCTCGTCATGGGCGGACCAGGCGCAATTTTCTGGATGTGGGTTAGTGCCCTGGTCGGTATGGCTACGAAATACCACGAAGGCGTACTCGCAATCATGTACAAAGGCAAAGACGACCAGGGTAATCCTCAGGGTGGCACCATGCATATCATCGAACAAGGCTTCGGCGTCCGCTGGAAACCTCTTGCACGCTTCTTTGCCATCGCCGGTATGTTCGGTACGCTGTGCATCATGAACGCCAACCAGCTCACGGAAGCCTTTATGGCCACCTTCACGACTCCCGAGGGTCTGTCGTCGAGCTCCTTCCTCAGTTCTGCCGGGTCCTTCCTCGGACTTGAGAACGTCCGCGTGTTCCGTCTTCTCTTCGGAGCTGCCGTTGCCGCCGTTGTGGCAGTGGTTATTCTCGGAGGCATCAAGCGCATCGCCCGTGTGGCTACCATCATGGTGCCGTTCATGGTCGGACTCTACTTCCTCATGGTGCTCTATATAATCGTGACCAATATCGAGGGAGTGCCCGAAGTGTTCCGTAGGATCTTCACGGAGGCCTTCAACCTCAAGGCCGGTTTCGGAGCTCTCGCAGGCATAGCCATCATAGGTGCCCGTCGTGCGGCTCTCGTCAACGATGCCGGTATCGGAACAGCTTCCATCATGCACGGTGCATCGCGAAACGATTCACCTGTACGCGAAGGTCTTATCGCCATGCTCGGCCCCAGTATCGACTCCGGCCTTGTCTGCACCCTGACGGCTGTGGCTATCCTCCTGTGCGGCAACATCGATGTCGAGGGTGTGAAAGGCCTCGAAGTCGCTATGGAGGCATTCCGCAATGCCATTCCAGCCGGCGATATAATGCTGATGTGCATCGTGATATGCTTCGCGATGTCGTCCATGTTCTCCTATTCCTTCTACGGGACGACCTGCGCCAACTACCTCTTCGGTTGCCGCAAAGGCAAATATTACGCCTGGGCCTTCCTTGCCTCGCTCGTAGTCTTCGCCGTAGTGCCTATCGAGGCCGCCGTCGGTGCCTGCGACCTCTTCTATGCCCTGATGGCCATACCGACCATGAT
The DNA here is from genome assembly GCA_958436175.1 of uncultured Muribaculaceae bacterium. Lineage (GTDB taxonomy): Bacteria > Bacteroidota > Bacteroidia > Bacteroidales > Muribaculaceae > CAG-873. The sequence continues at coordinate 5,656 of CAUBJF010000002.1, forward strand.
TGCTGTCCTCTTCCTCAGCCCCAAGGTCAGGAAGGCGACGAACGAATTCTTCAGTAAGAAAAAGAAAGGGACAGATGTCTCTGCTAATGAATAAATTATAATAAACCGTGCTCGCTTCGTTTATTACATGGGATGTCGATCCCGCTATTATCGATAGTTTCATCACTGTGCGATGGTATGGCCTGATGTTCGCCATAGGTTTTTGGCTGGGCTTCAACATTGTTGCCCGTATGTTCCGTCATGAAGGTGTGCCCGAGAAATGGGTCGGCATCCTGCTCATCTACGTAGGTGTCGCAACTATCGTCGGTGCCCGTCTGGGTCACGTATTCTTCTATCAGTGGGATTACTACAGCGCACATCCCTGGAAGATACTCGCCACATGGGAGGGTGGTCTGGCAAGCCACGGAGGTGCCATAGGCATCATCCTGGCAGTCATCCTGTTCTCGATATTCACGACCAAGAGGAACCCTCTATGGACATTCGACCGTCTGACCGTAGCGATAGCACTCGTGGGGGGTCTTATACGTATCGGAAACCTCATGAACTCTGAGATTTTCGGCTATCCGACCGACCTCCCCTGGGGCTTCAAGTTTGTCCGTTCCGAAGAATGGAACGCTCTCTATTATGGTCTTGCCTGCCATCCGACGCAGATATATGAAGCCTTGACCTATTTCACTCTATTTGCTATCATGATGTGGATGTACTGGAAGCGTAACTGCGGCGAACGTCCCGGATTGCTCTTCGGCACATTCCTCATAGGTACCTTCGCGACACGTTTCTTCGTGGAGTTCATCAAGAACGATCAGGTTCCTTTCGAGGCCGACATGGTTCTCAACATGGGGCAGCTGCTGAGTATTCCCTTCGCACTTGCCGGTGTTTTCCTGGTGATATGGGCCATGACACACAAGAAAATCAAAATCAGCTATCCCGACAAATTCGCTCCCGAACCTGCTGTCAAGAAGAAATGAAGACACTGAAGCTATCTCTCCTTGCATTGTTGATGCTCTTTGTCGCGGTGCCTGTCGCCGTGGCCGACAACGATGTGCCCGAAGATGAGGAAGACCCTTATCTCCTTCTTTGCGGACAGGCCGACAAGGCTATCGCGGAGGGTAAGTTCGAGGATGCAGCGGCACGGCTTATCGATGCCATGTCGGTACGCCCCGACGCTCCCGAAAACGTGCTCCTGCTCTCGAATCTCGGCATGGTGTATTCATATATGGATAAGGATTCCCTTGCTCTGGCGACGCTCGACGAGGCTCTGCGCCGCGCACCGTCGATGCGCACTGTCCAGTCGAACCGTGCGCACCTTCTCCTGAAAACCGGACGCGACCATGATGCCTACGATGCCTTCGAGGCTTTGCTGAAAGTCGATTCACTTAATACCGACGCCCGATATTATCACGGAACGATCGCTCTATATCACGGTAAACGCGATATTGCGGAAAAGGATTTCGAGGTTCTCAAAAGCCAGGATCCGGAATCGCATTTCACGGCTCAGGCTATGTCGACCCTCTATTCCCTGACGGGACGCGACATCGAGGCTATCCCGTACTTCAAGAAGCTTCTCAAGACTGAGCCCTCTCCCGAGTATTATGCCGCCCTTGCCGGGTGCTATCTTGCCCTGGGCAATCTTACTGATGCTTCGTCGACCATCTCCGACGGTATGAAGAAGTATCCCTCCGACCCTGAGCTGTACTACTACCGCGCTATGCTGAACCGCGACCGTTTCTTGCTCGATGATGCCCATGCCGATGCCAAGAAGGCCGTTGAGCTCGGGTTGTCTCCGGCAAAGGCGAACGCACTGTTCACAAAATGATTTAAACCAATATACTATATAAACACACATTATAACGATGTCGAACGACACTGTCTATTCCTATGACGAGGCATTGGCGGCCTCGCTGGAGTACTTCGGCGGCGATGAGCTGGCAGCCCAGGTATGGGTCAGCAAATACGCCCTGAAAGATTCCTATGGGAACATTTATGAAAAATCGCCAAGCGACATGCATCGCCGTATTGCCCGCGAACTGGCACGTATCGAAAACAAGTATCCCAATCCCTTGTCGGAAGATGAGATTTACGAGATGCTCGACCATTTCCGCTATGCGGTTCCGCAGGGCAGCCCGATGGCGGGTATAGGCAACAACTATCAGGTTGCCTCCCTGTCGAACTGTTTCGTAATCGGCTTCGACGGCAAGCCCGACAGCTACGGCGGCATTATTGCCGTCGACCAGGAACAGGTACAGCTGATGAAACGTCGCGGCGGTGTTGGTCACGACCTGTCGCATCTCCGTCCCAAGGGTACACCTGTCAAAAACTCGGCCTTGACTTCGACAGGCCTTGTGCCTTTCATGGAACGCTACTCGAACTCGACTCGCGAAGTGGCTCAGGACGGTCGCCGAGGTGCACTGATGATGACCGTAAGCATCAAGCATCCAGATGCAGAGGCATTTATAGATGCCAAGATGACTCCCGGCAAGGTGACAGGTGCCAATGTGAGCATACGTGTCACCGACGATTTCATGGAAGCCGTCGAAGCGCAGAAGCCTTTCATGCAACAATTCCCTGTCGACTCCGACAAGCCCCTGTACACCAAGGAGATCGATGCCGCGGCCTTGTGGCAGAAGATTGTCGGCAACGCATGGAAATCGGCTGAGCCCGGTGTGCTTTTCTGGGATACAATTCGCCGTGAATCCATCCCCGACTGCTATGCCGACCTCGGTTTCGAGACCATTTCGACGAATCCTTGCGGCGAGATACCTCTGTGCCCCTACGACAGCTGCCGTCTGCTGGCTATGAACCTCTATTCCTTTGTCGACAATCCATTTACACCCGAAGCCAAGTTCAATTTCGAACGTCTCGCCGAGATGACGGCAAAATCGCAGCGCCTCCTTGACGACATCATCGACCTCGAGATGGAGAAGATCGACAAAATTATCGAGAAAGTTGATGCCGATCCCGAACCCGAAGAAGTCAAAGCTCCCGAACGTCGTCTCTGGCTGAAAATCAAGACAAAGACCCTGAAAGGCCGTCGTACCGGCCTCGGTACAACGGCAGAGGGCGATATGATTGCCGCCATGGGCCTGCGCTACGGCACTCCCGAAGCTACCGAATTCTCTGTGTCCGTCCACAGAGCCATTGCTCTGGCTGCTTACGGTTCTTCCGTGCAGATGGCCGAGGAAAGAGGCGCATTCGAAATCTACGATTCCGAGCGTGAGAAGAACAACCCCTTCATTCGTCGTCTGGCCGATGCCGACCCGGCTCTCTATGAGCGCATGTGCCGGGTAGGCCGTCGCAATATCGCCTGTCTCACCATCGCACCTACAGGCACTACCAGCCTCATGACCCAGACTTCGAGCGGTATCGAGCCTGTATTTATGCCTGTCTACAAACGTCGCCGCAAGGTGAACGCCAACGAGTCGACCGTCCGTGTCGACTATGTCGACGACAGCGGCGATGCTTTCGAGGAATATATTGTATATCATCCCAAATTCCTCGAATGGATGCATATCAAGGGACTACCGACAAAGAATTTCTCGCAGGAAGAACTCGACCAGATAGTGCAGATGTCTCCTTATGGAGGTGCTACGGCCAACGATATCGACTGGTACGAGAAAGTCGAGATGCAGGGCAAGATCCAGAAATGGGTGGACCATTCGATTTCTGTGACTATCAACCTTCCTTCCGATATCAGCAAAGAGGCTGTCGACGAGCTTTACCGCCGTGCATGGCATGCAGGCTGCAAAGGCTGCACGGTCTATCGCGACGGTTCGCGCTCTGGTGTGCTTATCGCAGCTGAGAAGAAAAACGACAAAGAGAAGCCTGAACACAACCATACACCCATTCTGGCAAAACGTCCTATCGAGCTTGAAGCCGATGTCGTTCGTTTCCAGAACAAGAAAGAGAAATGGATTGCCTTCGTGGGTCTTGTGGATGGCCGTCCCTATGAAATCTTTACGGGGCTTGCCGACGACGAAGACGGTATCTTCATACCGAAGGCTGTCGACCATGGCAAGATCATCAAGGCTGTCGACGAGAACGGCAACAAACGCTATGACTTCCAGTACCATAACCGTCGCGGACACAAGACAACCATCGAAGGCCTCAGCGACAAGTTCAACCCTGAGTTCTGGAACTATGCGAAGCTGATTTCCGGCGTGTTGCGCTACGGTATGCCTATCGACCAGGTTCTCAAACTCGTCAGCGGTCTCGAACTCGACTCTCAGAGCATCAATACATGGAAGATGGGTGTCGAACGCACACTTAAGAAATATCTCCCCAACGGCACCACCGCAAGCGGACAGAAGTGTCCTAACTGCGGACAGGAAACTCTGATATATCAGGAAGGCTGTCTTATCTGTACTTCCTGCGGCACTTCAAAGTGCGGTTGATACCTCGTTTCTCATAATACAAACACATAATACAAACACACCTCGGCGAACCATCCCCGAGGTGTGTTGTTTTCAGGTGCCGAATGTAAAACTATTCTTCCTGCTGCTCACGACGAGCCTCGTCGAAAAGGGCTTTCATGGTCGGATTGCCGTATGTGAGTTTTTTGATGGTAAAGTCGTTTTCGACGGTTTCGCCAGCCTTGATGAGCTTTTGCTCCGCAGTATCGAAGAGTGCGCGCACCTTGCGCAGGCCGTCGATCTGTTTTTCAAGACCTTCGATAGCCTTGTCTATGCCAGTAATGGCATCCCGCTGTTTTTTGATGTGTGCCTCGACGAGTTTTCCAAAAGCAGACACGAAGTTATCGCGTCGACGTTCGAAGTTGGTCACATCTATTGACTGCGCGCGGGCTTCTGCAAGCTCTGAATTGAGACGGCGTATCTCTCCGAGACTTTTGCGTGCGGCCTGGCTGAGAAGGTTGATGATGATCATGAAGAACTGAGGACGTATGACATACATCTTGGGGTAGAGATGCGACATATCGACAATGCCGTTGTCGTATAATTCGTTGTCGCGTTCGAGCATGGTCACCAGGACAGCATATTCGCAGGCTTTGTCGCGTCGGTCCTTATCGAGCTTTTCGAGAAAGTCGGTGTTGCGGTGTTTTGTCGCCGTGGTATCCATTTCGTTCTTCATCTCGAACATGATGGATATGTATTCATTGTCATTGTCGAAGTCCCGGAATATGAAGTCGCCCTTCGTCCCGGTGCTTATGTCGTTGTCCTTCCCGAAGTAAGCATTTGGGAAAAGGCCCATGCACTGTGCCTGGGTAAATAGAGTGCTGCAGTGTATTTCGAGGGTCTCGCCGACCATCTTTGTCGACAGGCGAGTCTTGAAGTCCTTCAGACGGTCGATTTCGTCCTGCTTGTCGCGCAGCTGCATCTGGTGGTGCTCCCTGAGCTGGTGCTCGCGGTTCTCCGCCGCGATACGGTCCGATTCAAGTCTGGATTTCAATACTATCATCTCCTGTTCCTGACGGCGCAGGTCCTCGTCCTTGCGGAGACGGATGTCTGCAATCTCGCGGTCCTTCTCGGCCTTGACGGCTGTCATCTCGGCCTTCATCTCCGACTGGAAGCCGTTGATGATACCTCGCAGACGTTCTATCTCGAGCTCAAGATCCTTCTTTTCGCTTTCCTTTTTAGCTACGTCCATGTCGAATTTGCGTCTCGCTTCGACCTGGCGCACTTTTTCTTCGTCGTTGTGTCGGCGTTCTATCTCAGCGGTTCGGCGCGCAAGGTCGGCATCAAATTCTGCCGTGCGTACCTGCGAGATGATGGCTGCATAATCTGATTCATCGACCTGGAAAACTGTTCCACAATGAGGACAACGGATATCTGGCATAGTTACAGACTGTTTATCTTTGAAATTCAATACGAATTTACCGAAAAACGGCGAAATATGCAAAAATTAGCGTACCTTTGTCACTAATAGACACCTCTTATTTATCATTATCACATACGTCCATGAAAAAAATACTCGTCAGCCTGATATTCATCTTAGTTTCCGGAGTTTTTCTTTCGGATGCCTGCACGTCGATGCTCGTGTCCGGCAAAGTCACAGCCTCCGGGCGTCCGATGCTGTGGAAGCACCGTGACACCTCTGCCGAGAATAACTATCTCTATCGTGTCGAAGGTTCGGACGACGAGATAGGGTACGTTGGTCTCTTCAATGGCGGCGCCGAACTCGTGCTCGACGAGGCATGGATGGGTATGAATGATGCCGGCTTCGCTATCATGAATACCGTGGCATACAATCTGCCTGAAAACGACCCTTCGTGGATAGACCGCGAGGGTTTTGTCATGTCCAAGGCACTCCGCAGCTGTCGCTCGGTCGACGATTTCGCCTCACTCCTGGACAAGCTGCCAAAGCCGATGGGCGTACGTACATGCTTCGGAGTGATCGACGCAACCGGCAATGGCGCATATTTCGAGACCGACGACTACGGCTACAGGCGTTTTGACCTCGCCGATTCGCCCGACGGTGTACTGATCAGGACAAACTATGCATATTCCGGCACGGAAGGCGAGGGTAGAGGCTATGCCAGGCACGACAATGTCCGTCATATTCTTGCTGACCAGATAGAGACATGCTCGCTGACACCAGCTTCGCTAACAGAGGGCTTATCGCGATGTTTCTATAACAGCAGGACTGGTGCCGACGCCATGGCTTTGGGTGATTACAGAGTGGTCGACCAGGACATGGTGCCTCGCCGCTCGTCGACAGCTTCGATTGTCGTCGAAGGACTCCTCGTAGGAGAAAGCCCCGACAGCATGATGATGTGGGCCAATGTCGGCTATCCTCCTTGTTCCCATGTTTATCCTGTGACTCTGCACTCCATACCCGACGAAGTTGGACCTAATTCGGGCAATGGCTTCCGTAGTCCTGCCGGCCTTGAGGCTGCAAAGCTCAAGGAAAATGTTTATTTCCAGTCAGAGAAGCAAGGAGTCCCATATGTCAATCTTGAATATCTCCGACCGATTTCCGACGAGCAGTACAACATCTCTGTAGGCAATTATTCCTCTAAGCATAAATAAGTTAAGGCTCTATGACAACAGACAGGAAACGAAAGATAACAGTATTTGTGTCTTCTTCGCTCTCTCATGAGAAATCGAGATTGCGTATCAAGAAAGCTCTTGAGAGCCGTAACGAAGAGCTGGCACAAGGAGACTCTCCTATTGAGATACAATGCAAACTACATGAATTCGACGGTAAGTCCGGAATCACTCCCGGTGTACCGTCGCAGGAGTTCATCAATGCTTTTGCCGAGGGTTGCAATGCCTTCATTCTCTATGCCGGAGACTTTATCGGTGAGTTCACCTGCAATGAATACGAATATGCCCTCGCAAACATGCGTCGTAACTATCACTTCATTTTTGTGGTATATAACCCCAAGGATAAAGTAGTCAAGCAGCCTAAGACGGAATATTATTCATGGGAAGAGTTCCGGACCAAGTACCTAAAACCTGATCCGAGCTTGGAGTACTATCATAAACAGACGACACCGGATACTCTCGAAAGGACTTTCGGGGAGATACGCGATGAGATGATAAACTGTAGCCTCGTGCCCTTGTCGCCTGCTGACATGGACTATGGCCGTATGCTTTCGTCAATGCAGCAGAGATACCGTCAGTCAGGCACTTTCTATCTTCATCGGGGCATTGACAATGATGTCGAAGCGTTCCTTAAGAATAAGGAGTCCTTCTTCGGCATTGTCACAGGTATGTCTTTGGCTGGTAAGACTCGTGTCGTCATTGAGAACCTCAAAAAGTTATCGCCGGAGGGCCTGAAAATACACTATCTCAGCAGCGATGCCGAGGCAAAGACAATATTCGGTGAGCTGAATTTCAAGACCCAGTTCCCGAAAGAGCTGAGACATATTCTTTTCATCGATGAAATCGACAGCTGGGTCAACGACAGCGGCAACAACATCCTCCTTGAACGCTTTGCCGAGCTGTGCCAGTTCGCCACCGTTCATCCCGGCGGCCTCACGGTGATCGCGACTATGCATACCTCCTTCCCCGATTTCATCGACAATCTCCGCAAGACCGCATCATCGGCTCTGTGGCTGGACCGCATTGTCGAGATGCCCATCCTGCCGATGTCTCTTTCCGAGGTATGGACCGAATATAGGAAACTCAAAATACTAAACCAGATACGGGATTTCGATACGCGTCGTATACGTGAGGGCCTCCCTCTTGGTGCTCTGTTCATCGACCTTGGCCGTCTGCAGAATATATATAATACACTTGTCAGGCGCGACCGCTACGCAAAACTCGTTTTCGATGCCATCAAGACCGTCTGGCTTTGGAAGAACAAGAGCCGCAACGACCCGTCGTTCCTGCTCGACTTTATTAATGGAGCAGGCTATCTCCGCAACAAAATCGATGATGACAAGCTCCTGGATACCCTGAAGCTCCTTATGGAACTGATTTCGATCCGTGAGGACGAGTTTTCCTTAGATTATACATACGAGACAGAGGATGTGCTTGTCGATGAAGTCTTCCGCTTCATGGGACAGACCGACGACAATGCCGACGAATGTTATCGCCGGGCCGTAGACCGCATTATCGCATATATAGATAAATATCAGCCGGACAATAGGTTCGAGTGCTTCTCCAAACTCTGTATGAGAATCCGTCGACGTACAAATATGCCCGGACTGTACATATACACTGTCGGACAGATTTCGGCACGATATCCTCTTGAACAACTCAAGGGCTACAAGGAAGAAATAGCGATGATGGACGGTCTCACGCAGGACTGTGTGCGCCGCTGGTTTGGCGAGCTTGTGCATTGTGCTGTCGAGCAGGGCGATATCGATGAATCGCGCCACCTTTACGAAGTGTCATGCCGGAATTTTGACGGAGACTTTTCGGATTGGGTTCTTGCCGTAGTCCTATCAGTACCGGAGAATCGTGAATATTACCGGCCGACAGTCTGTCCTGCCGGCAAGATTGCTCCTGCACTGAGAAAGACCCGGAGCAGCAGCCTGCTGGCGCAACTTATAGATATGACCGACTACTATGACGCTCTCGATGTCTTCTCCGAAGCGGACTTCGATACCATGGTCAAAGCAACCATCTCGAAAGATGCATACAATGATCTTTTATTCGAGAAGAAACTTAAAAGTATCGTCAGCAGCTGTTTCTGCCCCTTGCTATATAAGGCAACGTCGTTCAGCCAGTTCCAGACTGCTCTTTTCTATCTTGAGGCGAAGAACGGGTCGAGAGAGAAGTTCGAAATCTTCAAGTCGAAAGCCGACATGCTCTTCGAATTTATCCGCCCTAAGGCTTGGATGATATTCAGTGACGCAATAACTTCCTTCGACCTTCCAAAAGTATTCGATTATCTCGTTGACGTACAAGTTCCGGACGGCAGGGAATACGACATTCTGCGCCTCAACAAGGGACTGGCGATGAACAGCCTCCTCAAACCTATGCAGCTTGTCAACGCCATAGCAGCATGGAACAAGATGGGTGCTCTTCGCGACAGCTATACCTTGATGACTATGATAGACAAATGCCCTGACTTTGCCATGGCTTTTGCTTTCACCGATGCTCTCCGCAGGGACAACGACAAGATAAAACTCAGTCAGGACTTCGCCAACAAGCTCATAGATACTACTGCTACCAAAGCCGAACTCGCTGAATGTCAGAAGCAGTTGCAGAGGCTCGGATTCATCAGCGAGGATGACGTATCCAGGGCTGATAAGCTCGGAGTGCCTCCTTGCTGGCTGAATGGCGAGGAAGTCGCGGTCAGCTCATTGGTACAGAAAGAGTTCCTCGTGCTGGAGACAATAGTGAAACTGATGAAACTCACGCGTCCGACTACCGAAGGCCTGATACGACAGGACTCGACGCTCTGCTCGTTTATCAAGCGCAGGGATGTAGACTTCGAGTACGCCTATAATATTCTTTATATCCCTAACGATATCGTCACACTACCCGAACAGGCATACATGCAGTCTCTGCCCGTAGCAATCTCGATTCTCATAAGCAAAGCCAAGAAGCCTGAAGACCTCGACTGGGTGCACGCCACTATTGAAAAATTAATCCAAGATACAAATCCGGGCGAGGGTATCCTTCATAAGGATCATAATATCATATCGATGTATCTCCGCAATGCACGTATCGTCAATACCTATGACGACGGTCTTGCTTTTATAAAAAGAATAGAGACAAAAACGGGAAGCCGTTTAAAATCTGCTTTCATCGACCGCTGCCTCCTCAATCTGCTGTGGCGCTATGACCGCTATGTCGATATGTCGACTAAGATAGAGATCACCAATCATTATATCATGGAACGGACTGCAGATCCACGGAAGGATTTGCGAGCCTTGATATCGAAGAGAAACTACAAGATAGACAATTCGCAGCACAACTTGTGCGATATCAGTTGTCTCTCGGATGTCGAGCCATTCCCATATATAGATGCCGACGGGCAATGGTCGATACGGGAGTATGAGCGTTACGATTTCCTTATAAACATGATGAACCACAGGTTTATGCATCCTGTGAGTCTGAAAAACCTTCTTGCCATACTTGCGAACGCGGCCATGAAGAATCCCGACGGGATACTTTCGTACAAGAACAAGTGCAAGAAGCTGCTCGACCGTGCTAACAAAACCGGTCTGTTTATCGACCATGAATCAATGGTTTTTGTAAGGTCCTTTATGGAGAAGGCTTTCGGGAGCAAGGAATTTGAAGAAGCCCTGATAGCTATCACCGGAGATTACTCGATATATAAAGATCTTTTCTACCAGCTTCATGATAAGTCCAAGGAGGGTATCACTATCGAGGAGGCCAACACCCGGATACGGAAATTCGAGAAAGACAAATCGTTCCGCCTTCCAAAGACTTCGGGATACTATGATGCTGTGATCGACTGCCTGACAAAGGATGAGTCGCAGACGGTTGACTCGCTATTGAAATACCGTAGTGAGAATATTCCGGCCGACGTGCCTTTGACCCAGGAACAGAAGTACTTCATGATGCATAAGGTTCGCTCTGTCGATGACTTGGAGAAGCTGCGCTCAGTTTTCGGAAAACTTCCCGAAGGGTGGCAGGAGACTATGATTACCGTTTTAAAGGGACTGGACTTTGAATCGGAAGAACGGAGAAAGCTGGTGCGTCATATCCTCGGACTTGAAGGCGACAGCAACCTCATGTCCAAACCTCTTTATGATGTACGTCGCTATCCCGCCTCTCTTTCCATCGGCATCTATGTCAAGCTGCCGAAGGTCGGTTTCGAATCGTTAAAAAACTTTGTGACTGTCAATCACTTGGAACTCGATGATCTGGCTTTTCAGTTCTTTGCCTTGAAAGTGTCCAACACAGAACAGCTCCGTGCCATGGAATCGCTGAAAGGTTTCAGATGGACAAACCATGTCGCGGCTCCCTTGGTTTCCTCTATCAACGACAAAGCAAGGGGGAAAGTACTTGCAGCAGTCATCGACGAAATAAGGAGCCGGCTTCTCCCTGAACTGAAAGATATCCACCGGAAAGAGATGCTCGAGAAGGGCAAACAGAAGCTTCATAAAGAATGTTCAAAGATTTTCCGGAGCGTATCTTACTCTTCGTCGAAGGAGCAGGTACAGTTCGCAGAGTTGTGTTGGGATATAATCAACCATAATCCGTGAAATGTGTCGTGATTCACAAACTCCCTCTAACAATCAGCCAATTTGTCCAAATAAGAAAAAATTCGTAATTTTGCGCAAAAATGAAAATAGTGCAACTAAATTCCGTACAGTGGACACAAAGTATATTTTCGTAACCGGAGGCGTAGTTTCGTCGCTGGGAAAGGGAATTATTTCATCATCACTGGCCTGTCTCCTGAAGGCCAGAGGCTTGAGGGTCACTATCCAGAAGTTCGACCCATACATCAATATCGATCCCGGAACTCTTAATCCTTATGAACATGGCGAATGTTATGTCACGGAAGACGGTCAGGAGACTGACCTTGACCTCGGACATTATGAACGTTTCACAAACGTTCGTACCTCAAAGGCCAACAATGTGACTACCGGAAAGATTTATCAAAGCGTAATCAACAAGGAACGTCGTGGCGACTATCTTGGCAAGACAGTCCAGATTGTGCCGCATATCACTGATGAAATCAAACGTCACGTCAAATACCTCGGGACTACAGGTAGATACGATTATATTATCACAGAAATCGGTGGTGTCGTGGGCGATATCGAATCTCTTCCTTTCCTCGAAGCTGTCCGTCAGCTGCGTTGGGAGATGGGGGCTAACAGCGTCTGCGTGCATCTGACATATGTTCCATATATCTCAGCGGCAAAGGAGCTAAAGACTAAACCGACCCAGCACTCGGTAAAAGCGCTTCAGGAGCTTGGCATTCAGCCCGATATCCTCGTACTGCGCACCGAGAAGGAAGTCCCTGCCGACATGCGACGCAAGATCGCCCTGTTCTGCAACGTAGCACCGGAAGCTGTCATCCAAAGCCCTGACGTAAATTCAATCTATAAGGTACCATTGGTGATGCACAGTCAGCATCTCGATGAAATAGTACTGAAAAAGACGGGTGTCCCTGTAGAAGGAGAACCTCACATGAAGCCATGGCTCGACTTCATCCACAAGATGGAAAATGCCAAAGAGACTGTAACAATCGGCCTCGTTGGCAAATATGTCGAGCTCCAGGATGCCTATAAATCGATAAGTGAGGCACTTTTCCATGCCGCTACATATGCCGACCATAAGCTCAATCTCGTCTATATCCATTCCGAGAAGGTCAACGAGGCGAATGTCGCCGATAAGTTGTCCTGCATGGATGGTGTCATAGTCGCCCCCGGTTTCGGCCAGAGGGGCATCGAAGGTAAGTTCGCAGCTTTGAAGTGGTGTCGCCAGAACAATATACCGACCTTCGGTATATGTCTCGGTATGCAGTGTATGGTCATCGAGTTCGCGCGCAACGTTCTCGGTATGGAGGATGCGAATTCTACCGAAATGAATCCATACACGACCCATAATGTCATCGACCTTATGGAAGAGCAGAAGAACATATCCAATCTTGGAGGTACTATGCGCCTCGGTGCTTTCGACTGTGCTCTCCGGCCCGGTTCTCTCGCTGCAGAAGCATACGGCAAGGAACTGGTGAGGGAGCGTCACCGTCATCGTTTTGAATTCAATGACAGCTACCGCGACCGTTTCGAGACCGCAGGGATGATTTGCACTGGTACAAACCCAGGCACAGGCCTTACTGAAGTAGTCGAAGTGCCGTCATTGCGCTGGTATCTCGGTACGCAGTATCATCCCGAATATTCGAGCACTGTTCTCGAGCCTAGTCCCATCTTTGGCTCTTTTGTACGAGCCGCCATAGCCTATCACGACGAAAAGACTATGGAACAGTCAGCAAATAAAGATTAATTCATGGATAAACAGACAATTACCGGATTCGTTCTCATGGCCGCTGTGATGTTCGGCTTCCTATGGCTGAGCAGGCCATCGGAGGAAGAAATCGCAGAACGTCAGCGTCATGAAGCTGCAGCCAAGCCGTCGGAATCCGCACCTCAAACCACCATCGAAGCCTTCGATGCTACTGACAGTCTCGCGCTCGCCACTGTGGTTCGCACCATGGGCACCTCCGCTCCCGACGGGACAATATCATTCTCGAATGAAACTGTAGATATCGTTCTCGACAGCATCAACGGACTTTCGGGTACAGTCAATGTAGCCGGTGCTTCCGCTGACATCAAAGATGTGCTTGGAAACAGTTGCGCTCTCACAACTTCGCAGACCGCTGCTGTTTCAGCGGCTGTACGCAAGCTTATCAACGACGGTGTTAAGTACGAAGGCTTTGCCCGTTATCTCAATGGAGAAAACAAGGAACTCGTTCTCGAAAACGACCTTGTCAAAGTCACTTTCGACAGCCGTGGCGCACGTGTCAGCCAGGTCGAGCTTAAGAAATATAAGACTGAGGTAACGCCCGAGCCGGAAAATATCCTTATGTTCCGCGATGATACCGACTCATATGGATTTACATTCAATACCCGTGAACAGCGTATCGATACTCGCGATTTCAACTTTGATGTCACCCAGGAAGGCGACAGTGCCGTGTTGATGACGATGTCGCCTGCCGACGGTTCGTTATGGGGTATCCGCTATACTCTCGGCGACAGCTATACTGTACGTATGGAACTCGTACAGAAAGGCATGGATGCCATCATGCCCGGCAATACTTCGAACATCGAGTTCAACTGGCATCAGAAGATGATGCGCAATGAGCGCGGCAAGACATTTGAAGAACGCAACAGCGCCATAATGTACAAATACGTCGGCGAGGGTGTCGACGAACTCGATGCCAACGGCGACGACCAAGAGACTTTGACCGGTCGTGTACGATGGGTGGCATTTAAGAATCAGTTCTTCTCGAGCATTATCATCGCTCGTGATGCTTTCTCCTCCGCCGAACTTACATCTGCCGATATTAAGAGCGACAGCTATCTCAAAGATATGACTATGGCCGCTACTGTGCCTTATACCAGTACTGACGGCACTGCTGCCTCGTTTGATTTCTACTTCGGCCCTAACGACTATCCTTTGCTATCGAGCCTCGACAACAAGCTCGCTGTCGGCGAGGATCTCGACCTCACAAGGATTATTCCTCTCGGCTGGACATTGTTCCGCTGGGTCAACACCCTCATCATCATCCCGGTGTTCACCTTCCTCGGATCCTTCATCAGCAATTACGGCATCATTATCCTGTTGCTTACACTCTTCATCAAGCTCATCATCTTCCCCTTCACCTACAAGAGCTTCAAGAGTCAGGCCAAGATGCGAGTCCTTGCACCCGAAATCAAGGCCATCAACGATAAATATCCCGATCAGGCCGACGCGATGAAGCGTCAGCAGGAGACCATGGCACTCTACAGCAAGGCCGGCGCAAGCCCCATGTCGGGCTGCCTACCGATGCTTCTGCAGATGCCTGTCCTTATAGCCATGTTCTCCTTCTTCCCCTCGGCTATCGAACTGCGAGGACAGTCATTCCTTTGGGCCCACGACCTCTCAGCCCCTGACAGCATCCTGACTCTGCCCTTCACCATTCCGTTCTACGGCAACCAGGTGAGCCTCTTCTGCCTCCTTATGACAATTGTCAATATCGTCTATATGAAGATAAGCATGCAGAGCCAGCCTTCGAGTGCCGGTATGCCTGGCATGAAGATGATGCAGTACCTGATGCCTGTCATGTTCCTCTTCATTTTCAATGACTATGCTTCAGGCCTGAGCTACTACTACCTGCTTTCTCTGCTTATCACAATCATACAGTCCTGGATTTTCCGCAAGACAACCGACGAAGAAAAGGTTCGTGCCCAGATGCTCGCCAACGCCCGCAAACCACGTAAGAAGAGCGGCTGGATGGCACGTCTCGAAGAAGCCCAGCGTCAGGCTCAGGCTGCTCAGCGTCAGCAGCAGGGTGGTGGCAAGCGCCGTCGTTGATATTTAAAATTATACTTATGCAGATTTCACCAAGAGTACAGTCGCTGGCAGCATCGCAGACGCTGGCAATGTCACAGAAAAGTTCCGAGCTCAAGGCTCGTGGAATCGATGTCATAAACCTATCAGTAGGCGAACCGGATTTCTTTACTCCAAAGCATATCAAGGACGCTGCTGTAAGGGCTATAGAGGAAAACTATAGCTTCTACTCGCCTGTGCCCGGCTATATGAGTCTCCGTAAGGCTATCGCCGAAAAACTGACAAGAGAGAACGGCCTTACCTTCAAGCCCGAGCAGATTGTCGTAGGCAATGGCGCTAAACATTCGGTCTGCAACGTCATTCTTACTACGATAGCACCCGGCGACGAAGTGATTATCCCCACTCCGGCATGGGTGAGCTACATGGAGATGGTGAAGCTTGCCGAGGGCAAGGTGGTCACAGTGCCCACGGGTATCGAGTCTGATTTCAAGATGACACCGCAGCAGCTTGAGGAGGCCATCACACCCAAGACGAAGGCTCTTATAATATGCACGCCCTCGAACCCCACAGGCAGCGTCTATAGCCGCGAGGAGCTGCAGGGTCTTGTCGACGTACTCAAGAATCATCCCGATGTTCTTGTGATTGCCGACGAAATCTACGAGCATATAAATTATACCGACGGAGCTCTCGCCTCCCTGGCATCCTTCCCCGAGATATCGGACCGTACGGTCATAATCAACGGTGTCTCGAAGGCTTATGCCATGACAGGCTGGCGTATAGGCTATTGTGCGGCTCCCGAGATGATTGCGAAGGCCGTCACCAAGCTTCAGGGTCAGTTTACTTCCGGTGCATCGTCCATAGCCCAGAAAGCAGCCGAGGCAGCATATACAGGCCCGCAGGAATGTGTGGCCGAGATGTGCGCCGCTTTCCGCCGTCGCAGGGATCTCGTTGTGTCTCTCGCACGTGAGATTCCCGGACTGAAGGTCAACGAGCCACAGGGTGCCTTCTATCTCTTCCCCGAGGTCAGCGCCTACCTTGGCAAGAAATACGGCGACCGCGAGATAAAGACTTCGGGCGACCTCGCCATGTACCTCCTCGAAGAGGGTCATGTCGCCACTGTCGACGGTGCCGCCTTCTGCGCACCGGGCTACATACGCATGAGTTACGCCACTTCGGACTCCAATCTCAAGGAGGCTTTCAAACGCATATCGGAAGCGCTCGCCAAACTTAGCTGAGTCCTTCGCCATTAAAATCGAATAGGTCGGGAGATGCAGGTCTTCCGGCCTTTTTTTTGCATGGCTGGCAAATGTTGAATTGTTAAAGCGCAGAGATACGCATTAGAGGGACAATATCGTGGGAGCGGGATTATATTTGTGTCTTAAGAAAGGAGACACATACATGGACACTGAAACAATCGAAATCATGCTTATCATCGCCGGACAGGAGCTGTGGCAGCTGCTCAGTCTGGTGTTTTTTGTCGTACAGTATGCCGAACGCAAGTCCGACACTTTTAGCTATCAAACCTTGAGCAGCTTAACCGACCCTCTAACTATCTGTAAGCATGAGAGATATGAAGACCCATTGAGCAGCTTGTTGAACAGCCTAATGAACAACCCATTGAGCAACCCATTGAGCACATCCAAAGAAATAAAGAATATAAGAAATAAAAATAATCTCTCTCTCACTCAAAGAGGGACCGAGCATGAATTTTTTGGCAGATTGAATGACGGAAAAATCGGAGCCGGGACAGAAGTTATTGTCTCATCCATGTACACGCCGGGGAACGGACTTGAAAAGCCGGGCCCCCGGAAAAGACACGAAAGAAAGCCGGGCCCCCGGAAACCTTACGGCTTATTTCTCGACCAGTTCGAGAATCTGTGCAGGCGTGGAGACGATATGGTCCGCGTAAGCTTCTTTAAGTTCGTGGATAGTGCGGAATCCCCAGCTGACACCTACGCTCTCGACACAGGCCCGCCGGGCAGTCTCCATATCGACACCGGAATCTCCCACGTACAGGACTTCGGACTTCGGGGTAGGGCAGATAGAGAGAGCTTTGAAAACAATGGACGGATCAGGTTTGCGCGGTATGCCGTCCTCATTGCCAAGGATGGCCTTGAAGTTGGCCTCCGGGAAGTAGTGCGAGATAATCTTGGTGACAGCTTCCTGATATTTGTTCGATGTCACGGCAAGATTGACCTCTCGAGCTGACAGATCTGTAAGCAGTTCGGGGATACCAGGATAGGGCTTGGTCGCATCGCAGCAATGCTCAGCATAGTAATTCTTGAATTCGGCGAGGGCTTCGCGTATGGTTTTCTCATTTCTGGCATCGTCCGGGAGTGCCCGTTCGATAAGTTTTGTGACTCCGTTGCCTACCATGTTGGGATAGACCCACAGACCATGTGCAGGGAAGCCGAGGGTTCGTAGAGCATGGTTAGTAGCTTCGGCGAGGTCGTCGATAGTGTTCAGGAGAGTGCCGTCAAGATCGAAAATAACGTATGATTTCATAGCGATGTACGATGTTTTAGAAGGGATAGCCCACGGCAAAGTGGAAATTTGCGTCGCGACCCCATTTAGGATGTAACAACGGCCAGCGTTCCTGGTTCATGGCCGGATTGTGAGCCTTGAAACCGAGGTCGAAACGAAGGAGAAAGTAAGTGAAATCCATTCGCAGGCCGATACCATATGCAGCTGCTATTTCTTTATAGAAATTATTGAATCGGAACTTGCCGCCGGGCTGATTCTCATAGTCGCGTATTGTCCAGATGTTGCCAGCATCGACGAACAGGGCTCCTTCGAACACCCAGAAGAGTTTGGCACGGTATTCGAAGCTGAGGTCGAGCCTGATGTCGCCGCACTGGTTGATGAAGTCGGTAACGGAGTTTTTGGCATCATAGGAACCGGGCCCTAAGGTACGTACCCCCCAGCCGCGGACACCGTTGGCACCCCCGGCATAGAATCGCTTTTCGAAAGGCACCATCGATGAGTTGCCGTAGGGGATGGCGATGCCGGTACCGACATGGAACGACAGGGCGTTTCGCGAGTTCAGGTTGCGTGTATAAGTATAGTCGAACTCACCTTTGATGTATTGGGCGTATTGGATGCCGAGAAGCTTGTAGACACCGTCGGAACGCTTCTGTCCAACGAGGTTCGATATGCCGTAAAGAAGATTGCCTGCTGTCTCGGCCGAAAAGCGTAGGCTGGTGACGTAGGGCTGGATGGCGAATGCGTTGACAGTCGCTGTCGGCGTACGTCGGTTTGTATGGCTGTAGGTGTAGCCCAGACGCATGATGAAGTGGTCCTCGTAGCTGTAGCGGAGTAGAGGGTTCGTCGGGGCTATCTGGTCGATGAAATCGATTGTGGAGCGCGGCAGACGCACGTAGTTGATGTCGACAAGGTCGAAAGTATGGCGGCGCAAATTCCCGGGACGCTGTTGTTGCCACTTCCATTTCCATGCCGCTCCGGCAATGATACGGGTATACTCCGGGCGTTCCTGATAGTTGAAGGAGACTGCAAATTCGGTAGAAGCGAGGAAGCGCTGCTTGAAGGATTTCGAAAGGAAGGGACATTCGAACTTCGGGAACGTGATGCCAACTTCCGATGCATATTCTGTAAAACGTTTGTTGACGAGGCCGTCGAAGTTGCCGGAAAGGCTTTCATACGAAGCCCTCAGTTTGGCAGTCAGGGTTTCCGAACCTTTGGCAAGGTTGCGATGCTGGTAAGTGAGTCCTACTCCGAAGCCCAGGTCTCCTTCGGAGTTGGTGCCTTCGAGTTCGGCGGTGACACCCTGTTTTTTGTTTCTCGAAAGATAGATGACAGCATTAAGCAGCCCGGTAGAACCGGAATGTCCCCCCGGCTCCATCTCGATGTTGATGAATTTTACTATCGACAGTCTTCCGAGAGCTTCATAGGTGCGTTCTATTGCCCGGGCACTGTATGGCCTACCTGGCTCAATATAGCACATTTCGTCGAGTATCTTTGTAGTGAGATAGTGGTCAGCTCCATATATGAATGTCTTGCCGTGATAGTAGACCGTGTCATTATGATTCGGGATGTCGCTTTTGTCTCCTTCAATCATGAAAGTGACATGGTTGAATTTGTAAATATGGTGTGAACTGTCGATCGAAAGGAGGCTGTCGGCAAGAGCCCCGAGAGCCGTACGGCTCTGGCCCGTAGAGCTCCCCTTGGTTTTCGAAGGAGAGTGGAGGTTGAGTGTAAGTCCTATAAGTTTGCTCCCGGCTATGGTATCGGCTGTGTAGTTGATGAATTCACGGTTGAATTCGAAATAACCCCTGTCGCGAAGAAGACGGGCGATCCGGCCTCGTTCATTGTCCAGGACCGTGCGGTCGAAAAGCATTCCGGTGTGGAGGTCGCCGGCGGCTGTGTCGGCCATCACGATACGTCGAACTTCCTGGTCGGGTATATTGTAGTTGATGACAGCTATGCGATGAGGCTCTCCAGTACTTATCTTATATTTGAGATCTATTTTTTTATTGCCGGTAATCGTAGTGTCGGCTATAACCTCAGCGTCCATAAAGCCGCTGTTGACGAGAGCCTGAAGGAGCTGTCGGCGCGATGCGTCGGTCATGGCACTGTCGTAAATGACAGGAGGCTGGCCTATGCGTTGCAGCCATTTGTTATACCATTTTGTAGAATCATTTCCCGACAGGTTATAGGTCGATAACTGAAGTTTGGCAAATCCGAGAACTTTATGGTTTGGGGTTTGTCTAAGGAAATTGACGAGTTCTTCCTGATGAACGTCCTTGTGTCCGTCTATGTCGATGACAACATTGTCGAGAAGATATTCGCCGTCAGGTACATGTTTGGTGGAGCTGCACGCACCAAGGAGAGCGGCTGCTGAAACAGAGAATAACCAGGCTAATACTTTGCTGTTCATCGTTCGCTATGCTCTATGCCGGTATGGTCAGGACAAACCGGGAACCTCCGTGATAAGTAGTGTCGAGGATCAAGGTGCCTCTTAATAATGTCGCTATCAGGCGGGAGACATAGAGACCCAATCCGCAGCCGGGCCTGTTGGTATCGAGTTGGCGGAAGCGGTCGAATATGGCTTCTTCCTTTCCGTGTGGAATGCCGATTCCGGTGTCGGTGACGGTAAATATCAGTTTGTCCTGGTCGAGGTGGTATTCCATGCTTACATGTCCTTCGTCGGTGAATTTCAGTGCGTTGTTGAGCAGGTTGACGAGAATCTGGGTAACGCGCTGACCATCGGTGTTTATAACCAGGTCCGGGAGTTCTTCAGGGTTACACATAAGCTCGACATTTTTCTTTGACGCCTTCATGTCGAAAACATCTGCCAGAGCAAGGTCACAGATAGACCGTACTCTTGAAGGATGTTTATCCATTGACAGATTTTTATTCTCTGCCGATGCAATGTCGAGGATTTCGCCGACGAGATTGAGTACCATCTTTACATTCAGACGTATGATGGTGGCGAAGCGGTCGAGGTAGTGGCTTTTTTCATCGGGGATGCAGTCGACTATGAGCTGCGTATATTCCGAAATTGCCCTTAGCGGGGTAGAAACCTCATGGCTCATATTGTTTATGAAGTCGGTCTTTACCTTGTCGCCAAGACGTGCTTTTTCGCTAAGGACTGTGAGTTCGGCTTTGGCCTGTCGCAGTTCGTCGCGTTCGTGCCGGAGAGATTCGTTCTTGCTCCTGAGGATATCGGCTGCTCTGCGTTGTTTCCTGCGCTGATAGATAAGGACAACCATAAGCATGATGAGCAGGATGACCAGAGTTGTGACCAAGACGAGGACTGTCGTCCTGGCCCTCAGCGAGGATTCCTGACGGTCGAGTTCGAGCTTGTTGTTCCGCTGTTTCAGCTCGTTCATGTTATATACAAGCTGAAGCTCACGCGCGTTGACTATTTTCTTGTCATTGTACCGGGCCTGCAGCAGTCCGTTGAGCTTGGCTGTCGCATCATATAGAGTTTCTTTGTCTCCTGTCTTCTCGGCAGCCTCGCTCAGCATCTTATACAGGGACAGTTCGTTTATGTCATGCGGGCTTTTGGTTAGGTGGTCTTGTATGAGAGGAATGGCCTCTTTGTATCTGCCCGTTGCCATGTCATAATATATCTCGGGAAGATGATAATAATCGAAATCATTCTTGGCGGCATAGGAGATTTCTGTCAGTGCAAGGATCTGGTTGTAGTATTCCTCCACTTGATCGGGCGTTAGGACCGGATAGGATGACAGGATACGTCGATAGCAGTTATATCTGTATGCAGGCGCATTCCGGAAATGACGCCCCTGGTCGGCATAATGTATCTCGAGACTGTCGATGGACTCGAGCAGTTTCTTGTCCGATTCTATAGCTTTCTCGTATTCGTCGTTGTCAAGGAAGTAACGGGCAACACGGTTATAGACAAGGCGTTTGACGGCACCGCCGGGTAGGTTCATGGAATCAATTAGCTCCTCGAGATTCTCTGTGTATTGCATAAGGAGCTCCCCCTGGGTACCAATTCCGAGATAACGGCAGATGGCGTAGAGAAGTGCGGCCGTATCGAAAGGATCGGAAGGCGGGTTGTCATTATATTTCCGGCTGAACTCCAGCAGTCGCTCCGCCTGTTTTTCTGTAGGGTCGGTGACGACCATATTGTCAATCCGGAGCATGGTAGTGAAGAGACGTGCGCTTTTGCGCTCGGGGGAGTATGGTATCGACTCGAGCTTGGATAGCACGTCGGAGAGAATGGAGTCGTTGGAACTATTCAGGTTGGCGATAATCTGAAGGGCCTCTATGCGTATGAGGTCGTTATTGGCATTGGTTGCCGTATGATAAATCTGTTCGGCAAAGGGTATCCTCTCCTTGCCCATGGTGAGGTCGTAGGCATCGAAGAGGAGGGGAAGGCTGTCGGCCGGGGCCTCCATATGACTCAGCCGGGAGAAGATGCTGTCCTTCATAATAGACCTTTCCGAGAAGGAGAGGCTGTGGACAGATGGCGAAAAGGACGCTATCATTATGAAGGAAAGTATGATTTTTGATAAATTTTTGAGCATTAGTTATATTTGTTAAGACCCGTCGGAAGAATCCCGGATTTATGTTCTACAAAATTACAGTTTTTAAGTCGAACGCACAAAAAAGTCCTGTACTCATTTCGACAATGTGTATAGGACCTAAGCCAAAAGGCGTTTGTTTGTGATTCAAGTTCAGTTGCTTGATGAAGCATACTGTTGGAGATTATATCATACTTACTTCTTTTGTGCAACACGACTCTTAGGGCTGCATCATCGCGACGGAGATTTCGAGCTGCCTTAGCTTAGATCTTCAGTTTGTAAATAATTTGGTCTAAGGCTTGTGTTACTACACTGCAAAGTTAGTTGACTTTTTTAACTTACCCAAACCTTTCTTGTCAAAAATATGCCAAACAGCATATTCTTAACACATATTAACAATAACTCTGCCTCTGCCAATTTTTTGCTGCCAGTTTTTCTCAACTCTGGACTTATTCGTATCTTTGCATGATTAAACAGAGAAAACTATATGGTAATAATGAAACGTCTTTACTCCTACATGCTCCAGCGGTTCCTGCCGCTGCTGCTGATGACGTTCTTTATCTGCCTCTTCATCGTCATGATGCAGTTTCTCTGGAAATCTATCGACGATCTTGTCGGCAAAGGCCTTTCGGTGGATATCATTGGCGAGCTATTCTTCTATGCTGCCTTGTCGATGGTCCCTACGGCTCTTCCTCTGGCGGTTCTGCTCGCCTCGCTGATGGTATTCGGTAATCTTGGAGAGAAATTCGAGCTGACAGCTATGAAAGCATCGGGTATTTCATTGTTCCGAATCATGAAGCCGCTCATCATATTTATGCTTTTTCTGGCTGTAGGGGCTTTTTTCTTCCAGAACAATGTCCTCCCAGTCGCGCAGACCAAGATGTGGACGATACTCTTTTCTGTCAGGCAGAAATCGCCCGAAGTCGAGATTCCTGAGCGCTCTTTCTATGATGAGATACCCAATATGAATCTATATACCGAGAGCAAGAACCAGGAGACCGGTATGCTCTACGGAATGATAATATATGATCTGTCCCGAGGGTATAACAATACTCGCGTCATTATGGCCGACTCGGGGCGTTTCAACTTCACGGAGGATAAGACCCGGCTTTTCCTGCACCTCTACAGCGGAGAGAGTTTCGAGAATATGCGTGACAACACGCTCGGCTCCACAAACTCCCGTTATATGCCGTTCAGACGGGAACATTTCACCGACAAGCAGATATATTTTCCCTTCGATGCCAACTTCAACCGTGTTGACGAAGGTGGCCTCCGAAGCCAGTATATAGGCCAGAACATAGGGCAGCTCCGTCATTCAATAGACTCGATTGGCAAGAAGGTCGATTCTGTCGGGGCTGTCTATGCGCGTGAAATCCAAGGTGTGCCTTATTTCGGTATTCGCAAGAAACAGACAGTGACAGACGATGGCCGCATAGTCGAAGAGCTTCACAAGCCTATAATCCTGGACAAGCCCCTTGACGTAGACTCCTTCTTCCAGACTCCTGAGCCGGGTATGGTCAAGAGTTATATTACCCAGGCTCTTTCAAAAGCCAAGCGGCAGAAACAGGAGTACGAATTCAAGAGTGTGGCGCTCACCGAGCAGGCCAAGCTGATGCGTCGTCACGACATAGAGATGCAGAGAAAGTTCACACTCTCATTCGCCTGCATCATCTTCTTCTTCATCGGAGCACCTCTTGGCGCAATTATCAAGAAAGGAGGACTGGGCACGCCTCTTGTTATATCCGTCCTTCTCTTCATCGTATATTTCATCATAGACAATGCAGGATATAAGGCAGCCCGCGACGGAAAGATACTTGTCTGGGAAGGAATCTGGCTAAGCTCTTTCGTACTCCTCCCGCTCGGGGTGTTTTTCACCTATAAAGCTGTCGGAGATTCTGCTGTGTTCAATATCGATGCCTACAAAGAGTTTTTCCGTAGACTTGTCGGCAAGGTGACCCCACGCGATCTTGCCCTCAAGGAAGTCCGTATGGTCGAGGTTGACCGTCCTGTGGCTGTAGCGATGTTGCAGAACTTTTTGACTGAATGTGAGGCACAGGCGGCACTAATCCGCAAAGCCGGCCCGATCCGGAGGCTGGGTGGATGTGGCACAGCACGCGCCCTGCGCCAGGATCTAAACCAGCTTGTCGACTATCTTTCGAATAGCTCCGACATATACACTATCAATCTTCTTAATCAATATCCATTCAAACCCACGCCCCGGACACTGCCGTCGATTATCGCGACGACGCATTCCCTCCTTGACCGTCTCGGGGTTTCAAATACTACCGAACTATGATGAATCAGCAAATTAAACTCGATAGCATAGAAGATGCTATCGAAGATTTCCGCCAGGGAAAGATGGTAATAGTGGTCGATGACGAAGATCGTGAAAACGAAGGCGACCTTATCGTCGCTGCTGAGAAAATCACGCCAGAGCAGGTCAATTTCATGCTCAAGAACGCCAGGGGAGTGCTGTGCGCACCCTTGACGATATCGCGTTGCCGCGAACTTGAACTGCCCCACCAGGTGGAACAGAATACATCTATGCTCGGTACTCCTTTCACTGTCACAGTCGATAAGCTTGAAGGATGTACCACTGGTGTCAGCGCCGAGGACCGTTGTGCAACGATACGTGCGCTCGCCGACCCTGAATCTGTGCCTGAGACATTCGGACGACCCGGGCATATCAATCCGCTATATGCTCAGGACCAGGGTGTCCTGCGCCGTAGTGGACACACTGAGGCTGCAATAGATCTGGCACGTCTTGCCGGATTGCAGCCGGCGGCCGCCCTTATGGAAATCATGAGCGAAGACGGCACTATGGCACGTCTTCCGGAACTACGAAGAAAAGCTGATGAATGGGGCCTCAGGCTTGTCTCGATACGCGACCTCATCACCTTCCGCCTCGCTACGGAGCAGCTCGTGGAGCAGGGCGTAGAAGTCGATATGCCCACTGCCTACGGCCATTTCCGCCTCATTCCTTTCCGCCAGAAAAGCAACGGGCTCGAGCATATCGCCATAATAAAAGGCGATATATCCGACGGCGAACCAGTGCTGGTGCGCGTTCATTCGTCGTGCGCCACTGGCGATATCTTCGCGTCGAAGCGCTGCGACTGCGGCGAGCAGCTCCACAAAGCTATGGAGATGATAGAAAAAGAGGGCAGAGGTGTCATAGTATATCTCAGCCAGGAGGGCAGAGGTATCGGACTTATGGATAAAATCAAAGCCTACAAGCTGCAGGAGGAAGGCCTGGACACCGTAGAAGCAAATATCCATCTCGGTCATGATGCCGATGAACGCGACTATGGCGTGGGTGCCCAGATTCTAAATCTCCTCGGCATACATAAGATGCGACTTATGACCAACAACCCCGTAAAACGAATAGGTCTCGAGGGGTATGGGCTCGAAGTTACAGAAAATGTGCCTATCGAAGTTGCACCCAATCCGTATAACCTTAGGTATATGCACACAAAGAAAGAACGGATGGGTCATAATCTTCATCAGGTAGAGTAATTTTTTTCAAATCTGCGATACTATAGTGTACAAAACTTGTTCTATATTTGTACGTGGATTAAAAAGGCACCTTAACTAACAATATCATACTTACTACTCTTTACTATATGAATCTAAGTTTCAATATTGATTATCGGACAAACTGGGGCGAATCTGTCTACCTGTGCGGAACTACTCCTCTTCTCGGGGGAGGCGACATAGAGAAGGCAGTCAAGCTCGAGATTTCAGGCGACCGCAACTGGAGCCTTGTCATCGACTTGCCCGATACTATCTATCCCTTCAAATATCGCTATTTTGTACGAAATACTGATACCGGCGAAATTAAAAATGAATGGGGTCACGGACATAGTTTCACGCCCCGTCCGGGAGTGTTGATGTACGACATATTCGACCGGTGGCAGGATCAGCCTCACGACAAACCTTTCTATTCTTCGGCTTTCAGGGACTGCATCTGCCGCCATACCGACGGTACTGTTCTTCCCATGGCCGATACAGTGATGCTGTGTGTCGATGCACCGATGGTCGCTCCCGACCGATACCTCGCAGTCTGCGGTGAGAGCGAGATACTCGGCAGCTGGGATCCAGCACGTGCAATCAGGATGACTCCGAGTCCTTCACCGACATGGACAGCCTGTGTCCCGTCCCAGGGGATACCGAAGGGAACGCAGTATAAATTCGTCATTCTGGATGGCAATGGTCAGGTGCACTCTTGGGAAGGTGGCGAAAACCGCGTTATGGAAGCCGAACCGCGTAAGGGTACGGCAACTATAGTCGCAGGGATGAGATTCGTAAACGATCAGGCTCTCTGGAAGGGCGCCGGTACTGCCATACCTGTATTTTCGATACGTAGCGAGGCCGACTTCGGCGTAGGTGATTTTATCGACCTTATGCCTTTGATTGACTGGGCTGCGTCTACGGGGCAACGATTCCTTCAGCTCCTTCCGATCAACGATACAACCATGACCGGTACATGGACCGATTCCTACCCGTACAATGCAAATTCTACTTTTGCATTGCATCCTATGTACCTTCGTCTGCAAGAACTCGGAATCCTTAAAGATGAAAACCGTCGCAAATACTATGCCGATCTCGCTAAAGAGCTCAATGCTCTTCCGCAGATAGACTACGAACGCGTCAACAATGCCAAAATAGAATACTTCCGTGAGATATATGCACAGGAAGGTGAGGCGACTCTCGCATCGGACAGCTATAAGGCTTTTTTCGAAAAAAACAGCCACTGGCTGCTCCCCTATGCCGTTTTCTGTACTCTCCGCGACCGTTTCAAGACTCCTGAGTTCGATAAATGGGGCGAGTATTCGGTCTTCAGCGACGAGATTGTCAATAAGGTAGCTGCCGAGTACAAATATGAGATAGACTATGTTTGCTACCTCCAGTATCATCTTGACAGTCAGATGCGCCGCGTTCATGACTATGCCAACGCCAAAGGAATAGCCCTCAAGGGAGACATACCTATAGGCATATCGCGTACAAGTGCCGACGCGTGGCAGTACACCCGGCTCTTCAATATGGATTGCCAGGCAGGTGCTCCGCCGGACGACTTCTCGGTTCTCGGACAGAACTGGGGCTTCCCGACATATAACTGGGAAGAAATGGGGCGCGACGGCTTCTCATGGTGGAAGGCTCGCTTCCGCAAGATGGCAGAATACTTCGATGCATACCGTATCGACCATGTCCTTGGTTTCTTCCGCATCTGGGAGATTCCTATGGACGCTGTCCATGGTCTCCTCGGCTACTTTAATCCTGCTCTGCCTTTCAGTGAGGCTGAACTGCGACTGAATTATGATTTCTGGATCGATATCGACCTACAGACAACGCCTTATATCATGGATTATTTCGTACATGACTTCTTCGGGCCTTATACGGACGAGGTATTGCGCAAATACTGCATCAATATAGGCGGCGGACGATATAAGCTTAAGTCGGACTATGATACGCAGCGAAAGGTTGTCGACTACTTCGCGCCTCTCGAAAAGAACGAAAAGAATACGAGAATAATGCAGGGTCTGCTGGGAATCATAGACGATGTACTCTTCATCGAAGATCCCTATGAGAAAGGTAAATACCATCCCCGTATTTCCGCACAGTACACCTACATATATCGTTCTCTTAATGATTACGAACGCTGGTGCTTTAACAGACTGTATAATGACTTCTACTATCACCGTCACAACAGTTTCTGGTACGGAAAAGCGATGTGGAAGCTGCCCCCGCTTATCGATTCGACCGACATGCTCGTATGTGCTGAGGATCTCGGTATGATTCCAGCGTGCGTTCCGGCCGTAATTCAGCAACTCGAAATATTGTCTCTCGAAATACAGCGTATGCCTAAGGATCCCGGCGCTCGTTTCGGCGACACCTGGAGCTATCCCTACTTCTCGGTGTGTACAACTTCGACCCATGATATGGGAGGTATTCGCCAATGGTGGGAAGAGAATCACGACCTTGCGCAGGACTACTATAACAATGTCCTTCACGAACACGGGGATGCCCCGTATTTTGCAGAACCATGGATATGCGACCGTATAGTCGATCTGCATCTTCTTTCGCCTTCAATGCTCTGCATCCTTCCTCTTCAGGACTGGCTTAGCATCGATGCAGCTATCCGTAGGGAGAATCCTAAGGAAGAACAGATAAATGTACCAGCCAACCCTCGTCATTACTGGCGCTATCGTATGCATCTGACTATCGAAGAGCTTGCACGCCATACTGAATATTCAGCCTATCTCCGGAACAAGATAGAGAAAGCTGGCCGATAAACAGTTAATGAACATTAAAAACGGGGGTGGCCATTAAACCTATAGCCATCCCCGTAGTCTTTATTATATAGTAACAAAACAGCGAATCTATGGCCTTGGAACATGGGCCTGTCAAAAACTAACTTTTTAAGTCAATATCAGATGCCCCGACTCGTGAAGAACCGGGGCATTCTATTTCCCAAATTATGGTTTTAGACAGGATAAATAAGGACAAATGAGAAATCATTGTCAATATTTTGAAGCTAATTATGCTTTTTATCAATAAAAATTTATAAATTTGGGGCGACAAATCATGAATGTTCACTAAAGACAAATTACATGCACACATAAAACGACTAATATCATGAACTACCGGAAAGAATCAGTTATAGCCGTACAAGGAACGGCGGCTTTGCGTGTGCAGCCCGACATTTTTTGGCTTGAGCTATCTTTGTCCGACAATTTCACCAGGACAGACAAAGCATATGAATATACAAATACTGTCTCTGGCCTCATGGTTTTCCTGGCAAAAGAAATCGGGCTGAGCACCGAATGTGCAAGAAGCATGAGTCTTAGGATCCAGAGAGGCACTGAAGAAGAAAGAGACAGCTGGGGACGAAGGAAGGATGCATTGGTATGTAGGCAGACTCTGCGGGCATATCTCCCTCTTGACAGGAGACTTGTGGATAATTTTATGGATTTGGTAGACAAGCGACTCCCGGATGTCGATATAAATTCAGGCTTCTGTATCCGCGCTGACCATCCGGCTCGTAAGGAGGCTCTTGAAGCTGCTTTCCGTGAGGCTAAGAGAAACGCGGAGACACTTGCTTGTGTTTCCGGATGTAAAGTCGGCAGGGTGTTGAGTCTTGAAGAGATACCTCATGAAGACAGCGGAGAAGCCAAAAGCTCCATCTTCTATCCTGAATACGAGAATGGGAAACATTCGGGAGCGGCAAATGGTATAGCCCCTGAATTCATAGTCGTTTCGGAAACAGTCCGTGCCGTCTTTGAGTTCGGTACAAATAAAGGACCGACCGCTTAAAAATCAGGACGATTCTCAGAATTCGCTGGAGAAGTGAAAACGGATTTTCGGGAAGTCGTTCTGAGCCATGGTGAGGACGAACTGAGAGTCTGCGAGGAACACATCGCGGCCTTCACGGTCGAGAGCCATGAACTGGTGCTTGCGTTTCTTGAAAGCTTCCAGCGCGGCTTGGTCGTCGCTGTCTATCCAGCAGGCTTTGTACATCGACATCGGTTCCCAGCGGCACTGTGCGCCGTATTCGTGGAGAAGACGGTACTGTATTACCTCGAACTGAAGCTGCCCGACAGTGCCAATCACCTTTCGCCCATTGAACTGATGGAAGAAGAGCTGGGCAACGCCTTCGTCCATGAGCTGCTGGATGCCTTTCTCGAGTTGTTTGCTCTTCATCGGGTCGGTGTTCTCGATATACATGAACATCTCGGGAGAGAAACTCGGTAGTCCCTTGTAGTGGATGTCTTCGCCCTCAGTGAGAGTGTCGCCAATCTTAAAGTTGCCCGTGTCGGGAATACCTACGATGTCGCCGGGATATGCCTCGTCGACTATGCTTTTCTTCTGTGCCATGAAGGCTGTCGGGGCTGCGAAACGCATAGTCTTGCCTGTTCGTATCTGCTTGTACGGCGCGTTTCGTTCGAATTTGCCTGAGCATACCTTGACGAATGCTATGCACGAGCGGTGGTTCGGATCCATATTTGCATGGATCTTGAACACGAACCCGCTGAAAGCTTCCTCGTGAGGGTCTACACGGCGTTCGACGGCATCGATGGCACGTGGCGAGGGGGCAATCTTGACGAAGCAGTCCAGGAGCTCCTTGACGCCGAAAGTATTCAGCGCCGATCCAAAAAATACCGGGGCTACCTTTCCGGCAAGGTATTCGTCGACGTTGAATTCGGGATATACGCCCTCGATTAGCTCTATGTCGTCGCGAAGACGGGCTGCGTCGTCCTCTCCGACAGCCTGGTCGATGCGAGGGTCGTTGATATCGTCGATTTCGACACGTTCCGTGGCTCGCTGTTTGTCGGGAGTAAAGAGATCGAGCGAGTTTTCGTAGATATTGTATACTCCCTTGAACTTGGCTCCTATATTTATAGGCCAGCTCAGGGGACGTACTTTGATTTTGAGCTCTGATTCCAGCTCGTCCATGATTTCGAAGGGGTCGCGTCCTTCGCGGTCAAGTTTGTTGACGAAGATGATTACAGGAGTGTTGCGCATACGGCACACTTCCATGAGCTTGCGTGTCTGTGCTTCGACACCTTTTGCAACGTCGACGACGATGATTACGCTGTCGACGGCGGTAAGAGTGCGGTAAGTGTCCTCGGCGAAGTCCTGGTGGCCGGGAGTGTCGAGGATATTGATTTTATAATCCTGGTAGTTGAAGCCCATCACGGACGTAGCAACGGATATGCCGCGTTGCTTCTCTATTTCCATCCAGTCGGAGGTCGCAGTCTTTTTTATCTTGTTGGACTTGACGGCGCCAGCCACGTGTATGGCTCCGCCGAAAAGCAGTAGTTTTTCTGTAAGTGTTGTCTTGCCGGCATCCGGGTGCGAAATGATGGCAAAGGTGCGCCGGCGGCTTATTTCTTCGTTTAGTGTGGCCATGTAAAGGGTTGTTCAGTCGTTGTTTTCCATTCTCTCCATGCATCGGAGCAAAGAGCTGTGCCAGTGGGGTATCTTAATGCCGAAAGTGGCTTTGATGCGGCTTTTGTCAAGGACGGAATAGAAGGGTCGGGCAGCAGCAGTAGGAAAGTCGGATGTCGGTATGGGCGTTACTGCGGCGGCCTTGTCCGGGAATCCTGCCGCTTCTAATATTGCGACAGCGAAATCGTACCACGAAGCGACACCCTCGTCTGAATAGTGGAAAATACCCGGGGTCCAGTAGGCTGAGAAGACTATCGAAGCTATAGCTGCAGCGAGGTCGGCGGCATAGGTCGGCGTGCCTATCTGGTCGGCGACGATGCGCAGCGGACGGTTTTCGCGAGCCAGACGTAGAACTGTCTTGACAAAGTTCTTGCCGTAGGGTGAGTAAAGCCATCCTGTCCGGATAACCATACTGCCAGGAGCCAGGCCGAGCAGGGCTGTCTCGCTTTTTCGTTTGCTTGCTCCGTAGACCGACAGGGGTGCCGGCTTGTCGCCTTCGTTGTACGGGCGGTGAGCAGTGCCGTCGAAAACATAGTCTGTCGAGATGTGAAGGATCTTATAGTTGTTCTCCTCAGCGAAGGTTGCCAGGTTCGATACAGCGTCGATGTTGACTCGATGACATTCAAGCTTCTCTTCCTCCGCACGGTCGACAGCTGTATAGGCAGCGCAGTTGATGACATGGGTGAAGTCGCCCTGTCGCATATATCGGCCTACGGCCGCGCGGTCGGTAAGGTCGAGGTCTTCCCTGTACAAATATGTCGTGATACCGGGCGCGCGTTGCTCAAGCACCCGGCGAAGCTCCTGCCCCAGTTGTCCTGACGCTCCTGTAACAAGTATCTTCATATTCCTCTTGAATTGTGGTGCAAAAATAGTGAAAAAAATCCGCTCTGTCAATCGTGATGGTAAGGTTCTCCTTTCATGATGGTTCCGGCCCGATAGATTTGTTCCACGACCAGGAGCCGTGCCAGTTCATGGGGGAATGTCAAACGGGATAGCGAAAACATGCTGTCTGCACGGTCGTAGACTTCCTTGCTGAAGCCATACGGACCTCCGACGGCGAAGACGAGACTCCCCGGCAGCGTCACGGCCTGATGAACGATGAAGTCAGATAGCTGTCGTGAGGTCAACTCCTTGCCGCGTTCGTCGAGGAGCATAAGATAGTCCTGAGGACCGATTTCGGCGAGCATACGCAGACCCTCGACTTCCTTCTGCCGGTCGGGTGTGGTTGATCGTGTCGTCTTGACATTGGGCAGAGATACTGCAGAAAAAGGCCAGTAGTGTGGTATGCGTCGGGCGTATTTTTCGACGCATGAGGCTATATCGCTGTCGCGGACAGAGCCTATACAGAGCAGTTTGATTTTCATGGTGCAAATTTACTGATTTTATGGCTTTTTTCCGTAATTTTGCATCTACGGAACAAAATCCAAGCTATATAATGAAGACAAAAGAACAGCTTATCGACGATCTCCTTACTCTTTCATTTGCCGAAGACATAGGCGATGGTGATGCTACAACCCTCAGTACCATAGGCCCTGATGCCATGGGGCGGCAGCACCTCCTTGTCAAGGAAGAAGGTATCCTCGCAGGAGTCGACATTGCACGCATGGTATTCGAAAAGTTCGACCCTTCGCTAAAGATGACAGTTTTCATCGAAGATGGTGCCCATGTGAAACCGGGCGATGTTGCATTTGTTGTGGAAGGGCCCGTTCGCTCTCTGCTCCAGACAGAACGCCTCATGCTCAACATCATGCAGCGTATGAGCGGTGTCGCCACTATGACAGGCCGATATCAGAGCAGACTCGAAGGACTTCCTACCAAGGTCCTCGATACCCGGAAGACTACTCCGGGCATGCGTGTCCTCGAGAAAGAGGCCGTACGCATCGGCGGAGGTGCCAACCACCGCATGGGCCTTTTCGACATGATTCTCATCAAGGACAATCATGTCGATTTCGCCGGCGGTATCCACGAGGCTGTGACCAAGGCCAAGGAATGGTGCAATGGAAAAGGCAAGAAGCTCGCAATCGAGGTCGAAGTACGAAACGACGATGAAATTCGTCAGGCTCTCGCCGAGGGCATCGACCGCATCATGCTCGATAACTTCACTCCCGAGCGTACCGCCGAGGCTGTGCGCCTGATTCGCGGCATAGACCCTAACGTCGAAATCGAGTCCAGCGGCGGTATAACCATCGACACTCTCCGCGCTTACGGGGAAGCCGGTGTCGATTTCATCTCTGTCGGAGCTTTGACACACTCCGTCAAAGGTCTGGACCTCAGCTTTAAGGCTTGCTAAAAGATAATAAAGACCTCCGACATAACCGGATGTGAGGTCATGGAATAAATCAGGAGGGGCGTTTGTAGATGTCTATGCGGCACCACTGAACGCCCCTCCTGTTGGATTGTGACTTTATTTTTGTCTATTTCTTACGCCCTCGAACTGTTGGATGTCCGTCGGCAATGACAAAGTGGATTGGAATGTCGTGGTCCTCTGTCTCGATATCGTCGTATAGCTGGAAACCGTAGCAGACACCGACTGTCAGGGCATGAGAGCGCGACAGGAGTCGATCGTAATAACCCTTTCCCCGTCCGACTCGTGAACCGTTACGGTCGAAGGCCACGCCCGGTACAACGATAAGGTCCATTTCATCGACGGATACTGTGCTGTCTCCGTCCGGTTCTTCGATCTGGAAAGCCCCAAGGTGCATACGCGTGCGGTCGTATGGCAGTATCTCAAGATCGAGGCCATTGACACGCGGAAGATAGAAGTTCTTCGTGCCGCCAAATGCATCAAGAAAGGCTCTTGTGGGAAGTTCGTCGGGAAGGGCGTGGTACATCAATATATTGTCAGCCATCATGAAAGCGGCCATTTCGCTAAGCCTGTTGAATACTCTTGAAGCGGCGGCATAGCGCTCTTCGTCGGCCAACATGGCTTTACGTGCACGGACTTGCCGGCGTATATCATCTTTTTTCATGTGAAGCGTGGTCCTGTCAGGGTTTGGCCGGAACTTTGTCGACGAGTGGGAAGTCGGCTCCGCCGTTCTCAATCTGGCGAAGAGCCTCCTGAACGACAGGGTCGCGGGCATTGACAACTTCGAAATATCCGTCCAGCCCAAGAATATCGCGGGCTATCAATGCTTTGATTTGATTAACAATCAAAGGGGCAGAAATGTTGACATAGTACCAGCGAGGTGCTATTCCACCCTGGGTGTGGGCATAGTCGACAAAGGATTTCAGCAGATCGTGGTCTGCCGGGAGCATGGCGAGAAGGTCGTCGGTTTTCTCGCTGGCGTTCAGTCTCTCGCGGTTTTGGTCGGCATATTCATAGGCGAATTTACGCAGCAGTCCGGCGTTGGCCACTTTGATGAAGTAGTTGGTAACACCTGTGGTGTCGGACGGCACAAATATGTCAGGGATGATACCGCCTCCGCCGTAGACAGGACGTTTCGTGCTTGTCATGAAAATCTCCGTCGAGTCGATAGGAATACTGTCGGCCGAGAATATCTCTCCGCGGTTATATCGGTCGTAAACCTCGATTTCGTATTCCCCGTTATGTCCGGGGGTGTATTTCTTCTGTATGCAGCGTCCCGAGGGAGTATAGTAACGCTGTACCGTCAGGCGGAATTCGCTCGAATCGGGAAGCTCGAAAGATTGCTGTACGAGACCTTTGCCGAAGGTTCGTCGTCCTATGATGAGCCCGCGGTCATTGTCCTGTATTGCTCCCGAAACGATTTCGCTGGAGCTTGCGGAGAATTCGTCGACGAGCACAATCAGTTTCTCGTCCTGCATGGAGCCGAGACCGTCGGCGAAAAGGGTGCGGTTGTCCGCCATAGTGCGCCCTTTGGTAGATACTATGACCTGACCGGGATTGAGGAATTCGTTTGCCAGGAGCACAGCCGGACTCATATAGCCGCCGGTGTTGCCTCGAAGGTCGAGGATGAATGCCTTTGCTCCGAGGAAACGCAGCTGGGCAAGCGTTGTGTAGGCCTCTGTATATGTATTGTCGGAGAATTTGCCCAGACGGAGGTAGCCAACCGAGTCGTTGACCATATAGGATGCGTCGATGGGTGATACTGGGACCTGGCCGCGGGTTACATCGAACTCGAGGGGTCTTGTGGTATTATGGCGGCGTACGGTAAGGTGTACTGTCGAACCCTCAGGGCCTCGCAGACGCGAGAATACGTCGTTTTCCTTTATGCCGACACCGGCGATATTTTCATTGTCGACGGCTATGATCCTGTCGCCGGCGACAAGGCCTGCTTCTTCGGCTGCTCCGCCATTTATGACTTCCAGAACGCAGAGTGTGTCATTGATAATCTGGAACTGAATGCCCACGCCCGAGAATGAGCCTTCCAGGTCGCGGTTGGCTATTTCACGTTCGGCCGATGCTATGTAGGCTGAGTGTGGATCGAGGTTGCGGAGGAGTTCCGGGATAGTGAGTTCCACGAGGCTGTCGAGTTCGACATCGTCGACGTAGTTGGAGGTTATGATGTCGAAGACACGGTCGAGTTTTTGACGGGCTGCGTTGTCATGATCATGGCTCGACAGATATGTGCCTGTCAATATGCCTATTACCATGAACAAGGCCGCCGTTACGGGCAGCCATAGTTTATATTTTCTTTCGTTGTTCACAATTATAGTGTATTGCTTGTCTTTAAGAAGTGATGTCTGAGATGTGGACACATTCGATTCCTGCACGCTTCATAAGCTCGATGCCGTCGGCAAGGCGGTAGAGGTCGTTGAAGACCACGCGCCGAATACCGGCCTGGATTATGAGCTTGGCACATTCAAGACACGGAGAAGCGGTGACGTAGAGCGTGGCTCCCTCACTGCTGTTGTTGCTCCGGGCTACTTTTGTTATGGCATTGGCCTCGGCATGG
Organism: uncultured Muribaculaceae bacterium; assembly: GCA_958436175.1. Classification (GTDB taxonomy): domain Bacteria; phylum Bacteroidota; class Bacteroidia; order Bacteroidales; family Muribaculaceae; genus CAG-873. The sequence goes on from CAUBJF010000002.1 coordinate 41,866, forward strand.
AGTACATAAGGCTTTGTGATGCCTGTTTCGTCTTCGCATATATTCTCGAAGCCTGCCGGTGTGCCGTTGTAGCCGTCGGAAATAATCATCTGGTCACGCACCAGAAGCGCGCCAACCTTGCGGCGCTGACAGTATGAATTCTCGGCCCATATGGTGGCCATGCGCAGATAGCGTCGGTCGAGGAGCCGCTGTTTGTCGCTTTCTTGTTTCATATAGGCAAAATTAATGAAAAATCGCGAGAAGAGGCATCATAGAAATATAAGAAATACAAATAAATACTATACAAAGACAAAAAAGAGCGGAAGTCTCGCCGCTTAGGGAAACTTCCGCTCGTTCTTTTGTGGTGTCCTGTCTTATTTTATGCTGTCGTTATCGAAAATGCGGGGACAGAAGTTGTAGCCTTCCTTTTCGTAAAGGCGTGTGAGGCGCTTTGTGCGTTCAAGGAAAGCGGGTAGGTCTTTCTTGTTCTGGTCGTTCCACTGCACTTCGGCAAGGGCTGCCCAGCGTGGCAGTACCATGTACTGAGCATGTCTGAAGGTGGGAACATGCTCAGTCCAGAGGTTTGCCTGGACGCCGAGGATGTGCTTCTGTTCGTCGACAGTCAGGGAATCGGTCAGCGGCATGTAGCTGTAGACCTTCTCGATGGGCAGACCGCCACCCCATCCGGCACCGTAGGGTTCTTTGTCTTTGTCGGCGCTCTGGTAGAAGTCGAAGTAGAGATATGTGCTGGGAGTCATGATGACATCATGTCCTTTTCGTGCCGCAGCTATACCGCCTTTCTCGCCACGCCATGACATTACGGTGGCTGTCGGTGAGATATTGCCTTCGAGGATTTCGTCCCAGCCTATGATCTTGCGGCCTTTGCCGTTGAGATACTTTTCTACGTAGTTCATGACATAGGACTGGAGATAGTTCTCAGCCGAATGTTCCTTGTCTGCTTTGAGACCGAGTTCTTTGATTTTGGCCTGACACTTGGCACATTCTTTCCATCGGGTCTTGGGACATTCGTCGCCGCCGATATGAATATATTCCGAAGGGAAGAGATTGGTAACCTCGTCCATCACAGCTTCAAGGAAAGCATATACCGAGTCATTGCCTGCGCAGAGAACCTCGTCGGTAACGCCCCATCGGTCCCAGACTTCGTACGGGCCGCCTGTACAGCCAAGTTCGGGGTAAGAGGCAAGAGCTGCCTGCATATGGCCCGGTAGGTCGACTTCGGGGATTATATTGATATGTCGGGCGGCGGCATAGTTGACGATATCGCGTATCTGGTCGCGTGTATAGTATCCTTCGACGGGGATGCTGTCGTATTCGCCGGTCTTTCCGTTGAGCGAGCGCGGACGCTTGGAGCCAACCTCGGTAAGCATCGGATAGCCTTCCACTTCGAAGCGCCAGCCCTGGTCGTCGGTGAGGTGCCAGTGAAGGGTATTCATATTGTGGAGAGCCATCATGTCGATATATGTTTTCACGGAATCGGCTGGGAAGAAATGACGCGATACGTCGAAGTGAGCGCCACGATAGCCGAACAGCGGTTCGTCGTCGATGACAGCTGCGGGGTACAGTACTTTCACTTTTCCGGCTTCAGGGATTGCTTTGCGGAGTGTCTGTATTCCGTAGAACACACCGGCTGGGCTTGCGCCTGTGACATTGATGCCATCGTGACCTACTTCTATGCGATAAGCTTCGCTATTTTCGTTGTCGAGCCCTAAGGCCAGGGTTATGGCATTGCTGCTTTCCTTATCGGTCGTCTTGAGGTCGCTCTCGATCAGCTCTCCAAGATATTCAGCTGCGAAATCGGCTTCAGACGAGAGTTCGGGGCTGGTGTAGACTATTTTTGTAGAGGGTTTGAGAACGAAGCCTTCAGCGTTTTCGGTGAGGACTACTTCATGCGGCAAAGGTACCACGTCGTAACTTGCTGTAAGTTCTGGTCGGTTGTCGCAGGACCACATCATCAAGGATGTGATTCCTATGGCGAACGTCATTGTAAGAATTTTCATGCGATAAAATGTGTTAGTTTAAAAGTTTTTAATGAATTGTTTTATTTCGGGCATCACATTTTCTATCTTGTGGAAAAGTTCGAACTGAGCACGCGCCCTTACAAGGTTGTGCTCAGGATACGATATCCGGTAATATTTATCACCGTTGATATAGTCGGTGAGGAAACGCACTGCCTGCATGAACGGGAAGAGGGCGACGGCAAAGGGAAGGTTCTCTTTTTCGGTCTGCGTAAGGAAGTCGGCACTTTCGAGATATCCGCGGGTGAAGGCTTCGAAAATATCCTTCCTGAAAGCTATTTTTGAAAGGTCGGGCTCGTCCTCAGGGGCTGTGTTGGCTGCCGTGCGTAGGAAGTCTCCATAGTCCGAAAAGATGTAAGAAGGCATTACGGTATCGAGGTCTATCACGCAGAGGAAGGATCCGTCATTGCTGTCGAATAGCATGTTGTTGACCTTGGTGTCGCAGTGACAGACTCGTTTGGGCAGCTTGCCCTGACGGTGAAGTTCTTCGGCCACGCACATGGATTGGCCCTTGGCTTCTACTTCGGCTATCATGTCTGTAACTTCAGCGGCGCGACCTGCGGCATTCCTGTCTACAGCTTCGCGGAACTGTCGCAGGCGTAGCTCCATGTCGTGGAATCCGGGAATTGTCTCGTGGAGTTCTTCGGGTATGTCGGCGAGCATACTCTGGAACTTTCCGAAGGCTTTGCCAGCGAGGTAGCTGCTGTCGGCATCAACTTTCTCGGGGCTTGTCGAATTGGCTATATAGTCGGACATGCGCCACACCTTTCCGTCGGCATCGGTGTAGTAGGTCTTGCCTGTTGCCGGACAAGGAACGAAATGGAGCACTTTGCGACTTGTGTCAGCAATACCGCTCGCTTTGAGCTTCCTGCCAATGTGCTCTGTCGTTTTTTCAATATTGTCTTGTAAAGCAGCCGGATCTGTGAATATGTCGGTGTTGATGCGCTGCAGAACGTAGCGCGGCGCGCCTTCTTTATCCCTTACGAGATATGTATCGTTGATGAGACCATTGCCGAAGGGGGCGATGGTACTCTGCGAGTCTATTCCGAAGGCTGCGAGAATTTCTTCTTGGTATTTCATAGGATCTGAGGTTCAAAGTTGCAAATATAGTGAAAATATACCGTATCTGCTATTCGATTTCAAAAATATAGACTGGTTGAGGCGCCATTGAGGTCACTTTTTCTCCGTCTCCTTGTCCGGATCGTTGTACGAATAAATGGAGGCGTCCTTCTTCGTTCCATAACTTTGTGTCGAAGCTTGGCTCCCATGCGTCGACAGAGAAATCGCTGAGGTCGCATATCTGCCATTTTCCTTCGGCTTTGCGCCAGGCGAGAGATACTCTTGATCCACGCTCCTCATCGCGGAAGATGAAGTAGGTCATGTCCTTGTTGATAGCTACTTTGGGCCTGGCGATAGGAATCATCTTGGTACCACCTCCGGATAGTGAGAAAGAACTTGTGCGGTGTCCGACTTCTTCCATGTTCCATTGTCCGTCGCTGCCGAGTGATACGAGGCGGTACTGAGGAATGCTGTCGTTTTCGTTACGCCAGTATGTCGCTATGACAGGCCGACCTTCGGCATTGGTCGTCATGGATGTCTGGTTGATAAGTTCCGAATTTTGAGGGATGGACCATGCTTTCTCAGCTGTTTCGAGTCGTATCGGTAGTTCGTACAGACTGCCGTCGCTACGATGCCATGTCTTACCGCCGTCAGCCGAGCAGGCATAGCAAAGGTCATGATTGGTCTCTACCATCCATGTCTCCCTCCAGACCCAGGATACGTGAATCACGCCTTGCGGATCCACACAGAGTTGCCAGTATGCGTTGCGGTCGCCTTCTCCGTCGATGAGGACATCGTGGATGCGTTCCCATTTGCCGGTATCGGGGTCATAAATGTTCATCACCATGTTGCCTCCGCCGGAATAGCCCGAACGATAGACGAAGAGCAGCCGACCATCGGGAAGATTGTGGAACTCGGGATAGGTGACATCGTTTTCGTCTCGGCCGGTCATAGGCTCAAGTTCTCCGAAATCCGTACCTCCCGGAGTTGTGCTCCTGGCATAATGAAGGGGATGGCCGTGATGATCGAACGACAGGTGCAGGAATCCTTTGCCGTCTATGCCGAGCGATATGACGTTGTGGGCATCGGATACGTTCCCTTTGTATTGTGTCCTTGTCGTTTCCCAGTGGTCTGTTCCGAGCCGACGTTTAGAGATGGAGACATAGCCCTCGGGGTCATAGTAGGCTACATACTGTGTTGAATCGTGTGTCGCTACCGACGATGAGCGGAATACTGCCGTGTTGACGGAGGTCGCCGCATAGCCCAGCCCGGCCTCGGAGGGCCTGACATGAGGCTCATAAGCGAAAACCGCTGTTGCCGTTAGCAGCGGCAGCAGCGGTTGTATGATTTTAGTTATAAAAGACATAACATGTGTTTAAGACTCTTGGACGGGAGCTTCGAGAGACAGGTTGGTATCCTTGGATATGATTTGCGTGACAATCTTCTGCTGCTCAGGGTCGAAGCCGACGAGTATCTCGTCGCCGGAAGACGGGGTAGCAGTTAGAAGAAGTTCTGCAAGTTCGTCCTCGAGATACTTCTGGATGGCGCGCTTGAGGGGTCGGGCACCAAACTGTACGTCGCATCCTTTCGAGGCGATAAAGTTCTTGGCTTCGTCGCTAAGGGTGACGGTATAGCCCAATGAAGCCAGACGCTTATAGAACCCTGCAAGCTCGATGTCGATGATTTTGTAGATGGCATCGCGGTCGAGTGTGTCGAAGATTACGATATCGTCGATACGGTTGAGGAATTCCGGCGAGAACGCTTTGTTGAGAGCCTTCGACAGAACGCCGTGTGAGTATTCGCGGTCGACTTCGCGTGTGTTGAAGCCTACTCCGGAGCCGAATTCTTTGAGCTGGCGTGTACCGATGTTTGAAGTCATGATGATGATCGTATTCTTGAAGTCGATACGGCGGCCGAGGCTGTCGGTGAGACGACCTTCGTCCATGACCTGGAGCAGGAGGTTGAAAACATCCGGGTGTGCCTTCTCGATTTCGTCAAGCAGTACGACAGAGTAGGGGTGACGGCGCACACGCTCAGTGAGCTGGCCGCCTTCCTCATATCCTACGTAGCCCGGAGGCGCACCTATGAGACGCGACACGCTGAATTTCTCCATGTATTCGCTCATGTCGATACGTATGAGTGTGTCCTGCGAGTCGAAGAGGAATTCGGCAAGTTTCTTGGCAAGATGTGTCTTGCCGACACCTGTCGGACCAAGGAACATGAAGGTCCCGATAGGCTTGTTAGGGTCCTTGAGACCGAGACGGTTACGCTGGATTGCCTTGGCTATCTTGCGGATGGCTGCATCCTGACCGACTATGGCTTTCTTGAGTGTCGGTTCCATCTCGAGGAGGCGTGCGCCCTCGGCCTTTGCGATTCGCTGGACGGGAACACCTGTCATCATGGCAACAACCTCGGCCACACGGTCGGCATCGACCACTTCACGGTTTGCCTGCATGCGAGCATCCCATTCGCTGCGCTGACGGTCGAGATCTTCGGAAAGTTTGGCTGCTTCGTCGCGCAGTTTCGAGGCTGTGGCGAAGTCATGACGCTGAGCTGCTGCAATTTTAGCCGCTGTTGTCTCGCGCAACCTGGTCTCGAGTTCCTCGATTTCGGTAGGCACATGAATATTTGTAATTCTTGTGCGCGAACCGGCTTCGTCGAGTGCGTCGATAGCCTTATCGGGGAAGTTGCGGTCGCTGATGTAGCGCTCGGTGAGTTTTACACAGGCATCAAGGGCATCGTCGGTGTAGGACACATTATGGTGGGCTTCGTATTTACCCTTGATGTTGTTGAGGATAGTCAGTGTTTCTTCGGCTGTGGTGGGTTCTACCATCACTTTCTGGAAGCGGCGTTCGAGAGCTCCGTCTTTTTCGATGTTGGTACGGTACTCGTCGAGCGTCGTTGCGCCTATGCATTGTATCTCGCCACGTGCGAGGGCCGGTTTGAGCATATTGGCGGCATCCATCGAGCCTTGGGCGTTCCCGGCCCCGACAATGGTGTGTATCTCGTCGATGAAGAGGATGATATCGCGGTTTTTTGTAAGCTCGTTGAGTATGGCCTTGATGCGTTCTTCGAATTCGCCCCTGTACTTGGTGCCTGCGACGATAGAGGCCATGTCAAGAGATATGACACGTTTGTCGAAGAGGATACGCGAAACTCTGCGCTGGTTGATACGTAGAGCGAGACCTTCGACGATGGCACTCTTGCCTACACCCGGTTCGCCTATGAGCACGGGATTGTTCTTTTTGCGGCGGCTAAGAATCTGGGCAAGTCGTTCGATTTCGACTTCACGTCCCACTACGGGGTCAAGCCGTCCTTCTTCCGCTGCCTTAGTCATATCGTTGCCGAACTTGTCGAGCATCGGGGTGTCGGCACGTGAGGACGAGCGCTTGAATTTGGAAGAGCCCGAACTTTTGCTGTCGCTGCTGCCTGTAGTATCGTTCTTATCGCCGTCGGACGCGACAGGTGCGTCCGGTGCGATTCCTGCCACGTCGAACTCCTCTTCGGGTCGCAATGTCGCAAGAGCCTGGCGTCTCAGGGAGTCATAATCAATACCGGCACTGAGATAAGGCATGATTACACTCATGCTCCTGACTTCTTTATTATGAAAGAGGGAGAGGAGCAGGTGTTCCAGGTCGACAAGACTCGATTTCAGGTAACGTGCTTCTATAATTGCGAGTTTTATTATAAGGGTTACGGTGCGGTTGTAGAAGTCGGCTCCTTTTCCGTCGGTGCACGAAGGCTCGTACAGCGCCAGGTCGAGGGCGGCCCTGAGGTCGGCGAGCTTATCGGCTCCGACAAGCCTTTCCATGAGCTCGGCAGAGGAGGTGCCGGGCGCGGAAAGCTCCAGGAGGAGGTGGGCCGGCATGATCGACGGATTGTTGTGCGTGGCACATTGGTCACGCAGTCTGTCGATCAGTTGTCTTGCATTTTCGGTGTATTTTTGGTTATTGTCCATATGTTCTAAAATGATAGCTACTATAGCCTTGTTCGGAATGCAATAATCATGCCAAAATAGAGCAGAGGAGCTGCATTAAACATTAGTAGATAAATTTAACAACCCGAATGCTCAATTCCTATTGCAAAGATACGCTATTTCAAAAAAAAAACGTACCTTTGTATGAATTTTTAGCGTCTAAAAGGTTTCTCTGACACTGCATCGGAACAACCTACATACAACGCTTAACATAGATCTTTTTATCGCATGTTGGAAGACGACCGCATCTTTAAAATCAATATTGAAAGCGAAATGAAAACGGCCTACATCGACTACTCTATGTCGGTGATAGTGTCGCGAGCCCTCCCAGACGTACGCGATGGCATGAAGCCAGTCCATCGTCGCGTGCTCTATGGAATGAATGAGATGGGCAACAACAGTAATAAACCTCATAAGAAATCGGCTAACTGTGTCGGAGAGGTCATGGGTAAGTACCATCCTCACGGCGACTCCAGTATCTACGGCACCGTTGCTCGTATGGCCCAGTGGTGGTCAATGCGCCACCGTCTTATTGACGGCCATGGTAACTTCGGCTCCATCGACGGTGACTCTCCGGCAGCTATGCGTTATACCGAAGTACGCCTCGACCCTCTTGGCGAAGAGATGCTCCGCGATATCGATGCCGACACTGTCGATTTCCAGCCTAACTACGATAACTCACGCCGCGAACCCGTCGTACTCCCGACTCGCTTCCCTAACCTTCTTGTGAACGGTGCCGCAGGTATCGCTGTCGGTATGGCTACCAACATGCCGCCTCACAACCTCACCGAGAGTATAAACGGCTGCATCGCCCTCCTGGAGAATCCTGATATCTCCATCGACGAGCTCTCCAAGATAATCACGGCCCCCGATTTCCCTACGGGAGGTATCATCTACGGCTACGACGGTGTGCGCGAAGCCTATCAGACAGGCCATGGCCGTATCGTCATCCGTGCACGTGCCGAAATAGAGCAGAAAGCTGACCATGAACTTATTGTAATCACCGAAATTCCTTACGGTGTCAATCGTGCAGAGCTCATCAAGAGCATTGCCGAGCTCGTTATTGAAAAACGGCTCGACGGTATCGCAAACATCAACGATGAGAGCGACCGCGACGGCATGCGTATTGTCATCACACTCAAGAGCGATGCAAACGCCAACGTGGTACTCAACAAGCTCTATAAGATGACAGCTATGCAGTCTTCTTTCAGTGTCAATAATGTCGCCCTTGTGCATGGACGGCCCAAGACCCTAAACCTCAAGGAAATACTTCAGGCGTTTATCGACCATCGCCATGATGTAGTAACACGCCGTACACGTTACGAGCTCCGTAAGGCCCAGGAACGTGCCCATATTCTCGAGGGCCTGATGATTGCTGTGCGCAACATCGACGAGGTGATTGCTATCATCAAGTCGTCGAAGACCACTGATGAAGCCCGTGCGACTCTTTCGCAGCGTTTCGATCTCTCCGATCCCCAGACGCAGGCTATCGTAGATATGCGTCTTAGAGCGCTCACCGGACTCGCTATCGAAGAGCTGCAGGCCGATCTTGACGCAATCCACGCCCGTATCGCTGAACTCGAAGAAATCCTTCGCGACCCCGATGTCCTCCGAGCCCTCATCGAGAAGGAGCTTCGCGAGATAGCTGAGAAATACGGTGACGAACGTCGCACCACCATAGACTATACGGCAGGTTCGTTCAATGCCGAGGACTTCTACTCCGACGACGATATGATTATCACCATATCCCATCTCGGATATATCAAGCGTACTCCTCTGGCCGATTTCCGGGCACAGAACCGTGGCGGCATGGGAGCCCGCGGCTCCGTTACCCGCGACAGCGACTTCATCGAGCATATATATACAGCTTCCATGCACGATACCATCCTGTTCTTCTCGAACCGTGGTCTCGTGTATAAGATGCGAGTCTACGAGCTTCCCGAAGGCTCCAAGACGAGCAAAGGACGTGCGCTACAGAATCTGCTCAACATCGAGCAGGGCGACTACGTACAGGCCTATATTGCCTGCCGAAACCTCGACGATGCCGATTATACCACGTCGCACTATCTCGTATTTGCCACCAAGTGCGGTCTCATCAAGAAAACACTGCTTTCGGAATATGCCCGTGTCCTTGCAAAAGGCAAGAAGGCAATCCTCATCCGTGAAGGCGACAGCCTTGTCGGCGTGGAACTAACCGACGGCAACTCCGAAATATTGATGAGCAACCGCAACGGCCGCACGATTCGTTTCCATGAAAGTGAACTTCGCGCTATGGGACGTGTTAGTACAGGTGTACGGGGTATGCGAATCGACGAAGGCGATGACGAAGTCGTAGGTCTCATCGCCATGCAGGAGAACTCTGACAACACGGTGCTCACTCTGTCGCAGAACGGCTTCGGAAAGCGTTCCTTGCTTGATGCCTACCGACTGACACGTAGAGGTGCCAAAGGTGTAAAGACGATGAATATCACCGATAAGACAGGTACTCTTGTCGCCTTCAAGAGTGTCAACGACGACAACGACCTCGTCATCATCAACAAGAGCGGCGTTGTCCTTCGTGTGCATGTCGCCGATGTCCGCGTAATGGGCCGCGCTACCCAGGGTGTCCGCATAATCAACCTTGAGAAACGCGGCGACACCATAGCTTCTGTATGCTGCGTCGATGCCGATCCCGAAGAAGAAGCTGTACAGATCGCTCCTGATGCCGAAGAACTTCCCGAACTCTCTGCAGAGGCAGAAACCGAGATCGAAATCGAGATCGACGAGGAAGAAAGTGGCGAGGAAGAAAATGAATAATTAACACCAAAATACCATACAATGAAAAAGTTCTGTATTTTCGCTCTTGGCCTGGCAACCGCTGTTGCCGCCAGCGCTCAGCTCAACGTCGTAAAAGACGCTGAACGCGCAATGAAGGGTGGCGATGAAGCTAAGAAGGTAGTCGAAATCATTACTCCGGCCTTCAGCAACCCCGAAACATCGCAGCTTGCCCAGACTTACTACATCCCCGGCAAGGCATCCTTCAACGAATATGACAAACTTCTTGGTCTCAAACAGTTCAACAAGCTCAAAGCAGGCGACGATGTCAAGATGAGCAAACTGCTTCTCCAGGGTTACGATATGTTCATGAAAGCTTTTCCTCTCGACAGCGTTCCCGATGCCAAGGGAAAGGTTAAGCCCAAATACAGTAAGGACATGGTGAGTCTTCTCGCCGGTCACTTCACGGACTATACCAACGCCGGTGCCGAGCTCTTCAACAACAAGGACTATGCCGGCGCATACGAAGCTTGGGCTATCTTCGAGACTCTTCCCAATATCCCGGCTGTGCGCAGCAAGATTACCAACATGCCGAACGATACTATCTTCGGTGAAATAGCTTTCAACCAGGCTCTCGCAGCATGGCAGGACAACAAGCTCGACAAAGCCCTCGATGCTTTCCTGAACGCCAAGTCGAAAGGCTACAACAAGAAGCAGCTCTACGACTATGCAATTGCTGTTGCATCCGGCGACAAGAACAATGAAGCCGTCCTCGCTCTTGCCAAGGAAGCTCTGCCCCTCTATGGCAACGAAGACCCAATGTACATGGCTCAGATCGTCAACTACTATCTCCAGAACAAGCAGTACGACGAAGCTTTCGCTATCATCAACGATGCAATCAAATCCGATCCTGACAACGCTCAGTACTACGTTATCCAAGGTGTCCTCTACGAGAATACAGAAAAGGGTCCCGAAGCAACGGCTGCATATAAGAAGGCTTACGAGATGGATGCCAAGAACGCACAGGCCGCTTATAACTATGGCCGCCGTCTTTGTGAAGAAGCTTACGCTCTCAATGACCAGGCTCCAACCACACAGGCTGAGTACACCGAATTCTTCAACACCAAGATTCAGCCTCTCTTCCTTCAGGCAGCCGATATCCTCGAACAGGCTTATACTCTCGACAACGAGAACATGGATGTCCTCAAATATCTTGAGAACGTCTACTATAACCTCCACGACGAAGCCAAGCTGAAAGACGTGCAGGAACGTATGAAATATTGATACAGACCAAGACTATCAACCTATAGGCCGGCCCTTTGCGGCCGGCCTTTTTCCTATCATATGACTAAGACTGAGACACAATTCGACAATGCCCTCGCTCTCTGCCGCAAAGTTTTCATCGACAAGCTTCAGGATTACGGCCCATCATGGCGCATCATGCGGCCCGAGGCTATCACCGACCAGCTTTTCATAAAGGCCAAGAGGATACGTTCGCTCCAGACCAAGGGCGTTTCGGCAGTAGGCGACGGCATCCTGACGGAATTCGTCGCAATAGTGAATTACGGTGTAATAGGTATCATTCAGCTGCGCCGTGGATTTGTCGACACCAAGGACATAGACAACGATGAGGCTGTTGCTCTCTACGACGGTATAGCCCTCGAAGCACGTAACCTTATGCTCCGTAAGAATCACGACTACGATGAGGCATGGAGAGGAATGAGAGTGCTTTCCTACGTCGACTTCATCCTCACAAAAATTGAAAGAACCAAAGAAATAGAAGACCACAGCGGACGCACGAAAGTGTCGGAAGGAATTGATGCCAACTATTTCGACATGATAAACTACGCGGTCTTTGGTATCATCAAGCTTACTGATGAAGAAAGCAACTCTTGACAGGGTCCGGCTTATGGCTATCGGCATATGGGCGGTACGAGTTATCGTCGGATGCGTATTCATTGTCTCAGGCTGGGCCAAAGCTATAGATCCCTGGGGATTTGTCATCAAGGTGCGCGACTATCTTGCGGTCTGGGATATGTCATTGCCTTCCGAGATTGTAGTAACGGCGTGTGTGGCTCTTTCCTGCGTCGAATTCTGCGTAGGTATTCTGGTTGCCACAGGATGTCTTAAACGTCTGTCGGTATGGGCAGCCACGGCTATGATGGCATTTATGCTGCCCCTGACGGTCTATATCGCGATATTCGACCCGGTCAGCGACTGCGGTTGTTTCGGAGAGTTCGTAGTCATCTCCAACGGTATGACTCTTTTGAAAAACATCGTCATCGTGGGGCTGCTTGTTTTCCTCATTATCTATAATAGAAAAATACGTGGGTTGTTCCCGGCTCCAATACAATGGATTGTTGTTACTGTCTCCCTGGCTTTCCCTCTCTACCTCGCATTTGTAGGTTATAATGTGCAGCCTTTGGTCGATTTTAGACCCTACCGAACAGGCACGGCTATCTTTTCGCCTGACGATGAAGAAGGCAGTCAGACAGATGAGTTTATTTATGAGAAGGAAGGCAGGCGCGAAACTTTCACCCTCGATAATCTTCCCGACAGTACATGGACCTTTATCGATATGATATCCGGCGGAAAGGAATCCGGCACCATGGGTGTCTACGACAAAGACGGAGAAGATGTATCCGAGATTCTTGCCGAAAACATGCAGGATATGCTGATTCTCGTTATTCCTGATCCCAATCTCGAATATCTTTCAAGAGCCCACTACGTCAACCTTCTCTATGACTATGCGAGCCGACACGATACGAAGATGATAGCCATACTTGGTAATAACGGCGACGGTTTCGAGGAATGGAAGGAATGGACACGTCCGCGTTTCGATGTATATACAGCCGAAGATACATCTCTCTGGCAGCTCAGTCGCGGAGATGCCTCGCTGGTCTTTGTTCGTGACGGTATTATCAAGTGGAAGAGGACTTTGTCGTCTCTCGACACTTCCCTGCCACTTTCGACTGTCGAGGGCAATGCGCTCGAGGATATACGTCCCGTCGATGACGGCCGCTACCACCTCACGCTTGTCTTGGCATATCTTCTTATACTCGCCGCTACTTATCTTTTGGGCCAGTCGCCCAAAATCCTGAGCCATTTTGTTCGCTCAAAGGCAAAAAAATGATTAATTTTGCAGACTGAAAATTTCTAAACAATAAAACACCATACAACAATGAGAAAGAACATAGTTGCTGGCAACTGGAAAATGAACACCACTGTACCCGAAGGTGTCACCCTTGCCAAGGAAGTCAGCGAAGCCCTCAAAGGTTTCAAAGCTAATTGTGATGTTATCATCTGCGTTCCCTTTACCCACCTCTGCCCCGTGGCCGGTGTAATCGACGGCAACGTTCTCGGTCTCGGTGCTGAAAACTGCGCTGACCATGCCAAGGGTGCCTATACAGGCGAAGTCTCCGCTGCTATGGTTGCATCGACAGGTGCACAATATGTCATCCTCGGACACAGCGAACGTCGCCAGTACTATGGCGAAACAGCTGAGACTCTTCGCGAAAAAGTAGCTCTCGCCCTTGCCAATAACCTCAAGCCTATCTTCTGTGTAGGCGAAGTCCTTGCAGAACGTGAAAACGGAACATACAACGATGTTGTAAAGGCTCAGATTGTCGACGGACTCTTCAATCTCAGCGCAGAAGACTTCGGCAAAATCATCCTCGCTTACGAACCCGTATGGGCCATCGGTACAGGCAAGACCGCTACTGCCGACCAGGCAGAAGACATGCACGCTCACATCCGCAGCGTCATCGCTGAAAAGTACGGTAAGGAAGTCGCCGACAATACTTCAATCCTCTATGGTGGCAGCTGCAAGCCCACTAACGCTGCCGAACTCTTCGCAAAGCCAGACGTTGACGGTGGCCTCATCGGGGGCGCAGCGCTCAAATGCGAAGACTTCATGGGTATCGTCAAGGCTTTCTAATAAAGCTCGCATATAATCTCTCCCTCCGACACCCTTCAGACAGGATGAACAAATATTTGATAACACTATCGGCATTCGTTCTCGCATGGCTGCCCGCCAAGGCGGCCATCGGGGACGGACAGACCGATTCCATAGCCTCGATAGTAGAAGCTATCAACCAGTCAGGAACGATAACGGTACGTCAGTCGCCGGTGCTCGATTCGTTAGTTGCACGTCATTCGGTGCCGCAGGTTGACGAGCAAGGAGTACGGACAGTAGTGGCACCCACAACACGTTCGGGCTACCGTGTCCAGGTGTTCGACGACAACAATCCGCGCTTCGCTGCAAGTCAGGCAAAGGCCCGGCAGGCACAGATGGAGTCTGCGTTCCCACAGTACCGGACATATATTTCCTTCAATTCGCCATATTGGCGCGTCAAGTTGGGCGACTTTCGCACACGAGCCGAGGCCGAGAGCGTACTTGAGGAAATTCGTTCGGCTTATCCTTCGCTTTCAGGCTATCTGCGTATCGTACGCGACAAAATCAATATCGAGTGATGGAAGGAAAATCCGAAGATACAAGAGTAGACCGGATTGCGGACCACATCGAGAGTATTCTTAAGATTCTCGGGGAAGATACTTCCAGAGAAGGACTTGTCAAGACTCCTCGTCGTGCCGCAAAAGCTTTACTATATCTTACTTCCGGTTATGGCAAAGACCCGGAGGAGACTATACGGCAGGCTGTGTTCACAAACGAAGGCTCGCAGCTCGTCGTTGTCCGTGACATAGAGTTCTATTCTTTGTGTGAGCATCATGTGCTACCTTTCTTCGGAAAAGTTTCAATCGGGTACATCCCTGGAGATAAAATAGTGGGACTCAGTAAGGTAGCACGTCTTGTCGAGGTATTCGCACGCCGACTCCAGATACAGGAACGTCTCACGGCCCAGCTCGCCGATTCATTGCTCAAGTCCTTAGGAGCCAAGGGGGTGATTGTCCTCTGTTCGGGAGAACATATGTGCATGAAGATGAGAGGTGTCGAAAAGCAGCACTCCGCCACTACCACGATGCACTACAACGGTGTCTTTGCCAGCGACCCGTCGTTGAGGGCAGAGTTCCTTGCGGCCATACGTTGAATTCCTAAAGAATCAGGTACTGGGCTGTCAATGCCCGCTGCTCTGTTGGCGATATGCTCTTGAAATGTCTTGATATGGATGATATTACAGCATCCGGCTTGCCACTTATTCCGATGGCAAGCCTTTTTTTTGCTCTCGAACATGCTACATAGAGCCAACGCGCGAAATCCTCGAGAGTATCGTTACGCCTAATGGCATCGTATATGATAACGTTGTCCATCTCAAGACCTTTCGCTTTGTGGACAGTCATGACTGAGAGCCGCTCTGTCGCGATACCGTTGATGAGTAAGTCGGATTCAGTATAGCACAGCATATCATGGAGGTGTCGGAGACACTGTGAACGGAAGTCTTTCTCAACCGATGAATCGACTATTACCTTGTCAACCAGTTCCAGGATTTTTTCAAAACGAGGAATCTTGCTGATCAAATCCTTATTTGCGAAATAGTCATGAGCAGTTGCCATCTCTGCGGCCAGAGTACTTCCGCCATTCTCAAATCTTCCTCTACTTTCGAGCCATAACTCATGATAGCTGTCCTTGAATCGTTGG
Organism: uncultured Muribaculaceae bacterium; assembly: GCA_958436175.1. Classification (GTDB taxonomy): domain Bacteria; phylum Bacteroidota; class Bacteroidia; order Bacteroidales; family Muribaculaceae; genus CAG-873. Next base: position 57,266 of record CAUBJF010000002.1, read on the forward strand.
GCGATACGTGCGATTTTGGCATTGTGCAGGATTTCATTCTGAAGATGAGCTTTGTCTTTCGCTTTCCTGTAGAGGACTTTCATAAGTTCGACTGTCGCTGCGACATCATCGCTTGCCACATGACTGTTGATCCCTTCGAGTCCTAATACATTGATTAGGTCCGCGAGCTTGTGGCTCCACAGACGAGGATAGAGCAGATGTGACAGGGCGAGAGTATCTGTCTGCCGCCTTTTTTCTGTAATCCATTCAGGGACAAGTAACCTTGTCCGTTTTTCTATATTGCTCCGAAGAATTGAAAGGTCAAACGATAAGTTATGGCCGGCGACGATATCATCGTTGCCTACGTATTCGAGGAACAGACTAAAACCCTTTTCGGCACTGACCCGCTCTGAGTTCCTGTAGAGCTCAACCATGGGATTGATAAGATTGTTGGAGAGAAATGGAGGGATTCGTCGTTGTGTGTCGATGATAATGGAGAACTCGGAACCCGGCACAAGCTTACCATTTCGGATTTTGACGGCTGCAATCTGGATTATGTCATCTTCGTTAACATTGAGTCCGGTTGTCTCTGTATCGAATACGGTAAATGTACAGTCCGGCTTTTCATAGTTGCGACCGAAGGTCTGGATGTTGGTCGACGAACCGAAATCGAAGAGTTCGTCGACACCCATGGAGGCGTCGCGAAGGACGGATACAAGCGATTGGGCTCCTGCGAGTGTACGGATACTCCGGGTCTGGTAAAGGAGCCGCGCCCATTCCTGATATCGGAACGGATTGCTTGTCACGGCTATATGCGACCATATAGTCTTGAACGAGTTTTGCTTGAAGATGTCCCGACGGCTGACTTTAAAATGCTCGATGCCCTGTCGCTCAAGTTCTTCAGAAATTCTGTCGCTCTCGAAATTGGTGCGTACAAGAATAGCTGTCGTTTTTTCGGGATGTGCTGTAACATATTGTTTCGCTATTGCAGCAGTCAGTCGCGTAAGTGCATAAGGTTCGCATTGATATGAAACCAAAGAATCTAATTCATATGTCTCGCAGACAGAATGAGGTAGAATTTCGGAATCTATATCGAGCCAGGTCGAGGCAAGGTCGTTGCACATCTCGACAAGATGTCGGGGCGAGCGGTAATTGCGTTGAAGGTGGAGTATGTTGCCGTGGCAATGCCTTTTGAGGCCTTCAAGAGCACGTCCGCCTGCTCCGAGGAAGCGGAATATGGCTTGCTGTTCGTCTCCGAGATATAGAATGGTTCTGTCGATACGTGAAGATACGAGGTCTATAATGGCAAGCTGGAGAGAAGTGAGGTCCTGTACTTCGTCAACCTGCACCCATCGGTAGCCAGTCATTTTATAGTCCACAGCATTTCGGTCGAGGAGTGCCGTATATGTGGACAATAGGATTCTGTCGAAATCAATAAGCCTGTTGTCTTTTTTGAATTTCTCGAAACGCGCCACACGGTCATAGTCTGTCGCAGTCGGGAGTGCTTGCGGACGGCGTATCAGGTTCGCAGGATGTTCCTGCTCTGTCTGGTAGATATATGCCGCGACATCGAGGAAATGCCGTATTTCTTTCTGGAGATGTAAATCCAGAGCCGTCGCCAGAAAGTCCTCGAGGTCTTCTTCGTCAAGTATCGATGTATCGGGAGCTATCAGTTCGTTTTCGAAGAGAAAGTGGAGACAGAAGCGGTGGAGATTGCCTATAAACAAGCCTTTGGGCTTTACTCCGAGATACGATATTATTCGACTTTCCATCTCCCTCGCGGCACGGTTGGTAAAGGTCAGGCAGAGCATGTCGGAAAAATCCACGCCGTAGACGGCATTTGCCTGAACTACGCGCTTGGCAAGGATATGTGTCTTGCCGCAGCCCGGACCGGCCAGCAGAAGAGCCGAACCGTTTTGCAGTTCGATAACTCTTTGCTGTAGTTGGTCGGCCATATTTTATTCGTTGATGTAAGGCATCAGTTTGTCGCGCCAGATGATATAACCAGGAGCAAGCAGATGAAGGCCGTCGTTGGTCAGGTCTGTGCGCAGCAGACCGTTCTCGTCGGCGAAAAGAGGGTAGAGATCTATCCATGTCACGCCTCTCTGTTTGGCCACTTTCATTAATGCGTCGTTGAGTAGCGGCACTTCCTTTTCTTTTCCGAAGATGGCTTTATAGCGTCCGAAGCTATTGTTTATGGGTAGGCAGCTTTGAAGATAAATCTTGGTATTGGTAGAGTGCTCCCGTATATAGTCGATGATGCGGCATGTCTTTTCTGCTATGGTGTCGGCAGGGAGATTATGGCTGATGTCGTTGATACCCACCATCAGGAACAATTTGGACGATTTACCGCTGACGATACTTTCAAGTCGTTCATAAATGCCATCGGCTGTGTCGCCCGATATGCCCCGGTTGATAATGTCAGTGCGATGGAACAGCTCGTTCCACTCGCAACCGCCCGTCAGGCTGTTTCCAAGGAAGACTATGCTCCCTTCCGGAACACCGAGGGTTTCGAATAGCGAAGCCTTTTGACCGTAGAGTGGTGTCGGTTCCTCAGCACCGAGTTCGATAGGACAGAAAGCACCTGTCATAGCAATAAGCAACGAGGCGAGGGAGAAACGGAACATAATCAGCCTATGTTTTCGTGTTCACGCCAAGCGTCGACAGCTTTTTTGACAGAGCCATGCATCAGGAGAAGACGACGTGCTTCGTCATATCCAAGTCCGAGTTCTTCGACTATCATACGTGTACCACGGTCGACAAGTTTGGCATTGGAAAGCTGCATATTGACCATGCGGTTGCCTTTAACTCGTCCCATTTTTATCATGGTGGCCGTAGTAATCATGTTGCAGACCATCTTTTGGGCTGTTCCGCTTTTCATGCGTGAGCTACCGGTGACATATTCAGGACCTACGACGGTCTCTATGGCTATATCGGAGACAGCCGATACGGGTGCATCAGGGTTTGATGTTATGGATGCCGTCAGGATACCGTGTTTACGACATTCTTCAAGCGCACCTATGACGTAGGGTGTAGTTCCGGAAGCAGCTATCCCGATTACTGTATCTTTGTCGTTGATACCGAATTTTTCAAGTTCGTACCATCCCTGCAGGGGGTCGTCTTCGGCATTCTCTACAGGGTTTCGCAAGGCCGTTTCTCCTCCGGCGATAATACCGATTACCCATGTAGGCTCCATACCGAATGTAGGAGGGATTTCCGAGGCATCAAGTACGCCAAGGCGACCGGAAGTGCCTGCTCCGATATAGAATATGCGGCCGCCTCGTTTCATACGCGGAACAATGGCATCCACAAGTTTCTCTATTTCAGGAAGAGCCTTCTCGACAGCAAGAGCTACTTTCTTATCTTCGCCGTTGATTTCCTGCACGATATCGTGGGCACTTTTCTTTTCCAAGTCATTATAGAGCGAGGGTTGCTCACTGATTTTTACAAACGCCATATTGTATGTGATAATGTTAGTCTGTTTCTTCGAAATTTAAGAATGAAATTCTATCAGGCCTTCCATGGGGCTTTTGACTATCTTTCCCAGACGGAGACCGCAGTTGTTGGCAGCTTCCTTTAGTACGCTCTCCAGGTAATATGCCACAGAGCCTATAAAGTTTACAGGGTGTTTATCGTAGTCGATATACTGCATTACATTACGACGGAAGAAGGATTCAAAGGACCTGAGTACCATTTCGTGAATCTCCGGAACAGAGATATTGTTTACTATGAACGGAACAACGGATGCGAGGAAACGGTTGGCCTGTGGCTCACGGTAGACACGGCGGATGATGGTGAGAAGGTCGAGCTCGTACTCGTTGAGGAATTTTGTCGCTGTTGCCGCAGGCAGCTGATTTTTCAGTACGTTGCCGAGGAATATCTTGCCGAGGACAGCCCCGCTGCCTTCGTCTCCAAGAATATATCCGAGGGGAGATACGTTGTCGGCGATACCATTTCCGTCGTAGAGGCACGAATTGGAGCCGGTGCCGAGGATACAGGCAATTCCGGGCTCATGGCCGCAAAGAGCTCTGGCGGCAGCAAGCAGGTCAGAGAATGCCTCTATTTTGTCTGTACCGGGAAGTACGCTTCTTAGAGCGCGGCATACGTTACCGCATACTTCTGCGGAAATGCACCCTGCACCATAGAAATAGACTTCTTCGATTTTGTCCGAATAATCTCCAAGTTCGGGCATGAGTTCATCCTGCAGACGCTCTCTCATTTCTTCTTCTGTGAGCATCACCGCATTCATACCCATGGTAAAGATTTGCTTCTCAACCTTTTTACTACGAAGTACGCACCAGTTGATTTTGGTACTGCCACAGTCTGCTATCAGTTTCATATCTTGATGTATATTTTTTTCTTATAGAGCACGAATGCTACTATCCAGTTTAGTCCTACAAATAATAACGCGAATATAAGCGACGACAGGGTCGCATTGTCATGACAGACCGGTAATATGAGTCCGTTATAGATTAATCCTTTTATTGTCGTATCGCCGACATGAATTGATGTGAAGAGTATGCTGAGTATTCCTCCAAGGCAGTACATGAAAAGAGGGTTTACACCGAAAGCCTCGAAGAAGCGGCACCAGCCTTTATGATTCTTGATGTCGACGATCCATATCAGGAGTCCGAGGAACGAGCTTGCGAGGCCGCATGTGGTCAGGACGAAAGACGGTGACCATATTTTTTTGTTGATAGGTATACCGAAATCGAGAAGGAATCCGCTGAAGGTCAAAATCGTTCCAACTATGAAAAGATAGTTTATGCGCAGGTTGTTGTCCTTGGTTCTCAGTATGAGTCCTCCGCAGAAGAAGCCTGTCAGCATATGTGCTATCGAAGGGATAGTGCCGAGGAGTCCTTCGGGATCGAATTTGAGGCGTTCGCCCCCGACATTTTCCGTGTACATATGATCGGGTCCTACCAGGTATCGGTCGACGACTGAGATAATATTGTCCTCGGAGTAGATGAGTCCATTGTATGCCAACAGAAGAATTGAGTAGACAGCAAGCAGGATGGTGATGATCCATGGGACTCGTCGTGGCTTTAGGGCGAGCGCGAGTATGGCTCCGAGGCCGTAGCACAGCCCTAAACGCGGCATGACACCTAGCACGCGCAGATGGTCGAAGCACATAGCAGCATCGATAATGCTTTGGTCGCCGGAGAGTCCATGCATGAATTGATTGAACCAGGCTATGAAGATGCCGATGAAATATATCAGGAAGGCGCGTCGGACAATCTTCCAGACGCAGGGTCCGGTCAGTTTGAAATCGTATTTGCGAAGGGAGAAATAGGTAGAAACGCCCATGATGAACATGAAGAAGGGAAAGACAAGGTCGGTCGGCGTGAGTCCGTTCCACTCTGCATGACGGAGAGGCGCATATATATTGCCCCACGAGCCGGGATTGTTTACAAGGATCATCCCGGCTATGGTGATGCCACGAAGAATGTCGAGAGCCAAGAGACGGCCGCTGTTTGTCTTCGCCGTTTTCATCGTTCGCTTTTACCTTTTATAGGGGTTGTACACTCGTCGACAAGATATACAATCGATTTGTACGATATTCCCGAATTGTTGGTGAGACCAATTTCGCATGTCCTTGAGTTGGAGTAACCATAAAGGACACCGTTTTCTTCAAGTTCGGGTTTGAGTTTGCGGAGACCCCATTCGTTGAGTTCGGGAAAGGTAAAGCCTTTGTCTCCTGCAAATCCGCAACATCCGACTTGGGAGGGTACTACGACATGAGTAGAGCACTTTTGAGCTAATGCTATGAATTTAGATGTCAGTCCCATACGACGTGTAGAACAGGTCACATGTACGGCAATAGGTATGTCGGAACGGTGGAATTCGAGCTCAGGAGCGAGGTAGTCGAGGATGAATTCAGCCGGCTCGTAGAGCTTCATTGTCTTGATATTTTCGCGCATACGGTGCATGCAGGGACTCTGGTCGCATACTACGGGTATGATTCCGCCGTCGCTGGCTTCGGCAAGCGCTTTCTCAAGTTCATGTGTCTTTTGGTCGGCTATGTCGGGCATTCCCTTGCTCTCCCATATCATACCGCAGCAAAGATTGTCCATGTCTTTCGGGAAGATGACTTTAAAGCCAGCCTTGTGACACAGACGAACGAAAGTCTCGGCCAAGGGTGCGATTTTTTTATCTCTTTCTTCGGCAACACCCATAGATCTGTTGATGCACGATGGAAAGTATACGAGTCGTTTGTCTTTGACAGTCGTTGTGTCGCTGTTAAGTTTGTCGGGATTGAAAGGTTTAGGCAAAGCCGGAGTCCATAAAGGCATACCGATTTTGTGCATGCCTTTTCCGAGACGTTCAACACCTTTGTCGCCTACGACGGCGTGGGCTGCATTGGCAGCTCCGAGGGCAAGACGCAGGCCGCAGGTTACAGACGAAAGGTGATTAGCAGCCCATCGACCGACCTTACGATCGAAATTGCTGTTGGTAATTTCGCGAACCTTATGGATGAGATTGGCGGTGTTGATTTTCATCGGGCACGAAGTGCTGCACAAGCCGTCTCCCGCACATGTCTCGTTTCCATAGTATTTGAATTCCTTTTCAAGAGTGGCCAGCCGTTCCGGGTCGCCTCCGTCTTTGCGCAGACGCGACATCTCGCGGCATGACACGATGCGCTGACGTGCCGAAAGTGTGAGACCGCAACTTACGCAGTTCACCTCGCAGAAGCCACATTCGATACATTTGTCTACGGCAGGGTCAGTAAGTGGCAGTGGCTTCATATTGCGGATGAAGCACTCAGGATCGTCGTTGAAAATGACTCCGCGGTTGAGGATGTTGGCGGGGTCGAAGATTTTCTTGACACGCAGCATCATCTCATATGCTTTGTCACCCCATTCGGCGGCAACGAAAGGAGCCATATTTCGGCCTGTGCCATGTTCCGCTTTAAGCGAGCCACGGAATCGGCCTACAACAAGTTCCTCGATTTCATTCATCAGGTGATGATATTTGTCGATATCCGTCTGGTCGGAGAAAGACTGGGCAAGGATAAAGTGGAAGTTACCTTCGAGGGCATGGCCATAGATACAGGCATCGTATCCGCAGTCTTCAAGAAGCTTGGACAGCATGACAGTGGCATCGGGAAGGTCGTCGATATGGAAAGCGACATCCTCGATGAGCGCCGTAGTGCCAAGGGGACGCATTCCGCCTACAGCAGGGAAGATACCGGCACGCATCTGCCACCAAGCGGCAACTTCTTCGGGGTCGTTCGAGAAATGTGCCGGTTTGAAGAGCTTGAAGCCATTAAGTACTTCGAGAGTCTTGTCGATGTTACGTTGCAGCTCGTCCTTATCGAGTGATTCAATCTGGAGAAGGAGAGCTGTAAGGTCTTTGCCTGTGGTGTCGTTGACGGCTGCCAGCGATTTTTTGTCGAGCAGCTCGCAAGCCTGTACTGTGGCGGCTTTACGGAGGGCTACGACTGCAAGGGCTGCTTCGTGCATGTCCGAGAAATAGACCATGGCGGAAGAAGAGAAGAGCTTTTCTTCCGCTGTATTGACTGTAACTTCGGAGATGAAAGCCAGCGTGCCTTCGCTGCCGACCATGCTGTGGGCTATGATGTCGAAATTGTCATCATAGAGAATAAAGGGCAGCAGATTGAGGCCGGTGACGTTCTTGATTGAATATTTGTACTTGATGAGTTCGTAGAGTTCTTTATCTTCGCGAATCGAGCGTTTGATGAGGTCTATTTCATCAAGAATGAAAGCATGGGTTTTGCTGAATTCGTCGCGCGATTTTTTGTCGCCTGTGTCGAGGACTGTACCATCAGCCAGCACGATACGAATAGAATCGAGGATGCGGTCGCTGTTGGCGTGAGTGCCGCATTTCATACCGGATGCATTGTTAGCAACGATTCCGCCTACCATGGCTGAATTTTTAGAGGCTGGGTCAGGAGTAAATACGCGATGATATGGCTTTAGGATTTCGCCTACGCGACTACCGATTATGCCCGGCTGAAGTGCAATTTTGTGTGCCTTGTCATCAAGTATACGGTAGTTCTCCCATGCCTTTCCGGCAACGACGAGAACACTGTCGGAAATAGCTTGACCGGACAGACTTGTACCAGCGGCGCGGAAAGTCACAGGAATCTCCATATCATAAGCTTTACGGAGAAGATACGTCACTTCGTCTTCATTGTCTACTCTGACCACAATCTTCGGAAGCAGGCGGTAGAAGCTTGCGTCGGTACCCCATGCCAGAGTGCGCAAAGCATCGGTATATATTCTTTTCCGGTCTATCTTCCGGCTGATTTCTTTGATGAAATCGCTGTATTTGGAATCAAGCTTATCCATGGTCATTCTATTTATAGAGATGGTACTGGGACGATTTAGTGCGGAAGAAGTCGATGTCTTTGTTCCATACAGGGAGTATGTCCTCTACTTTATATGATTCTGTGAACAGGCGGCGTACATCCTTGTTGCCGCATACTTTATCGAACATATTAAGGCGGGATTTGTCGGCGAGATCAAACACTTTTTTATCCGGGTATAGTTTCGCAAGCTCATCCATGACGTAGAATTGCACGAGTGTCAGGGGTGCGGTTTCCTTGTCGAATACATAGGCTTCCACTCCCTCGATATTTTCTCCCTTAGATGTCGAATAGAAAGGTTTGATATGTATAGGACGGAAACGCATGCCGGGGATGTTGCGCTTGTTAAGGCTGTCGGCAAGATCATCGGCATCTATCCAGTCTGCACAAAAGAGCTTGAAAGGTTCTGTATAGCCGACACCTATCGACATGCAGTACAGTTCGCCGAGAATACCCGACATAGGATAATAGAGAGCTGATTCGGGAGTGGGCTGGTGTGGTGAAGGAAGTACCCACGGCATACCTGTGTCGCGGAAGTCCATGTTCCTCGAATATCCTTCCATAGGGATTACACTGAGTTGGACAGTCTTACCTCCCTGAAGAAGGTTTTCGCCGTTGAGATAAGCGGCAAGCTCGCCGGGAGTAAGACCGTAGAGATAAGGAATGGGAAACTGGCTGACGAAAGACACACAGTCGTCTTCGACGATGTTGCCCTCAATTTTGTTTCCGCTGATGGGGTTTGGGCGGTCCAGAACCATAAATTCTTTGCCAAGCTCTGCACAAGCATCCATGGCGAGCCCCATGGTCGAAATGAATGTATAAGAGCGGCATCCGTTATCCTGAATATCATAGACGAGGACATCGATATCTTTGAGCATTTCGGGAGTAGGGCGACGGGTCTTTCCATAGATTGAATAGACCGGTACCCCTGATTTGGAGTCGATTGCGTTGTCGACATTGTCACCGGCATGAACGTCTCCTCGTACACCATGCTCGGGCGAGAAGAGTGCTATCAGTTCGATTCCCGGTGCTTCGGCAAGGATGTCTACTGTGGAAATGAGCTGATTGTCGACTCCGGTAGGATTCGTTATAAGGCCGACACGTTTGCCTCGCAGCTGTGCGAAATCATTGTCGCGAAGGACTTCAATCCCCGGCTTAACTTTTGCAGTTGCTATGGCAAATGCTAACAGTGCAGATATGATGAATAGTGTGCGTGTGTTTCTCATTGTTTCTTGCGTCCGAATTCGGGATCAATTTTGAGGAATGAGCATACACCGATTGTAGCGGCGCAGCATATCATGGTCCAGATGAAGAAGTGGCGGTAGCCAATCGTTTCCTGAAGCCAACCGGCTGCCATACCCGGCAACATCATACCGAGGGCCATAAAGCCGGTGCATATAGCATAGTGGGCAGTTTTGTGACGGCCTTCGGAGAAGTATATGAGGTAGAGCATATAGGCTGTAAAACCGAATCCGTACCCGAATTGTTCGATGAAGACACAGATATTGACTGTCAGGAGTGACGGTTCGTTTGCATAGCTTAGATATACAAATGTGAGGCATGTCAGTGACATGGACCACGCCATAGGCCACAGCCATTTTTTGAGACCTCCCTTGGCGGCTACAATACCGCCTATGATGCCGCCTATTGTTAGGCCGATGATACCTACTGTGCCATAGACAATGCCTACCTGGCCTGTTGTAAGACCGAGGCCACCCTTATCGATGGGATCCAGGAGGAAAGGATTGATAAGTTTGACGAGCTGGGCTTCGGGGAGACGATAGAGGAGCATAAAAGCTATCGCAATCCAAGCCTGGGGCTTCTGGAAGAAAGTCTTGAAGGTGTCGAAGAACTCCTTTAAAATACCCGTGGCGCTATTGGAGCTGTTGCCATGATCGGACTCGGGATGGGGGAGGGCCCAGCTGTGGTAGGCAGCAACGATAAAGAAGAACGCTGATAGTACTGCGAATACCGTGAGCCACGCAATGGGGATGTTCCCCGAGGCGCCTTCGAAATGTGCTTCTGTTGGTTCGCTAAGTTTATGGTCGACCTCATAGAATAGCCATGCTGTCTTGTTCCAGTTGTCTGAGGTGAATACAAACCTGGTCGACAGGGCAGTCTGTTCGAGTTTTATACTTTGATCTCCTGATTTATGGGTGACATTGAGAATAATTTCCTCTCCTGGAGACGGTTGCTTGTTAAGTCGGATGCCGACTATGGCGAAGTTGTTGTTTTTCTCAGTAAATTCGCGAGGTTCTTCTCCGAAAGTATTGCGCACCCACGCTGTGAAAGCTCCTGAGCCGGTAGCTTCCGTATGTTTTCCTCCTTTGATTGCCGAGACAGTGTCATCTTTTGGTACGAAACCGTTGCGCTGGTTTTCGTGTTTGACTGAGTCACGCATCAGGGCGGCATAAGAAGCAAAGTTCATCTCTTCTACGTTGCCATTTTGTTCGACGCTGACTGCCGAAGGAGCTGAGGTAGCTACATTTATATTATCGGGACACAAGAACTGGAATTCGCCCTGAAGGTCGGCTGGAGTCGACGTTACCGCAGTCATCGTCGGTAATGACCATTCGACAGCGGGGTCGGCGTTTACACTTATCTTCAAAGGTTCAAGACCAGAATTAGTTTCGATGAGACCGGCTATTATTACCAGCAGACCTTGCCCGGCGACAGTTGCTACACGGTAGAATGTCGAACGTATGCCGACATAGAGCGATTGCTCGTGTTCGCTGAGAGCCAGCATATAGAAACCGTCGGCTGCAATGTCGTGAGTGGCGGAGGTAAAGCCTACAATCCAGAATATGGCGAGCGTGAGCTGGAAGAAGAATGATGTCGGTATAGTGAATGCTATACCAGCCAGTGCGAAAGCTATCAGCCACTGCATCGTCAGGGTCCACCAGCGCTTGGTCTTGATAATGTCGACAAAAGGGCTCCAGAAGGGTTTTATGACCCAAGGGAGATAGAGCCAGCCGGTATATAGAGCTATGTCGGTATTTGAGATGCCGAGACGCTTGTACATAATGACCGATATGGTCATCACAGCGACATAAGGGAGACCTTGTGCGAAATAGAGCGTCGGAATCCAGGCCCAGGGATTGCGTTTGGCTGAGTTTTTCATCAATGGTTTAGTTATAGATTTTCTTCAGTTTTGAACCTTTGAAGTAATGAGCGAGTATATCTTCATATTTCATGCCTTCGCTTGCCATAACGGCAGCTCCAATCTGGCAGAGGCCGACTCCGTGTCCCCATCCGGCTCCGTAAAGTACGAAGGATGTAGGGTAACTGTTGCTGTTCCCGATAGGATCGCAGACAAATGCGCTGCTGTAAAGGTGTGACGGTGAAAGGACACGACGTATTTCAAGTTCCTTGCCGATTATTATGGTGCGGAATTCCCCAACGATACGAAGACGGACAATGCGTCCAGAAGTACCACGTTCGACAGCTTCGAGTGCCTTGATTCGACCGAAATTTATTCCGGAGCGGCTGCTTATGAGCTTAGACAGTTCTTCCTGGGTATAGACAACTTTCCAACGGTAGAAATCGGTTGTCTCCTGGTCGTAGCTGTTCAGGACATGAGACAGGATATCCTTGTTGTCAGTGTTGCAGTACGATTCGGGCGAAGACATAATCCACTTTATGGCGTTTTCTTCTTTCGTGAGGTCAGGGAAATTGTCTTCGTCCGCGGTGTCGCGACGAGCCTCCAGATAAGGATAATGGCACGGTTCCCAGCAGTTTTCGAACTCTTCGAAAACACCGCCGCAGCATTTCGAGAAGCGGGCATCGCAGATATCGTCGTTTTCATCGACGAGTATAGTTCCTCGCGTGGCTTTAATCACCTCGGCTATAGCAGGTGTGCTCTGTCTGTTTATACCCTGATAGCGCTGGCAGTGGTCGTCGGCACAGACATGGAAGAGTGTATGGTCTTCGCGATCGTACCAACGTATTATTTCGTCTGAGCCGAGACTGAGACTTTCGTAAGAGTCCTCGGAATCGAGAATACGTTCATGTTTCCATATCTGAGAGAGTATCCAGCTGCGTGATATTACCGAGTGTGCTTTCAAAAATTCTATCGGGGCTGTCGCGCTCATCTCGGAGGATATAACGCTTTCAAGATAATCCTCAATCTTGATGATATTTATGGCTGTCATCTCGGGACCCCCGATAATCTTTAGTGAACCTTTGAAACGTTGGGTCTCTTTGCGCTCCCAGTGGAAGCCTTTGCCGATGACAATGCCCTCGATTTCGAAAGTGCATTCGTCATTCTCGGCCTCGAAGAGTATTTCGGTGTAGTAATCGGAGTTCCAGATCACATTTCCCGACTCGCTGCGTTCGACGACGTTCATTCCCGTCACTTTCTCTCCGTCGACAATATAATTGCCTTTGAGGTTGAAGATAAATTTCACACCCGACATCAGGCCGACGGATAGATCGGGTTGTACTTTTTCACAATTGATACGGGAACATGTTTCGGATATTTCTTCGTCGGACAGGCATACTTCGTCCAAAATCTTTTCGATATCCTCAGCTTTGATTTTGTCGAAGTCGCAACGGCGAGGCGTGATGAAAACGCCTGCGAGATCTACGGCTGCCGGGCTTATCATCATCACCTTGTCACCTTCGGTTCCGTAAAAAGACGGACGGTGCCGTTTCCTTGGGATTATGATAAAACGTATGCCCTTATCTCTGCGATAGGCAAGTACGTTGATCATAGGGCCGTCATCGAAAGGTTGAGGAAGGGCTTTGTAGAGATGTCGGAAAGCGGTTCTGGCATCGTGTGGATTATCTGAATCTAAAACGAATACATTCATGGGAAGACCTGTCGTTCGCGACAGAACAGCTTTACCTACTGTTAGGACAGGCATCAGCTCCGTTGAGGACACGAACGTGGGGAGAGGCAAGCTCGCGAAAGGAACAGCTTGGAAATGGGCATGATCTGGTGCCGACGCACCGCAACGAGGACCATTATAGAACACTATATAGTCTTCAAGTTCCTTTGCAAGGTCATAGAGGTGTATGATTCTGGATCTGATGGCCTGGGAGACATGTCGGCTATCGGCGATGGTAAGATGACCGGGGAAAATAGGATAGGGGTTCACCAGGATAGTGTAGTGCTCTCCCCAGTCGATACCATCCTGCACAGACGGACGGTTTTGCTTGCAGAGATAGCATTTTCTTTCTTTGATGGAGGCAGGATCAACTTTGGCTCCTGTCGAGAAAGCCCTTCCGGGATTGTACTGAACCTTAACATCAAATCCACGTACTTTTAGTGTCCGAATCTCTACTTGTTCAAGGGCTGCAAAGTTTGCGGCTGCTAAAGGCCATTTTCCAAGCTGATTTTCGAAAAAATTGAGGATGTCAATTTTGTTGTTCATAAGTTGTGTATCTTATTTTTAGCCATACGTGCTTCGAGTTCCCAAGTACGTATTCTGTCCTTGTAAAGGTTGTTGGCATTCATTTTGATAATATCAAGAGCGGCATCAGAATTGTCTTCCCAGCGGCGGCAGAGATAGACAACATCGTAGACGCGACCTATCTGGAGAGAACGGGAAACTGCCAGCCCCATCGCATAGTCTTCTCCATAGGACGTGTTAGGAATGGGCATTTCCCGCAGGAGAGGTGTGTAGAAAGCGCGTGGAGCGCCGAGACCGTTTATTCGCAGGGCATTGTTACGACCGTTTTCTGGTGTCCATTCCCGATGGTCAATAATCCCTGGTGCTATCATGTTTTTATTTATATCGGTCAGCATGTAGGTGCCTACAACCATGCCCGCTTTGTTGTCGTAGAACGCACGGACCATCTTGGTGAGGGTGTTCTCGTCGTAATATACATCGTCGGAATCCAGCTGAATGCAGAATTTGCCGGCTTTGGGATGGTGTGCCCCGAGATTCCAGCATCCGCCAATACCCAGGTCGTCTCTGTCAGGGATGATATGTACCAGGCGTGAGTCATCAAAACTCCTGATGGCTTCTGTAGTACCGTCGGTCGAGTGATTGTCGATGACAATGACATTGAACAGGAAATCGGTTTTCTGCGAGAGGGCGCTGGATATGGCGTCGCAGATTGTACGAACACGGTTACGGACTGGGATAATTACGGAAGCTTCGTAATCAAAATCGCTATTGTCGAACTCGATGGAGTCAAAAACAGGGGCGAGATAACCTCCGACAGCCTTAAGATGGGCCGTACAGGCTTTTTCCATCTCTATCTGAGAATCTCGGTTGCGAGGGTCGACGTAGTCGAAATTCTTTTCGCCCGAAAGACGGGTATCGACTGTGACATCGGTATAGAGATATTCATTGACATGTACGATGGGCGCTATACGGCTGATGCGAAGTCGAAGGTCGTAGAGACCGGCAGCTCTATATTCATTGTCGATCCCGGACGCAGCGCGACGATATATGTCAGTATTGAAGAATAAAACGGAACCAAAATCGAAATCGTCGCGAAGTGAACCTTTCTGATAGTCGATAACTGGAGCGTTTTTGCGTAGTCCGTCTACGACAGTGTAAGAGTCAGAATAAACCATACCTGCCTTAGAGTCATCGGCAATGCGTACGAAACGTTCGAGGGAGAGATATCCTGGCTCAAGCCGGTTGTATTTTGTATAGAGGAGTATGAAATTCGATTTTGAGGCTGAGGCAATAGCTTTGACTGTCGAAGAGGACGTCAGGTTGTCGATGTGAATCAGATCGCAACCTTCGGGAGGCAGTGCGTTGCCGTCGGTCGACAGCAATGAGATGTGTTCCACAAGTGGGCAGCTGCGTAGGCTTGCGATAGTAGCGGCTACTTGATTATCAGATTGATAGGGTAGGAAACAATGAATGGTGTTTTCCATTTTCGTTATTTCTGGGTTTCATTAATAGAAGGGGCCGACAGACAGGCTTCTTCGTCGTTGAAAAAGCTTAGAATCTGCTTCATCAGCATGTTACGGTTGTCGCTTCCTTCGATAGTTTCGAAAGGGAAGCCGAGAACGACAGTCTTTCGCTCACCGTCGCACATGGCTGTTGCAGCGATTAAATTATTCTCGCGGTAGAGCATCACCGGAGCTCCTTTCTCAGCATCGGCCGGATAGAAGGAGTCGGGTGACTCGATAGCGTAACACTCTTTATTGGGAGTTATATTGAAAGAGAAACATTCTTTGCCGAATTCTTTGAAGCGATTCTCGATTTCGTATACGCCACTTTCGATGCTTGCCTGTCCTACGCGCCATATAAAACCGAGCACATCTTTGCCGAAGGCCTTGTCTCGCTCTTGAACGGCTTCATCGGCATAGGGGTTGTCAAAAAGGTCGCTTGCAACGTATGAACCGCTTACGAAGAAATCAGTTCCATATTCCGCAAGTTTCCTCATACGGTTCTGCAAGGCTTCGGGGAATGCTTTGAAGTGGGTTCCGTAGCATCCACGCCCCTGGGAGGTCTCTTTCTGTTTGCCGAGTATAAGATCGACGATAGCGGGCTGGTCGTTGGAATCTGTGAAGGCGGCGATACTGCTGCTTATGAATGAAGCTCCGGCATTGCGGATAGCTTCACCATGGGTATAAACAAAGTCGAATGTATTGCCTGCGATAACGGTCGTCTCGAAGTTGCCTCGTGAGGCTCCGAAGCCAGGAGCATCGTCATCCATCCAGGGTATGTCGCGCCGGAATTCGAACATACTGCCTATATAGGAGATATCCTGAACATAAGGGACGCCACGGTCTCGGGCATCGTAGAATCCGGCAATGCTTCCGGCATCGAAAGTGTCGGGTGCACCTATACGTGTGAATCCGTTTACTATAGTGACTGTCTCAGACGAGCCCGGTTGTTCGCATAGAGCCAGGACTTCTGACGGGAAAGAAATCCCACCTTCGTTTGCGGCAATGATACGGAAGGAATGAATTAGATCGTCGTTGATGACAGCAGTGTATTCGGCTTTCTTTGTTTTGGCGAGTTTCCGGAAAGCTCCGTTGCCGATGCGTTCTTCAATTATATAGTAGTCTGGAGAGGCGCTCGATTCTGCGCTGTCGACTGTCTCGGCCCAGCTAAGAGTGTATTTCCCCTTGTTCTTTTTCGTTATGGCAAAATTCTTGGCAGGGAGCGGCTGTATGACATATTTGCGACCATCGCGGTGTGCGATAAATTTAAGCATACCTTTATAGACCGCTCTTGAGACCAAGAATCGGAAAGCAGGGTCAAGACCGTATGTCATGTCCGCCATGTTCTGGTGGGAAAGCAATTCAAGGAGCATGGAAGGTACTTCCGGGACGCGAGCTTCATAATATCGTTTATCCCACATACCGCGACGTGTCCAATTTGGTTCTGAGGTCATTCGTATGTCCTTGACGATTTCTGTCATTATGAGATCGGTTAGATCGCGGGAAGCAAGACGGTCGCTTCCGTTTCCGAGTGTGTCTCCAGAAGTACAATAAATGCCGAGGGTACCTATGATAGAATCGTTCATTGTAGTACCTGCGTCGGAGTGGAATGCAAAGCACAAATCTACCGGTATATTGAGACCTTCTCGGTGGGGGAGCATCGACGAACCTCCCGTCAGCCAATTGACCCAAAGTGCGCGGGAACAATAATCGTCGGTATAGTCATTTGCGTTGTCGTTGGGAGTGTAGACACTGTCGGGAGCTCCGGCCCATTGTAGAAAATAGCGCGCACCTTCAGTGAATCTGGGATATGAGCTTGTTACATAGTCAAATCCGCTGCCTTTGATTTTGCGTCCTACATTGCCGTAACCTCCACCTATTTTGACAGCGTCGGCGCTTATAGAGCCTTTGTCTCCTTCTTTGCCGCTTAATCTCACCTTTGCGTCGTCGCCTTTTTTAAAGGGGAAATGGCCGAGGTATATCCAGGTTCCTCCTCCCATTCTTTGGTTGACTGTGAAATGATGGTCGCCGTCAGCGGCTTGAACGGTATAGAGGGCAGCTTTGGTGCTGTTTGGCAGGCTTGGATAGCTTATATATACCGCATAGCTTCCGTCTTCAGGAATCTTGGCGCACCATTCAGCAGAGTTGCTCTTTGAAGACGTAGCTGTTCGCGAAGAGCCCTGAGCAAATGGGTTGTAACCTTCCGTCAGCACGGATTCCTTGTGCATAAATCCTTTTTTGTCAGCTGTTTTCCAGTTACCGAATTCTTTATAGTTTCCGCCCGCAAGGCTTCCGCCGTCGTTGTCTATTATGATTTCGTTCACGTTGACATCACGTTCGCGAGGGCTCATAACATATGCTCCGGCATTCTCAAGCATGGGCATGAGAAAAGGCATGACGTAGCTTTGTGTATAGAGGTCTTCTACAGTTTGAAATATTCGTGCTCTTTGCCATTCCCAACGGTTTAGCTTCGGCTCAAAGTACCAGCCGTGGCTTTGCCATAAGGCTATGTTGGTACCGTCGAGACCCTGGGGAGCCTTGACAGCTTCGTGTTTGACGATGAAGTGGTCGGTTTCAGTAGGACCTATGTTCTTTTTGGGAGCAAAAAGAACGAGTTCTTGAAGATTATTTTCACCTGAACGAAGCTCAACGGAGTAATTGCGGTATTGTGAGGGGAAAGCCTGGCGGCATGCTTCTGTCAGCTCCCTATAGCTCTTTGATGTGAGAGGAATGTAGGAGGCAGCTTCGGAAAAGTCTATGATTATGTTTTTTTTATTCTTGTCAATGCTTATGTTATTGACTTTCACGGTTCCGAAGCCGCTGGTTCCCGGCATGAATCGGTTGACAGTCTCATTTATTACCGAATCAGAGAACTGAGGTGTGCTCGCCACCGCAGTAATGCTTGCGGTGCTTAGAAAGATATAGACTAAAAATCTACTGATTAAGTTCATTTTTGTTTTTCATTAAAGTATTGAAAGAGCATACCTCTTAATGCAACAAAGTTACTCTTTCTTAAGGTCGAAACAAAGAAAAAGAGGAACTCAAAATCATGTTTAAACATTATTTAATATTCGGAAACTTTAATTAAAGGAATGACAGTTTCCCCTTCTTTTCGACATGAGGGACAAGATGCATAGAAATCGTCTGTTTAAAAAACTATCAATCCAAGATCGGCTTAAGGTTCTCCAAGATAATGAACTCTTTACAATATTGTCTGTAGCGATCAAAGCCTGTATTAATACAGGTGTATATTAAAATTGCCTGTAAATCAACGATTTACAGGCAATTTATCTTAGATTGAGTCGGGGTGAGAAGACTCGAACTTCCGACCTCCACGTCCCGAACGTGGCGCGCTGCCAACTGTGCTACACCCCGATTGGCTAAGCGACTGCAAAGGTAAGCAATATTTCTGGCCCAGCCAAAAAATGTAAGCTATATTTTATATAGAAAGTCGTCTTAGCGTGTTGAGAAGTTCGCGATTGATAGGCTTATCGTTCTTGATGGCCTTTGAGAAGGGCACATAGACGATTTCGTCGTTCTTGATTCCAATCATTACATTACGCTGGTCTTCCATAAGGGCATCGATAGCAGCGGCACCCATCCGGGAGGCAAGAATGCGGTCGTGAGCTGTAGGAGATCCGCCTCGTTGCAGATGCCCGAGAATCGATACACGTACGTCATATCCGGGATACTCGTTCTTTACGCGCTCAGCAAGGCCCATTGCGCCGCCGGTGACAGGACTCTCGGCTACGAGCACAATTGAGGAGTTCTTGCTTTTGCGGAATCCATTCTGTATGAGTTCTGCCAACTGGTCGACCTCGGTTGAAATCTCCGGGATAATAGCAGCTTCGGCACCGGAAGCGATGGCACCGTTGAGAGCAAGGAAACCGGCATCGCGACCCATGACTTCTATGAAGAAGAGACGTTCGTGACTCGTAGCTGTATCGCGGATTTTATCGACACACTGCATGATTGTATTCAGTGCTGTGTCATAGCCGATGGTCGTATCTGTACCATAGAGATCATTGTCGATGGTACCGGGAAGTCCGATAATCGGGAAGTTATATTCGTTGGCAAAGATACGGGCACCGGTCAGGGAGCCGTCTCCACCAATTACTACGAGAGCGTCGATTTCGTGACGACGAATCACGTCGTAAGCGAGTTGACGTCCTTCGGGTGTCTGGAACTCCTTGCATCGAGCTGTTTTGAGGATAGTACCGCCCTGCTGAATGATATTCGATACATTCTGGGTACGGAAATCTACAATCTCGTCGGCGATAAGGCCGCGATAACCTCGATAGATACCCTTGACTTTAAGTCCGTTAAATATGGCCGAACGGGTGACGGCACGAATAGCGGCATTCATACCGGGAGCATCACCACCGGATGTCAGGATACCGACACATTTTATCTGAGACATTTTTATGCTGGTTATTTTTTGGCTTTAATTTGTACGCAAAGATAATAGATAGAGTTGGTTTGAGCATTATCCTGGTCGATATTTTTTGTCTAAAAATCAAATCCAGGCATTTTGGCGTTCCCTGACAGCCAAAGACTCGCTCAGCATCCTTAGGAATTCCTGCATCGAATGCTTCCGGTAGTTATCCTTGAGAGTGTGGACACATCCTGCCATCTCATTGTTGGGGAAATTGAGCCGGATAGCCTTGACCCCAGTCTCTTTATGGATTGTAGCTTCGGCAAGGACAGAGACGAGCGATGTCTGTCTAATGATTTTTAGCAATATGTTGACTTCGTTGAGCTCAATTTTAATGTTGATTCTGGGGCATAAATGTGATATGGCATCAAACGCATTACGAGCCTGCAATCCTCTGCTGGGTAGTGCAAGAGGGTATTTTTCTAGTTCTTGTAGAGTTATACTGTCTTGTTCGGCAAGAGGATGTCCGGCCCGGACTATTGCCGCAAGATAGTTTTGAAAGAGTATATGCGATTCCACCCCTTCGACGGCGTAACTCGGTTTGAATGCAAGGACAAAGTCGACCGATCTCGAACGGAGCATATCCATCAGCTCGGCCATAGGCTTGTAGAAAATATTCAGTTTTATATCTGGATAAAGTTTTCTGAACTCTATCAGAGTCTCTGTCAGTATAGGGCTGAAGGAATAGGTCACACCAATATCAAGTGTACCTGTCTTAAGCCCGCTTATGTCGCTGATACGGTTCATGCACAGCTGGGCACTACTTATTGTCTGTAGCGCAAGAGGCAGCATCTCGCGGGCCGCCTCTGTGAGAGTCACGCAGTGGCTGCTCCTTGAGAAGAGCGGAAGGCCTATCTCTCCTTCCAACTGTCGGATTTGTTGAGACAATGTGCTCTGTGTTATACACATAAGCCGGGCTGCCTCCGAGAAACTCAAAGTCTCGGCAACTTTGACGAAGTATTTAAGCTGTCTTAATTCCATAATGATTATGCAAAATTATAGAATATGTCGATAACGGGTGGCCTGGAAAGATATTTTTCCGAAAATAAAGATAGGTAGGGTGGCCCCTATTGCCATATTTAATAATATGCACAGACAAGAAAGGCCATTGAAAGAGAACTGATAGAAATAGTAATTGAATGAGTCAGGTGTATTTCCTAACAGGCACATGGCCAATCCTCCGAAAGATTTGTAAGCATATATTCCAGGTATCATCGGAAGAAGAGCCGGGAATAGGCATGTCTCGGCTGGCGTACGCGCTAAGGGCGAAAAGAACACCGAGAGGACACCTACAATGAACGACGCTATCAAAGAGGCGCATATAATGTGCAAGCCTGGGCCGATTTCGGTATCCATAAGGTAGAAACGAAGGGAATGACCTATTGCTGCAATCACACCATAGAAGATAAATGCTCTTCTCGGAGGACGGCTGATAGCGGCAAAACCGATTGCTGCTATCGCGGCAAACAATGCATCCTGTAAAATGTGTAGAAGCATGTCAGTTGAAAAATATTCAGATTTATCAAAACATTCCGACATTCATAAGTATCATGGCGGCACACAGACCTGCCGAAAGGCAACATGTCAGGATGACAGCATCAGTAAAACGCCCGAAGGCGCATATGTAATGTTTATAAATCAAATCGCTCAGAGAATTTAGAAAGGGTATGCCGGGGACGAGATATAGTATGCTTGTACCTAATGCAATATTAGGGGTGTCCCCGATAGAGAAAAGCAGACCGGTCGATCCCAAAATCGATGAAATCATGGCGCATATGAACATGGCGATGCGTATATCGACATTCTTGGCTGTCAATAGATTCCTTAGCCAGAAGCCTGCCATTGCCGCTATACCTGCGATGGCGACCGAACATAAGTCGCCCCCGAAGAGTCTGCAGAATGCAGCGTTTGCAAGACTGACAAGGATAATTAGGAGCCGGATATTGATGAGGGGTGGGTTCACCGCTTTTTCGAAAAGCTGTTTTGTCTCCCTCAAGTCGAGGTGGCGATCGCTTACTTCCCAACTGAGACGGCTTAGACGTGTATTGATGTCGAAGCTGACTGGGATGTTCTTCGGAACAGTAACTACAGAAACTGACTCTTCGTCGGACAAAAATGATATATACATATGAATATGTCTGGGCATTATAGTCATATCCGCTCTTGCTCCGAATGCAGAAGCTATACGATCGACATTCTTTTCAAGTCGCACACATATGGATCCGCTACCAAAGAGCCATGAAGCATATTCCGACAAAAAAGATGCAAGCTCTTTTATAGAACAGCGTTCAAAGGTCATCGATGTCTTCATATTTATGGGCATCTCTTTCCGAAAGGTCTCCGGGTACGTATATTTCTTCACGTTCGCTCCCAATTGAAAAGAAGTGGTGAAGATCAATGTGACAAGATGAGGTTGCCCTTAAGAGACGAATGATGATAATAAGAGCGAATAAACCTGCGACGAGGCTCCATGTCAATAGTGGTACATTCATAAGACAGATAATATTTTATGTTTGTCATTTGGCGATGCAAATTTCAGCATAAAACATCACTGTCTATGAAATCGTCGGAGGAAAGAATCAATAGTAGCTATCGCCATCCACAAAATCAAAAAATGCCTATGGTGATACCTCCGGACGAAAGCTGGATATATGGTGATTATTCTATCCGAATGGTGCTTTCGTCCCCGGATATTATGTACTCTGAATTGTCGATAAGGAGTTTGTCTTTTGCTTTCTCGCTTTCCGGAAGCTTGTCATATGGCATGAGGTCGAGATGTATGAATTGAGATTTCAGCTTCTTGAAGGTACCTTCTGCCCGTGCCTTATCGTTCATTTCTTCTGGATATGGCTTATAGCCCATGAGAAGTACCGATAGGGACCAGCGGCGGTGTTCAGCCTCGTATCTGTCGGATTCTGTCGAAGATTCGTCATAGCAGCGTCGGCGCAGTGATATAGCATTGGCACACAATATGCTCGAATATTTATGTGCGAAGCTAAGCTTGGTCCATTCTTCAATTGGCGTTCCGGGATTAGTGTTGTATGCTTTGGCATATATGTAATTCACGCGCATGCCTTGACGTGATCTACGGATGAAAAGGGGGTCAGCGGTAGGTAATAAATCTCCTCCGAAGCATTTTATGTTGCCGTACATACCGCTCTGCATAGCCTTGCTGATTATCTCGTGATTACCTTTTATCCAGACGCATATATTTTCATCACGCCATTCTTCGGAAAGGTAGAGGATATTGCGGATTCTGTCGTGTTGGTCATGGTCGCACACGGCTATACTCAGTCGTTGTCTGCTGTCTTCAGTCCATCCTCGTATGAGATTTCTAGACAAGCCGGAAGATATGTATGTATCGACAAATTCCCATTCGATATCCAGGAAGTCACCGTAGATTATGTCGGGGATGTATGCGGTTGTCGTCCCGTCGGGAGCGACATAGCGGCGATGAGACATTGTGAAAAGCCAGGGATGGATAGCTGCCATATTGTCCATAAAGCGTCTCATATGCTGGCCTATGAATGTTATACGGGTCCTGTTGCCGAATGTCCTGAAGTTGGGGTAGTGAGACAGATGGGCGGTAACTCTCGCAAATGCACAAGCCATCGGCGATGTTCCTGTAATAACGATATGGGATAAGACATTCTCTTCTTTGCGTATCACCGGAAGGAAGTCGGTTGAAACAAGGAGCTGTTCCGCCTCGTATTCATTGACATCGATTACTTCTACCGATACCCGGTCGTCCGGCGCATGTGTAGCAGTGTCGTAAAGAAGTACATTGACCGTTTCTTCGTCCTCGATCGTAAGGAAGCAGGGCACCATTTGGTCTTCCTTGTCAGTTTTGTTGACAATTGCTTTTACAAGGTCGCAGCATCTCAGGTTGGTTGAGTCGTGACCAGCCTCATTCTTCTCTCCAAGGATATAAATAGCTTTGGTATATTCGATACACGCCGAGCGGAGGCTTGCTTCGTTATCACGTTCTCCGTGGTAGAATACTACTCTGTCGATGTCTTTACGGTTCTCAATCTCCGAACAAATCGCTTCACGAAGCTTTTCGACATCGCTCGTTGTCATTATTACCGCCGTCTCTTTGGGATTGTCACAAAGGAAACGTCGTATCATTTCGGCAAGGCGGTCGCTGTTTCCCAAAAAGATGGTGTGGCCTCGTAGTCGGTAACGGCGTTCTCCTTTTCTGGCTGCTTCCGAGATGTTGTCGAATATATTTGTGAATACAGATATGAGCAAGGCGGAAAAGAGGAATACTCCGAAGGCTACGACTATGAGCCTGAAATAGTCATGCTTACCGGGCCCACTGAAACATCCTGGATCGAGATATAGAGCCATTACGTCCTGCCACTCAAGGATATCGTCGGTGAATGCACACCGAGATATGACAAGCAGGATAAAGAAAGAGGCACATATCAGTGCGGCAAGCCATAGAAGTTGTCGTCCCTTGCCTGCAGAAAGTAGTTTGTCGAATCTGCGTTTCAGCATAAAATCTGTCCAAGTAAAAAACACACAGCTAATATACGGAAATAATCCGATATTTCTTATCTCCCGGAAAATAAAATAAAGTAGTCATACGATAAAGAATCTCCCGGTTACCTCCTATTTTATAAATAAAAAACGATAAATAGGGGAGGAGAGAGTCCCGATTTGTCGAAAAATTAGTAATTTTGTAAATTGATATGGGTAGACTCTTGCCTATATCGCATTCGCAATGACAAATAAATAAATCAATATACGATCATGAAATTCAATGTTTCGAGCAAAGCGCTCTATAACGCCACTTCAGCCGTAAGCAAGGTGATCAATTCCAAAAATGCCCTTGCTATTTTAGACAATTTCCTCATCACTCTCAAGGATGGGGTTCTGACTATCACCGGCTCTGACCAGGAGAATGCCTTGACCGCACGTCTTGAAGTGGAAGGAGCC
This sequence comes from uncultured Muribaculaceae bacterium, assembly GCA_958436175.1. GTDB lineage: Bacteria > Bacteroidota > Bacteroidia > Bacteroidales > Muribaculaceae > CAG-873. Next base: position 81,806 of record CAUBJF010000002.1, read on the forward strand.
AAAGGCAACGGTAGCATCTGTCTCGGTGCTCGTCGTCTTGTCGAACTGTTGAAAGAGCTTCCCGACCAGGGCACAGAGGTCAATATCAACGAAGACACTCTCGAAGTCCAGCTCTCATATTCTGCCGGACACTATTCGTTTGTAGGCCTTCCCGCCGAGCAATATCCTCGATTCGAAGCTGACAAGAGCGGCGAACCGATAGTGTTCAGCGTGGCAACGGAACAAGTCATCACGGGTCTCGACAATACTATGTTTGCGGTCAGCTCTGATGAATACCGCCAGATAATGCAGGGTGTCCTTCTCGATATCAATCCCGATTCTATCACGTTCGTGGCTACAGATACACGTAAACTGGTACGTTATATCGACCGCCGCACAGCTCCCGGGGTCAAAGGCAGCTGCGTTATACCGGCAAAGCCTTCGACGGTGATAAAGAATGTGTTTGCCAAGGAAGAAACCCTCAAGATAACAATGACTTCCAAGAGCGCAGTCATCGAGAGCGACAACTATACTTTCCAGTGCACATTCCTCAACGGCAACTACCCGGATTACAACCGCGTTATTCCTCGATCGAACAGCCTTGTGCTCACTGTCGACCGTCTTGCACTTCTCAATGCTGTCCGCCGTGTCGGTATATTTGTCGAAGTCGACGGTGGCCTTGAAAAGTTCCGTATCACCCCCGAGGCTATCCTCCTGAAGGCAAACGACAACAATCTCTGCACAAGCGCACGCGAACAAGTACCGTGCTCTTTCACAGGCACAGAACTTACAATAGGCTTCAGCGCCAACTTCCTTACCGAAATTCTCAATACGCTTAAGGGTAACGAGGTGATTGTCAATCTTGGAGACGCAGGTCGTCCAGGCATGTTCCGTCCTGCCGAAGAGCCAGACAATACAGAGCTTGTCATGCTCCTTATGCCTATGACAGTCGGAGAGTTCTAAAAATATGAAGCTAAAGCTCAACAGGCCGATTATATTCTTCGACCTCGAAACTACAGGAACAAGTGTCTCCAACGACCGTATCGTAGAGATTTCTATTGTGAAACTCTTCCCCGACGGACATGTCGTCGAAAAGACACGCCGTATCAATCCTGAGATGCATATACCGGAAAGCTCGACTGCTATTCATCATATCACTGATGAGGATGTTGCCAATGAGCCTACATTCCGCCAGATCGCAAACTCACTGCTTCAGTTCATCAGCGGCTGCGACGTTGCCGGTTTCAATTCCAACCGATTCGATATCCCGCTGCTCGATGCAGAGTTCGAACGTGCGAACATTGATTTCGATTTTGGACGAGTACGTTTCATCGACGTTCAGAACATCTATCATAAGAAAGAACCGCGTACCCTCGTGGCTGCGTATCGGTATTACTGCGATAAGAATCTCGAGGATGCCCACAGCGCATTGGCGGATACTCGTGCTACAATGGAAGTCCTTCTCGCACAGCTTGAGAAATACGAAGATCTCCCGACGGATGTCAACGGACTTTCCGACTATGCAACGATAAGCAAGAACGTGGATCTAATCGGGCGTCTCGTCTATGACGATCAGGGTCGTGAAATAATCAATTTCGGTAAGTATAAAGGTCAGATTGCGGAAGAAGTTCTGCGCAAAGACCAAGGATATTATAGCTGGATAATGCAGGGTGACTTTCCTCGGAATACCAAACAGGCGTTTACCCGTATTCGTCTTCGCCAAAAGAAATGATATGCTGAAAGGCAAAAAGATAATTCTCGGAATCACAGGAGGCATAGCGGCATACAAGTCTGCTATGCTTCTCCGTCTGTTTATAAAGGCAGGTGCCGAAGTCCAGGTAGTGATGACACCGAATGCCAAGGAATTTATCACTCCGGTAACGCTTTCATCGTTGTCCGGAAAGCCGGTTGTCAGCGAGTTTTTCACTGCCAATACAGGTGAATGGCATTCTCATGTCGCATTGGGCACATGGGCTGACGCAATGGTGATAGCCCCGGCCACCGCATCGACACTCGCCAAGATGGCTAACGGTGTAGCCGACAATATGCTTGTGACGACGTATCTGTCGGCTCGTTGTCCCGTTTTTGTCGCTCCGGCCATGGACTTCGATATGATGGCGCATCCGACGACTACCCGCAATCTTGCCATTCTTCAGGGCGACGGCGTACATGTCATCGAACCGGCTACCGGCGAACTTGCGAGCCATCTCTACGGGCGAGGACGGATGGAAGAGCCAGAGAAAATTTTCGAGTTTATCGACTTTTTCTTCAATTCAGACAAATTGCTTGAAGGAAAGAAAGTCCTGATTACCGCCGGACCTACGTATGAGAAAATAGACCCGGTGCGTTTCATCGGCAACTTCTCGACAGGCAAGATGGGATATGCCATAGCACGCGAAGCCGTTCGTCGCGGTGCTGATGTGACTGTTGTCAGCGGTCCTTCCTCCCTTACGATAGAATCTCCCTCCGTTAAAATTGTCAGGGTCGAAAGTGCGCGAGAGATGCTTGATGCTTGTATCGAAGTATTTCCTGATACGGACATTGCTATCATGTCGGCTGCAGTAGCGGACTATGCTCCTCGTGAATACCACGAACATAAGATAAAGCGCGAGCATGAAGGTATAGAATGTATCGAGCTTGTCAAGAATCCCGATATAGCGGCCACTCTCGGACGCGATAAAAGACCGGGACAGAAACTTGTCGGTTTCGCACTTGAATCGGACAATGCCATTCCCAACGCATACGAGAAACTTGCCCGTAAGAATCTCGATATGATTGTTGTCAACTCGCTGGCAGATGCAGGTGCGGGTTTCGGGACAGATACAAATAAGATTACAATTATCCGCGCCGACAGGCCGGAACCTCAAACTTATCCTCTTAAGACGAAGGAGGATGTCGCTTCCGACATCCTCGATGCCGTCGCAGAACTATGACATACCTCTCTCTCAAATATATAAGAATCCTTTTTCTTTTCCTCTGTTCCCTTGCAGGGTGCAGCGCTATGTTCGCACAGGAACTGAACTGCAGCGTTACCATCAATACCGAACAGGTATCAGGCAGCAAGAACGTTTTTAATGCTCTCGAAGAATCCATCCGAGAGTATCTCAACACCAATGTTTTTACCAATGCTCAGTTCTCGGCCAACGAGAAGATAGAATGTAGATTTTATTTGACCGTCAAAGAATATCTGGACGGTAAATTGACCGGCGACATACAGGTACAGTCACTTCGACCTGTCTACAATTCTTCTTATACGACGACACTGCTGAACTTCAAGGACACGAAGGTAGATTTCGATTATCAGGAGAATCAGCCGCTGGTATTCTCAATAAACAACATGGAAAGCCAGCTGACAGCCATTTTGAACTTTTACGCTTATTTGATCATAGCCATGGATTTCGATTCGTTTTCGCTTCACGGTGGAGATCAATACTTCGAACGTCTCAAACAAATCGTGCAGATGGCTCAGTCGTCAGGCGAAAGTGGTTGGAAGGCTTTTGAAGATACCAAGAACCGTTCGGCTGTACTCTCCGTCTTTACCGAACCGGCAACTTCTGGTATACGCGATATGATTTATAATTACCACCGACTCGGCCTTGACATGATGGCGACATCGGTAGACAAGGGCAGGGCGGTAGTTACCGAATCGTTAGGTGTCATTTCGAATATAGCTTCTACAAACCCTATGTCGGTTGGTCTTTCTATGTTCAAGGATGCCAAGATGGATGAGCTTGTCAACATCTATTCCAAAGCGCCATCCGACGAAAGAACCAAGGTTTACAATCTTCTTCAGCCGATTTATCCGACCGAAGAGTCTCGTCTTGAACAAATCAAGAAAGGAGCTCAGGAACAACCATGATAAAGAACCTATATATATCGAACTATGCTCTTATCAGCGAGATAGACATCGATTTCGCACCCGGTTTCAATATCATAACGGGTGAAACGGGTGCCGGAAAATCGATAATTCTCGGTGCTCTATCGCTTCTTCTTGGGGGACGTGCCGACCTTAAGGCGATAAGGGAAGCCGGACGTAAATCTGTCATAGAGGCGGCTTTCGATATAGCCGATTCTCATGATGTTACGAAGATTCTCGAAGAAAATGAGCTTGTGACAGATAGCACTGAGTGTGTTCTCCGTCGCGAATTGATGCCTGGAGGACGATCGAGAGCATTTGTCAACGACATACCCGTCACTCTTCCTATTTTGAGAGATGTAGCTGTCCATCTTGTCGATATACACTCACAGAACCAGAATCTTCTTCTCTCAGATCCTTCATATCAGCTCGATATTATCGATCATCTTGCCGGTACTGCCGGCGAGCTGGAGAGTTATCAGGAAGCCTATGCTGCCTATCGACAGAAGCTCAAGAATTACACCGAGACACGCGACCGCATCCGTCGCAATCAGGCTGACAGCGACTTCATATCATACCAGTATGAACAGCTTGCCGGGGCCGAACTTCAAAGTGGCGAAGACGAATCCCTGGAGCAGGAACGAGAAATCCTTTCGAACCTCGGCGAAATCAAAGAGAAACTGAATGCTGTCCTCGATCCCCTTACAGAAGAACCACACGATGCTCTGGCCGCAATCACAAATGCTGTCGATGCAACGGAGCATCTCGCCTTTATGTTCGGAGATAATCCGCCGCTTGACTTCCATTCCTTTGCAGAACGCCTCGAATCTGTAAAAATCGAGATTTCGGACATAGTTGAAACCTTGTCGGACTATAGTCTGTCTCTTAAGGCCGACCCAAGTCGTCTGGAAGAAGTCGACGAACGACTTAATCTTCTATATTCTCTTGAGACGAAGCATCATGTCGACAATACGGATGCTCTCATAGAGCTGCGCGACAGGCTTGGAGCCGAGCTTGAAGCCCTACAAGACAGCGAAGGGGTGCTTTCACGTCTGGAAACGGAAGCCAAGAGAGCTAAAAAGCATGCCCTACAGCTTGCAGGGGAACTATCGGAACGACGTGCTGCAGCGGCTTCCGAATTCTCTGCCGAGTTGAGAAGCTTAGCTTCGACGCTGGGTATGCCAAACCTCCGCTGCGAGATTTCGCTAACCAAAGGCAAGCTCGGACCGGAGGGTATAGACCAGATTCAGTTCCTTTTTGCTTTCAATAAAAATCAGTCGTTGATGCCTGTCGGGGGCAATGCTTCCGGAGGCGAGATATCTCGACTGATGTTGACCGTCAAAGCTATCGTTGCTGAACGAATGCATCTGCCGACTATCATCTTCGACGAAGTCGATACAGGCGTTTCTGGAGACATAGCATCCCGGATGGCGCGCATGATGGCTGATATGGGACGCAAAATTCAGGTTATTACCATCACTCATCTGCCGGGCGTGGCTGCCATGGGGGTACGTCATTACAAAGTTTACAAGGAAGATGATGCCACAAGCACTTCTACGCGCATCCATCTCCTTGATCGTAAAGAACGTGAAGCGGAGCTTGCCCTGATGCTCAGTGGCAGCCCTGACGATGAAGCTGCACTTGCAAATGCCCGTTCTCTCCTTGACAAGGCTGAAGAAGCCCGCACCGCACTTGAAAACAAATGATATGGAAAGTACAGATTATATTTTCGGAATACATTCGGCTATAGAAGCCATAGAGGCAGGAAAGACAATCGACAAACTCCTTGTCAAGAAAGACATTAACGGGGAGCTTGCTCAGCGCCTTGTCCGGCTCGCTAAGGAATACGACATACCAGTTCAACGTGTGCCCGTCGAGAAACTTAACAAGATAACCCGGAAAAATCATCAGGGTGTAATAGCAATCCTTTCGGCAGTAGGTTATTACAAACTCGCCGATATGCTTCCCGGACTTTTCGAGGACGGCGTGCTTCCCTTTATTCTTGTTCTTGACGGAATTACCGATGTACGCAATTTCGGCGCAATAGCCAGGACTGCGGAATGTTGCGGAGTAAATGCCATTGTCATACCTGAGAGAGGAAGCGTCAGTGTTGGCGCTGATGCAGTCAAGACATCTGCCGGGGCACTCCTTCACATTCCCGTGTGTCGCGAACGCTCTCTCGTCGAAGCCGTAAAGCTCCTTAAAGACAGCGGCTGCCAGATTGTCTGTGCCACAGAGAAAGCATCCGAAAACTATACTAAGGCCGACTACACAAGTCCAGTAGCTCTGGTGATGGGAGCTGAAGATGTCGGCATCTCCACAGACATACTCCGTCTGGCCGATACGAGAGCCGCTATCCCTATGTTCGGCAATATCGGATCGCTGAATGTCAGTGTTGCCGCCGGAGTGATGATGTACGAAATTGTGCGTCAACGTTTGGAAGATAATCTTGAAATAATTTAGTGCTCTCCTCTATAAGAGAATATGATATCTGTCAATAACCTCTCGGTAGAGTTCAGTTCACAGCTCCTTTTCGACAATATCAACTATGTGATCAACCCGAAAGACAAGATCGCATTGGTAGGTAAGAACGGAGCCGGTAAATCGACAATGCTAAAGATTATTGCCGGTCTTCAAAAGCCTACAAGTGGGTCTGTCGCAGTCCCTGCCGATGTCACAATAGGATACCTTCCCCAGCAGATGGTTCTTGAGGACACCTTGACCGTTATTGAGGAAGTCCGCAAGGTTTTCTCGCATATAAATGAGATGCGGGAGCGACTTGAAAAGATGAATACAGAACTGTCCGAAAGGACAGATTACGAATCTGAGGACTATATCCGTCTTATCGAGCATGTCAGTGACCTTACCGAGCGACTTGCTCTTGCCTCTGGCGAAAACAGCGAAGGAGAACTTGAAAAGACTCTTCTTGGCCTCGGTTTCGTACGTAGCGATTTCGAGCGACCAACCTCGGAGTTCAGTGGAGGCTGGCGTATGCGTATCGAGCTTGCCAAGCTTCTTCTTCAGCGACCTGATGTGCTCCTGCTTGACGAACCTACGAACCATCTTGATATAGAGTCTATCCAATGGCTTGAAAACTTCCTGATGACTAAGGCTAAAGCCGTCGTTCTTGTAAGTCATGACCGTGCTTTTATAGATAATGTCACGAGCCGCACTATTGAAATCTCAATGGGCAAGATTTATGACTATGCTGTGAACTATTCTCATTTTGTCACCCTACGCGAAGAACGCATAGAGCAGCAGATGAGAGCATTCAGGAATCAGCAAAAACAGATTGCCGATACAGAGGATTTTATCGAGCGTTTCCGTTATAAGGCAACTAAGTCGGTCCAGGTTCAGAGCCGTATCAAGCAGCTTGCCAAGATAGAACGAATAGAAGTCGACGAGGTGGATACTTCGCACCTCAATCTTCGTTTTCCACCGGCTCCACGTTCGGGTGATTTCCCTATCATAGCGGATAATGTAGGTAAAGCTTACGGCGACCATCAAGTGTTCGATGGCGCTACTTTTACCCTCAAACGTGGTGAGAAAGTGGCTTTTGTGGGTAAGAATGGCGAAGGTAAATCCACTCTTGTCAAATGTATAATGGGCGAGATACCCTTCACCGGCTCGCTGCGAATAGGACATAATGTCAAGATTGGTTATTTCGCGCAGAATCAGGCTCAGTTACTTGATGGAGAAATCACAGTTTTCGATACTATCGACCGAGTGGCAGTAGGTGATATCCGTACTAAGATACGAGATATCCTCGGCGCTTTCATGTTCGGTGGTGAAGCTTCCGATAAGAAAGTGAAAGTACTCTCTGGCGGCGAGAAGACTCGTCTTGCGATGATACGACTCCTGCTCGAGCCTGTCAATCTTTTGATACTTGACGAACCTACGAATCATCTCGACATGAAGACCAAGGATATCCTCAAACAGGCTATCAAAGACTTCGACGGAACGGTGATCGTGGTCAGCCACGACCGTCAGTTTCTCGACGGACTTGTCGAGAAGGTCTATGAATTCGGCGGCGGTAAAGTTCGCGAATGTCTTGGCGGCATCTATGAATTCCTCGAAAAAAAGAAGCTGTCATCACTCGCGGAATTAGAAAGAAGCAATCCTAAGAAAGAGAATCAACCTGAAATCCAGTCTAAACCTACTGCAGGAAAGCAAACTTTAAAAGAAACGGCCAAACCGTCTCCCAAATTGAGTTATGCCGAGCAGAAAGAGCGTGAAAAGGCACTTAAACGAGCCGCTCGTAAGGTTGAAGATGCTGAATCGCTTGTGAGTGACAAGGAAGAAGAAGTGGCTACAATTGAAGCTGCTATTTCAGCCGGTGATATCAGTCCGGATATTTTCACCAAACATTCTGCGGCCGTCAAGGAAGTGGAAAATGCGATGAGCCTTTGGGAACTCGCCCAAATGGAGCTCGACGAGCTCAAAGAAAGATATGGAAATAACTGATAACCAGATATTATGCATTTCAATTCATTTACAATTATGACTTCGGCACTCTTAGCAGCCGGAGTATGCCTGAGTTCATGTGGCAACAAGACCACCGAGCCAAAGGGTATCGACACGGCCAACCTCGACACATCGGTTTCGCCCAAAGTCGATTTCTATGACTACGCATGCGGCGGTTGGATGAAGGCCAATCCTTTGAAGCCCGAATATTCACGCTTCGGTACCTTCGACCAGCTTGCGGAGAACAATCGCGAACAGGTACGTGACCTCGTGCTCGGTCTGGATGCCAGTGCTCTCGAATCGGGCACAAACGCGCAGAAAATAGCCGATCTCTATGCAATGGGTATGGACAGTGTCCGACTTAACAAGGAAGGTGCCTCTGCTCTTGAAGATGATCTCAAGACCATTGCCGGTGCTTCCCGCGACCAGATTATCAACCTTATGGCAACCCTTCCCGGTGTAGATGTATTCTTCAACACCGGAGTCCAGCCTGACATGGCAAACTCGTCGATCAATACTATGTATTGGGGACAAGGCGGTCTTGGTCTCGGCGACCGTGACTACTATACGATGGACGACGAGCGCTATGTCAAGATTCGTGAGGCTTATACCACATACTTAAAGCAGCTTGCTGCCCTCATCGGCTACGACGAGGCTCAGGCAGAACGCTTCGCGACCAACGTGCTGGCTATTGAGACAGAGCTTGCCAAGAATCAGATGACACGTACAGAACAGCGTGACATACAGGCTCAATATAATCCTACTACTGTAGCGGCGCTGGTCGAGGAATATCCCCAGGTAGACCTCAAGCGTTACTTCGAACTCCAGAAGCTTGATGTCGACAGTATTATTATTGACAAGCCTGCTTACTACGCAGTAGTGGCCAAGAACCTTGCCACACAGCCTGAAGAAGTTCTCCGCGATTATATGACAGCATCCTATCTTGGCTCTGCCGCGCCCTTCCTGAGCGATGATTTTGTTAACGCCCAGTTTGCCCTTACCCAGGCTATGACTGGCGTTGAGGAACAGCAGCCACGCTGGAAACGCGCTCTCTCTGTACCCAATGGCATTCTTGGTGAGGCTCTGGGACAGCTTTATGTCGAGAAATACTTCCCTGCAAGCTCCAAGGAGAAAATGCTCACCCTTGTAGGCAATCTCCAGACAGCTCTGGGACAGCATATCGACAATCTTACATGGATGAGTGATACTACGAAGGCTAAGGCTCACGAGAAACTCGATGCTTTCGCCGTCAAGATAGGTTATCCTGACAAATGGCGCGACTATACGGCTCTCACTATCGATCCTAAGGACTCTTACTGGAGAAATATTCAGCGTGCCATCGAGTTCAACTCGGAATACTACAATGCGGACTATGGCAAACCTGTAGACCGTTCTCGTTGGTTTATGTCGCCCCAGACAGTCAATGCCTACTATAATCCGAGCACTAATGAAATCTGCTTCCCTGCAGGTATTCTCCAGCCTCCTTTCTTCGATCCCGAAGCTGACGATGCAGTCAATTATGGCGCTATCGGTGTCGTTATAGGTCATGAGATGACACATGGATTCGACGACCAGGGTCGTCAGTTCGACAAGGACGGCAACTTTGCAAACTGGTGGACTGAAGCTGATGCCAAAGCTTTCGAAGCTCTCGCCGACAAGCTCGCAGCACAGTTTGACAGCATCGAGGTCGCACCCGGTGTTCGTGCTAACGGCAAGCTTACCCTCGGAGAGAACATTGCTGACCAAGGTGGCCTTCGTGTGGCACACACTGCGTACCTCAACTCACTCGGAGGCAAGGAAGCTCCAACAATCGGCGGTTTCACACCCGACCAGCGTTTTTATCTTGCATATGCAAACGTATGGGCAGCAAACATCCGTGAGGCTGAAATTCTCCAGCGCACGCAGACAGATCCCCATTCCCTCGGTCGTTGGCGTGTAGATGCTACGCTCCGCAACATAGAACCTTTCTTTGGCGCATTCGACATTGTTGAAGGCGATCCTATGTTCCGACCTGTTGAAGAACGTGTCGTAATCTGGTAACAAGGATTACATTCGTATAAAATGAGCCCGGCCTCTTCACGGAAACCGGGCTCATTTTATATGTCGCAGTTTGTTATTTGTCGAGCATTTCTGTAGCTAAGCCACAAGCGCTTGAAACGAGTTCTGAGATTGAAGGATGGGCATGTACTACGCCGTAGGCAAGTTCTTTTAAAGTCATTTTGGCTGCTATGGCTACAGCAACTTCTGCAATCAGGTCGGCAGCATGAGCCCCGACTACATGACATCCGAGAATTCTTCCAGAGGCATCGAAAACAATTTTGAAAAGACCGTCGGTCTGGCCTGATGCGGATGCTTTTCCATTGGCTGAATAAGGAAGCTTGACTTCTTTCCATTCCTGACCTTCAGTTGCGTTTTCGAGTTTGGCACCAACAGATGCACATTCAGGATCCGTGAAAACCACTCCGGGAACGTTCTCTAAGTAAGGAGTGCCCCATATGGCTGTTCGCGCTTGTGCGGAAGCCGCGTGTGCGAGCATACATCTGCCATTGACATCACCGACAGCAAATATACCCTTTGCTGTAGTCTCGAAATTATCGTCTACTTTGATAAAGCCCCTTTCTGTCAGCTCTATACCTGCCTTTTCGAAACCATACGGTACGACAGGCTGACGTCCGACAGCCGATATAACCATATCGCAATCAACGTTCTGGGATTTACCTTTGGTTTCGAACGTCACATTATTATCTGGACTGATGGATGTAACTTTGGCTCCGCATATGATTTTGACACCGCGACGTGACAGATATGAACGAAGACGTTTTGCTATGTCGCGATCGAAGCCGGGAAGTATTTCCTTGCAGTATTCAAGTACTGTTATCTCACAGCCGAAAGCGCAGAAAATAGAGGCAAATTCCAGACCTATTACACCGCCTCCAATGATAGTGATATTTGATGGTAGGCTTTTGAGTGCAAGGACCTCGTCGCTGCTGAGGGCATACCCTGCACCGTTGATGGGTAATTGTGCCGGTCTGGAACCTGTAGCTATCACTATTTTAGACGCGGAATATTCTTTGTCATTACATTTCACACGTTTATCAGAGTCCAGAAGGGCTTCACCATAGACTACATGGACGTTCTTCAGCGAAGATTCTATGTCGCAACGTAACTGGCCGACAATATCTGTAGCTCTGTTATGGACTATCTCAAAATCGAATGAAATGTCACGGACACTTATGCCGAAGCAGTCTGCCGACTTTACGGCATTGAGACGTTCTGCTGCTGCGCAAAGGCATTTTGTCGGGATGCATCCACGATTTAGGCACGTGCCTCCCAGTTTGTCCTTCTCAAAAAGAACGACCGACATGCCCTTTGCCGCAGCCTCGGCGGCTACTTCGTAACCGCCAGGTCCTGCGCCGATTATGATTAGGTCTACTTGTTGCATAGAGCGTCGTAAGTAACCTTGGGATTGAGTGCGGCTTCGTCTTCGTCGGGATGGGCTATAGGTGTGGAGTAGGGCGCATTCTTTACCTTCTCGGGGTCTTTGGAAGCATCCTCGGCTATTTTGCGCATCGCCGAAATAAAGGCATCGAGTGTCTCCGGGGTCTCTGTCTCCGTTGGCTCTATCATCAGCGACTCGTGGAAGAGAAGCGGGAAATAGATAGTTGGAGCATGAAATCCATAGTCCAGGAGCGCCTTGGCAACATTGAGTGTGCTTACTCCTGTGCTTTTGTCGCGGAGGCCGTCAAATACAAATTCATGCTTGCACGGTCCAGGAATCGGAAGTTCGTAAAGGTCTTTCAGCGAATTCATGACATAGTTGGCGTTCAATGTTGCCAACGGACCTACTTTTGCCAGACCTTTAGCTCCGAGTGAAAGAATATAGCTGAGAGCTTTGACAAAGACGCTGAAGTTACCAAGCCATGCACTGACTCTACCGAAAGAGCAGTTGCTGAATTCGAGGTCGAGACTTCCGTCGGACTTCTCAATTACTCTCGGCTTGGGAAGGAATTGTTCGAGTCCTGCGCGGACACCAACGGGACCTGCACCGGGACCACCACCACCGTGAGGCGTTGAGAAGGTTTTATGGAGGTTGATGTGCATTACATCGAAACCCATATCTCCCGGACGTGCTATACCGAGCATAGGGTTGAGATTTGCTCCGTCGTAGTACATCAACGCACCTGCTTTATGTACAATTTCCGCTATCTCGGGAACGCCTTTTTCGAACATGCCCACTGTATTGGGGTTCGTCATCATCATAGCGGCTATACTGTCGTCGACTTTACTCTTGAGGTCTTCGATATCCACAGTACCATCGGGAAGACTCTTCACTTCTACAATTTCGAAACCTGCCATAGCTGCGCTTGCCGGGTTTGTGCCATGAGCCGAGTCAGGTACCAGCACCTTAGTACGACCCTCGTCATCCCTCGAGATATGATACTGATGAATAACCATCAGTCCTGTGTATTCTCCGTGAGCACCTGCAAAAGGATTGAGAGTGAACTCAGACATACCTCCTATCTCGGAGAGATATTTTTCGAGAGTCCTGTAGATTCTTAAAGCACCCTGACAGGTTGAAACGGGCTGTAGAGGATGTATATTGGTAATTCCGGAGTGGTTTACCATGGTTTCATTGATTTTCGGATTGTACTTCATCGTACAGGAACCGAGGGGATAGAAACCGGTATCGACACCGAAATTATTGTTGCTGCTGTTTGTGTAGTGACGTACGAGCGAAGGTTCGTCGACTTCGGGTAGGTTGAGATCACTCTCCCGTCTCAGTCCCTTTGGAAGTTCTGTCTTCGAAGTGCCGTAGTCGTAAGCCGGAAGAGAATAGCCTGAGCGACCGGATTTGGATACCTCGAAGATGAGAGGCGAATAGAGATTCTTATTCATTGCTACAGGCTTTTGAGGAGTGAAACATAATTATCGATATCGGCAGGAGAACACATTTCGGTTGCAGCGACAAGAAGACTGCCGTCTTCAAGGCATACACCTCCGAGGATACCATTTTCAGCCGCTCTTTCGATGAGAGAATTAGCTGTCAGGGGTTCCTCAACTTCAATAAGGAATTCATTAAGATACTCCTTGTCAGGATATTTCAATCGAACTTTGCCTGTGGCACACATTTTCTCCGCAAGGCTGTGGGCAGCCTCATAACTTAGCCTATTTACTTCTTCAAGGCCTTTTCGTCCCATGAGTGACAAGTAGATGGCAGCATGAAGTGTCATTATACCCTGGTTGGAGCAAATATTCGATGTCGCCTTCTGTCGACGTATGTGTTGTTCACGAGCCTGAAGAGTGAGAACGAAGGAACGACGGCCTTCGGAATCGGTAGTTGCACCGACGATACGACCCGGTAGCTTGCGCATAAGAGCCGATTTACAGCACAAATAACCGAGGTAGGGACCACCGTAATTTAGCGGCATACCAAGTGACTGTGCTTCGCCGCATGCTATGTCTGCTCCCCATTCGCCCGGTGTTTTAAGCACACTAAGCGTCGATGCATGGCAGTTCATAATAAAGAGAGACTTGACTGCATGGCATTTATCGGCCCAACCGGAATAATCTTCGACTATTCCATAATAATTCGGTTGAGCAACTATGACTCCGGCGACATCACCGGCACCGAGCATTTCTTCAAAGGCGATGCGGTCGGTTATACCTTTGTCTTCAGGGATGACTTCTACAGCTATTCTCGGACCGGCAGCGTATGTACCGATAACCTGTTGAACGGCAGGAGCTACTGTGGCCGAGACAAGGATACGGCGTTTGCGTTTTGCCGAGTTGACAGCCATAATCATAGCTTCGGCAGAAGCTGTCGCACCGTCGTACATCGAAGCGTTGCTAACGTCCATACCAGTCAGACGAGCCATCATCGTCTGATACTCGAATATGTACTGAAGCGTACCCTGAGAAATTTCAGGCTGGTAGGGGGTATATGCAGTCTGGAATTCCGAGCGCGACATTATGGCAGGAATCACAGCCGGGGTATAGTGATGGTAAAAACCGGCACCGGCGAAGCAGACGAGTCCTTTATTTTCTGCCGCTAACTTGCCGAAATATTTTTCAAGTTCAGGCTCGCTTAATTCGGCCGGGAGATTGTAGGGATTTTTCAGCCTGAGACTATCGGGGACATCAGCATAGAGGTCGTCGAGCGATTTAGCTCCGCAGACATCGAGCATATGCCCGATGTCCTCGGGAGTATGAGGAAGGAATCGATGTGCTGACATGGTTTAATGCTTTTCTTTCGCACAATATTCCTCGTATGCCTTCTGGTCCATGAGATTGTCGAGTTCTGTAGGGTCGGCTATCTTCACTTTCATGATCCAGGCTTCGAGGGGATTATTGTTTATCTGCTTGGGGTCGTCTTCAAGGCTTTCGTTCACTTCAAGGACTTCGCAGGTTACAGGAGCATAGAGGTCGGATGCTGCTTTGCGGCTTTCGATAGCGCCGAATTCCTCGCCTGCATCGAAAGTATCTCCTTCTTCAGGCATATCGACATATGTGACTACACCAAGTTCTTTGGCTGCGAATTCGGAGATTCCAACGTAGCCGTTTTCGCCTTCAAGACGGATATATTCATGAGTAGGAAGATAATAAATCGTATTCATAGCTTCATTTCTTATAATTAGGTGTATAGAATCTTTTTTTGATGACAGTGGCCGGAGCAGTCTTGCGGCGTATGCGGACCATAAGTTTGCTCTCGAGTGGAGCGTAGGCTGCTTCTACAAAAGCCATGGCTATGTTCTTGTCAAGAGTAAGTGAGTTATAACCAGTTGTGATGTACCCAA
Organism: uncultured Muribaculaceae bacterium; assembly: GCA_958436175.1. Classification (GTDB taxonomy): domain Bacteria; phylum Bacteroidota; class Bacteroidia; order Bacteroidales; family Muribaculaceae; genus CAG-873. The sequence continues at coordinate 96,899 of CAUBJF010000002.1, forward strand.
CAGCGGCTCCGTCAAGGTCGAGCACTTCATACCCATGACGGGCTGTAGCAGGGCTGTCGATAAGCAGTCCGATGAGTTTCTTTCTTGGACCTTCGACTTTCTGTTTCTTAAGAACATCACTGCCGATGAATCCACCGGGTTTATCGACCTTTACAAACATGCCGAGACCAGCTTCGATCGGTGTTATGTCTTCTCCTAATTCATCTCCATAGAGCGGAAGTCCGGCTTCAAATCGCAATGTGTCTCGGCAACCGAGGCCACAGGGTTTCACTCCGGCATCCATGAACTTATCCCACATATCAACGATGACACCGGGAGCGGCATAGATTTCGAAGCCGTCCTCGCCCGTATAGCCGGTGCGGCTAACTATAGTGTTGTCGGGAAGAATCTTGAACGTATAGAAACTGAGGTCGGAAGCATCTATTCCAAGGACATCGGCAAGAACTTTCTCGCTGTCAGGACCCTGGAGGGCGAGCTGGCCGCAATCTGCGCAATAGTCGCGGATATCGATATCATAGCCTTTGCTATTTTTCCGGATCCATTCAAGATCTTTATCGACATTGGAAGCATTGATGACAAGCAGAAATTTGTCGTCTGCGAGACGATAGACGAGCAGATCGTCAACCACCCCTCCATCTTCTTTGGTCATCATGCCGTAAAGAACCTGGCCGTTGACCATGGATCCAGCATAATTAGTGAAGATATGGTCCACATATTTTTGGGCGTCAGGTCCCCCGATGAAGACTTCGCCCATATGAGACACATCGAAAAGTCCGACGCGAGTACGGACAGCCTTGTGTTCGTCATCGAGGCCACTGTATTCAATAGGCATGTCGTAGCCAGCGAAGGGAGACATCTTGGCGCCTAAAGCCTTATGGTTCTCGTAAAGGCAGGTTTTCTTTAGTTCGTTTTCCATGGTAAGGGAAAGTTATAGTTTATTTGGTTATTCAATAATAAGGCTTAATAAGCTTTCAAGGTTCAGCCCTGAGATTATCTTTCCAAGATCAAGCTCTTCAAGCGCGGCTCTGATATCTTCCTTATTGCAGGGAGCGCCTCGTAAGCGTAGTCCTATTTCATCAGGGTCGGAGAGAATGAAGAAATCTCCTCCTATGTCAATAGATTGAATGCAGTTTCGATTGTCGGTGCGTATTTCGATATCAAACTCACCGACACCTTCGATCCGACCACAGATATGCCTTGTAGCTTTTTTGTCTGGATCAGAGGTGTGTGCTCCCGAAAGAAAGGATGGATCATAGTAAGTCTTTTCGATTTCTTCTATCTGGCTGATGTCTTCTGGTGTGACTATATATTCCTTTTCTGTCAGGCTTTCGATTGCATATCTCTCGAACTCTTCTTTAGAAATTGTCAAACCTTCTTTCATAAGACATGATACCCTTGAAGGAACAGATTTTATACCTTTGCTGACAAGTTTGGCTCTTGATGGCGTAAGAGTCCGGCTCATTACCGAAGGATCAAAATCGTATAACATTGTACCGTGTACAATAGAGCGTCCAGGTAGATGATAGAAAGCATTTCCTGCCACCTTGAATCCATTTATCAGGATATCGTTGCGGCCAGTAGCTTCCGCTTCTAAACCAAGGTTACGCAACATGCCGGATATCATGTTTGTATATCGTCCAAAAGTGCGAGTCACTTCATCGCTTGGGCAAATGTATGAGAACATGAAGTTATTCGTATCGGCATAAACACAACCGCCCCCGCTTTTCCGTCGAACAACATCTATCCCATTCTGACGACAGTAGTCCATATCTACTTCTGCCGCCATGTTCTGATGGCGTCCACAGATTACAGTAGGACTGACTCTCCAGCTGAAAAAATAATCATCGGGAGGCATATTCCGAGCTATCCATTCCTCTGTGGCGAGATAGAACGGAAGACGCCGGTGTCCGATATCTTTCAAAGCAACGTAGATCATTTCCGGGATATCACATTTCTATCCCCAAAAATAGGCAATATGTTTGACTATGCAAAAAAAATTGCTATGTTTGTAGTCATGAAAAAACAAGATATGATAGAAATAACTTTTGATGATAGGATATTAAGAGCGGCACCCGGACTTAGGGTTATAACAATAGAAGCCGATGTAACCAACAAAGCAACCTCGGAAGCACTATGGAACGAGATTCGGACAGCTGAGAAGTGGGTAAAGGATAATTTTGCGATAGAGGAAATTCGCCATCGTCCTGCAATAGCCGGAACAAGAGATGCATACAAAGCTCTCGGGAAAGAACCGAACAGATACCGACCAAGTGCCGAAGCATTGTGTCGTCGTGCGGTCAAGGGTATGGAACTGTATCGTACGCTTACTATCATAGACTTGATTAATCTTATCTCGATGCGGTCGGGCTATTCAATCGGAGGTTTCGACGCAGACAAGATAGAAGGCGACGGAATATGTCTTGGTGCTGGTCTTCCGGGAGAACCTTACGATGCCATCGGCAGGGGTCCCCTTAATATTGAAAATCTTCCAGTATTCAGAGATAATGTTGGAGGTATAGGGACACCTACTTCCGACAATGAGCGGACTAAACTTGAAGAGTCGACAAGGCATGTTCTTATGACAGTCAATATTTATCGCGAAGGAGAGATGGATGATGATACTTTTGTAAAATGGGCATGCGGATTACTTGAAAAATACGCATTGGCAAAAAATATTAAGTTTAAGACCTGGAATACTGTCATATGAAGTTACTAAAGATATATCCCGACTCTATCAATGAACGATATGTAGAAGAGGCTGTCCGCGCACTCGATGACGGAGAAATCATAATATATCCAACGGATTCTATCTATGCCATGGGCTGTGACTGCCTAAATAACAGGGCGATAGAAAAGCTGTGCCGATTAAAAGGCATCAATCCGGGCAAGAACCTACTTTCTATAATATGCTCGAACTACTCTCAGGCTGCGGAGTATGCAAAGATAGACAACAAGGCTTTTCATTTGTTGAAAACCTATCTTCCAGGACCATTCGTTTTCATCTTACCAGCTTCCACGAAGCTCCCTAAGGTTTTTAAAGGCAGGAAAAGTGTCGGCATACGTGTTCCGGAGAATAAGATATCCCGGATGCTCGCCGACAAACTTGGAAGACCTCTTCTCAGTTCGTCTCTCCCTTTAACTGAAGACGACCCTGAAAGCATCGCCAATCCCGATTCTATTGCATTGAATTACGAAAAGGAAAGTTCGATATCCGTCATGATAGATGGCGGAGAAGGACAGAAAGAGGGGAGCACCATCGTCGACTGTCTCGACAGCGATGCCCCCGAAGTTGTCCGTCAGGGATTAGGAATATTCGAGGAGTAATCAGACAGCTTCTGCAGGATTTTTAGAACCGGCTTTGACAGCTTCCTCGATTTCCAACATTGATGCCCGTTGTTCGGCATCGAGCATCAGTTCGTAGATCTGACGGGTATCTTTGTCGTTCAGTTTGTAATATTGTCCTATTGTTTCCCCCTTGTTCTCATGTAGTTTGCGTACGAGAGTATCAATATCCGGTTTGTCGATTCCAAGGGCTTTGAAAGTAGAAGGCATACGGAGTACTGCGCTGAAATATGCTCTCAGTGATGCAACAGTCTCGATGGCGGCGGACCTGTCGTCCTTGATGTCGATACCGAATACTCGTCTGCCAAGCTGGGCAACTTTAGAAGGCTTGTGGTGGGCCATAAAAGTCAGCCATGCCGGGAAAACGACAGCAAGGCCCGCACCATGAGCTATATTTGGATAGAGAGCGCTGATTTCATGCTCCATGGCGTGAGAAGTCCAGTCTTCCTTGCGTCCACAACCTACAAGACCGTTATGGGCAAGAGTGCCTGCCCATTCGATATTGGCTCTTGCCTGGTAGTCTGATGGATCTGCCAGCGCTTTGGGCGCTTCGTTGATAAGACTCATCAGCAATCCTTCAGCAAGACGGTCGGAGACTTCGACACCTATCGAAGTGCTGAAATAACGTTCGAGAATATGCGACATCATGTCGACGACTCCGACTGCTGTCTGGTACGCAGATAGAGTTGAAGTCATCTCAGGATTCATGATAGCAAAACGAGGTCTCAACAAACTGTCGGTCCTGACACTCAGTTTCTGGGCCGTTTCGCTCTTGGTTATTACGCTGTTACCCGAACCTTCGCTTCCAGAACCAGGAATGGTCAGTACGACACCGACAGGCAAGGCTTCCTCTATCTTTGCTTTCCCGATATAGAAATCCCAAAAATCGCCCTTGTAAGGTACTCCGGCTGCTATAGCCTTTGCCGTATCAATGACCGAACCACCCCCAATTGCTATCAAACCGTCAACTTTCTTAGCCCTTGCAAGATCGATTCCTTTATAGACGAGGGCATCAACAGGATTAGGCTCGACTCCACTTAATTCAACGTACTCTATACCCATTGTATTCAATGAGTTCGATACACGATCAATCAATCCGCTTGTTTTAGCGTATTTACGGCCATAAACTATCATTACTTTTGTCGCACCGGTCAAAAAAGTCAACATACCGACCTTTTCTTCGGCACCTCGGCCAAATTCGAACAGTGTAGGTGAGTAGAAGGAGAAATTTTCCATAACGGACGAATTATAATCTTTAGTTTCACTTATAACTACTTATCAGTACCAAGAGTTCGATAGCGAGATGTTTTTCATAGCCATAAAAAGTCGATCAGGAAAGATATGAAAGGAGGTCGGCCACTACATATGTGCTTCCGCCAATGAAGACAGTGTCGCCAACTCGGGCATCGGACATCGCTTTTTTGTAAGCGTCTGCCACGCTGTCGAAACAAGCACCCTCAATTCCTGCTGCTTTCGCTGCCGCCGCGGTCTCCTCAGCCTTGCGCCCACGGCTTACCGATGGCTTGGCGAAATAGTAGGTCGCGTTCAAGGGCATCTGACGGACGATTGCATTGATGTCCTTGTCCGAAACGAATCCGAGAACCATATGGAGCCTGTGGCCCGATTCCGAAATGCTTTTTAATCTGGGTCCGAGATACTGCCAACCTCCTATGTTATGCCCGGTATCGCAGACAACATGTACCGGTTCTTTATGTATTGTCATCCATCGGCCTATAAGTCCGGTGAGCTCGCAGACTTCGGCAAATCCTTTTTTGACAGAATCATTGTCAATTTTAGCGAAATGCTTCTTAATATATTTGAGAGCTGCCAATATAGTGCGTGTGTTTGCAATCTGGTAGTTTCCAGTGAGCTCTCCTAAAAACTGACCGAGGTTCGTTTCTTCATACTTGATGCAGTCGGTTTTGATTGTGCCGCAAAGGTTGACAGTGTCCTCGGCAAATACAATTTCGCTTTTAGTTTGGTATGCTTTGTCCCTGAAAACCTTTCTAATAGATTCTTTGGCCTCTCCTATAACGACCGGAGTATTGTCCTTGATTATACCAGCTTTCTCAAACGCTATCTTTTCTTCGGTATTTCCGAGTAATGCGGTATGGTCGAGAGAGATATTTGTAATAATAGAAACTAAAGGTTTAAGAATATTCGTACTGTCGAGCCTTCCTCCAAGACCAGTTTCAATAATAGCGACATCCACGTTCTCCTGGGCAAAATAGCTGAATGCCATGATTGTTGTCAATTCGAAGAAAGTAGGATGTAACGTATACACAGGAGAATTACGGAACCTTTCGATGAAGTCTACGACATAGTCTTTGTCAATCGGGTTGCCGTTGACTCTGATCCTTTCCCTGAAGTCTACCAGGTGAGGTGATGTATAGAGAGCGGTGTTATATCCGGCAGACTGTAGGATAGCAGCAATGGTGTGAGCGGTGCTGCCTTTTCCGTTAGTCCCGGCTATATGGATAGCCGGAAATTTGAGATGAGGATTTCCCCATTCATTAGCGAGTGCAAGAGTGGTATCGAGTCCTGGTTTGTAAGCTCCTTCTCCAAGATTCTGGAACATCGGGACTTGGGCAAAGAGCCATTCTGTTGTTTGTTGGTAGTCCATGTCAAAAAAGAATTAGCCCGGCAATTCCTGCGCCGATGATGATGAGTATTGGATGTATCTTCGTGAAAAGGCTCAAAGATAAGCCTATGGCAGCAAGAATAATACTCTTGATTATGTCCGTTTCGGCGGATCCGAAGTTCTGCTCGTTCATAAGCAGGAGTGCAGCCGATGCGATAAGACCGACAACAACAGGGCGCAGACCTTTGAATATACCTCGGATAGCCACGCTATCGTGATGACGGGCTATATAATGGCCCGCGTATCGTACCAGAAGAAAAGATGGAAGAATCACAACCAATGTGCATAGCACGGAACCGAGAATCCCCCATAGAGGGGATGAAAGAGACGGGTTGGAAACCGCTGGTGCAACATATCCGATATATGTAGCGGAATTGATGCCTATAGGTCCCGGTGTCATCTGGGAGATTGCGACGATATCCGTAAATATCTGTTCTGTAATCCATCCGGGTGTTACTATCTCATTTTCGATGAGGGCAAGCATTGCGTAGCCGCCACCAAAGCCGAAGAAACCAATTTTAAGGTAGCTCCAGATAAGCTTTAGATATATCATCATAGCGTTTAGCCCTCCTTAGAATTAAGCTTTTTGTGGGCCCTAACGGCAATGATATAACCGACGATGCCGCCTATCAAGATGAACAGTATGGGATTAGACACCACTGGCAGCTTCGACCATATGAGAATCGCTACGACAATGGGAATCCACACTGTTTTCCATCCGACAGAGGCTGCTTTGGCAGTCGTAAAGACCGGGGCTACAATCAAAGCCACAACTACAGGACGAATGCCTTTGAATATGGCATTGATTGTAGGGTTGCTCGTTATGAGATCAGGAGTGAGGAACATTGCAATAGCAAGAATGATGAGGAAACTCGGCAGTATAGTGCCGAGAGCGGCAAAAATCGCGCCTTTCAAACCCTGTAATTTATCACCCACCACTACAGAAATATTGACTGCAAGGATGCCAGGCAGAGACTGGGCCACAGCGAGAAGGTCAAGAAAATCTCTTTTGTCCAGCCACTTATGCTTGTCTACGATTTCGCGTTCGATAATACTTATCATTGCCCAGCCGCCTCCAAAGGTGAAGGCTCCTATTTTTGCAAATGTAAGGAACAATTGAGATACCATTGTTAGAAATTAAAATTCAACAACTGTGATGCCGGGGCCTCCGAAACGTACGTCTTCATCATGGTAACTTCGTATTCCCGGTACGGTGGCAAGGTAATTCCGGATATACTCCCTGAGAGCCCCGGTACCAGTACCATGAAGAATTCTGACGCGGGTGCTGTTGAACTGTATTGCATCGTCTATGTAATACATCACGGCTTGAACTGCTTCGTCAGTCCGCATGCCTCTTACATCTATTTCCTGAGAGAATGCAAGCTGACGTTCGCGGCTTGCTTCGGAAGTAGAGGAAGAGAGATATGAATCGGAAACAAGACCGCTCTTGCCCGAATTAGTGCTTGCCTTGCGAATGGTTCTTTTTAGCCTGTCGAGCTTAACTGAAGTCTTGACATGGCCGAAAACAACCGTAGCACTCTTACCTTTGATAGATTCTATGGTACCGACTGTTCCGCCACCGTCAGCGAGAACTACATTGTCGCCAACGGCGAGGGGTCTGTCTTCTTCCCTAATCTTTGGCTGGCACGTTTTTTCTTTCTTTTTATGTTTCGGAAGCTTCTTGTCGAGCAGGGGATGGTTGGCCTCGATGTTTTTTGTCAGCTCTTCGCTATCGTGTTTGAGTTTTTCACGAACCTCCTTGGTCTTTTCTTTGTCAGCCTGAGAAGTGCGTATTTCGCGAATGGTTCGTTCGATTGCAGCATTGCTGTTATCGAGTATTTTCTGGGCTTCCTGCTTGGCTTCGCTAAGAATTTCACGACGCTTGCCCTTAAGGATGTTCATTTCCTCCTCGTAGCGAGCAAGAGTTTCTTCAAGCTGTTTTTCCTTAATCCTTATGGAATCACGTTTTCGCTCCCAGTAACGGCGGTCGCGTGCGATATCGAGAAGATATCTATCCATATTGATATAGTCGCTTCCTACTATTTCCTTTGCTTCCTCTATGATGGTGTCGGGCAAACCTGTATTGCGAGCGATTTCTATGGCGAATGAGCTGCCCGGCTGTCCGATAGCAAGACGAAACAGCGGATGCATTTTCTGTCTGTCATAGAGCATAGAGCCGTTGACGAGGCCTTCTGTTTCTTCTGCAAATTGTTTGAGATTATGGTAATGAGTCGTAATGATCCCCCACATATGCTTGTCATTGAGCTGCCGGAGGACTGCCTGGGCTATGGCACCGCCAATCTGTGGCTCTGTGCCACCACCGAACTCATCGATGAGTACCAATGTTTTAGAGTCGCCATCACGAAGGAATAACTTCATGTTTCTAAGATGGGAAGAATAGGTACTGAGATCGTCCTCTATGCTTTGGTCGTCGCCGATATCTATAAAAATATGGTCGAATATGCCGATATGCGAATTCTCATAGAGAGGAGGTAGAACCCCGCACTGAATCATGTATTGGATGAGTGCGACTGATTTGAGTGTCACAGATTTACCTCCGGCATTCGGACCGGAGATTATAAGAATTCGTTCTTTGGATGTGAGACGAATGTCGAGAGGTACAATCTCTTTGCCCTGGCGTTCGAGCGACTGCTTAAGGAGGGGATGACAAGCATGGAACCATTCGAGTTCCGGCCCATCGGACATATGAGGCATCATGCCATCGTTATCCCGTGCATATTGAGCCTTGGCATAAATGAAGTCGAAAACTCCGAGTAGCTCGAATCCCGAGAGCAAATCGTCTATTTCGGGGCGTATGGTGTCTGCAAGTCCAGTCAATATCCGCACTATCTCGTGACGCTCTTCTATTGATAGTTCACGAAGTCTGTTGTTGGCTTCGACGAGTTCTGCCGGTTCTATAAAGAAAGTCTTGCCGGAAGCGGATTCGTCGTGAACGATGCCGGAAATCTTGCGTTTGTACATGGGCGCTACGGGAATAACAAGACGTCCGTCACGTACCGAAGGGGTAACATCTGCTTCGAGATACCCTTCTTTCACAGCATTAGATATGACACGGCGCATCGTCGAATTGATACTCCCTGCTGTTGCCGACATGCTGCGTCGTATATCTGCGAGTTCTGGTGAAGCATTGTCTTTGATTTCGCCATGCTTATCGACAATGCGGTCGATAGCAGCTATTACGGAGGGAAATGGCAAGAGGTCTGAGGCAAGACCGGCGAGAGAAGGGTATGGCGTCTTTGCATCCTCTTTGCGGAGCTTCCCAAAGAAATTGCTTATCTCAGCCATGGCTCCCAGAGAATTCCTGAGGGAAGGAAGCTCGCTTTCGGCCGGAAATGAGCCGGGAATACGGAGAGAAACGAGCATCTTACGGCAGTCAGTAATGTTTCCGATGGGGAATCCGGCATCTGAGTTGAGAATGGCCAGCATCTCGGCTGTCTCTGTCAGCTTCATGCGGACGATGGCCGGATTTGACGAGAAGGACATTTCATCGCAGTGGGATACTCCGAGTGTGGATCCACACATTGCGGCTATCTGTCGTCGAACAGTATCGAAACCTATCTTTCGTTCTATATCTGCAATCATTTCTTTTGCATCAATCGTGCGAGTGCACGTTTGTCTTCACGTTCTTTTATGGACTGGCGTTTATCGTATTCTTTCTTACCTCTCGCTATGCCTATGACGAGCTTTGCGAGGCCTCGGTCGTTGATGAAAAGCCGCAAAGGAACTATTGTAAAGCCTGAGTCGCGTCCGTTTTTCATAAGACGTGCTATCTCTTTTTTATTGAGCAGCAGCTTTCGGTCTCGGCGCGATTCATGGTTGTTGTAGGTGCCATAAAAGTATTCGGCTATGTTCATGTTCTTAACCCATACTTCTCCGGCTGCCGAGACATAGCAGAATGTGTCGACCAGGGAGGCATGTCCTCCTCGGATAGATTTTATCTCAGTGCCGGTCAATACTAGTCCTGCAGTGAATGTCTCGACTATCTCGTAGTCGAATGTAGCACGGCGGTTTTTTATGTTGATGTCTTTCTGTTTCATGGAATGATGAAGTAGAGTAAGTAGTATATAGCGAGCGGCACGAGGACGATAGCAACACCCGAGAGGGTTAGGAAATGAATTTCTTCATTTTTGCGTACATCCATGTACTGACATGCTTTGTAGAGCACCAGGACGACATAGAGAGGAAGGAACTTGAGCAAAACAAGGTCCCACGGAAGACAATTACTGAAAATCTGGATAATAACCATAAGTCCGATTCCGGCTACAATAAGTGTCGATGTCCGACGAGGAGACGGAATACCGGCAATGAGTGGGGCGAGGCGGTATTCGAATATCAGGCGCGCAATGAATATCGAAATGAAATACGAACCAAAGTCGGCGACAGCCCGGATGAGTATGGGTGCCAACTTAACATTCTGCTCGTAGAAAAAAGCCAGGAACTCTGTCAGGGCTGCAATTCCCATCAAAGGGTACAGACCCGTGCGAGTCAATTCTTCGGGATCGGGGTCTTCCTTTTCGATGTCTTCCCAGCCATATCCGGGAGATAGCAGGAGTTGGAAAAGATATTTTAGAAACTTGAACATGACTTTGTATTTTGGAGCACAAAGTTACGAAAAACGAATTGTATTTAAGATGGATTTAGTACATTTGCAATCGCAAAACTTATATGAAAAACTAATAAAGTACTTAAAATGATAAAAGGCATTATCTCCATCTCCGGTAAACCAGGGCTTTACAAGCTCCTTAGCCGAGGAAAGAACACCTTGATCGTCGAGAACATAGCAACAGGGAAGCGCATACCTACATATCCTCATGACAAGGTGATATCTCTTGCTGATATCTCTATCTATACTGACGGTGGCGACATTCCATTGCCCGATGTATTCGAAAAAGTATATGTAGCCAACGAAGGCAAGGCTGTCGACATGAAGTCTTTCGCAGACGATGCTGCTATACGCGATTATTTCGGTACAATTCTTCCCGAATATGACCGTGAGCGCGTCTATACCACCGATATGAAGAAGCTCTTCTCCTGGTACAACCAGCTTATCGATGCCGGTGTGACAGAATTTAAGGAGAAAGAAATAGAAGAAGACAAGGCTGCGGAGGCAGCTGAAGCAGCAGACGAAGATCAAAAATAATCATTGTTATAAAAATAGGCGAGGCATTGTCTTTCTTCTGGAGACACTGCCTCGTTTTTATATGTCGAGACGTAGCTGAAGAGGGTTGTCAATGTCTGTCTTAATGTTGTTGCTTAGTGTCAGGCCAAGAAGCCGGATTGGTTTGTCCTGGACATCAGTCTTGAGCAGGAGTTCCTTGGACAATGCGAGTAATTGAAGTGCTGTGACAGGGTTCTCTATTCCGCTGACGCTCCTGCTTGAGTTGGTAAAGTCTGAATACCGAACTTTAAGTGTCAGGGTAGTGCCTTCGAACGACTTTTTCCCGACCCTCTCTTCAAGTTCCTCTGCCAGCGAAGCAAGAATAGGGAATATCTGTTCAAAGTCTTTTACATCTTCTTCAAGCGTCCTTTCGCATCCAATAGATTTGCGAATACGATAGGGTTCTACAGGACGGTTGTCGATACCCCGGGCAAAGTCGTAGTACTGACGCGCCGCCTTGCCAAAGTAAAGGCGCAGCTCGGGTAAAGAAAATTTACGGAGGTCTTCGCCGATGTATATGCCGAGTGCATGCATTTTGGCCGCGGTCACGGGTCCGACTCCCCAAAAAGTCTCAACAGGCATCCTTGCGATAAAGTCCAGAGCATATTCCGGTGATATCACGCACAAGCCGTCCGGCTTACGGTAATCGGATGCAATCTTTGCGAGGAATTTATTGTATGATACTCCAGCCGACGCAATAAGACCGATATTGTCGCGAATTTTCTTCTTGATCTCTCTGGCTATGTCGACTCCGAGGCTGATGTTAGGAAAATTAGAAGTCACATCAAGGAAAGCCTCATCGAGCGATATTGGTTCGACCAAATTGGTATACTCATGAAATATCTCATGAATTTCAGCCGATACAGCTTTATATTTCTCAAAATCGCAATCTACAAAAACGAGGTCGTGGCACAGACGTTTTGCTTTAGAAGAAGACATTGCGGAACGGATGCCGAATCTACGGGCCTCATAGCTTGCTGCGGCAACAACTCCTCTTCCGTCGGCTTGTCCGACAGCAACAGGCTTGCCTCGGAGCTCGGGATTGTCGCGCTGTTCTACCGAGGCATAGAAAGCGTCCATGTCTATATGAAGTATCTTGCGTATCTGCATTGTATGGAAAGAGGAAGAGAGGAGAGCATGATAATAATAAAGGGCCACCTTTCGGTAGCCCTTGTGTAGCGAATCAGGGAATCGAACCCTGGTCTCCACCGTGAGAGGGTGGCGTGCTAGGCCACTACACTAAATCGCCATTTGCACTGCAAAGTTAGGACTATTTTGTGGCTTGCGCAATAGCGCGTGCTTGTTTTAACAAATGTTTAACATTATGGTTTCCGATCAGTACTTATGCTTTTTTCAAGGTACATGTCGACCGTCCTGACGAGTGTTTCTCCTCTTAGATTTCGGGCCAATATCGTTCCGTCTGGCCCGAAAAGAATAATCATAGGCACATAGTCGAACCCGTAGAGATTCATAGGTTCCATGCCTGCGTCTATAAGTTGGATCCACGGAGAGGGGTTTTTCTCAAGATAATTATGGGTTTCGTTGGCTTCTTCCCAAGTCGCGACACCGATTATCTCGAACTCAGTGCTGTCTTTCAATCTTTCGTAAAGGGGAATCAGCACTTTCTTGGCTTCCTGCTTGCACGGACCGCACCAGGAAGCCCAAAAATCCACAAGCACATACTTGCCCTTTCCGACATAATCGGATAATCGGACCGTTTTTCCGGCAGTGTTTTTGGCTTCAAAATCGATAAAAGGATTTCCCTCTTCTGACTTACGCCTATTGGTGAATTTCGAATTAAAATCAACAGCGATACGTGTCTTCTTAATACCCTCTGGAAATGATTTATACGATTCGTCCCATTCGTCGGGAGTCAGGCCGAAGAACGAACCGAGACTCATAAGAAAATATATCCCAACGCCATTATCATTATTCTTTATCGCGTCCCTGTAGAGATTGATGAATTCCGGACGTTTCTTGTCGTATAGCTTTTTATATATTTCTCCTACTTCCGTTCCCTCGAATCCGTGTGCCAGAAGCTCTTCTTGAAATTTATCAAGCTCATCGACGATAGCCTGTTTTTTCGATACCAAGTCAAGAAGACATCTGTTAAGCTTAGATCCTCCCGACGTAAGATGTGTACTGAAATCCACTATAGCCAGAGTGTCCAGTATACAGTTACTGAATATATTACCACTTTCAACCCTTACGAGCGCCGAAGTCCCGTAACTCCCCGCAATCCGAAGTTTTCCGTTATCTACTATAGCGCTGTCTATATTTTGATTCGTTTCATAATCCTGTACGTAAAATTTCTGTCCGTCAAGTCCCGGCGTGTCTCCTGATATGACGTAATCGATAGGGAACACTGACAGAATTGTCGTTGTCAGGAGGGTTATGGATGCGATGAATCGTGACATGTTTTGACTATTGTTAAGTATTCTTGAACCTTTTGATTATTATGCAAAGATATTGTTTTTTTTTGAATCGGTGGTAATAAAGAGTCATTTTCGTACGCTCTATAGTCTGAATGCCGATGAATATCGGACATACCCCTGGGGGAGTTCCTCCTTAAACGGGAAAACCATATAGTACCGGGACTCTACATCGAAAGGTGCTATTATCCCGAAAGCTGACGCTGTGCGATAACCGAATCTTGAGTAATATTCCGGGGATCCAAGGACGACCGAACAAGAAAAACCGCTATCCATTGCCTTCGTGTGTCCGGCATCTATAAGCGTTCGTCCTATCCCATAACCTTGAAAATCAGGATGCACGGCCAGCGGGGCTAAAGCCACAGACATGCTTTTCCCAATGGATATCCTGGAAAATATTGCATATCCTGCAATTACGCCATCGGCTTCGGCTACAAGCGATAGGCGTGGGAGATATTCGGCCGAGCCGCGCAGGCGTTCGACGAGATTATGTTCGTCTCCGTCGGAATGTTCTGCTTTTGCAAAGGCCTCTTTTACTATAATTCTGATTGCATCAAAATCAGATACGTTTTCTTCCCTTATTGATAAAGTATCAATCATAGTCAATACGTTCAATCTTGAAGATCAGCGTGGGCTGTCTTTGCTTATGCTCCTGCAACTGTTCGGATTAATTAACAAAACAGGAGCGTGTCAGCTGAGACACGCTCCTGTGAGAACTAACGTCTCTAAGTCTCGTTGTTATTCTGCTTTGCCAGCGGAACCGAGTACGTTGACGATTTTGTGACGGTAGAGTTTTTCCATGTTGTCACGAGCCGGACCGAGGTACTTGCGGGGGTCGAATTCAGCAGGCTTTTCGTGGAAAACGCGGCGAACGGCAGCGGTCATGGCAAGGCGGCTGTCAGAGTCGATGTTGATTTTGCATACAGCACTCTTAGCTGCTTTGCGAAGCTGTTCTTCGGGTATACCGATAGCATCAGGGAGTTTGCCGCCGAACATGTTGATTGTGTCAACTTCTTCCTGAGGTACGGAGCTGGAGCCATGGAGAACGATGGGGAAGCCGGGGAGTTTTTCCATAACGGCATCAAGGACATCGAATGCCAGTGGCGGGGGAACGAGCTTGCCTTCAGCGTTACGTGTGCACTGAGCAGGAGTGAATTTGTAAGCACCGTGGCTTGTACCGATAGAAATAGCGAGGGAGTCGCAACCTGTACGAGTAGCGAAGTCGATAACTTCTTCAGGGTCAGTGTAGGTGTGGTGGTCGGAAGAAACTTCGTCTTCAACACCGGCGAGAACGCCGAGTTCGCCTTCAACGGTTACGTCGAACTGGTGGGCGTAATCAACGACTTTCTTTGTGAGGGCAACGTTTTCTTCGTAGGGAAGATGAGAACCGTCGATCATAACACTGGAGAAACCACAGTCGATGCAGTTCTTACAGAGTTCGTAGCTGTCACCATGGTCGAGGTGAAGAACGATCTGGGGATGTTCCCAGCCGAGTTCCTTTGCGTATTCAACAGCACCTTCAGCCATGTAGCGAAGGAGGGTAGCGTTAGCATAGTTGCGGGCGCCTTTGGATACCTGAAGGATAACAGGCGATTTTTCAGCAGCGGCTGCCTTGATGATAGCCTGGAGCTGTTCCATATTGTTGAAGTTGAAGGCAGGGATGGCATAACCTCCCTTGATGGCCTTTGCAAACATTTCGCGAGTGTTGACAAGGCCGAGATCCTTATAGTTTACCATGTTGATATAGTTAGTTTATGTGGTTTTACTGTCATAAACATGCCTTTTGGAGGGCATACTCTTTTTCGAGGGCAAAGGTAAGAATATTTTTTGTAAAATTTTGCCCTTATGCCGAAATAGATTATTTTTGCCACTGAAAAATCTGATTATATGTCTTCGAAGACTGAATTTGCATCCAAGATAGGCTTGATTGCCGCCACGGTAGGCTCTGCCGTAGGCTTAGGAAATGTTTGGCGGTTTCCGGCGGAGACCCAGGCCAATGGCGGAGCCGCCTTCCTGCTAATATATATTTTATGTGTGCTGATACTTGGTGTACCTGTGATGCTCTCTGAGTTTGCGCTTGGACGCTCCGGGCGTTCTGACTCTATTGGTGTCTTCCGGAAACTTTCTCCGGGCAAACTATGGTGGGTAGTGGGTTCTCTCGCGGTCCTTGCATCGTACATCATTATGTCGTACTACATGGTAGTAGCAGGCTGGACGCTCGAATATCTTTTTGAAAGTATTACCGGCGGGTTGTATAGCAATATCGGGATGAATTTGGAAGGTGACATATCGGGTCTCAGGTCACAGTTTTCAGGAAAGATGAACGAATATATCTGTAATGACTGGCGCCCGCTTACATTCACATATGCGATGATTGTCATCAATGCGGTCATCCTGATTGGAGGTGTGCAAAAAGGTATTGAGCGGCTATCTAATATTTTGATGCCCTTACTCTTTGTTATCCTCCTGGGTATGTGCGCTTTTACACTCACCCTCCCCAATGCTTCGGAAGGGCTTTTGTATTTCCTGTCGCCTGATTTTTCGAAGATAACTCCCGATGTCATAATAAACGCCTTGGGACAAGCATTCTTCAGCCTGAGCCTTGGCATGGGCATCTTGATCACATATGCTTCTTACTATCCAGAGTCGACTAAACTTGCACAGACCTCGATAATAGTTGCAATACTTAGTGTCGTAGTAGCAGTACTAATGGGTATGACTATCTTTCCGGCCGTCAAAAGTTTTGGACTCGACAAAGAGACTCTCGAAGGTGCAACTCTTGTATTTGTCACCTTGCCAGAAGTTTTCGCCCAACTGCCTGCGCCACAATTATGGTCGACAATGTTTTTCATCCTTCTTCTCGTAGCAGCTTTAACATCAACGGTTTCCATCGCAGAAGTTTCAGTAGCCATGCTTTGCGACAGATTTAGTCTTCGGCGCCCGTTAGCTGTACTGTCTGTGCTTACTCCTTTATTCGTGATAAGTGCGGTTTGTTCGCTGTCTTTTGGATCGTTGTCAGATTTTACCGTTTTTGGGAAGACAGTGTTCGACTTTCTGGATTATTTCTCTACGGACTGGCTTCTTCCCGTCGTAGCGCTAGGTGTCTGCCTCTACATGGGTTGGTTCGCGCCCAAAGGACTCCTTAAGAACGAACTTAGCAATAACGGTTCTCTGCGTAATTCAGGTAGATCCCTTATTGTGTCTCTTATCCGTTATGTGGCACCAGTACTTATACTCGTAATTATGATCTATCCCTGGCTTAGTCATGGCAACTAATAATGGATTAAGTTATAAAGTCATTATAGCTGCCGTGGTACTGGTTATCATAGCTTTAAGCATCAGGGCATGTGTCTATTACCAAGATAAAGCGAAGGAGGAGAGTCAACTTTTAGAGCCAAAAGAGCCCATTCTCATTGTGGAGGAGCCTGATACGCTTGTGTTGTCAAGCTTTAAGAAAGAAAAGAAGGAAACTATAAAGAAGCCGCGCAAGGCACACCCCAGAGACTATCTTGGCGAAAAACCGATCAACAAATAGGCTACCCATGCGTTAAATTATAGGACAAGAGGGTTTGATTCTATTAAAAAAGCTCAAATTTGTGGTCCGAGTTAATGTAAACTCGTCCATTCTATTGCATAACAAAGCGACAATGATTAATTTTACATAATTATATCATACTTATCTTATAACATGACAAAACTTAAGACACTTATCTCTTTTATCTCCCTCTCTCTCGTTGGAGGTACAGCTTTTGCCGAACGTCAGTCGACTCCTGAAGGTGAGATAATTCTCCATGCATGGTCATGGTCGCTTGACACCATTGCATCTAACATGAAAAACATCGCGGAAGCCGGTTACGATTTCGTTCAGACATCGCCGGTGCAGGCTTGCTTTGTTGGAGAAGGAGGTGGCAAAGCTCTATACAGCGAACCTGAGGACTCTGTAAAAGGCAAATGGTACTACTACTATCAGCCTATCGACTGGACAATCGGCAACTACATGCTCGGTAGCCGCGATGATTTCAAGGCTATGTGCGACAGCGCATACAAGTACGGGGTAAAAGTAATTGTCGATGTGCTTCCCAATCATACAGCAGTAGATCATAGTGCTGTCCTCCCTGGACTTGACAATGCTGTCGGCGGCCACGAGAATCTCTATCACGCTAATGGATTCACGCCTATCGAAGATTATAACGACCGTCTTGAATGCACAACGGGCGAAATGGGCGGTCTTCCAGATGTTAATACTGAAAATCCCGATTTTCAGTACTACTATCTCCAATATGTCAACGATCTCATCAATCTTGGTGCCAGAGGCTTCCGCTACGATACTGCCAAGCATATCGGGCTACCATCTGACCCGCTTGACCCAAAAGCTGAGCGCAACAATTTCTGGGATATCGCAACCGGACGGGAAGGGGTCAAAGGTCTGTCACTTCTCATGCCTGACAGTCTGTATATTTATGGAGAGGTTCTACAGGACCGCAACGTCAAGGAAGACGAATATGCAGAATACATGGATTTGACAGCGAGTAACTATGGCCATGCCCTACGTAATGTCCTTGAGAAAGGAGATGCCCGTGTGGAAGAGCTCAATGACTGGCGTAATCCAGCCGGAGCAGACCGTATCGTTTCCTGGGTAGAGAGTCATGACACCTATTGCAATGCTCACGAGTCTGCCGGCCTCACAGACGACCAGATACGTACAGGCTGGGTGTTTCTCACAGCCCGCAGAGGTGGTCGTCCTCTTTTCTTCAGTCGTCCTGAAGGAAGTACCCGTGAAAACTATTGGGGTACAAACAGAATTGGTAACCGAGGAAACTCAGAATTCATGCATCCTGAAGTTGTCGCGGTTAACGAATTCCGTCATGCCATGAAAGGGGAGCCTGAGAAAATCATTGTATCTAAAAATGGATCTGTTGCCGAAATAGAGCGTGGTAACAAGGGTATAGCATTGGTTAACTTTGCAAATGCAAAAGAAAACGCTAAGATAGCGACTTCGCTTCCTGATGGCAAATATACTGACAAAGTCTACAAACAGACTTTTGAAGTTAAAAAAGGAATATTGACAGGTTCGTTATCCCCACTGTCCACGTATATACTATACGCAGAATAAATAGTCAAGGAATCATCGGGTCGCAGATTATTATCAAATGGTCTGCGACTTTTTTATGTCCTATTCATTTCGGGTTCAATTTATTTTAGCTATCTTCGCACAAACTTAAAGAAATAAGACATATGTCGGACCTATTAAAAATTATTGCAGCTCTTGCTCCGGCGATAGTGCTGGTATATATGATATTGCGTAAAGACAGCGCGAGGCCCGAGCCTAAAAGATGGTTGCTGGCCGCATGCTGTCTCGGTGCTTTGTCGACAGTCGTCGTACTGCTCTTAGGCACTTTTCTTCCGAGTTTTGGGGTTGAAACGATACC
Source organism: uncultured Muribaculaceae bacterium (assembly GCA_958436175.1). Taxonomy (GTDB): domain Bacteria; phylum Bacteroidota; class Bacteroidia; order Bacteroidales; family Muribaculaceae; genus CAG-873. The sequence continues at coordinate 115,922 of CAUBJF010000002.1, forward strand.
GGGTGCTATCGCGACATCATTTATCGATGCGGCAATACCTGAAGAACTTGTCAAGTTTGCCATGCTCTGGTTTCTTGCGAGCCGATGCAAACATTTCGATGAGATGCTCGACGGAATAGTCTACGCGGTATGCATCGGCATGGGGTTTGCCGGAATTGAGAATATACTATATGTCACAGGTTCTGATTCGTGGCTGGTTGTTTCGATATCGAGAGCACTTCTGTCGGTCCCGGCTCATTATTTCTTTGCCGTCATCATGGGTGCATTTTTCTCTTTTGCACATTTCGACATTACAAACAGGCATTTCTATATGACAGCGGCTATCGTGCTGCCAATCATGGCTCATGGCATATATGACAGCTTTTGTTTCATACTCCCTCTGAGTGATACAACAAGCACAATAATCCTGTTGGCCTTCATAGCTTCTTTCAAATGGCTGAAGAACTACGTGAATTCTCTTGTGGCAAGCCATATTGAACTTGACTCTTACAGACAATAAGAATGACTTTTGAAGAATACGATACCAGGGCTTCCTGTACGGCCATATACCCCCAAAAATATGGCGTTATATATCCTGTACTTGGCTTAGTAGGTGAAGCCGGAGAAGTCGCCGAGAAGGTAAAGAAGACCATCCGGGATAAAGATGCCATATTTGACGAAGGTGTCAGGAAGGCTATTGCCTCTGAACTTGGCGATGTGCTTTGGTATCTGTCGGCTACAGCCCGTGAAATAGGACTGTCTTTAGATGATATCGCATGTTTGAATATAGAGAAAATCGAGTCAAGGAATAAACGAAACGCTCTTCACGGTGAAGGTGACAGCAGATAGGTCGGAGTTTAAATAGATGTTTCTACGATTTCTTAACTAAAAATAATGCTCACGAGGGTCGTGAAATGCTGAAAATTCAGTAATTTTGCGATTGAATAGGAATTGGCAAATACTTTACCTGTTCAATCGCAAAAGATAACTAACATCTAAATAGCATAAGAAATGACAATTGACAATTTCAACTTCAAAGGCCACAAAGCCCTTGTACGTGTAGATTTCAATGTGCCTCTGGATGAAAACGGCAATATCACAGACGATACCCGTATCCGTGGTGCTCTTCCTACTCTCAAAAAAATCCTCAACGACGGTGGTTCTGTAATCATCATGTCGCATATGGGTAAGCCCAAAGGAAAAGTCAACCCCAAACTTTCTCTTGGCCAGATCAAGGATGCCGTTGCCAAAGCTCTTGGTACAGATGTAGCATTTGCTCAGGACTGTATGGCTGCTGCCGACATGGCCGCCGAACTCAAACCAGGCCAGGCACTCCTTCTTGAAAATCTCCGATTCTATCCCGAAGAAGAAGGTAAGCCCGTCGGAATCGATAAGGACGATCCCAATTATGACGCAGCTAAGAAGGAAATGAAGGAACGCCAGAAGGAATTCTCCAAGAAGCTCGCATCATACGGTGATGTTTATGTAAACGACGCTTTCGGCACCGCACACCGTCGTCACGCATCCACAGCTGTGGTTGCCGATTATTTTGACACAGACCACAAGATGCTCGGTTATCTTATGGAGAAAGAGGTGAAAGCTGTCGACAATATCCTTAAAGACATCAAGCGTCCTTTCACTGCTATTATGGGTGGTTCGAAGGTGTCGACCAAAATCGGTATCATCGAAAACCTCATGGATAAGGTGGATAATCTCATCCTCTGCGGCGGCATGACCTATACTTTTGCCAAAGCTATGGGAGGCAATGTCGGCAACTCAATCTGCGAGCTTGACAAACTCGACCTCGCTCTCGATATCATGAAGAAAGCAAAAGATAAGGGTGTCAACCTCGTCCTGGGTTCCGACTGCGTTGCAGCCGATGCTTTCAGCAACGATGCCCACACCCAGGTATGCTCCGTAATGGACATCCCCGAAGGTTGGGAAGGCCTTGATGCCGGACCTGAAACCCGCAAGCTCTTCGCTGAAACTATCGAACCTTCCAAGACTATTCTATGGAACGGACCTGCCGGTGTATTCGAATTTGAAAACTTCACAGCAGGCAGCCGTGCAATCGCGGATGCCATCGTAAAGGCAACAAAGGACGGTGCATTCTCTCTCGTTGGCGGTGGCGACTCTGTCGCTTGTATCAACAAGTTCGGTCTCGCAGACGAAGTTTCATATGTTTCTACCGGCGGTGGTGCCTTGCTTGAGGCTATCGAAGGCAAAGTCCTTCCCGGTGTTGCAGCTATTGAAGGCAAATAATAAAATATTCTCATATAGAGAATAAATATTACTTAGAGGCGTACCAGTTCAAACTTTTGGTACGCCTCTTTTTGTTTTAATTACATGGATACATCAAAAGCTTTTTACCAATGGATTGCCGAACATTCCAAGGATGATCCGGCAGCTCTCAGGCTTAAATATTCTCATAAGGACGGTCCGATAGACTATGCCGGAGCCATAGTACAGATTGAATGCCGGCGTAAGTTCTCGGTCAAGTTTGCCGAAACCCTTGCTTCGGCCCCCGAATTCTATTTCCCTTCTGTGCTTTCAGGGGAGCAGGCTTCGTCAGACAAGATTGCTGCCTATCATTCTTCCTTTATGCCGGAAGCTCTTGATGCAGTAGATTTTACCGCCGGACTTGGAAATGATGCCATGCACTTGGCCAGGCGTGCAGCTTCTGTAACGGCAATAGAGAGAAATGGTCCATATGTGGAAGCTTTACGCCATAATACAGCTTGTCTCAGCATCGATAATATGACGGTGGTCGAAGGCGACAGCAGAGATATTTTGAAAAGATTTGTTGAAAAAGGTCAACATTTCGGTCTCGCTTTTATAGATCCTGCCAGACGTGATTCTGATGGTGGACGCGTCTATGCCCTTACTGACTGTGAGCCTGATGTTATCCGTATGATACCAGACTTTTCGAAGATCTGTGATTTGTTGTTGATTAAGGCTTCGCCCATGCTCGATATTTCACATACCATCAAATCTCTGACTACTCAGCCGTTCTCTGTTATAGCCGTCGGTACTCCGACAGAATGTAAAGAGCTCCTAATCCTTGTCGATTTCAAAGCGAAAGTTGAAACGACGTTGATAGAATCTGTCACAGTTACCAAGGAAGATGTCCGTACGTTTTCGTTTACATACGAAGAAGAACAATCTATTGCGATGCCTTCGGGCTTCATGCCTGTAAAAGGCTCTTATATTTATGAACCATCACCATCCTTGATGAAGACAGGTGCCTTCAAAGTTCTCTCCAGGGATTTCGAACTTGATACCATCAGCCCCAATACACGGCTTTTCCATTCGCCACGTCTGAAAGAATCTTTCCCAGGAACGATTTATAGGGTAGTGGAGGTATTACCTTTTGCGTCCGGTATTTTGAAACGTTTCAAACGTACATATCCGGCCGCTAATGTCGCAGTGAGGAACTTCGGTATGTCGGCCGATGCTCTTAGAGCCAAGCTCGGTATCGTCGATAAAGGGCCAATAAGACTGTATGGTATAACTGATGGGTCTGGCAGACGACATCTCGTTCTTACTTCACCAGTTTGAGAACCTTTGAAGACTTCAAATCGTTTGAAATTCATGCGGTATAAAATCCGTTATGAAAAATGTCAATCAAAGCACCACAAAGAAACGCCGGACAGAACGTTACAAAGCTATCCAAGATGTCGGTAGCCCTGGCTTCAAAAAAAACATATTATGCTTTCCTTGTCGCTTATCTTGTGCTGATGAGCGCACTTGGGTCATTCGTCAACGATATGTATTCACCGGCCCTACCGGCAATGTGCCGTTTCTTCAACTGTTCTATATCTTTAGGACAGATGGGTATGACCATGGGGATGGTAGGGCTTGCGCTGGGACAGTTTATACTTGGACCAGTGAGCGACCATTATGGGCGTAAGCCGGTTCTCATCGGTGCCGTCTCCTTGTTTATTATTGGCGCTGTGGTAAGCACATTCGCTCCTTCCATACATTTTTTCAATATTTGCAGACTGTTCCAGGGCATGGGAGCTTCAGGAGGCTACTTCCTTGCCAGAACTATACCGGCAGATGTATTTACAGGGAGGGATCTGGCTAAGCTGATGGCTTTGGTCGGCGCTATCAATGGCATAGCACCTGCTTCCGCTCCGGTTCTTGGAGGTATTACAGCTGATGCTTTCGGCTGGAAGGGAGTCTTCTATGTCTTAGCGGCTTTTGCTTTTGTCGTACTTTGCATTTCTCCGGCCCTTAAGGAATCCCTGGCTCCATCAAGAAGAACGAAAGAAGCGTGGTGGAAATCTATCCCTGCATACAAAATACTTTTATGTAATAAGGCATTCATGATTCATGTGTGTTTCAAGGGTGTAGCTCTTGGGTTTTTGTTCGCTTATGTATCATCTTCGCCATTCGTGCTGCAGACACATTACGGGCTCAGCCAGACTGTCTATGGGCTCGTTATAGGTTTCAATGCCTTGTTTGTAGCGGCGGGATCTATGATGGCAGTGCATTTCAAACCTCTTAAGAAAGCCGCAAAAATCGGCTCTTTTATAATGGCTGTTGGAGTCGTTATGCAAGCTTTTGCGCTATGGCATATACATAATATATGGATATTTGAAGCTTGTATGGTTGTCATTCTCTTTGCGCTTGGAATGATTTTCACAACAACTAATACGCTCGCTATGAATGAAGGACGGAATCGGGCAGGGGAGGCTTCTGCGCTTCTCGGAATATCGGGATATGTCGTCGGGGCTGTCGTAGCACCATTGTCCGGACTTGGTGATGTGCTTCATTCGACGGCTTTGGTATATATCGCCATTACTTCTCTTGTAATGATTTTTTCGTTTTTATCGAGTCGCCTTGCTCCGGATTTAGAAAAATAGGCCATGCCGTTTATCTATGGCACAGCCTATTAAAAATTTTTTATCGTTCTTTGTCAGAACTTTGAAATAGACAACATATCGAAGTATTCCCAGTAAAGTTTATCAGAAGCGGGGTGCTTCTGAATCTTATCTACCAGACTAAAGAAACATCTGATACCCATACGTACAGGTATCGGTGATTCTGCCATTATAGTTTCATAAAGGGGCCGAACAGACTCAATGAAGTCTTGGGCTTTACATTCCTCACCGAGTTTCATCAGGGAAACCAGATATTCATAGGCTGTAGCGGGGCCTTTCACCGGTTGCCCTATCAGTAAAGTTTTGTCGTCGATCGATTCGAACAAGCGTACAACATCTTCATATTTACCAAAGGCGAAAAGACATTCTATCCAAGCAGACTGATTAGGTACGGTGAGCATTCCCCGATCGAACAATACCTCAAAAAGGCCGTTCAAAGACCTCAGGTTAGACCTAAGGTGAAGAGTATTGACAAGGTCGTCTATATCATCATCTCCTGGCAGAGGGTCTGCATACTCGAGAAAACGTTCAGAGATCTGACGTGCATCGGGTACGTTACATAGCAACAACTGTTTATATGACCTGAAATCCCCGGGATGTGCTTCTACAAATTCTCTGAGCTCTTTCACGGCAAGCTCAATATTGCCACTTTGCGACAGTATGGCGCAACGACAATCGGTATATGCAAATTCTTCAGGATTCTCTTCCCTAAGCAACAAGAGCATCTCCGCTGCTTCAGAAGCTAGATAGGGAGCATAGCTGTAGACAGCGTCGGCTAAAGACATAAGTCCGGCTTTATTATCCGAAGAAAGAGCTCGTGTTGTGTCAAAAGTCTGACGTGCATCTTCTTCTTTTCCGGCCCTTGCTTGAGCTCTAAACAGTGTGGACCAGTAAGCTACCGAGAATGGCTCCAGTTCTATAAGCTCTTCAGCCAGGCTTATAGTAGTTTCATCGTCGCAACGTGAATCAGCCTCCTGCATGATCTCATACAGAAGAGAGGGCAGGTAAGATACTTTTTTGCGAAGATTCACAAGATTGGCTTTCAACCAGTCATAGGCATCCAGGTCGAATGCAAGCTGGGCAAAGCGGATAGCTTCTTCATCTGAAAACTGCTGATAGGCATCCATGAGGAAAGCCAAAGCAGCCGGACCGTTTTGGGGCCGGTCGGTCTCAAGTTTAACGATATCAAAAAGGAGGGAAGAGTAACCGGGATTATCAGTCATATAGGCAGCCGCACTTCCTTCTCTAATATCTTTTTCTGCATCCTCGAGATCGAGATATAACAAAGCGCGTCGCTCCTGGAGCTGTAAGCTGTCCGGATAAAGACGGGCCCCACAGAACAGAACCTCGCTACGGGCATAGTCGTCGCCTAAATCGCCGGCATAGTCAAATATTTCTACAAGTTCGTCCTCATCGAAGAAACGTTCATTAGCCGGTTCCTTCAAAGAATGAAGGAACCGGTGGTAAAGTTCGTCGCGATCGTTATCAAATCCGTCGTCGTACCCCATGTTGAAGGATTAATTCTTTTTCTGGACTTTCTCCCAGGTATCTTTGAGCGCAATAGTGCGATTGAACACCGGATGTTCTGGAGTGGTGTCGTAGTCGGGTGTGAAGTAACCTACGCGCTGGAACTGGAACTTGGTCCCGGGTGCGGCATTCTTCATGATGAACGGTTCAAGTTTGACACCCTGTATCACCTTTAGCGAATCGGGATTGAGCATTTCGCGGAAGTCTCGCTCTGTCTCGGCTGCTGGATTTTCTACATCGAAAAGTCGATCGTACAGACGCACTTCAGCATCGACAGCATCGGAAGCTGACACCCAATGGAGGGTACCTTTGACCTTACGTGATGCTCCGGGCATGCCGCTGAGCGTGTCGGGGTCGTAGGAACAATGAAGCTCAGTGATGTTGCCATCTGCATTCTTAATCACTTCGTCGCATTTGATTATATATGCACCTTTAAGACGAACTTCACTTCCAGGAGCCAGACGGAAGAATTTTTTAGGGGGATTTTCCATGAAGTCATCGCGCTCGATGTATATTTCGCGCGAGAATGGCATCTCATGCGTTCCGCTGTCGGATTGTTCAGGGTTATTTTCCATGCTGACTGTCTCAGTCTTACCCTCGGGATAATTTGTAATGACGACTTTCAAGGGGTTGATTACTGCCATTACGCGAGTTGCGTGCTGATTGAGATCGTCACGAACAGCATGTTCGAGAAGACTGATGCTATTTAGGGCTTCGTATTTGGTGTATCCGATAGTATCTATGAAATTACGAATAGACTGTGGTGTATAGCCTCGACGGCGCATGCCGGAGATTGTCGGCATACGTGGGTCGTCCCAACCTGCCACGAGACCTTCCTTGACAAGCTGTAGAAGCTTACGCTTGCTCATTACAGTATATGTCAGGTTGAGTCGGTTGAATTCAATCTGTCGCGGGCAATAGCTTTCGTCCGCAAGCTCCTTTACGAAGTATTCGTAAAGTGGTCGATGTACTACGAATTCGAGTGTGCATATGGAGTGTGTGACTCCTTCGAAGTAGTCGCTCTGGCCATGAGCGAAATCGTACATGGGATATACCTTCCAGATTGTGCCGGTGCGGTGATGTGGAGTCTTGATAATGCGATACATTATCGGGTCGCGGAAGTGCATGTTTGGCGAAGCCATATCAATTTTTGCGCGAAGCACACGGCTTCCTTCATCGAATTCCCCGGCATTCATACGAGTAAACAAGTCGAGGTTCTCTTCGACACTGCGGTTTCGATAAGGACTTTCCTGACCAGGGGCGTTGGGGCTACCTTTTTGCTGAGCTATCTGCTCTGAAGATTGGTCATCGACATATGCTTTACCTTCTTTGATAAGACGGATAGCGAGCTCGTATAACTTGGGAAAATAGTCGGATGCATAGTATTCCCGGTCGCCCCAATCGAAACCGAGCCATTTGATGTCTTCTTTTATGGAATCGACATATTCTACATCTTCTTTGACAGGATTTGTATCATCGAAACGTAGATTGCATGTACCTCCGAATTTCTCTGCTATACCAAAGTCCATGCAGATTGCTTTTGCGTGGCCGATATGCAAGTAACCATTGGGTTCTGGCGGAAAACGAGTATTTAGTCGTCCGCCATTTTTACCTGCAGCGAGATCTTTGCTTACTTCTTCTTCGACAAAGTTGAGACCCTTCGAGGGTGTCTGTTCATTAACTTCTGGCTCTGCCATAATCAGCTAATATATAGAGATATAAATTATATAATCTATGAAAGGTTGTTTTTACTTCATTTTGAAAGTACAAAATTAGCAAAAAAAACCGATTCCATACATAAATTAATATAAAGGCTGAAGCTTAGGGTCTCGACTTTATCCGTTGTTAGTTTTATTATGTATCAGTCTGTGTCGGAAGGACTGAAAACTTCGAAGCTGCTATCCTGATAGAAAACGATGATGCTTTTGATTTTTTTACCTTTGGCAGTTCCTTCACTACCTTCTCCGATGCTACTGAGCTTGTTTGTGATAGACTCTTCCTCTTTTGACCTCAAAGTCTCTCCTATGTCTCTATCGTCTCTGTTCCCTGTGGAATTTTGATTTACAGAGGTATAGTTCCTGTAGATGAAAGGTTCATCCACAGTCTCTCTTTTATCAGGCGCGAGGTTGAAAACGCCTTGAATTTCAGTACTTTTGGATGTATTTTGGGTCGCTTGCCCGAGATTTTGAACCTCTGACGTTTCAAAATTTGGGTCTGTCAACATATTGCCCGACCCAAATAGAAGCCAGGAGATATCAAGAATGGGAAATGTGTCATGGAGTTTCTTCAGCAGCTGATCGCTAATAGATTTGTTACGACCGTGAAGCAACTGCGACAAAGTAGGGCGAGGGATGGTCGCCGTATCCGCAAACTGTGAGTTTGTAAGTCCTGTATATGTCATAAAAGTCTTAAGTCGCGTTATGACAGGATTTTCCTCGTTCGTTTCCATCAGTTCTTGATTTGAAATTCGAATGTGCAAATTTAAATAATTAAATCGTAAACTGCAAATTCTAATTCTTAAATTTGATATTTACAAATGGTAATTATGTATTTAAGATTACAAATTAACCTTGAGAAACTGAAAGATCTTAGGTCGCAAAGAGGAGGGTCGAAGATAATTAGGAGTTCGACTTTTAGATTAGATTATCTTGTGTATATTATTCTAAATATGCATTTTACGCCTCTTTATTAGTTGCTGTAGTCTGTTGGTTGTCTAAGGAGTACGTAGAGTTCAAGCTATTGTTTATAATAATTTCATTCATTATTGGGAGTCAATAATATAGTAGCTATGTTAAATAGTGTTAGACCTTGTATTTCTCGATTGAAAACTGTCAATAGGCAGACTGTAGTATTTTAAATTCGTCGAATCCGTCGTTATAAGCCAAATTCGAATTCAGCAATGTAAATGTGAAGAATGAGAAAATAATAGTAAATATTTGATGCTATCGTAAATTATGCAAAGTGCAATAGCACTTTAGTAATTTGTCGCCTCGATTATTTGAAATTGTCGGTTCCTTGTTAAGTTGTTATATGTAACTAACATTCTCATGCGTCATAGAGTTTTCAATTAGCTCTATTTTAAACTCTCTTAACTGCTGTATATCTTAACGGATTAACTGATTTCGAATAATAGCTAAGTGTAAGCGTAATCTTCATCTCTCACTTACAAAAAGCAAGAAACAAAAGTTACATAATCGACATTATGTTAAATATAGACAATGAAGAACACTATTACCCTATTATTTTTCATGGATACTTCAAAATAATTCGTTCATAGTGTAATTTTACTACTTTTCATTCGTCTTATAGATATAATGGCAAACAAAGATTCTAATAAGGAAGACAGATTTATGTCCTTGGTCAAACAATATCGTGATGTTGTTTCCAAGGTTTGCTATCTCTATAGTTCTCCCACTGCTCCTTTTGAAGACCTGTATCAGGAAGTGCTTATCAATCTTTGGCAGGGACTTGAAACATTTCGTGGCGATTCAAAAATTTCAACCTGGATATATCGTACTGCAATCAATACATGCATTACATGGCATCGAAAGAATAGAAAATACTCCTCATCGTCTACCGATCGTCTTGAAGACATCTCTATCGAACCTATAGATTCAGCCTCTGGAGAAAGACAGGACCAGTGGCGCGAATTGATGTCTCTCATCTCATGTCTCGGTGTGCTTGATAAAGCTTTGATTACCCTTTGGTTAGATGGCCGCACGTACGATGAGATAGCCGAAGTTACAGGTTTGGGCCAAAGCAATGTCGCGGTAAGACTTCATAGGATTAAGTCTCGTTTAAACAAAATGGCAAATTCGTAACATGAATATAGAAGATTTACAGAAACAATGGAGTAATTTATCATTCGAAGGAAAGAAATTCGAAGATGATAATCGCAAAGTGTTTGACAGAATCGCATCTGGGAAAGCATTGAGCTTTCAAAAGCGGCTGGCAAATACATTCTTACTAACAACTTGTTTAGGGCTACTTTTACCATGCCTTGCACCGGCACTTGTCTATATGCTGAATATACCTGTCTGGGAAGCAATCCTGTATGCATTATTCGGCATCATAATGTCGGCTGCCAATTTTTGTCTAAGAAGATACATCATTCGTACAGACTTTATCCACTACCCTGTTGTCATGGCTATAGAAAAAGCCATTAGTATCCGTGGTAGAATACGGCTCATTCGGTTTCTCGGTTTTTGTCTCGGACTTCCCATAGTACTTTCGTTAGGCATGGAGTTGACGTCCGGCTCTAAGGGTACTGTCTGCGGCTTTGTTATCGGTATTGTCCTTGGACTGATTTTCGGCATTTTCAAGTGGCGCAAGCAAAGCAAGCTGACGCGTTCACTGCTTGATGAGTTAAAAATCTGTAGAGAAGATTGATGAGCCTTTATTTATTTGTCAACAAACATGTTACAGTAAATATCGCGATAAAATTCGTCATGAAATTGCACTTTATAGACGAAATTAGTACCTTTGTGCATCATATTCAAATCACATCTCAGGGCAATGAATAATAAAAGCCTTGTCTCTATCGCAGACATCTCAAAAGACGAAATGCTCGAGCTCCTTGCTCGGGCCCAGTATTTCGAGAATCACCCGAATAGTAAAATTCTCGATGGAAAAGTAATCGCGACTCTTTTCTTTGAACCATCTACACGTACAAGATTGAGTTTTGAGACAGCAGTTAACCGTCTTGGTGGCCGTGTTATCGGTTTCTCTGATGCATCAACATCGAGTACATCCAAAGGCGAGACGCTGAAGGACACCATAAAGATGGTGTCGAACTACGCAGACCTTATAGTCATGCGTCACTATCTGGAAGGCGCTGCTCGTTATGCCACTGAGGTTACAGAGGTCCCTATCGTCAATGCTGGCGACGGTGCTAACCAACATCCCTCCCAGACAATGCTTGATCTTTATTCTATTTTAAAGACTCAAGGTCGTCTTGATAACCTGACAATAACTATGGTCGGTGACCTTAAATACGGCCGCACTGTCCATTCCCTGCTGATGGCACTACGGTATTTCAACCCTGTGTTCCATTTTGTCTCTGCTCCTACACTCAGGATGCCCGAAGAATACCTCAAAGTATGCGAAGCTGAGGGTATCGAGTTCCATGAACACACAGACTTCTCCGAGGATGTCATCAACGCTAGCGATATTCTCTACATGACCCGCGTGCAGCAAGAACGATTCTCGGATGCTCTGGAGTATGAAAAGGTGAAAAACCTTTATACTCTCCGGAATGCAATGCTGGAAGGCTCAAAGCCCAATCTTAAGATTCTCCATCCCCTCCCTCGCGTCAACGAGATTGCCGCCGATGTAGACGACAATCCCAAGGCATATTATTTCGAGCAGGCACGTAACGGTGTTTTCGCCCGTCAGGCTATTATTTCACGAGCTTTAGGAATTGAAATACCTTTGAAATGACAAACGATAAGAAAGAACTTGCCGTAGCGGCCCTGCGGAACGGCACTGTTATAGACCATATACCGTCAGATGCTGTCTTTGCTGCGGTCCGTATCCTCGGTCTCGAGAAAAGCATCAACAGCATCACTATCGGCAACAATCTCAAGAGCCGTAAGCTTGGTAGCAAGGGCATCATTAAAGTTGCCGACACGTTCTTTGAACCTATAGAGCTCGAACGTATCGCCCTCATCGCTCCTTCTGCAGTCGTAAACATTATCCGCGACTACGAAGTTGTTGAAAAATATCCAATCTCTCTTCCCGATGAAGTGACTGGTATCGTACGCTGTCCTAATCCTAAATGTGTGACTAATCACCAGCCGATTGAAACTCGTTTTGATGTAGTTGACAGAGATAATGTAAAACTACGCTGTCATTACTGCAATCATACCGTATCCGGAGCCGAAGCAGAGATTATCCAATGAAGCAGGACTGGAAACCGGGCACACTCCTCTACCCATTACCGGCTGTACTTGTAAGCTGCGGAGATAAGGAAAAATCCAATCTCCTGACAGTTGCGTGGACAGGCATTGTATGTACAATGCCGCCGATGCTTTATGTCTCTATACGTCCAGAACGTTTTTCCTATGGTTTGATAAAAGATAACATGCAGTTCACCGTCAACCTCACTACGGCAGCAATGGCGGATGCGACGGATTTTTGTGGGGTACGTTCCGGTCGCGATTGCGACAAATGGTCTCTTTCCGGACTTCATCCTGTAGCCGGTGTTGCTGTTGACTGTCCATCAGTCGAAGAGTCTCCATTGTCGCTAGAATGTCGAGTCAAGACTATCTTGCCCCTCGGCACCCATGATATGTTCATAGCGGATATCATCAATGTACGGGCTGATGAAAAATACATGGATCCTGAAACGGGAAAATTCAGGCTCGAAGACACCGGCCTCATGAGTTATAATCATGGTGCCTATTATGCCCAAGGTCCGTATCTGGGACACTTCGGCTTCTCCGTTAAAAAGAAAAAATAAAAAACTCCAATAAGAGAGACTATGAATAAAGACACAGTTATTTTCGACCTTATCGAAGCTGAAAACCGCCGTCAGAAAGATGGCATCGAACTCATCGCATCGGAAAATTATGTAAGTCAGGAAGTCCTGAAAGCTATGGGTTCCTGTCTTACCAATAAATACGCCGAAGGATATCCCGGTAGAAGATACTATGGCGGATGTCAGGTCGTCGACCAAGTCGAACAGCTTGCCATCGAACGCGTCAAGCAGCTCTTTGGTGCCGAATATGCTAATGTCCAGCCCCACTCCGGAGCTCAGGCGAACATGGCCGTATTCATGGCATGCCTTCGTCCTGGAGACAAATTCATAGGGCTTAACCTCAGCCATGGCGGTCATCTGAGCCATGGTAGTCCTGTAAACTTCTCCGGACTTGTATTCAATGCCCTCGAATATAATGTCGATCATGAGACGGGCCTCGTCGATTACGATGCAATGGAGGAAACATGTCTTCGCGAAAAGCCCCGTCTTATCATCGGTGGTGCGAGTGCATATTCCCGAGAATGGGACTACGCACGCATGCGTAAGATTGCCGACGAGATAGATGCTATTTTCATGGTAGATATGGCTCACCCAGCCGGTATGATTGCAGCAGGACTGCTCACTAATCCTCTTCCCTATGCACATATCGTTACATCGACTACGCACAAGACCCTTCGTGGTCCGCGTGGCGGCATAATCCTCATGGGCAAAGATTTTGTAAACCCCTGGGGTAAGACAAGTCCCAAGGGCGAACCTCGGATGATGTCCCAGCTCCTCGATTCTGCTGTGTTCCCCGGTGTTCAGGGCGGCCCACTCGAACATGTTATCGCAGGTAAGGCAGTCGCCTTCCACGAAGCCCTCCAGCCGGAATTCACAACCTATCAGAAGCAAGTCAAGGAGAATGCAAGCACTCTTGCCAAAGCTCTTGCTGATCTCGGCTACAAGATTGTTTCAGGTGGCACCGATAATCACTGCATCCTCATTGACCTTCGCACCAAGTACCCCGACTTGACTGGTAAAGTTGCTGAGCGAGTACTTGTTGAGGCCGATATCACTGCAAACAAGAATATGGTTCCTTTCGACAGCCGCAGTCCGTTCCAGACATCGGGTATCCGTCTCGGAACCCCTGCCATTACTACACGAGGCTTGAAATCCGATGAGATGCTCACTATAGCTGCTCTTATCGACAAGGTACTTTCTGCGCCTGAAAACGCTCAAAATATTGCCGAAGTGCGTAAGACTGTCAATGCGATGATGTCAGGCCGTCCTATCTTTGCATGGTAAACAACACACAACCTATAAACCTTTCCGGCGGCCACGATGCAATAATAGTCATCGTGGCCGCCGGAAAAGGTCTTCGATTCGGTGGAGATGCACCAAAGCAGTTCGTGGATCTCGAAGGAAGACCTGTCTTGATTCATACTATAGAGGCTTTTCGTAGTGCCCTTCCTCAATCGAGGATTATCCTTGTCTTATCTACGGGTGGTAAGGATATCTGGCAAGAGATATGCCATGATTACGAATTTGCCTCCCCCGAGATTGTCATAGGTGGAAGCTGTCGTAGTGACTCAGTCGCTAATGCATTGAAATTACTTGACAATAAAGGAGATAAAGTAGTGATGATACACGACGGTGCTAGGCCTCTCGTCTCAACGGGCTTGATTCAAAGGATGTATCAAGCTATCGCTGTTGATCATTTCGATGCCGCAGTTCCCGCAACTCTTCCGACAGATGCCATTTGCATGTTGGACAATTCTGCACTTCGACCTGTGGACAGGAACCAGTATAGGAACGTTCAGACTCCTCAGTCGTTTAGACTTAGTGTCATCAAGGAAGCTTACACTCGTCGGAATAGTAATGTTGTTGCGGCCGATGATGCGACGATGGTCCGTATCAACACCGAATATAAGATTCATGAAGTTGAAGGCGAAAAAACAAATATCAAAATCACCAATCCATTCGATATAGAAATTGCTTCTGTCTTTCTCCGGAAACGATAATGTTGTCACTACGTAACTACGAGCTTAAATATGTCAAAGGCATAGGCCCTGCAAGAGCGGAGTTGCTAAAAAAAGAACTCGGCCTTGTCTCGGCATATGATTTGCTTCATCATTTTCCTCACAGCTACGTTGATCGTTCCCGAACTTACTCCATAAGAAGTCTTCGAGATGCGCAGGGTGAACTTCCAGCCGTACAGCTTAAGGGACGGTTCATATCCTTCAATGTACTAGGCGAAGGAGCTAAGCTGAGACTGGTAGGGCTTTTTTCCGACGGAACGGCAACTCTCGAGTGTGTTTGGTTTAAATCCGCCGTCAAGACGGCACGCCAAAAGTTCAAGACGGGGTGTGAATATGTCATATTTGGGAAACCCGGTCATTTCAATGGAACCTTACAGTTGACTCATCCCGAAATCGACTTACCAGATTCTATAAACGCCCAGGAAAGTGTGCGTGGCGTCTACCCTCTCACCGAAAAATTGAGACAGCGAGCTTTTGACAGTCGAGCCTTCTATACAGCTATTGCGAACCTACTGCAAAGTAGGGCGAATCCTTTTCAAGAAACGCTGCCCTCGACCGTAATAAAAGAACTTGGTCTTATGTCTCTCGACCAGGCAATAAGACAGGTCCATATTCCGACAGACTCAGCATTGCTTGCCAAAGCACGGTTCAGGCTGAAATTCGAAGAGCTTTTCTACATTCAGACCGATATGCTCAGGAAAAGCCGAAAGAGGAAAAACGAGATAGCAGGTTATATCATGCCACGTGTCGGACGGTGGTTCAATGATTTCTATAGCCAATGTCTGCCATTCGAACTTACCGGTGCACAAAAAAGAGTCATTAAGGAAATAAGAGCCGATATGTTGGGAGGAAAGCAGATGAATCGTCTTGTACAAGGTGATGTAGGAAGTGGAAAGACCTTAGTCGCACTGATGTGCATGCTCTTGGCTGTCGACAACGGCTATCAGGCTTGTCTCATGGCTCCTACTGAGATTCTTGCGACGCAGCATTACCAGACCATCGTCTCTATGGCTTCAAAAATAGGTCTTAATGTCAGGCTTCTCACAGGTTCCACTAAGAAATCAGAAAGAGATATAATCGATACTCAGCTCCGTGACGGCAGTCTTCATATTTTGGTCGGGACTCATGCTGTCATAGAAGACAGAGTCGTATTTAAAAATCTGGGCTTCGTTGTCATCGATGAACAGCATCGTTTCGGCGTAGCTCAGAGAGCCCGCCTATGGGCTAAAAGTGATGTGCCTCCTCATGTCCTTGTCATGACGGCGACACCTATCCCCCGAACCCTTGCCATGACAGTCTATGGCGACCTCGATATCTCTGTCATCGACGAGTTGCCTCCAGGCCGAAAACCGGTGCTAACCGTGCTAAGGTACGAAGAGCAGTACGACCGGGTTGTAAAAGCCGCAGTCAACCAGATACGTTACGGGCATCAGGTATATATTGTTTATCCTCTCGTAAAGGAAAACGAGAAGCTTGATCTCAAGAGTGCTACAGAAGGTTTTGAAGATGCTTGCCGCATATTCGGAGACTATGGTGTCGCCTTTGTTCATGGTCAGATGAAGGCTTCGGAGAAAGAAATACAGATGGAGAAATTTGTGTCTGGCAAAGCATCTGTACTGGTGGCGACAACCGTTATAGAAGTCGGTGTCAATGTACCTAATGCCACTACGATGATTATTCGCAATGCCGAACGCTTTGGCCTTTCGCAGCTTCATCAGTTGAGAGGTCGCGTGGGGAGGGGAGCCGACAAAAGCTACTGTGTGCTCATCACTAAATACAAGATCTCGGCCGAATCAAGGAAAAGACTTGAGCTGATGACCAATACTAATGATGGATTTGTCATTGCGGAGGCAGATATGAAGATGAGAGGTCCCGGAGACATAGAGGGGACAATGCAGAGCGGACTTCCCTTCGAACTGAACATTGCGAATCTCGCTACGGACGGCCAGATTATTCAGCTCGCAAGAAACGCTGCCGAACGTCTTCTTGACCTTGATCCTGATCTGACATCCTTTGAAAACGCCTCTTTTTGCAGAGCACTACAGACCATTGCTAACCACCAGACCGACTGGAGCAGGATAAGTTGATTTAAAAAAGTAGCGTTCATATTGTCGTTACGTCGTTTTTTTGTGTAATTTTACACCCGATTTATACCAAGACACACCATTAAAATGACATTTAACAAGATGAATCTTTGGCGCACCACGCGCGACTATATTTTCATCACGATAGGTATGGGAATATATGCCCTTGGATTCTGCGCATTCATACTTCCTGAGAAAGTAGTTATCGGAGGCCTCGCCGGTATTGGAACCATCGTGTATTTCACCCTTGGCATCCCTGTCGCAATCACACAATATGCTCTCAACCTTCTTCTCCTGGCTATCGCATATCGTATTGTAGGCAAGAAATTCGTAGTTGGGACTATTTTCGGAGCTACGATGATATCTCTGTGGATTGGTCTCCTTCAGCCCATCTTTGCAGATGTGAGAGTCACTGAAGAGCCTTTCATGAATGTTGTCATTGGTGGTATCCTTGCTGGCATAGGTGTTGGTGTAGCTTTCACTCATAATGGCTCAAGTGGGGGCACCGACATAATCGCAGCCATGGTTTCGAAACATACGAATGTAAGTGTTGGGCGTACGATGCTCTATGTCGACTTTTTCATTATATCATCTTCATTCTTCCTGTTTCATCAGCTCCAGCTTGTAGTTTGTGGTTTCATTGTGCTCGCTCTTACATCGTATACCGCCGATATGATAATAAATACGAACCGCCAGGCAGTACAGTTCACAATCTTTTCCCAACATTGGGAAGAAATAGCTACCGCTATCAATAACGAGGCAAAACGCGGCTGCACAGTGCTGACCGGTATGGGGTGGTATTCCAAGCATGAAGTCAAAGTACTTCTAGTGATGTGCCGTAAAATAGAGGCTGTCACAATATCGCGAATCATCAAGTCCATAGATCCTGGCGCTTTCACGACACAGGCAAATGTCAATGGTGTATATGGCAAGGGATTCGATGAAATGAAAATCAAGATGAAACAGCCCCATACCCACGTGGAAAATACAAAGGGCGAGCTGAGGCCTCAAAAATAGGGCTATAGTTTGTTTTTCATTGTCAATAATCATTAAGCCTTATTTAACGAGAAAACATTGGATTGATTTATTTGTATTTCTAATGAATAAGGACTATCTTTGTCAGTATATAAACTCTAATCTAACATAAACATGGATAATAACGAACTTATCAAAGAAGTTACGGCAAAAGCTGAGAACTGGCTCGGCGAAGGATACGACGCGGAGACTCAGAAGGAAGTGCGCCGCATGCTCGCAGCCGAGGATAAGACTGAACTCATCGAGGCTTTCTACAAAGACCTTGAGTTCGGTACCGGCGGCCTTCGCGGCATCATGGGTGCTGGCTCAAACCGCATGAATATATATACTGTCGGAGCCGCAACACAAGGTCTTGCCAACTATCTTAAAGAAGCATTTCGTGACCTTCCCGAGATTAGCGTGGTAGTAGGACATGACGTACGCAATAATTCCCGCCTTTTCGCAGAGACGGTTGCTAATATTTTCTCTGCCAACGGCATCAAGGTATATCTTTTCGACAGCTTCCGCCCTACCCCGGAACTTTCCTTCGCAATACGCAAACTCGGTTGCCAGAGCGGTGTAAACATCACAGCTTCCCATAATCCCAAGGAATACAACGGTTATAAGGCTTATTGGAGCGATGGCGCACAGATTATTGCTCCCCACGATGTCAATATCATCAACAACGTAAACAAAATTAAGAGCGTCAAAGAAATCAAATTCCAGGGCGACCCCGCAAAGATAAAGATTATCGGTGCAGAAATGGATGCTGCTTTCCTCGATGCAATTCATACCCTGTCTCTGGATCCAGAAGTTATCAAGCGTCAGTCAGACCTTAAGATAGTCTATACGCCTATTCATGGCACCGGTGTCAAACTCGTTCCGGAATCTCTCATGAAATGGGGCTTTAAGAATATTATCCACGTTCCTGAACAGGATATCCCTTCGGGTGATTTCCCGACAGTTGCATCTCCTAATCCGGAGAATCCGCCTGCAATGGCAATGGCGATTGCAAAAGCCAAGGAAGTGAATGCCGATCTCGTAGTGGCTTCCGACCCTGATGCTGACCGTATCGGCTGCGTTATTCGTGACAATGACGGCGAATATCAGCTCATCAACGGTAACCAGATAGTGATGATTCTTCTTAATTATATAATGTTGAGAAATCGCGAACTGGGCCGACTCAAAGGCAACGAGTATGTTGTCAAGACTATTGTTACCACAGAGACCATAAAGGCAATCGCCGACAACAACAACATCAAGATGTACGACTGTTACACCGGTTTTAAATGGATTGCAGCCGTTATTCGCGACCTCGAAGAAACAAACCGCTATCTCGGTGGCGGCGAGGAATCCTACGGTTTCCTCGCTGAAGATTTCTGTCGCGACAAAGACTCCGTGAGCGCCATTTCCCTTATGGCTGAGATAGCAGCATGGGCAAAGGACCGCGGTCTCGACTTCAATAAGATGCTTCAGGAAATATACCTCAAGAATGGCTACAGCCATGAAGAAGGAGTCTCTGTTGTCCGACCCGGTAAGACTGGGGCAGAGGAAATCCAGAAGATGATGAAAGAATTTCGAGCCAATCCCCCCAAAGAACTCGCCGGAAGCAAAGTCGCTACCATTAAAGACTATCTCGACCTTAACTGCACAGATACAGCAACAGGAAACATCGTCAAGATGGATTTCCCAACTACCTCCAATGTACTCCAGTTCTTCACAGAAGATGGTACCAAAGTGTCGATTCGTCCTTCGGGAACAGAGCCCAAGATTAAGTTCTACATCGAAGTCCATGATAAGATGAAAGATCTCAACGACTATGCACGTTGCAATGACGATGCACGAACCAAAATCGACAGAATCAAGAAAGAACTCGGAATCTAAATACAAGAATCAATATGAAAAAAGCGGAGCTTTCTATCGAAGGCGCCGCTTTTTCATGTTATTGTCTCTCATAAGGATTGTTTTATTTGCTGTCTCGATTCCAAATTCGTAATTTTGTATCATAATCCAAATAGACGATATATGACAGATTTGCTCATACCACTTTCTATCACTGACTATCTAAATGCGGCGTGGTTTTTCGATTGGTTCGTAAATCATGCCTCATATGCTTTCGTTTTCCTTTTCATGGTTATCGAAAGCTCTTTCATACCCTTTCCTTCGGAAGTTGTTGTTCCACCCGCTGCTTATCTCGCAATGCAGAAAGGCGATCTAAATATATTCCTTGTCGTTCTGTTCGCTACAGCGGGAGCTATTGTAGGGGCTCTCATTAATTATGTCCTCTCGATGCTCATTGGCCGTCCTATAGTCTATGCTTTTGCAGATTCCCGTCTCGGGCATGCCTGTCTGATAAACAAAGAGAAGGTTATTAATGCGGAACATTATTTTGACAAGCATGGAGCCATTTCGACTTTCATAGGTCGTCTTATACCGGCAGTCCGACAGCTCATCAGCATTCCAGCCGGTATAGCGAAAATGAATATATGGGTATTTGTCTTGTTCACAGGCCTCGGTGCACTTGTCTGGAATGCTATCCTGGCAGTCTTGGGCTGGTGGCTTTCTCGTCAAGTCTCACTCGACCAGCTATATGCGGCCGTTGAAAAGTACAATTCCTACCTCACTCTCGCTGGACTGGCAATACTGGTAATCTGCGTGATGTATATACTTTACAACGCATTTAAAAAGAAAAAATGAAAGTAGCTCCATCTATTCTGTCCGCTGATTTTGCCGATCTTAAGAAATCTGTCGCGACTGTCGATGCCGGGGGCGCTGATATGATTCATTGTGATATCATGGACGGCGTATTCGTCCCCAATATATCTTTCGGGTTCCCCGTTGTCAAGGCTGTCCGAAAGATTACGGAACTGCCTTTGGATGTACATCTGATGATTGTCGAGCCTGATAAATATATCAATCAGGTCCGAGACTGCGGAGCCGATATTATGAATGTTCATTATGAAGCTTGCACCCATCTCAACAGTACAGTGTCACGAATTCATACGGCAGGCATGAAGGCTGCTGTAACTCTTAATCCCTCTACTCCAGTAGAACTCCTTGTCGACATTATTGAGGATGTCGACATGGTACTTCTCATGAGTGTTAATCCCGGCTTTGGAGGCCAATCTTTCATTCCTCATACTTGTAACAAAATCAGACGTCTCAGACAATTGATTGATAGCACTTCATCATCTGCCATTATTGAAATTGACGGTGGAATAAACCTTCAGACCGGTAAACTTTGCGCCGAAGCCGGTGCAGATGTTTTGGTAGCCGGTTCGGCCGTATTCTCCAATTCTTCGCCTGCTAATATTATCTCCTACTTAAAAAGTCTTTAAAACCATCCTCTCTCACATTTATGGCAAGTAATAGAAACATCGATCCCGAAACCGAAGACTTCAGCTCCTTGCTGAATGAAAACCGTATTCGACCTGTCCGGAAAGCCCAGACTTCACGTCGTGAAGCTGAAGTCAAAGGTAATTCTACCCCACACGCTGTCCCCGACCCTATCGGCCCGCTGAATCGTAGGCGTCCAAAAGGGAAAAAATCTACGTCACAAGACTACAACTTCATCTCTTTTCTAAAAGATTACAGAACACATCTTGCAGTAGGCATAATACTTTGCCTGATTGCTTTTGCGATGACCGTATGCTGCATATCATTCATATTCAATAGTGCCATCGACCAAAGCGTGATACATGATCGAACAATTACCGAAATTGTTCAGTCGGGTGACGATGTGGCCAACGCAGGCTCTGCAGGAGGGGCCAAATTAGCCGAACTGTTGCTGGTTAAAGGTTTTGGATTAGGTGCATTTGCACTTGCTTTCTATCTCTTTATGATTGGCTTGGCCACGATGCATGTGCGCAGATGCCGTTTCTGGTCTCTCTCATTCCGCTGTCTGTTTACAGCAGTTGCGGTATCTATCATCATCGGACTCTTGACCTACAATAGAGAAGCGTATTTCCATCTCGGAGGTGAACATGGTTATTATATCAATACATTGCTGATGGAATATACCGGAGCACTCGGAGCATACTGTATTACTGTAGCTCTTTTGGTTATTCTGATAGCAGTCTTTCTCAATCCTCTTAAGGTTTTTATGGCTTTTATGGCCAAGTGTCTGCGGAAGACTCGTAAGACTGTTCAAAATCGCTCTACGATAGAAGAAAATATTGGAGGGGAATTGTTCAAGGATGAAAATGAAGATGTGCATGAAGGAAATCATGATTCTGAATTTGACATTGCAGACAAGGAGGTTGATGAGCCGAATCAATTCTCCGGGGTATCAGAAGAGACTAAGGAAGAGACAATTCCGTCTCCAGATATAGATGTCTTTGGAGAAGACAACGAGCCAGATACTGTTTTGAAGGTCTTTCCCGAGATAAAAACTGTTGTTCCTGTCAGTGAATCTTTAGTCGAGACAGCTGAAGAAGAAACCGTTACGTCTATTTCTACACCAGGCGAGCCCGAGATGATTATTCGAAATCCATCGTCTGAATCAGTAGAAGACAAATATGTGATTGCCGACGGTGATCATATCGGTCTAGACAAGCCATACGACCAGCATGCAGCTCATTCTTCTTACAAGTTCCCGTCTGTCGATCTTCTCATTGACAGACCAAACACTTTCATTGTCAATGAACAAGAACAAGCAGCCAATAAAGCCCTTATTGTAAATGCTCTGCGAAGCTATAACATTGAGATAATCAGGATTGAGGCAACAATAGGTCCAACTGTCACACTCTACGAAATTGTGCCTGAAGCCGGTACGAAAATTGCCAAGATACGAAGCCTTGAGGACGATATAGCCATGAGCCTTGCCGCTCTTGGCATCCGTATAATCGCGCCGATGCCCGGTAAGGGGACTATAGGTATCGAAGTACCCAATCAGAAGCCACAGATAGTATCGATGCGTAAGGTTATAGAATCCAAGGTATTCCAGAACAATGACAAACGGCTTCCTATTGCTCTGGGATCCACTATTTCTAATGATATCTATCTGAAGGACCTTGCGAAGATGCCTCATCTACTTGTCGCTGGTGCCACGGGTCAAGGCAAATCCGTAGGTCTCAACTGTATCATCACATCTCTGCTCTATTCAAAGCACCCCGATGAGCTGAAATTTGTCCTCATCGACCCGAAAATGGTCGAGTTCACTCTTTACCAGAAAATAGCCAACCAGTATCTGGCCAAGATACCGGATGAAGAAAGAGCCGTAATTACAGATCCACAGAAAGCTATAGCGACTTTGAATTCTCTATGCGTGGAAATGGATAATCGTTATGAACTTCTCAGCGATGCCGGAGTACGAAGTATGGAGGCTTACAATGAACGGTTCCTCGCCCGTAAGCTGAATCCTGAAAAAGGCCACCGTTACATGCCCTACATTGTCATGATTGTCGACGAGTTTGCAGATTTGATTATGACAGCAGGAAAGGATGTTTCCGTTCCGATCTGCCGAATCGCACAGAAAGCACGTGCCGTAGGCATGCATATGATAATCGCAACCCAGCGACCTTCGACAGATATCATAACCGGTCCTATCAAAGCGAACTTCCCGGCCCGTATAGCCTTCAAGACAACTCAAGGCATCGACAGTAAGACAATCCTTGACCGTCCTGGTGCCCAGAGACTTATAGGGCGCGGAGATATGTTGACTTTGATTGACGGATCTATAGAACGCGTACAGTGTGCCTTTGTGGACACGGAAGAAATCGAGGCAATCTGCGGGTATATATCCGAGCAGCCTGGTTTTGTAGAGCCATACATGCTTCCGGAAGCACCCTCTGCCGATGGTGCTTCTGAAGGCACAGCTGAAATCGGCGCAACTACCGATGAGTTCCGCAAATGTGCCCTATTTATTGCTTCCCAGTCTCAGGCCTCCATTACCATGATGCAACGTCGTTTCGAAATCGGTTTCAACAAGGCCGGCAGATTCATGGACCAGATGCAAGCTATGGGTATTGTAGGTCCGGCCAATGGAGCTAAACCCCGTCAAGTTCTCATGACGCCGGATGAAGTGGCGAGGTTATTCGAATGAACCCTTAATCGAGACTGTCCGTTATTCAAACATGCAACCAATTATGAATACAACTAATTTTCGTCGCTGGACTTTGATGGTGGCTTTTTTATCCTGCTGTCTTCCAATTCTCCAGGCCGAGAACCTCTCAGCAAATGCTATTCTGGGCAAGATGAGAGAAGCGGCTCTTTCGAAACCTTCGATTGAGGCTTTTTTCACAATTAATGTAGGAGAGGGTGCTGTCCATGGTTCAGCTGTGATTGTGGGATCCAAGTTCACACTTTCCACACCGCAGCTCAATGTTTGGTATAACGGTAAGACACAGTGGACATTTCTGCATAGCAGCGGAGAAGTCAACATATCCGAACCAGATGCGACCGAACTTATGGTTTCTAACCCTTTTTCGATTCTAAGCGCTCATGAAAAGTACTACTCTCTCCGTCGATTGAAGGATAACTCAGGACAGTATAGAGTCGAAATGACTCCTAAGTCCAAGGATACAACTATAGACAAAATAGTCGTATTAATCGATGCCAAGACATTTCTACCCTCTTCTATTGTTGTCAATTTTGATGACTCACGTTCTATCAGCGTTGTTGTCAATAATATAAATGGAGGGTCAAAGAAACCGGAATCGACTTTCAACTATGACCCGAAAAAATATCCTGCCAAAGAAATAATTGATCTTAGATAATTATATAAACACAACAATATGGAAGAACTGAAGACCAAATGTCTTATTATAGGTGCCGGACCTGCCGGATACACTGCTGCTATATATTCGGGACGTGCTAACCTAAAACCAGTGTTGGTCGAAGGATATCAGCCGGGCGGCCAGCTCACAACAACAACCGATATCGAAAACTTTCCAGGTTACCCCGCAGGTATATCCGGGCCTAAGATGATGGAGGACTTCAAGGCACAGGCAGAACGTTTCGGAGTCAAATTTGTCTCGGGAGAAGTTACTAAAGTAGATTTCTCAAAGCGGCCTTTCATTATAACCGTAGGTTCCCAAGCCACTATTATCGCCGACGCTGTTATCATCTGCACAGGTGCCTCGGCTCGATATCTCGGCCTTCCGGATGAGGAAAGATTCAAGGGCCTGGGTGTGTCTGCTTGTGCGACATGCGATGGCTTCTTCTTCCGCAATCGTCCCGTTGCTGTAGTCGGTGGCGGTGATACTGCTTGTGAAGAAGCTCTATATCTTGCAACACTTTGTTCTAAAGTATATATGATAGTACGCAGGGATGTACTACGTGCTTCCAAGTATATGCAGAATAAGGTTGCCGGCTGTTCTAATATCGAAGTCCTCTTCAATACTCAAACTTTAGGTCTTAATGGTCAGGATTTACTCGAAGGAGCCACAATCGTTTCTAATAAGGGTACTGAGAAGGAGAAAATATCAGAAATAGCTGTAGATGGTTTTTTCCTTGCAATTGGGCATAAACCAAATACAGATTTATTCCGGGGTTCAATAGAGCTCGACGAACAAGGCTATATCAAAACCAAAGGCTCTTCGACACGTACCAGTATAGATGGCGTATTTGCTGCCGGTGATGTTGCCGATCCTAACTATATGCAAGCCGTCACGGCTGCCGGATCAGGATGTAAGGCCGCGCTGGATGCTGAAAGATACCTTCTTATTAACGAATAGCATGTCTAAACAGACAAAAACCAATGCTGTTAGGCTTCTCGAAAAAGCCGGCTTGAAGTTCGAGACTGTTCCTTATCCGGTAGATGAGGAACATCTTGACGCGCAGCATGTTGCCGATGCTCTCGGAGAAGATGTCAATATGGTGTTCAAGACTCTCGTCCTTCATGGAGACCGGAACGGCTATTTCGTATGTGTCATTCCCGGCAATTGTGAAGTTGACCTCAAAAAAGCAGCCTCAGTTTCGGGTAACAAGAAAGCAGAGATGATTCCCATGAAGGAGTTATTGCCAACCACGGGTTATATTCGGGGAGGATGTTCTCCTATCGGGATGAAAAAGCCATTTCCTACCTTCTTCCATTCAACTGCAACA
Organism: uncultured Muribaculaceae bacterium; assembly: GCA_958436175.1. Taxonomy (GTDB): domain Bacteria; phylum Bacteroidota; class Bacteroidia; order Bacteroidales; family Muribaculaceae; genus CAG-873. The sequence goes on from CAUBJF010000002.1 coordinate 141,954, forward strand.
GATTTCGGGCATATCTATGTCAGTGCCGGAATGCGCGGTCTACAGATAAAGATTGATCCGAATGCTCTCATTGAGGCTGCGAGGGGTTCTTTGGCTAATATTACAAAATGAATACTTTCGGGAATATCCTACGCTTAACAAGTTTCGGAGAGAGCCACGGACCTGCCATTGGGGGTGTCATTGATGGCTATCCGTCGGGAATTATAATAGATTTCGAAGCGATACGACGCGAAATGTCGCGTCGTCGCCCGGGGGGTGATCCCCTCACCTCCCCACGAAAAGAGGATGATGAAGTTGAATTTCTTTCAGGGATCTATAAAGGTGTAAGCTTGGGTACCCCCATAGGCTTCATAATCCGCAACAAAGACGTACGATCGGAAGATTACCAGCAACTTGAACACACCTTCCGACCGGGTCATGCCGACTATACTTATCAGGCTAAGTATGGCATCCGCGATTATAGAGGAGGCGGTCGAGCCTCCGCACGTGAGACCGCGGTTCGTGTCGTCGCAGGGGCGATTTGTAAGCAGGCTCTGTTTTCAAAAGGTATAGTCATCACTACCAGTATAACGCAGATAGGGAATGCTACAGACGACGATATGATGAAGGAAGAAATCGAATCAGCCAGGGCTTCCGCAGACAGCGTCGGCGGCATTGTCTCATGTCGTATTTCCGGAATTCCTGTAGGGCTTGGAGAACCAGTCTATGGCAAGTTTCAAGGTCTTCTCGCATCGGCTATGATGAGTATCAATGCCGTAAAAGGTTTTGACTATGGCTCCGGCTTCGAGAACGCAAGTAAACATGGAACCGAGCTTCTTGATAAGCCTTTGTCGTTCGACTCAGCCGGGCTCCATACATTTGAGAATGTATCCGGAGGTATCCTTGGTGGTATAACTACAGGTGAAGAAATTAATTTCCGTGTCGTTTTTAAACCTGTTGCTACCCTCAGACGTCCTGTAGAAACAATCAATGACAAGAGTGAAAAAATTACAATAGAAGTTTCAGGCAGGCATGATACATGCGTAGTTCCACGAGCGTTGCCGGTTGTTGAAGCAATGGCGGCGATTGTCACTCTTGATGCACTGTTGCTGTCAAGGACAAGCAGTTGGCGATGAATTTATATACGGAATACTCTTCTTTCTTAGAGCGTTATTTCAAAGGGAAGGTCCAGAAGCTTCCTATAGATGTCATATCCACTTGCCCTAACAGGGACGGTTCTTTAGGCTACGGCGGATGCATTTACTGTCGCAACGATTCCTTCAGTCCCGACTTCGCCAAACGCTTATTGCCGGTAACTCAGCAGATAGAACGTGGCAAAGCTTTCTTTTCAAGGAAATATACCAAGATGAACTATTTGGCGTATTTCCAATCGTTTACTTCAACCTATGCTGATGAGAATCGATTCATCAATATGTGCAAGGATGCACTGGATGCAGAGGGCATCGTCGGCTTAGTTATATCCACTCGGCCAGACTGTCTCCCTGAAAATATATTGGAGCATATCGCTGACATTCGCGATAAATATCAAACGGTGGTTATCTTCGAATTAGGCGCTGAAACAGCTCACAATGAAACTCTCGCACTCCTCAACAGATGCCATACTTGGGAACAGACTGTAGACGCAGCTTGGCGCCTTGATTCCTATGGATTCCCGGTAGGGCTACACCTTATGCTTGGTTTGCCGGGCGAGGACATAGATAAAATGGTCGAAACAGTTCGTCTTGTAAACGACTTGCCTGTTTCGACCGTAAAATTTCATCAGCTACAGATTCTACGAGGGACACCTCTTGAAAAGATGGTTTCCTCAGGTGCCATAGCATTAAAGATATTTTCGCCAAAAGAGTATGCAACCTTATGTGCATGCCTTGTTCGCGAACTACGTAGAGATATTGCGATCGAACGATTCGTCGCACAGTCTCCTTCAAAGCTCCTCGTCGCCCCTCGATGGGGTATAAAAAAGGAAGATTTAAAGAGAATGATTATATCTGAACTACTTAGATAATTAGCATTGCGTCACCGTAGCAACCGAATCGATAACCTTCTTCAACAGCTATCTTATATGCCTTCATCACGAGCTCATAGCCCCCAAAAGCAGCAACCATCATGAGCATCGTTGAATAAGGCATATGGAAATTGGTCACCAGATTTGTGCATACTGTGAAATCATAGGGAGGGAAGATAAATTTGTTGGTCCATCCTTCATATGTCTTCATATGACCGCCCATGCTGTCGGCAGTAGCGATAGCACGGAGCACGGATGTGCCGATTGCACACACACGCTTGTTATTGTCTTTGGCTTTGTTGACGGTATCGACAAGTTCTTGATTGGCTTCCATTTGTTCAGAATCCATGCGGTGTTTCGTTAGATCCTCCACATCAATCTCCCGGAAAGCTCCAAGTCCGTTGTGGACGGTCACGAATGCTTTCTTCACGCCCTTGATTTGAAGACGTGTCAGCAAGCTGCGCGAGAAATGAAGACCTGCAGCCGGAGCAACTACAGCACCTTCTTTTTCGGCGAAGATACACTGGTAATCATCGGCATCAGTTGCTTCAGGCTCCCGCTTCATATAGGGGGGGAGAGGAGTCATGCCCAAGGAATAAAGGGCAGTTTTGAATTCATCATGCGGACCGTCATATAGAAAACGGAGAGTACGACCTCGGGATGTCGTATTGTCTATCACCTCAGCTACCATGGATTCATCGTTGCCGAAGTAAAGCTTATTACCGATGCGGATCTTACGTGCTGGTTCTACAAGCACATCCCAAAGTTTATTGTCGGCATTAAGTTCGCGCAGGAGGAAGACTTCGATCTTGGCTCCAGTTTTCTCTTTGTTGCCATAAAGAAGAGCCGGGAAGACGCGTGTGTTGTTGAATATCATTACATCGCCGTCATCGAAGTAATCGATTATATCTTTGAATATATGATGTGTGATTTCTCCGGTCTTGCGGTTGACAACCATCATACGGCAGTCATCTCGGTCCACCACGGGATGTGCTGCTATCAAGTTTTCTGGAAGATGGAATTTGAACTGGGAAAGTTTCATCTATATTATTGTATATTCTTACGGATGTGTTTTATGGTTCTATTTCTTCAGGGACTTCTATAGGGGTCTCTCGTATGAGTTTGCAGGCATCGGGAATGGACAGGCAATCTTTGATTGCATACTGCCCTACTCTTGTACGTTGCAGTTCTGTCAGGTGAGCTCCAGTCCCCAATGCTACGCCTATGTCACGTGCAAGGGCTCGTATATAAGTCCCTTTACTGCATACTGTACGTATTTTTATCTCAGCTGGGGCATACGAGAGGAGTTCTATCTCATCTATGACAAGAATCTTTGGCTTAAGCTCAATCTCACGTCCTTTACGGGCATATTCATAGGCTCTTTTACCATCAACCTTGCATGCACTGAATGTTGGAGGAACTTGTTCGATAAGACCATGAAACATGGAGAGTTTTTCCCGGACAAGTTCTTCAGTGATATGATCTGTAGGATATGTGGCATCTATTTCAGTCTCGAGATCAAACGATGGTGTCGTCGCTCCCAGAGCGATGGTAGCGATATATTCTTTTACGCCGGCCTGGAGCTCGTCGATGCGTTTGGTCGCTCGTCCCGTGCAGATAATCATGACTCCGGTTGCAAGGGGGTCGAGCGTGCCGGCGTGACCTACTTTTATCTTCTTCAGTCCAAGTCGTCGTGAAAGCTCTCCACGCAGTCTTTTGACCGCGTCGAACGATGTCCAACCAAGAGGCTTGTCTATTGCTAATATTTCACCGTCTATGAAATTCATTTTTAGAAAAGTCCGTATCCTTTAGCAAGGCAGATTAATGATACGATTACGCAATAAAGAGCGAACCAGATAAGTTTGCCTTTCTTGACGATAGAAAGCATCCATTTACAAGCCAGGCATCCCACTATAAACGATGAAAGGAATCCGACAAGCATCGTTATCAATCCTACAGGTGCGTCGGGGACACCGGCGGCTGCATCAATAGCATCAATGCTTAAGATGTCCTTAAGGTCAAGTAGTGCTTCACCAAGGATGGGAATAATAACCATAAGGAATGAGAATCGCGCCACTTCTTCCCTTCTGTCCCCGATAAGAATGCCGGTTGCAATTGTAGTACCCGAACGTGAAAGTCCGGGCAAAACGGCGACAGCCTGTGCACAACCAATCACAAAAGCATCGATATAGCTTATCTTTCTCGGATGGTATGCTCCGACCGCATGATTATCTAAAGGCTTGGTGCGGAAGTAATAGGAGAAAGTCAACAGTAAGGCTGTGGCAAGAAGACAATAACCGACAAGTGTAAGTTCCTGTCCGAAGAAAGTTTCGATAGTATCCTTGAAAAATATTCCGACTATACCAATAGGAACACAAGAAACAAGAATTTTGCAGACATACCAGAATCGTTCGTCACGTTTGAATGTGAAGAACGATACGCAGAGAGGCCAAAATTCTTTCCAAAGAATAACTATTGTACTAAGAACGGTTGCCACATGAAGTATGACATCGAACTGGAGACTATCGGCTCCAGATAGATTGAGGCCAAGGATTTCTCGAAAAATCTCCAGGTGGCCAGAAGAACTGATTGGTAGATACTCGGCAAGACCTTGTACTATGCCAAGTATGAGCGCGTCTAATGTATCCAAAAGAATAATAAGTTATTAGTTTCGGGAACCGTAGATTGTTATTTTTTGAACTTTATTATTATAGCAGCTGCCATGGCGACGTATCCAAGAAAAGCGATACACGGACCTACAACGATACGTCTGGTGCTGAAGATATCCGGATTGAATTCATCTGTTGTCGAACTGCCTCCAAGCATGAGCAGGAAGCCGACTACGATCATAGCTCCGGCTATGGCCATGGCGATAAAGTTTTTCTTTTCGAGAGGCAGCAACTTCTCATTTGAAGTTGCATTGATACTTTCACTATTTTTGTTTTCCATATGAATTCTCTATTTTAAGTACATCTCGTCGTAACTTGCATTCAAATATCGATTTGCAGCAAAGGCTGCAGTAGCTACGCATACCCCAGCTCCTATAGCGACCAGGAATAAGAATATTACCGCCATAGAAACCCATGGAAGAGCTGATTCTACTAAAGGGTCTATGGTTTGAAGATATACCCTCAATGATGCAAGTAAGGCTGAAGAAATTACACCGGCAACAAGACCATTATATATCCCTGCAATTATGAATGGCTTTCGGATAAAGCCAGGAGTTGCTCCTACAAGTTTCATTGTATGGATTACGAATCGTCGGCTATAGACCGATAGACTAACAGTATTATTAATCAATGCAATCGATACAAGCAAAAGGACTGCGGATGCCAGAAGAAAAATGAAACTCATGCGCCTAAGCGTCGAATCGACACCCTGTATGACCGCATTCTCCGAAATGACTTCCTCCACACCTGGTAGTTTCTTAAACATTCCTGTTAAAGCTACGATGCTGTCCGCCGCGGAATAACTTGGATTAACTTTCACTTCGAATTCGGGATTGTATGGATTCTCATCAAGAAGTCTCGCGAAATCATCTCCAAAATAGGATTTCTCTTCCTTAAGAATTGAGTCTGGAGAAATATATTCATAACCCCGCACTGCAGTATGCTTCAGGGCCGAGCGAACACCAACTAAATCTTCTTGTGTGCTTGTCCGGCTCATTTTCACTACAAATCCGAAATTGCGGCGCACTTCGTCGTTGATATTTTTTGCTACAAGACCCGCCATCGAGGCAGCTCCAAGAAGCAATAAGACCAACGCCACACTTATCACTGATGTTAAGCGTGCGCCAAGTATAGATATTCGTTTTGTCCTTTTTTGTACCATTTAGAACCCGTCTAAACCGTAATAAATCGTTCCAGGCAGTTGTTGATAATGTACTTCATACCTAAAATCGTGCAAAATTACCAAATTTTCCCATCAACTCCAAGCATTTACTTAAAAAATTCCGCGTGTAGATTCAAGAAAGAACAGAGAAGCATAAGAAAGATTGTACGTATTATTGGCTATGCTTCAAATTTTCGTAATTTTGTGGGGAGATTTCAAATTGCTTAAGGCATGCTGAACTATATGTCGCAAAATAAACAATCATCCATGCTTTAAAAACATATGCTTTTCAACAGCTTTAAATTCTGGATAGTATTCACTCTGATTTTCTCATTATATTGGATAATTCCGAGTAAGTGCCATCGGCTTAGAAAACTATTTCTCGTAGTTGTAAGCTACGCCCTGTACATGAACTGGCAGCCGTCCTTCGCACTCGTGCTTCTTTTGGTGACTTTAGTCACTTATTTTGGCGCACGCATAGTCGGGACTCTCGATGTCCGGATTTCTTGTGCTGAAAAGGCCAAAATAGCTGAGAGGCTAACGCGCCAAAGGAAGATAGCCGGTGTTTCTTTTTCATTTCTTTCCCTTCTTCCACTTTTGGTTTTCAAATATTACAATTTCATCAATGGTGTGGTATTCGACATACTTGGCAATATGGGCTTACATTACGAGATACCGGGACTTAACTGGGCAGTACCTGTAGGTATATCATTCTTTACCTTTCAGGCATTGGGATATTATTTCGATGTCTACCGTAAAAAGGAACAGCCCGAAAGAAGCATCGTGGACTACATGCTTTTCTGCTCCTTCTTCCCGCAGACGGCCAGCGGCCCTATATCTAAAGCATCCGAACTGTTACCTCAAATCAAGTCCGAAAAAAAGTTTGTTTTTCATAACGGAGTACAGGGATTAAAATGGATTTTATGGGGCGTTTTTCTCAAATGTGTAGTCGCCGATAACTTAGGGCTTTATGTAGATACGGTGATGAACAATTATCAACATTTCTCAGGCTTCAATTGTGCAGTTGCCGCAATCCTTTTCACTCTTCAGATCTATGGAGACTTCGCGGGATATTCTTTAATGGCTATAGGTATCGCGGAAACGCTCGGTTTTCATCTCGTCAACAATTTTCGACGACCTTATCTGGCTGACAGCATTACGGAATTCTGGAGACGATGGCATATATCTCTCACACGTTGGCTCACTGAATATGTCTATATACCTTTAGGCGGCAGCCGATGTTCCAAACCACGCCAATATGCCAACATCCTCATTACTTTCCTTGTATCAGGTCTCTGGCATGGAGCCAGTTATACGTTTATTGTCTGGGGTGGTTTGCATGGTGCGGCTCAGATCGGCGAGAAAGCATTGGGCCTTGACCCCAAGGGGCGGCATGCCGGTAAAAAATGGCTCTTAAAGGCCAAGCCTTTGAGAATAATCATCACATTTGCGATAGTTACCGTTGCCTGGGTTTTCTTCAGGATGCCAACTCTCGGGGATGCCTGGGAGTTCATTGTACGCATTTTTTCGGACCATACATCACAGCCTTTCATGTATAAGGCCTCCAACAGCGACAAGATGATAACATTCCTGGCCCTCTTTTCTGTTTTTGCAGCCGATCTCCGTGCAGAATATCTCAAAGAAAAGACTAAGTGGCTTGATAGTTCTTGGGCGAGATGGCTTATATACATATCCCTATTTGCGGTAATCCTCTGTATCGGTGTGCTCGATGCCGGTTCTTTCATTTATGTTAACTTTTAGAGATGAAAAAATTCTTGATCTATGTAGGGTTATTCTTCTCCCTCATTTTTATTATCGATTTAGTATTCGGTGTCGGGGCGAGGTATCTAAACAGTCATGCCAAGGGTGGAGACACCTACAACCATTATTATATTACCGAGAAAATGGCAGACTCTGTTGTCGTTTTCGGCTCTTCACGTGCGATTCATCATTTCAATCCAAAGATAATAGAGGACTCACTTGGCCTGGCTGCATACAACTGCGGTGTAGACGGAAATGGTATTATTTTTAATTATGGCCGATTACTGGATATTACCCGTAGGTATAAACCGAGCATAATCATCTATGATGTAATCCCTTCGTTCGATATGGAGGAAGACGACTATTCCAAGTATCTCCAGTGGCTGAGACGATGGTATGACCATCCCGGCATCCCTGAGATATTTCAAGATGTTGATTCTATGGAAAAATATAAGATGCTGTCAAACCTGTACCGGTATAACAGGTTTTTTCTTCAGATGCTTTCCGACAATATCAAGCCTCGTCAGGAATTGGCATATAACGGTTACAAACCAATCTATGAAACAATGACGGTTGAGACCGATCGCACAGACCATAGCAAACCGGCTCAATGGTCGGAGCTGAAACTAAATTATTTCCAACGATTTGTAAATCTTTGCCAAAAGAATAACATAAAACTTGTAATATCGTTTTCGCCATGGTACAGAGCAGGAAGCTCTAAAATATACGATGAGTTCAGATCATTTGCGCAGAAAAACGAACTTGAGATTCTTGACTTCTACACAGATACAGAAATTACGACTAATCCGGCTTTATTTGCTGACGTATCTCACTTAAACAATTCAGGCGCGGACATATTTACTGCGAAATTCATGTCAGCACTCAAAAAATTACAGATAGTGAAGCCTATTTGATGCTTTGTTTTTTGTACTTTTGTGTCAGAAAGCTACCATAGCAACTTAATTAAATATTTAATGAAGGATGATACAGACATTAAAGAACGATTTGCTAACCGTCACCATCGATAGTTTCGGTGCAGAAATACAAAGCATTGAGAACAACCGCACTCAGTACCAATACCTTTGGCATGGCGACAAGAAATACTGGGGCCGTCGTTCGCCGGTACTTTTTCCTTTAGTCGGATCCGTATGGAACGGCACGTTCAAGATGGACGGTTGCGAATACCACCTCGGCCAGCATGGCTTTGCCCGCGATAATGACTTCGAAGTAATCAGCGACTGCCCAGAGGACGAAGCATGGTTCGGGCTCGAGTACAGTGATAAGACTCTTGCCCTCTACCCTCGCCGATTCCGTCTTGAAATAGGATACCGCCTGAACGGTGAACGAATAGAAGTGATGTGGAAGGTTAGAAATCTCGATGATAAGCCGATGTCTTTCCATATCGGAGCTCATCCTGCTTTCAACTACCCTGCTTTCAATTCCTCTGATGACGTCCATGCCTATTTTTCCTTTGGCAGAACAAACCTTAAAACACAGATTATAGAAGAGAAAGGTTGCGTGGGATCCAGTTTAAAAGACATAGTTCTTGATTCCGACAATATGCTTCCTGTCGATGCCAAGACTTTTGGTCATGATGCACTTATAATCGCCGATCGTCAGGTCGGACGTGTTTCTATGCTGGGCAAGGACAAAAAACCGTATCTGTCTGTACTTTTCAAGGCTCCATTGGTCGGACTATGGTCGCCTAAGCCTGATGCACCATTTGTTTGCATCGAACCCTGGTGGGGAAGATGTGATCGTGTCGGTTTCAAAGGGGATTTCTCTGAAAGAGAATATACAAACACAATACAGCCCGGAGATACATTCGAAGCTTCCTACATGATGATTTTCGAAGATCTTTGACCGCCACTAAGTTTATGGCTTTATCTGCTTTTTTTATTCTGCCGATACTGAAAGTCATCCTTTATTTGTAAATTTGCACCTGCAAAACAAAGAATATATGGGATTTTTCGATTTCTTCAGCAAAGACAAGAAACAGGACCTCGACCGTGGGCTTCAAAAGACCAAAGAAGGAGTATTCAGCAAGCTTCGTCGTGCATTCGCCGGTCGAAAGACCATTGATGACGATTTCCTCGACGAACTTGAGGAAATTTTTATTACAAGCGACGTTGGTGCCGAAACGACTCTTAAAATCATAGACCGTATTCAGGCACGGGTTGCCCGTGACAAATACGTCAACATGGAAGAGCTCAACGATCTTTTGTGTCAGGAGATTACAGAACTTTTGGCCGAGAATCCTACTAATCTTTCGTCTGGGCAATTCATGCCACCTGCCGCCAAGAAACCATACGTCATCATGGTAGTAGGCGTGAATGGTGTCGGTAAGACCACGACTATAGGAAAACTTGCTTACCAATACAAGAAAGCAGGGAACAAGGTCTTGTTAGGTGCCGCAGATACCTTCCGAGCCGCTGCTGTCGAGCAGCTCGACGAATGGGGAAGGAGGGCTGATGTACCCGTTATCAAGCAGCAGCTTGGCTCTGATGCCGCCGCGGTGGCATTTGATACCCTCTCTTCAGCTGTTGCAAATAATGTTGATGTCGTCATTATCGATACTGCCGGCCGTCTTCACAACAAGAAAGGATTGATGGACGAACTCACCAAAATAAAACGCGTAATGGAGAAAGTCGTTCCCGGAGCTCCACACGAGGTGCTCCTTGTACTCGACGGTTCGACAGGCCAGAACGCATTCGAGCAGGCTCGTCAGTTCTCTGCCGCGACACAAGTCACAGATCTCGCCATAACTAAGCTTGACGGTACCGCACGGGGAGGCGTGGTGATAGGTATCAGCGACCAGTTCCAGATTCCAGTGAAATACATAGGCATCGGTGAGCGTATTGAAGACCTCCAGCTCTTTGACAAGCGGGCTTTTGTAGAATCCCTCTTTGGCAACCATTGATGGAGAAGAAGAACAAAGCTCGGAGGGCGTCGGTATGCATAATTTGCATGGGGTGTTCGAAGAATCTCGTCGATAGCGAACGTCTTGCCAAGATGTTCGATGAAGCTGGTTTCGATGTGAACTTCGACAATGCCGAACACTGTGACTATGTCGTTGTCAATACATGCGGGTTCATAGGGGATGCCAAGGAAGAATCCATCGATAAAATCATGGAAGGCATAGCCGCAAAACAAGCAAATAAAATAAAAGGTCTTTATGTCATGGGATGCCTGTCCCAACGCTACCGTAAGGAATTGAAGGAAGAACTTCCCGAGGTAGACGGCCTATATGGCAAATTCGACTGGCCTGCTTTGGTCGATGTCATCTCAGGGCATGAAAACCAACTAAGGACAAAACCGTGGGAAAGAAAACTTTCGACACCGGGACACTATACATTTCTCAAAATATCCGAAGGATGCAACCGGTTCTGCGCTTTCTGCGCCATTCCCCTTATTACAGGCAGACATAAATCGCGTCCTGTCGAAGAAATATGCACAGAAGTTAAGGAACTCGTCGACGAAGGTGTAAAGGAATTTAATATCATAGCACAGGACTTGTCGGAATATGGCAAAGACCTCAAGGGTAATAAATCACGCCTTGCAGAACTCCTTGAAAATATTTCTGACATCAAGGGTGTCGAGATGATAAGATTGCACTATGCCTATCCTTCGGACTTCCCCTATGGTATTCTCCCCGTAATGGCATCAAGGGACAATATATGCAAATATCTCGATATAGCATTGCAACACATCGATGACACCGTGCTATCCAATATGAGACGGCATATCACAGCTGAAGAGACGCGTTCGCTCCTTGCTCGAATACGTAAGGAAGTCCCGGGAATACATATCCGGACAACTCTTATGGTAGGTTTCCCTGGAGAGGACGATGCCGCCTTCGAAAAACTTGTCGATTTTGTTAAGGAACAACGTTTCGAACGCATGGGCGCTTTCGCATATTGCGAAGAAGATGATACTTATGCTTCCTTACATTATCACGATGCTATCCCCAATAATCTGAAACAGAATCGGCTACAGAAACTTATGCAAGTCCAGCAGGATATCGCATTTGAAATAGCAGACAACAAAATAGGAGAAACCCTGAGAGTTATCATTGATGAAGAGAACAATGATTTCTATATAGGGCGTACCGAGTATGATTCTCCCGAGGTTGACTGCTGCGTCTTCATGCCAAAAGACACCAAGCTTGTAATTGGAGAAGTCTATAAGGTAAGAATCACCGGCACCGAAGAGTTCGACCTGTATGGCCGTGTTGAGCAATGACCGAACCATTCCTGCTGTATCGTCTTCCTGGCGAGGACATTGTCCACAGGCTCTCGTGTGATGGGCTGAGCGATGACGGAGCTATTACTTTTGGTAAAGCAAAGGTAGAACCGTGGATGTTTTCTCAATATCGGAAGGAAGTGTCGGTAGATGAGAAGGGAACAGAAAAAGAAGATTATATCCAGTCTGTAGGGCAACTTATTCCCATACTTGCCGGAAGACATGGTAAAACAGTGATCCAACGGACAATAGTGGGCGCATTTTCCAACTTTGAACCGAGAAAAATGGCAGAAGATTATTTCAACCTATTCCCGGATATGTTCTGTTTCCTCTTCTATCATCCTCATTCTTCTTGGTGGATGGGTGCCACACCTGAACTCCTGCTTACAACCGAAGGGGATGGAGTATATTTAACCCGTGCGCTTGCCGGTACAAGGACTAAGAGATTGGAAAACGAACCTTGGAGCGAAAAGAACATCGAAGAGCATCAATTCGTCGTCAACGATATCTCAGCAGATATCCTCAAAGCAGATCCTTCGGCAGATATTCGCTTAGAGCCAAGACTAAATTTCTCTTACGCTGAGATCGAGCATCTTTGTACGCCAATTAGAATACAGGCAAACCCTGATATTTTCGAACGGCTTAAATCTGCGATTCATCCGACAGCAGCTGTCTGCGGAATGCCTCGGGATATTGCTGTCAATGAAATAAGCCAATTCGAGAGAAGCCCTCGAAAATACTATGCAGGCACTATCACAGTTCCAGGGCATCGTCCTAAATCTCAAACATCTTATGTGATTCTTCGGTGCGTTCATTTCGATGAACGACGTTGGTGCATATATACAGGTAGTGGTATAACAGAATCTTCCATACCAGAAGACGAATGGAACGAAACTGAGCATAAGGCCGCTCCTTTGCTTAAGTTGCTTTCTCGTCATTAACTCACTATGAATGAATCGGGTCGTCATCTATTCATTGTTGCCTCAATAGCTCTCGGCATGCTCCTACTGCTCTCCTTTTTCCCATGGAGTCGTATGACTAACAATAGGATAAAGGATTTCAGTCTCTTCAGCGAGCTCGATACAACCAGGCATTTATCCAATACACTCTCCGATATTCCGGTTGATCCTGAGCTTGAAGAGTTTATGGACGAAACTGATGAAGTTGCCAATGAAATACTTCCTACAGAACCGTCAGATACCATGGTGCTTCCCCCGGAGGAGGAACCGGTCGTTAGTCCAACATATCAAGAGGCACCGGTGGAAGATGGGAAAGTACTTATTGAAAGCTATGGAACTGAACCGTTTCCGAATTTGAAGCGGGCCCTTGCATCCGGTCGAGCCCGAATAGCGGTGCTTGGCGATTCTTATATCGAAGGCGATATTTTTACACAAAACCTCCGCAGTCAGCTACAGGAAGCGTATGGAGGCAGCGGAGTCGGCTATATGAATATGCATAGCGATTTTCCCGGATTTAGAAAGACTGTCCGTCAGAGTGACAGCGGCTGGGAGGCTCATGATATTCGGACAATGAGTTCGAAAGATTCCATCAGGCTTATCAACAATGAATATTACGTAGCCCAAGGTCCAGCTCAATCAATATATAAAGCGACGAGACACCTTCCCGGAAATGAATCTTGGGATAGAAGCTCTTTTGTCTTTCTCTGTCATGACAGTACTTCTGTAAAGCTGACTACTTCTTCTGGTACGGAGACTTTCTGTATTGAGCCCTCCCCTCTCCCTCAAATCCTCACAACCGATGGCAAGACTGATGTTTTCAAAGTGGAGATTGGAGGTTCTGGCTTAATTGGTTTAGGTGTCTATCTGGATAGCCAATCTGGTGTTCAAGTCGACTGTATGTCCGTGCGTGGCAATTCAGGTATAGCCCAGAGAAAGACTAATAAGCTCCTTACCTCGGCTATCCGTGGCACGATTGATTATGACCTATTAATTCTCGAATACGGTACAAACGTACTCAGTGCCGAACAGACTGATTATTCTTCATACTCTGTTGCCATGACAAAAGTTATCGAGAATCTGCGCAATTGTTACCCAAATGCTGACATCCTTCTACTTGGTATCGGAGACAGAGGAATAAAGAATGGCACAGACATGATCTCCATGCCTTCATGTTCTGCCATGATCAAGGCGCAACGCGAGGCAGCACGACGAACAGGCAGCCATTTCTGGGATACACGACAGGCTATGGGCGGTGATGGAGCTGTCATTGACTGGAACAAACGTCATCTGATCAATTCGGACTTTGTTCACATCAATCATACAGGAGGCAAAGTGCTTGCCAACCTTTTCATGGAATCTTTCAGGCATGCTCTACAATGAACTACAGAAAGTTAATCCTCATATCCTTTTTGGCTTCATCTATTCTTGTTTACGGAGATGAAGATATCGATCAAACAGATCTGAGACTCAATCCTGAGATAGAGCTTGAAACTTATGTTAAGCCGGATTATTCCTCATATCCCTTCCTTAACCTGAACTCTAACGAGATAGAAATGAATGGAGCGGACTGGACGAATGTAAGGAAGGTGCTTAGTAGAAAAGACAGCGCCGGAACTCTTTCAATCATCTATCTTGGAGACTCTCACATACAGGCAGATCTCGGAGGGTCTGTAATTCGCAAAAGGCTCGCCGAAAGATATGGAAATGCGGGCAGAGGTCTGATTATACCTTTCAAGCAAGCAGGGACAAACCAACCGCTTGACTATAGCATCATTTTTGGCCAAGAAGTTGTCTCCTCCAAGTTATTGAAAATGCCATGGTCAACAGAGATGCCATTTACAGGTATTGGCATATGTCCAAAGACACATGATTACCATATCGATATAAGAAGCGATGAGCCCTTCAGCTCAATATATCTGCATTATCGAGGCCTAACGCCCGAAGTAGCTGGTGTTAAGGCTGAGGGATATGACTTGAAATTTAACTATCGAGATTCCATCATAAAACTCGAATCGCCACAATCATCTGTCCGGCTTTTACTGAATGGCGACCAGCAGACAACATACGGCGGTTTCGAACTCCAAAACAACAGAAAAGGTACTTTCCTTCATTCTATAGGAAACAATGGAGCAACTTATTCATCTTACAGCAACGTCGATCGATTCGGAAGCGGAATAAGTTCATTGAATCCGGATCTCGTGATTATCGCTCTTGGCACTAACGAAGCTTTTGGAAAAATCGAAGGAGAAACATTTGTAAACGATATAGAGAACCTTGTCGACAACATCCGCAGACATAATCCAGAAACCCAAATCCTCATGGTCAGTCCTACAGAATGCTTTAGAAAAATCTACCGAAGGAGTAAGGGACGAAGACGTCGCACCATCCGGACAGTAGTAAACGCCAAGACGCTGACAGTAAGAAATATCTTAAAGGATTTCGCAAAGGAGAACAGGATAGCCTTCTATGACCTGTACGAGGTTATGGGTGGGACAGGATCGGCACCTCGGATGAAAGGGGCGAAAGTCCTGGGGAGAGACGGTGTCCATTTTACTGCGCCGGGCTATAGACTGATAGGCTCATTGTTGTCGGATGCCCTTATCGATGAACTGTCAAAGGCCGCTCTCTGCGAATCATCTCTATAGATTCTTTGGACCTTAAGATTCAAAAAAGACCGCGACTTGTGATCGCAGTCTTTTTTTGTACACCCATAGGGAATCGAACCCTAACCTAAGGAACCGGAATCCTTTATTCTATCCATTGAACTATGGGTGCGAATTTGAACTGCAAAGTTAGCGTTTTTTTTGTAGGTGCCCAAATTTTTCATTAAATTTGTAGTCATTATGAATGTCAAGATAGAAACAAGCTGGAAAGAAGCACTTAAGAACGAATGGGATAAAGATTATTTTTCGGAGCTTTCTCGATTTGTTCACGAAAGATATGCCAACGGGCCTGTCTATCCTCCGGGACGACAGATTTTTGCCGCATTCGATTCTTGCCCTTTCGACAAAGTCAAAGTCGTTATCTTAGGGCAAGATCCCTATCACGGTCCAGGTCAGGCGAACGGTTTGTGCTTTTCCGTTGCCGATGGGATAGATATACCTCCTTCGCTTGTCAATATCTTCAAGGAAATGGCAGATGACTGCGGTTGCCCCGGCTATCGTCCCGCGAGCGGTGATCTTAAATATCTGGCAGAACAAGGTGTACTTCTTTTGAACTCAACACTTACTGTCGATGCCCATCATGCAGCATCTCATAGCGGTCATGGATGGGAAATTTTCACAGATGCCGTCGTTCGTCAGCTTAACGACAATCGAGAAAACCTTGTATTCCTTCTATGGGGCTCTTATGCTATAAGAAAAGGTGCTATTATTGACAGGAATCGTCATCTTGTGCTGACTTCTCCTCATCCTTCACCTTTGTCCGCACATCGTGGCTTTTTCGGTAACCGCCATTTCACGAAAGCTAATGAATATTTGATTGATCACAACATAACACCCATCAAATGGTTGCCATGCGCAGACTGATTCTTGCTTTTCTTGTGCTTTATTGTGCTCAGATGGTAATGTCGCAAGACACTATGACCGGAGTGTTCGACGAACGGATCAAATCCCTTCAGGTGCGTTGTGAGGATGATGATTTTGCAGCTCCGGTGATAGCGCTGGAATCGGGAGGGCGGATTGCAATAGATTTCGACATTTTGACTGAGGAAAGAGAGTTTCTTCGATATAGTCTCGAACACTGCGATGCGAGATGGCGTCCTTCCGGACTTGTTGAAAGCGAGTTTCTCGAAGGTTTTAACGAGGGCGTTATTGAAGACTATCAGTATTCGGGCGCAACAACTGTCAGATATATACATTATTCCTTTCATATTCCTAACGAACAGATTACCCCTACTATCTCCGGTAATTATCTCTTGAGGGTCTATAATGAAAACGACCCCGATAATATACTTCTCCAATGTCGCTTTATGGTCAGCGAACAGACTGCGCCTATTTCTGCTCGTGTGCTAACAAGCACAGATATTGACTATAACGACAAGCATCAGCAACTCGAAATAGCAGTAGATACAGAAAGAGCCCAGATTGAGGACATCTTCAACGATATGACTATAGTTGTCGGCCAAAACGGGCGTCTCGATTCGGAGCGGGCTTTTAAGCAGCCTTTGAGAGTCAGTGGTAAGCAAGCTTTTTTCGAGCATAGGCCTGAGCTTATTTTTGAAGCCGGCAATGAATACAGACGAATGGAGACAGTTTCCAACCAATATCCAGGTATGGGGGTCGACTATATCGAATATTTCAGCCCCTACTATCATTATGTGCTGAAGACCGATGAACCACGACCAGAACTCCCATATTCTTATGACCAGACACAACATGGCCGTTATTTTATTAGAGAGTATAATTCCGACAATTCAAACGTGGATGCAGACTATGGCATCGTCCATTTTACTCTCGATTGTCCGGAAATACCGGGCACTATGATTTTCCTTGACGGGGACTTCGTTCAGCGTCGGTTCGATCCCAATTCTCAGATGCAGTACAACCATAATACCGGCAAATATGAACGCTCCATTCTTCTTAAGCAAGGAGCTTACAATTATCAGTACCTCGCAGTGCCCCCGGGAGCAAAAAGAGGTTTCACCTCGACTTTCGAAGGAGATCACTATCAGACAAGCAATGAGTATCTAATAAAAGTATATCACCGACGTCGCGAGGAAAGGTACGATCGTCTGATTGGCATCAGTGCTGTCAGTTCTGGCAATTAATAAATATGATCTATGTTACAGATACAAGATATATTAGTAAGTCTGGACATAGCAGAACGATACTTCTGCTGTGACCTCGAGGCATGCAAGGGACAATGTTGTCTTGATGGTGATGCTGGTGCTCCTCTTGAGAAGGGTGAGGCAGACAAAATCAGGGAGATACTGCCTGAAATCTGGTGTGACCTTCTCCCGGCGGCTCAAAGAGAAATCGAAGAAAACGGTGTGAGCTATATCGACCAGGATGGTGATGAGGTCACCTCTCTTGTCGAAGGTCGCAATTGTGTCTTTGCAGCTCTCGACAAGGATGGCAAATGGATGTGCGCTCTCGAAAGTGCGTATCGGAAAGGTCGCACTTCTTTCTATAAACCAATCTCATGCCATCTCTATCCGATACGCCTAAAAAAGTATCCCACATTTACGGCCGCCAACTATCATCGTTGGAAGATATGTCATGGAGCAGAGGTTCTCGGCCGGAGCAGGGGAATTCGGGTCTATCAATTCCTTGAAGATCCTCTCCGAAGACGTTTCGGAGATGAATGGTACGATGAACTTAGACTCACTTGTGAGGAATGGCTGAAATCTAAAGACAAAGATTAAATGAAGAAGTGGAAATTGCTCTCAAGCAAATATTTGTTCCGCCGTCCATGGCTGACTGCAAGACTTGATTCATATGAATTACCCGACGGCCGCATCAATAATGAATACTACATCCTGGAATACCCCACTTGGGTCAATATCATTGCCATAGACCGCGAAGGACGTTTTGTTATGGTAGAACAATACCGGCCAGGACTCGATGATGTATTTATAGAACTGTGCGCAGGAGTTGCAGAAGCAGGCGAAACTCCTCTCGAAGCCGCTAAAAGAGAGCTCGCGGAAGAAACGGGCTACGGCAAGGGCAAATGGGAGTTGAACACCGTTGTCTGTGCAAATCCATCGAGCCAGAACAACCTCGCTTATTGCTTTATCGCGCGTGATGTTGAGCCGGTAAACGAAAGACACCTTGATGCCACCGAGGATCTTGCAGTACGCTTCTTAAATCGTGGACAAATATACGAACTACTCGAGAAAGACAAGATGAAACAAGCCATTATGGCAGCTTCTTTATGGAAATTCATCGCCAAAAGTTGTTGAAAAGTCTTTTTTAGGTTCTCATTTCAATATTTATTTGTATTTTCGCATAATAAATATTCAATAATTATCACATGTCGTGCCTACGCGCCATTCTTTGCATCATATTCCCACCCCTTGCCGTTGTCGATAAAGGCTGCGGTTCTATTCTGCTTGTAACTGCATTGACACTATGTGCATGGGTACCTGGAGTGATAGGAGCCATTCTCATATGCACCCGTTCATGAATATACTGAAAGTTTTGCTGACCTTTTGTGTGGTCGGGATGTCATTCCCTGCACATTCCCAGCAGGAAGTGCGTTTTGGCAATGAAGCTAACGATACTACTGTAATCTCCCAAATACTCGACAGCGCCTCGGGTAGGACTTTTTCCACACCTGAAGCACGTACTGCATACTTTGGCCGTCAGTTTATAGGCAGGCCATACGCGGCGCATACTCTCGAGCTTGATCCGGAGATGCTGACTATACGTACAGACAGCCTTGATTGTACGACTTTCGTTGAGACAGCAATAGCACTGTCTTTGACCATAGGAGAGGGACGTTCGTCTTGGCGTGACTTCGTTTATAATCTCAGGCGGATCAGATATCGTGGGGGTGAGGTCGACGGTTATCCTTCCAGGCTCCATTATATCAGTGAATGGATTGTCGACAATCATTATCGCGGCAATCTAAATGATGCTACAACCCTCTTTCCCAGATCTAATTACATATTGAAGAGCTTAGATTTCATGAGTTCCAACAGAGACAGGTATCATGCGCTTGATGATGACGACAATCTTCAACGCATACGCCGTACTGAAGAGGGATACAGAAACCATAAATTTCCGTATATCAAGACTGTTGACCTTGGCCTTAAAGCCAACAAACAAGCTTTTAGGGAAGGAGATATAGTAGCTCTTGTATCGAATATAAAAAATCTTGATGTAGCACACATGGGAATAATCGTTCTTGTGGAGGGAGAACCATATCTCCTTCATGCTTCTTCGACTAACGGCATCGTCGAGATATCAAGTCGCCCACTCGCCGAATTCATGAAGAAAAATCGTAATTTTATAGGTGTGCGTGTCATTAGGCTGACAGAGTAAGCATCAATACAATAAAACACTCCCGTCAGGTTTGATTTTTGAGAGGACCTGACGGGAGTGTTTTTACATATACAAGAATTAGAAGTAGAAATTCATCGTTTTAGGGTAGAAAAGCATAGCGGAGCCAACCTGTTGAGCGACAGAGTCCCCCATCGAGTTTGCCACTATCGCGAGAGCGAATCGAATAGCCGAGCTCGGGCCGTTTCCTGTGATGAGATTTTCGAGAGACAATACGGGGACATCACGCATCTTGGCCCCCGCGGATTTACATGCGCTTTCAAATCCCGGATAGCATGTGACCTCTTTCCCGTCGAGGATGCCGAGAGGAGCAAGGACGACGGCCGGGGCTGCGCAGATGGCTGCAATCTTGCCCTTGTGGTAGTGTATTTTCAATAGGTCGCCCAGGGCGTCAAACATGTGCAGATTTGTTGCCCCTGGCATGCCGCCCGGTAGTATGAGCCACTCAGCATCTTCGAAATCAGCTTCTTTAAAAATAATGTCTGCTTTGAGAGTGATACCATGAGCTCCGGTAACTTCGTGATTGCCTGTGATGGAGACAGATTTGATATCCATCCCGGCCCGACGGAGGACATCAATCACGGAAATGGCCTCGAGTTCTTCGAACCCTTCAGCAAGAAAAATAAAGGAACGACGCATGATAGGTATATTCAAATTGGTTGATAATGGAGTAAGTTAGACTTAATGACAATTAGGTTTAAAATATAACATAGTTAGGAACCTAAAAGTTTGTAGTAGTTACCGTTTTTTTTCGTATTTTTGGTTCAAAGATTTTTAAGATGAAACTTCGTTTTATGTTGATGCCGCTAATTTCGGCATTATATTTGACATTTGCAAGCTGTCAGCCATCTTTCTTGACATTAGATGGTCAAACTTGGGGCACAAGCTATCATATTGTTTATTCTTCAGGGATTGATCTCGCAGATTCAATTCGCGCAACTATGAATCAGGTTGACAAAACTCTCTCTATGTTCAATGATTCCTCCGAGATTTCCAGAATCAATCGAGGAGAACAAACTATAGCCGGTCCTATGTTTGCTGAAGTATTCAATCTTTCAAAAAAAGTGTGGGAGATTTCCGATGGGATGTATGATACTACTGTCGGCAATTTGTCTGAAATATGGGGCTTCGGGAAGGACAATGTCGCAGCCATTCCTTCAGACTCCCTTATACAGACTACTCTTCTCACTGTTGGTATGGGAGAATGCGAGATATCCTCTTCGGGCGAGATCAAGAAAAAAAGTCCGGAAACACATTTCGATTTTTCTTCGGTAGCCAAAGGATACGGCGTGGATTGCGTAGGTGCCATGCTTGAAAGAAACGGTGTGGAGAATTATATGATAGAGATAGGAGGGGAGGTCCTTGTCAAAGGTCTTAACCCACGCAAAAAGACATGGCGCATACAGATTGATGCACCGTCCGATATCGAGAAAGGTGACGCATTGCACAAGAGGCAAGCCATCATTGAACTCGGTCCCGAAAAGACTGCGATTGCATCATCTGGCAACTATCGCAACCACAGGACTGACAAAAATGGTAAGCGATGGGGACATACACTTTCTCCAATACTTGGTTATCCTGTAGAAAACAATATCCTTGCAACAAGCATCGTCGGCCCTTCCTGCGCAATGGCGGATGCCTTGGCGACAGCATGCATGGCGCTTAGTATAAATCGTTCTTTCGACATGCTCGAAGAGGAGGGCTATCAAGGTATGATCCTAAGCCTCAGTGAAGACAGCACCGAAATCGTCACAATGTCTCCACTGTTCTCCTCCATGATTCTCAAATAAACGAGCCATGGCATTTCCCCGTTGCAAACTCTTATCGATTCAGGGGCATCATTAACGTGAGTAATCTGCAGTGGTATTTAGAGAATTTTTGTACCTTTGCACTTTCAAAAATCAAACCGCAATAACACAGATATGGGAGGTTTTTTCGGAGCAGTATCTAAAGCTCCATGTGTCAATGACGTATTTTACGGTACAGACTATAATTCACATCTCGGCACCAAACGAGGCGGCATGGTGACCTACAGTCGCGATAAAGGATTCATGCGCTCCATCCACAATCTTGAATGTACTTACTTCCGGACAAAGTTTGAGAACGAACTCGGCAAGTTCGATGGTCAAGCAGGGATGGGTGTAATAAGTGATACAGATGCCCAGCCGATAGTTACAAATTCACACCTCGGACGCTTCGCTATTATCACTGTTGCAAAGATTGATAATATGAAGGATCTTGAGAAAGACCTTCTCGAGTCGAACATGCATTTTGCGGAGTTGAGTTCTGGGAAGACAAACCAGACGGAGCTGATAGCACTACTGATAATACAGGGCAAGACCTTTGTCGAAGGTATCGAAAATGTCTATAATAAGGTAAAAGGGTCATGCTCTATGCTCATTCTTACCGAAAACGGCGATATAATAGCGGCGAGAGACAAACTTGGCCGAACGCCTATAGTTCTTGGCAAAAAAGAAGGAGCCTATGCAGCTACGAGCGAGACTACGGCATTCCCGAACCTTGACTATGAGTTGGTTCGCGATCTTGGGCCTGCAGAAATAGTACGTATCACGGCAGATGGAGTCGAACAACTCAGGGCACCCAACGAAGAAATGCAGATATGTTCATTCCTGTGGGTTTATTACGGTTTCCCTACTTCGACATATGAAGGGAAGAATGTAGAAGAAATGCGCAACGAATGTGGCCTTCGTATGGGCGCAGAAGATAAAACTGATGTCGATTGCGTATGCGGTATTCCCGACTCCGGTATCGGTATGGCTATCGGTTATGCCCAGGGATTAGGGAAGCCATATCGTCGGGCTATTTCCAAATATACCCCGACATGGCCCAGAAGTTTCACTCCTGCAAACCAGTCGCTTCGTGAGTTCATAGCCAAGATGAAACTCGTGCCTAACCGTGCGCTCCTGGAAGGTAAGAGAGTCCTTTTCTGTGATGACTCTATAGTGCGGGGGACGCAGCTTAGAGACAATGTAAAAGTCTTGTACGAATATGGTGCCAAGGAAGTACATATACGAACCGCATGTCCCCCATTGATCTATGCTTGTCCTTTTGTAGGTTTCTCTGCCTCGAAGAACGTGCTCGAACTAATCACTCGTCGCGTAATTAAAGAACTTGAAGGAGACGAGAACGCAAAACTCGAACTCTATTCGACACCCGGGACACCAGAATACCAGGCCATGGTCGATAAAATAGCAGAGAAATTTGGTCTTTCGTCACTGAAATTCAATACAATCGAGACTCTCATCAAAGCTATAGGGCTCCCTAAATGTAAGGTTTGCACCCATTGCTTTGATGGTTCAAGTAAATTTTAAGGGCTTTAAAGATATCTCTATATAAAACAAACGGCTGTCTCACGACAACCGAATATCTTTTAACCTTAAATCTAATACCATGAAAAACACAGTGCAAATTAGTAACTATACTATGAAAACAAGCACGTGTAATCATGGTTCAAGGGTTCAGCTATATTAACATTATTTAATGTTTGTCTGGCCTTATATTTTTGTAATTTTGTATCTACTGATAACCGAGCGATATTACTATGAGAGATAAAATATTAGTTATCGACGATGAAGAAGCACTATGCGAGATTCTCAAGTTCAACCTTGAAAAGGAAGGATACGAAGTAGACTGTGCGTATAGTGCTGAAGAGGCACTGGAAATGGATCTTTCGGTCTATTCTCTCTTCATGGTAGATATAATGATGGATAAACTGAGTGGTTTCGATTTTGCCAAGCGCATACGGAACAATCCTGAAACAGAGAATACGCCAATCCTCTTTTGCTCCGCCTTGTCCGGAGAAGATTTCGTTGTGAAAGGTCTCAATATTGGGGCCGACGACTACGTAACCAAGCCATTTGTCATCGGAGAAGTCCTTGCGCGTGTAAGAGCAGTATTGCGTCGAGCCGGACTTACTGCCCGGATGAAATCCTTTGATCATGACGACAAAGATTCTATCTATGAATCTGATGTAACTTTCATGGGCCTCCGCATTGACCGTAACGACAAGATGAGTTATCTTGACAACGAAATGCTCAACCTTACTCGAACAGAATTCGACATCCTCCTCTTCTTCCTGACTCACAGAAACAGAATCTATTCGCGCGAAGAGATTATTCAGAATGTATGGGGAGATGATGTTGTAGTGACAGAACGAACTATCGACACAAATATCACCCGTTTGCGTAAGAAACTGGGTGATTACGGCAAATATCTGATCACTCGACAAGGATTCGGTTATGGATTTAAGGAGAAGAATTAGCTATCAGTGGCAGATGTTCATCCCCCTGGTGCTGGTCCTATGGGTCGTAATCATAATCATGGGGTTGATACAGTTCAATAATGAAGCTGCTTTCCGGAGAGAGAAGATTACTGAACAGCTGAACCTCATCAACTCTCGAGTAATTTCACTACATGAGGAAAACCTCAATCCGGAGGCTTTCCTCAATTTCCTTAATGACTATTATCGTGATAATCCTATCTATGAGAAGATTAGGATGACACTCTATGTCGACGGAGAAATCAAGAGAATTTATGGCCGTCCTATCATCCTCTCTAAAGGCCAGATTGCTGGTACGGAACCTCTTAACATTGACGAGAAAGAAGCAGATGAATCCAGACCTAATTTTTATACAGAGCCTTTGAGAAGTTCTGACGGTCGTGTTATCATCTGTACCATTCTTCCTTACAGCAATGCTGTCAACGTTGCTGCCACACCTTCCGCCAAGATCTTTTATATAATAATAATCATTGGCATAGTCGTCACTACCCTCTCATATTTCTCGACAAGATACTTTGGCAGGAACATAAAGATTCTACGGACTATAGCCCAGAGAGCCGCTACAGACCCGACTTTCATGCCTGCCATGGACTATCCCCACGACGAACTCGGCGACATAAGCCGACAAATCACCCACATGTACAACGAGCGCTCGCAAGCTATGCAGCGCCAGAAAAGGGAACATACCGTCGCGCTCCATGCAATCGAAGAAAAAGCCAGAGCCAAACGCCAGCTTACCAATAATATCAACCACGAACTGCGCACCCCTATCGGTGTCATTAAAGGATATCTCGACACGGTTCTCGACACGCCTGATATGGATGATGCTTCGAGAACCCATTTCCTCCAGAAAGCCCGTGAACATGTCAATCGTCTTGTCAACCTCATTGCCGATGTTTCCGCTATAACCCGTCTTGAGGAAGGCAGCGATATTATCGTGACTGAAGAGCTCGATTTCCACGACGTAATATATTCGATAGCAAATGATATAGAGGAATCCGGCTCTCTCGGAGACATGACATTCAGTTTTGACATACCATTAGAATGTAAAGTTCTGGGAAACGACAACCTGCTGACCGGGATGGTCATCAATCTTGCCAAAAATGCTGCCACTTATTCCAAGGGTACTCACTGTGAGCTGAATCTTACCGGTGAAGATGATGACTTCTATTACTTCATTTTCCGGGACAATGGTGTCGGAGTCGGCGAAGAATATCTTCCGCACCTGTTCGAAAGGTTTTATCGCGTGGACTCGGGGCGGTCGCGCAAGTCGGGAGGCACAGGCCTCGGACTTCCTATCGTACAGAACACTATTTTGGCACATGGCGGTAAAATTACTGTCGGGAACTGTCCTGACGGCGGACTTGGCTTTAACTTCAGTCTTCCTAAATATAAAGGCAGACGTCCTCGAACATAAGCAGTGAACAAAAGCATAGAGGCAGTTGTTACAATACAAAAGCCTATTGCATTATGCTAAAATTTTATCACCTTATTCTTGCCGGTCTTATTGCCGTTCCAGTTTTTGCTTCGTCACAGCGAGACCGACTTCTGTCTGTCGCAGAGCGACTTGAAAACATAGGCTGTTATAGCGACAGCTGTTCTTACGAAATCCTTCTTGCCTCTCTGGCTGAACCGGTATCATACAAAGTTTGTCTCGAGACAGCTCCCGCCTCCGCGAACGACACACTGGCGCCATGCAAATATATAATATCCTGGTCGCTTCCAAGTCCTAACGGCATTTCGGAAGGCTTCTCGTCTTACTTTGACGGAAGCCATTATCGATTCCGTGATGTTCGCCTCCAGGAATATCACGCCGAATGGGATTCCACCCCCTTCGCCCCTTCTGGCGACGTAAGTAAAGGTGTTCAAAACCAGGTACAGTTCGCTGACTTATTGCCTCAGTTCATAGGTCTTCGCCTCAAAGAGATGGCTGATAATCCGTCACAATTCTACACCGTAACAAGCGATACTCTCGTCTCCGGTCGTAAAAGTACAGTTGTCAAAGGAGTGCAGAGAATGAATGGATTCGACGGGGCTGAATACAACTATGTTTTTGACAACGAGACTCTCTGTCCTGTCCTTATACAACTCGAAAACAATCCCGGGCAGATAGGAGAACAAAGTATTAGCATTAATTACTCTAATGCGGTACTCACGCCGGAATGTAACATAGACTACGAAACGCTCAATAGCCAGAAGGCTTATGCTTTCGAAAACTACCGGGAAAGCTCATTCTCTCTTGAGAAGCTTCCGGGCAGGCCCATGCCAAGAATTGCGGCTCCGACTACTACCGGCGAGCGTTATCTCCACAACAGCGGCGATCCGTTTGCAGCTCCGACAATATTTGTATTCCTCGATGCTTCGGTAGGTTCAACGCCCGATGTTATTTCCGATGTCAGGAAAGCAGTCGAATATCTTCCAATGCAGGCTGACATAGTATGGGCGTTCATCAATCATCGAATCGAAGATATCGATGAGGTACTCATTTCTCCTCTTCCGGGAGAGCATATCCTTATGAACGCACGTTCAGCGGCTGCTGACTGTGGTATAGGAGATTTTACACCCGTTCTAATCTTCGCCAACAAGAATGGAGATGTGACAGATTATGTCAAAGGTCTCAACAATAACATGACCTCAATCGTTATGCAGAAAGTAAGTTTAAGTAATTGACCATATATGGAAACTATCTATTTCAGCGGCACACCATGCCATACCTATGGTAATATTCCGGCTGTTGGGACAAAAGCGCCCGCATTCAACCTAGTCACGAAAGACCTTAAGGACATAACATTGGCAGACTGTGAGGGGAAACGAGTAATACTCAACATATTCCCGAGTCTTGATACCCCTGTATGCGCTGCATCTGTACGCCGCTTCAATGAAGAAGCCGTTAAACTCGACAATACAGCAGTGATATGCGTATCGATGGATCTTCCTTTCGCACAAGGGCGTTTCTGCACTGCAGAAGGCATCGACAAGCTTGTGGTTGCGTCTGCTTTCCGTTCTCCCCTGTTTGCTCAGAACTACGGTCTCCAGATTGTTGACGGGCCTCTTGCCGGGCTACTCGCACGCGCTGTCATCGTAATGAACGAAAAACACGAAATTATCTTCTCTGACCTTGTAGAAGAAATAACGAACGAGCCCGACTATAAAGGAGCAATCTCAGTCCTGAAATAGTCAGAAGAATATTTCATCCAGACCTTCTCCAATCCCGGAACTCCTTAGTAAATAAAAAGGTTTCCGGGATTGTTGTCAATGGCAAAAACAGAATGACATTGCAGGTATGGGATTTATTCATTACTTTTGTACGGATAAACCAAATCATAAGAATGTTTCGATGTACCGCAAAGGCAAACTATATTTCCGCTATGGCACAATGGGGTCAGCTAAAACAGCCCTCTTGCTAACCACTGCTTACAATTTTGAAGAACGGCATATGGATTATATGTGCATGAAGCCGGTCATTGACACTCGGGAAAACAAGAATGTAATACGTTCCCGCATAGGTATCGAAAGAGAATGCAGATGGATTTATGGCAATACTAATCTATATGATTTTGCCCTCGACCTTTATAAGAAGGACGGAAGGCTTGTCGACTGGTTCCTTATCGACGAAGCACAATTCCTTACTGAAGCCCAGGTCGACCAGCTATCACGTATTGTCGATGATTTTGGAAGCAATGTAATATGTTACGGGCTTCGGACAGATTTCCAGTCCCACCTCTTCGAAGGATCCAGGAGGCTTTTCGAAATCGCCGATACAATCGACGAGATTAAGTCGACCTGCAACTGTGGGCATAAGACAATCATCAATGCACGTATAGATGTCTCCGGGAACATAGTAGAAGAAGGAGCGCAAGTCGAAATAGGAGGCAATGACCGTTATATATCAGTATGCCGAAAATGTTGGCGTAATAAACGGATAGAACAGGCGAGCAGAATCGCCCTTCCGCTCTTTTTCGGTGACGAAGACCAAATGACTGAGAACTAATCGGTTCATTAGCTTGTTTATAAGTAAGATTTGGAGTAATAAAAGGCAAATCTATCAAATTCATTTCCATTATGCGACGTTTATTAGCCTATATATTGATACTGATTGTTGTCCACGGTGTTTCCGCCTCCAAACATGTTTTCGAGTCGGAAACACTGAACT
This sequence comes from uncultured Muribaculaceae bacterium, assembly GCA_958436175.1. Taxonomy (GTDB): domain Bacteria; phylum Bacteroidota; class Bacteroidia; order Bacteroidales; family Muribaculaceae; genus CAG-873. The sequence continues at coordinate 170,206 of CAUBJF010000002.1, forward strand.
ATAAAGTTATGTTCAAATGGGGCCTTATCAATAAAAAAGCCGGGACGGCCACATTGACGCTTTCTCGAACGCCACTCTTCTATTCTTCGCAGTTGACTGCTCAGTCCGAACCATGGGCCGACAGAATCTACAAGGTTCGCGACACACTTAACGGGCAGATGCGTCTCAATGATTTTACTCCTATTTTTTATGAGAAAATAGCCAATGAAGGCAATGAGCGAAAGCATGATGTGGTCCGTTACGACTATACGACTGCCAACGTTGTCAAAGCAAAATGTACCCGCAAAGTATATAAGAAAGGCGAGCTGAAAATCGACGATGCCAGAGAACTGGAAGCTGAAGGAGAGACTGTCGATATGCTTACATCTTTCTACTATATGCGCGGACTGCCGTACGAGTCTTGGAATCCAGGCGAACAGCTGGTATTAAATATTTTCTCTGGTAAGCGCAAAGAAATCCTCCGTATAAGCTACCTTGGGAAGAGCAAACTGGATATCGACGGGAAAGAAATGGAAGCTTTCCATATATCTTTCACTTTTTCATCTAATGGAGGCAAGAAGACTTCAGACGACATGGAAGCATGGATAAGTTCTAATGACAACCGAATACCTCTCAAACTCGAAGGCCGTCTGCCTGTTGGTAAAGTCCATTGTATTTATACCGGTTCCGGAGATAATCCTGTAAAGAAGTGAAAATAAGCATAATCACAGTATGTCGTAACGCTGCCGTCAATCTGGAGAAGACTATACGTAGCATTATTTCGCAGGACTACGAAAACATAGAATTCATTATTATTGACGGAGCTTCGACAGATTCAACAAACGAAATTGTGAAACAATACAGGGACTTTATTTCAGTCTCTGTGTCTGAACCGGACAAGGGCATCTACGATGCCATGAACAAAGGCACAAGGCTCGCAACCGGCGAATGGGTAATATTTATGAATGCAGGGGATTGTTTCGCAGACGGCCACGTCGCCACCAGACTGGCTGAAGAAGCTGAACACTCTGACTCAGGTGTCATATACGGCGATGTCATCAAAGACACTCTTAATACCGAGTATGTGAAAAAAGCGGAGGAAGCACATAACTCGCACCGCATGTTCTTCTGTCACCAAAGCTCTATGGTACGTCGCGAACTGTTGCTTAAATACCCTTTCGACTTATCTCACCCCTTTTCGGCCGATTTTAAATTTTTCAAGACATTATTTAAAGCCGGAATCGGTTTCAAAAACTTAGGCTTTCCTGTAGCAAGGTTTGATACTGGAGGTATATCCAACCGTAAACGCTCCTCCGGCCTTGCCGACAATATGAAAGTGATAAGGGATGTAGACGGTTTCTTTAAAGGGATACCGTTTATTATACATATCATACCGACATGGGCCATCTGTCGTATCAAGGGCAGATAAAATTCTGTCTATTTCAAGAAAAAACGTCGATTAGGAGTATATTGTGTAGACGGGGAAAACATCCCCCTGCCTACACAACGCATGACGATATTAACAAAAGAGACGAAAACGACTTCTTCAACGACAATCAAAATCGGGAGCGAAAAAGAAAAGATCGGAGTAAACGCCATTGCGCCCAAAGCAATTGGCAAATTAGATATGGTGATAGCTTTCGATACCACCGGTTCGATGGCTGAATATATCGATGCCGTTCGTTCCGAAGTATCAAATCTCATTCCCTCTCTCTTCCGCGACAATGATGACCTCCGCCTTGGGATAGTAGCATTCGGCGACTATTGCGACATGGAGGCACCCGGAGTCTTCGGTAAAGCTTTCCAGTCGATTGCTCCGACCAATAATGAAAATGAATTGATTCGCTTCATCAAGGAATCGCAGGATACTTCAGGTGGTGACGGTGACGAATTCTATGAACTTGTTCTCAAAAAGATAATAGACGAGACTCCGTGGCGCGAAAAATCCACACGTTCGATTCTGCTAATATCCGATGCCAATCCTCACCCTCTCGGTTACAGTTACGAGAACATGGTTCAAAATAACAAGATCGACTGGCGTCAGGAAGCCCGTAAAGCAGCTTCGAAAATGATCAAAATCGACACCGTGACCATAACCAATGCGCCCTGGTACAAAGAGCTGTCGGCTTTGACGAACGGGGTGAGCGTGCCCTTCGAGACTGGAGAAAAAACAGCTATGCTGGTAACGGCATCTGTCCTCTCAAGGGGTTCAGAAAAAGCCAGATGCCGCTTCGACAGTATCATGAAAGATATTGACTGTGACGATGCTGAGATGAACGGTGTCTTCGCTTCTTATAAGTCAATACGAGACGATGTTGACTAATCTTGTTCTCCTATCATAGAGAGGAATTCGTTTTCGTCAATAATCGGGATACCGAGGTTTTGGGCCTTTTCAAGTTTGGAAGGGCCCATATTCTCTCCTGCGAGCACAAAATCGGTCTTTTTAGAGATTGAACCGGAATTTTTTCCACCGTGCTGCTCTATCATAGCCTTATATTCATCGCGGCTATGGAGAGAAAAAACGCCACTGATGACTACGGTTTTGTCTTTAAGCTTATCTGAAGACGGACTTTGCAATTCTGTAGACTGCATCGACATAGTGACACCTGCTTTTCGGAGCCGGTTCACAAGTTCTATGTTATGAGGGTCAGCAAAGTAGTCAACTATAGATTGGGCTATTCTGGGACCTACATCCTCGACTGCCTCAAGTTCTGCCGGCGACATCGATATCAGGCGATCCATATTACCTGCAGCTTTGGCAATCTTTTTAGCTGTTGTCTCACCAACATATGGAATCGACAAAGCATAAACGACTCTTTCAAACGGAACATTACGACTCGCTGAAATACCATCGACAACCCTCATGGCTCCTTTATCGGCAAAGCCATCGAGCTTTGTGAGATCGTCGACTGTAAGCGAGTACAAATCTGCCGCATTCTTGACCAATCCCGATTCAAAAAGTTGAAGGGATGTCTCTTCACCTATTCCATCGATATTCATCATTCTCCGGCCGACAAAATGCTCGACACGTCCGACGATCTGGGGTAGACAACCGTATTTGTTAGGACACACCCATGCTGCTTCTCCCTCAACGCGCACTAAAGACGTCCCACAGGCAGGGCAATGGCTTACAAACTGCACAGGTTTAGCTCCCGGCATACGCTGAGAGACATCAACACCAGTAATTTTAGGTATAATTTCACCCCCTTTTTCAACGTACAACATGTCGCTTTCATGTATATCCAAAGCTCGCATGATGTCGTCGTTGTGCAGGGAAGCGCGTTTTACTACCGTACCTGACAAAAGAACCGGTTCGAGATTGGCGACAGGTGTTATGATGCCCATACGGCCAACGTCAAAAGACACGAAGCGCAGGCGTGTGGCGACATTCTCCGCCGCAAACTTATATGCTACCGCCCAACGTGGAGATTTAGCCGTGAAGCCCAGATTGAGCTGCTGCCTGAGAGAATTCACTTTGAAGACCAAACCGTCCGTTGCGACAGGTAATTCCCGACGAGCCGTATCCCAATGAGTTATATATCTGTCAACTTCGCCGATGCTATGCAGCTTAGTCATTGCATCGCTAACTTTGAATCCCCACCTTTTGGCTGCCATCATGTTTTCATAATGATTGTCGAATGGCAAGTTGTCTCCTAAAAGATAGTAGAAATAGGCATCAAGTCCACGTGCAGCAACCACTGCCGGATTCAATAACTTGAGCGTACCGGCAGCAGCATTTCTTGGATTTGCAAACAAGGGCTCACCGGCAAGTTCACGCTCTGCGTTAAGGCGTTCGAACGACTTCCAGGGAAGCACGATTTCTCCTCGTATTTCGAAAAAGTCTGGATAACCTTCGCCACTAAGTACCAGGGGAATCGAACGTATAGTACGGATATTGTCGGTAACGACATCTCCTTTTTCGCCGTCCCCACGTGTAACGGCACGGACAAGTTTGCCATGTTCGTATATAAGAGAAATCCCTGTTCCGTCAAACTTCATCTCCCCTACGATCGTCGTTTCCTGACCAAAGAGAGCATCATCGACACGATGCACCCAGGCATCAACATCATCTATGGAATAGGTGTTGGCCAACGATAACATAGGATAGATGTGAGGGACCTGTTCGAATCCTTTATTAATATCCGAGCCAACCCGCTTTGTCGGAGAATTTGGATCGTACATATCCGGATAGCGTTCTTCGAGATCTTCAAGCTCTTTCATGAGCATGTCGAATTCGAAATCGCTTACCTCCGGACGATTCTCAACATAGTAAAGCTGATTGAGACGATGAAGTCTGCTCCGTAATTCTTCTATTCGCAGCCTGTCTTTATCTGGCATATTCTATCAGTTCCTTTCGAAATGGACGTAGCTCTGAGGAGCCGGTTTATAGTTCTCATCATTCCATAGTGTACTGGAAATCATGAGATCAGCACTTATACGATTGCAAGCAATAGGTACATTGTGCACACGGCACTGACGAAGCAGCATCTGGATGTCCGCTTCGTGCGGCTGAGGGTTAAGGTCGTCGATCAGAAACACAGCGAGATCCACTTCATGGCGCACCACCATAGCTGCTATTTCTGCATCTCCTCCCATAGGTCCGGAATTCATGCAAGTGATATCAGCCTCAACACCCATCTCTTCAAAGGCTTTTTTTATTAGACTTCCAGTAGTGCCGGTACATACAATATTATGATGTGAGAGATATTCGGCATTATACTTTGCCCAGTCGACCATGTCGGCTTTACGGTTGTCGTGTGCGACAAGTGCTATTGTCAATTTCTTTTTCATATTATCTTTCCTTTTTCTTGGTTGTAAATTTAAAACGCCTGAAACATGTAAGTTGTTGGGAAATCAAATTCCCGTCACTTTGTCGGGATTCTTAGCTATGAAATCTCTCCAAGAAGAAGCTTTTGTCGATTTCAAAGGTTTGGCAGACTCATAAAAATGGCACAAGGCAGCACCTAAAGCGTCCGTGGCATCCATTTGAGGTGGAAGATCAGAGTCCTTAATATCAAGGATGCGCTTCAGCATCAGTCTCACCTGCTCCTTAGAGGCAGCCCCGTTTCCAGTAATTGCCTGTTTAATTTTTCTTGGTTCGTATTCCGTGATAGGCACCTGCCTGGAAAGAGCCGCAGCCATTGCCACTCCTTGAGCTCGACCAAGTTTAAGCATCGATTGAACATTCTTTCCAAAGAAAGGAGCTTCGATAGCCATCTCATCGGGACAGTATTCATCGACGATGCCCGATACTCTTTCATATATTCTTGCTAATCGGAGGTAATGGTCACCTACTTTATGAAGGTCTATGACTCCCATCGCCAATAATGCCGGTTTCTTGCCCTTGACAGTGAGGATACCATAACCCATGAAGTTAGTACCAGGATCGATACCGATTATTACTTTGTCAGCCGATTTAAGTTCAACGTTCATTCTTTAAGAAATTATGTCAAGAATAGTTTCGAAACAACCGACAGACGGGCCCCATTTCTTAGCAATATCGTTATAAAACATGCGCAAAGCCTCGGCCTTGAATTTTTTGATTTCGTCTTCCGACTCGGCTTGAAGTTGCATAGCATAGCTTGATGAAAGCTGATGCGTAATAAAATTTTCCTGATTTTCAGTCCTTATTTTTGACAGGATTATATCCTTGAGTCCTTCTTTCTCAGCCGCAGGAACCAAATAATTGTTTATAGAGCCGATGAACTCCTTAGCAATATTATCGTCAACGGAAAAGGTTATGTTCAGTAGAATCATCGCTTATTCTTTTTATTTCTCATCCACCAACGGAACAAAAATTTCACATGACGGAGGACAGTCGGGAATGTCCCATAGTAGAAGCACATGATACGGAAACGTTCCATTAAAGAGGGAAAACGATTAGATGTCGTGATACCTTCATCAAGATAGTCTACCAGAACTTCATCACCCATCGAAACATTATTTCTTGAATGCTGAAGGCATCGAATGCACCATTCATAGTCTGCTGAAAAACGAAATTCCGTATTATATGTACCGACAATGTCTCGTATAGCAACGAATGACTGATGGCAGACGAGCATGCCGTCGGAGAAACTTTTGAGAGTTAGGTTCCCGGGAGCAGTCAAATGTCGTTTACTAACAAACTTCCCATTTACGTCAACTATATTCGTCTGGCCGTAAACTATCCCGGGGAAATTGTTTTCCTCGATAATTTCAGAGATATGCTCAAGGGTTTCACGAGAATGGAACTTGTCGCCGGCATTTAGAAAAATCAAATATTTCCCCGACGACAATGCCATGCCTTTATTCATGGCATCGTACAAACCTTTATCCGGCTCTGACACTATACGTCTTTTCTCGTTATTATACTTTTCGGCAACAGCTTTGGTATTGTCGCCGGAAGCACCATCGATAATCAGATGCTCGTAATTGCCGAACGTCTGGCAATCGACACTTTCAAGAGTGCGTCCGACAGTATCGGCTGCATTGAAAGTCACAGTAATGATAGAGAATAAAGGCTCCATGGCGAGTCGTCTTATTATATCGTATTTTCCCGACAGAGATCGACAAGCTCTTTCATCTTTCCGTTGTAAGCCGGGGTATTCTTACGTATTTTCATCGTAACGCCAATACGTCTGGTTGCAAGATTACTATCGAGACAGTCGCTTATATTGGAAATTGCGCTTTCATCAGCAATCTCCCATCCGATAGTTCCCATGACGATAGTGTCGTGTATGCGTCGGGGCTCTCCGCTCGAATGTGAATTCTCAATCTGCGACACCATCAGTCCTCGCCTCCAAAGAGTACCGCTCCCGTCAGAAAGAATGCATATTAGGGCATCGTCTTTCTTTGCAAGAGAAGCAAACATAAGTTTCGAATCAGTAAAATAAGACAGATCTGAGTTCTCTCCTTTATTCATTATTTCCTGAATGGATATCTTGGCAGCTTTCTCTCCTTCATAACCGAGGACAAGATAACCGTCGATGAGTTCATGTGGCACGGCAAGTGCAAGCCGACAATCATCAACTCCTGTTTCCTTATATAGATCTTGTCTGGAGAAAATTATTTTGTCATCCGTAGTGAAATACAGATAACCGGCAAGCTCTGTAAAGCCTGGTTCATAGTAATGGAGGATATTTGGACGCCATCTCGAAGTTTCGAGAATGTTGCCGGATTCACTTGGTTTTTCCTGACTCACTAGTATGTCAGGAGCCGACTGAACCGGGACTTCGACAGGTTCTTCTTCTGCTTCGGTGTCAGTGAGTTTTACTTCGCTGTCATTGTTTCGTGCAATCGAAAGGAGATGTTGCCGTTCTGCCCGGAGCTCCTCGCGTTCGCGGACGAAGTCTGTTTCAACTTTACCATGATATTCGCGTGTCGACTGCCCACTCTGCCGGACAAAAAGATGTCCATCTATGTACACAGGCTCTAAAGATTCTTCCACATTGATGAGGATCACTTCCTTTTCGGCTTCTTCGTCAGGTCCAACAGTGATCTTTCTTGCTATTGTCGGACCAAAAGTATAGTCAATTAGATTTTCAAGAAAGACACACATACTGTCAACATTGCTAATCTTGAACTGATGAGTTCCACATACTGCTCTGCGCCGTTCGAAGTACTTGAAATCATCATGCATACCAACCTCGTAGCCATCATTGTTGACACCGATATACAATCGTCCCCCGTTTGCATTGAGCATACCGGCTATTCGACTGAGAATATGGAATTGCTGCTCTGCTGGATTCTCTCGCATCTCTTCACCAGGGGCTGTGGCCGGATAGACAATAGATGTCTTGAATTCGAGATATTTCGATTCAGAACCATAGTATTTGCCACGTCTTGTCTCACTGTTGACATTAAGCTTTTCCATTATCTTGGCCTTGATATTGGACGCGATATCATTGTCTGGGACGTTCTCGCTATGTATCATATTGTACGAGAGGACCAGCCGTGCTATCGAGCCCTCTATCTCGCTACCTGGATTGCAGACGCTGGCATATATATCGCTATTATGGTCAGGACGGTCGAGCCAAGAAACGAGTTGAAGTCTATGATATATCATGCGAAGCACCGGATCGCCTTCCGTAAGGTGCTGTAGTTTTTCTAGACGCTCCGAATCGAGACGATTATTGACAGCATAGTATTGATGAAGAGTCAACAACGACGCATGTGTCGACATCTTGTCGGCGAGAGTATTGTCAGCGATAGCCAGGGCAAGCAGCCGTGCGAAACGGAGATAATCATAGGCTTTTATAAGATCTGATTCTGCTATGGCATGGAAACGTATGATTTCAACAAGCTCACGGATATCTTCCGGCAGCAGAAGTTCGTCGATATCGCGTATCAGCTCTTCACGTTTGTCATGTGATGTCTCTTCGCCTGATGAAGCATAATGGATTCCATCCATAAGATTGAGGAAAGCTTCAGTTTTATCGAACTTATCAGAAGGGTCGGTAGTGATGTTAAGGATATATCCTCGAATGTTTCCCTGTTTGCCTTTTTGGCTGATTCTGAAACGAACGATATCTCCTGCCTTGAATGTCCCTTCTTTGTCTTTTTCGAGAAAAAGTCCGAAACCGAGACGTGCGATAGCACTATAGTCGCGTTCATTGGAACCAGTTATTACCGCTAAATACTCTTGCTCAAATTCTATAATATCTTCAAGATAACGGTCGACTTCATCACGGAGGGAGAAAATATACGAACCATCCTGACGAATATCCAGCACCTTTGCGAGGAAGCCATACTGGCTGCCATCTTCAGCCCTATAGGCTCTTTCTGAGGGCTGCTTGAGATTATAGCCGATAATCATGTCGCGTTTGAGAATGCCTGTGCCGTCAAGGTATTCAGTATCTTCTATATGACATTCAAACGTCGGATTAGAATCGAAGTAATTTTCAACGGAATCGATAACTATGTAGACCTCATCACCTATTTCAGCCTGTCGTTTCGGCTTGGCAATGTCCTGAATTTGTTGCGGAAGCGCAATTTTCTGTTCTAAAAGGCCTGTTTCTATGGAAGTCCACCAATGGTCGTGATCAGCAAGCTTGCGTATTTTGTTCCCATTGAGACCTTGAATTCCGTCCAAAATGACTTGTGGTTTCAACCAAGTCATCAAATTATCGGGTATTACATTGCATGCCAAAGGACTATCGCCAGTTCTCGCTATGACGACGCCATCCTGCGAAATAGTAACATCTATTTGCCCGTTAGTATAACGGTGACCTCCCGGAATATGGAACATGAAATCACCGGATGGCATCACAGTTGCCTGTGTCATCATCATCATGGGCTGACGGAGTTGGTCATAGTTGAGTCTCGTCTGCATCCTGGCACCCATCAAAGCGAGAAACGATTTGGAAAGAAGGCTTTCTGTGTTTAGGGGACGCAGAAGAGAGATATATCGATAGAACAGCGACAGGGTGCGGTTATCGTTTTCATTGTTACCGGAAAGAATTAGCTGCAGGGCTATCGCTGTTATTATGGTTTCAAGACGAGATTTCTGTTCCCGTGTCTCTGCCATAGGAAGAGCATCAATCTCTCTGCGTGCAAGACGCACATAGATACGGAACTGCTCTACGAAAGCACTCCTGAATGGTTCCCGTTTCCAATTATCAAGATTCCTGCTGAAGATACTCTCGAATATGCGGCTAAGATAGTACCCTACCTTATCGGGCTGAAGACGGAATATCAACATCAGGATGGCAAACTGCTTGGCAGGATGATAGAGATAGCCTGACTTCTGGAGCTTATCAAAGAGACCTTCAACAAATTCATCCTGATTATCTTCGGCAACGAGTTGGACCATACGGTCATAGGGTTGTAGAGATTCCACAATCTCGGTGAACTGTGCCTGCAGCGAGCGGCGCTCCTCTGCAGGCACGGCATTGAGATAGCTCGAACCCTCAAGCAGGAAAAGCACAACCTCGCGCATATAGCTCAGAAGTGTACGATAAATCCTGCCACGTTTCTGAACCTTGGTGGCAACCATCCATTCCGACATGTGCTGAAGGATAAGCCTGGCACAATTAAGCACCCATCGTGGCTGCTTTGCGTATATTTCCCTTACCACTGATTTAAGCTCGGGAAGTTTGAAAAAATAGTTGCGGATGAAACTACGCAAAGCTCCGGGCATTCCTACTGCATCAAAAAGGTATTCAGGCGAGAAATATGGTAGTTTGGCTCCCTCATCTATTCGTTGTATTGAAAAATAACGCGGTGTCAGCTTAGAAAACTTGCAACGGATAACCTGTCCTTTGGCCAACAATCCCTCAGGTTCGTTAAGTCTGTAAAAAATGCCAAAACGGTCTTTGACCATAAAGGGCTCTTCAGCAACATTGTTGGGCACCGACACAACCCTGCACTCGAATGTGCCGCCTTTATCAAATGTCGACTTATACAAATCGTATACGTAGGGTCCGACAACATGGGTCAATACGGGCGAACCATCTTCGGTAAAACTCTTGACGCGGCAGTTCAATGTGCTCGGGTTCTGAATGTCGGGCATCTTTTGGAAAGCCAATTTAGGCAACCGAAAAACTGCTTTGCCGTTCTTCGATTCAACAGACAACTTAAAATAATCGTCCTGCGGAGTATCGGGGGGCAAGACACAAAAATCATAACATTGGTCAAGTTCGTAGGCCATAAGCAAAATATTAATGGACGAGCCACTACACTGATATTCAGCGTGTGCATAATAAACTCATGTACAAATTTAGCTTATTTGAATGAGATTTGAAAAATTTTTGACTAAATAATATAAAACATATCTCAAAAAAAGTATATCTTTGCCTTTACAAAGGCGATATGAAACCATATCATGCTTTATTGATAAACATATATAGCGATTATCATGAAAACAGATCTAAGTTCACAGATCAAATTAGACCGAATCCCTCGCCGTTACTACAACCCTGACAGCGAGATAGAGCTTACCGCGCTGAGAAGAGAGGAGAAGCTGTTCACTCGTATTTTCGAAACAGCCGCCGACGGTGGCGACTTCCTCGCATCTGAGATGGCTCGTTACATCAACAGATATGTCAAAGAGAAAGGTCGTTGCGTTCTGGCTCTTGGAGCAGGTGTCAGCACACATAAGGCTTACGCGAGCCTCATTCGTCTGTACAAAGAAAAAAAAGTAGATTTCAGCAAAGTCATAATCTACATAATCGATGAATTCTTCCCCCTTCTGCCTGAAGGACCTTCAGTTTTGAAGCGTCTGCGAGAGGTACTTCTCGATTATATAGACATAAAAGCAGAAAACGTTCGTACCATCAATCCAGAAATCACAAAAGAAACGATGTACGAATACTGTCAGGCTTATGAACAAGCTATTGATAACGATGGCGGCATCGATGTCGCAGTATTTGAAATAGGTCCGAACGGCTCTATCGGTTTCAACGAACCCGGCAGCTCCGAAGCGAGCTATTGCCGTCTCGTCCTCCTTGGCAACGAACTACGTCATAAGATAAGCAAGAACTATAACTGCGACGAAGTGCCTACTACGGCTATTACGCTCGGTATTTCCAACCTTAAGAGCGCACGTCGCATCCTCGTGATGGCATGGGGCGATAATGCAGCCACGATTGTGCGTAAGACCGTCGAGGAATCACCATGTTCAAACGTTCCGGCCTCTTTCCTACAAGGACATCCGCATGTGAAACTTGTCATCGACCTTAGCGCTGCAGAAGAACTCACACGAATCAGCCATCCATGGAAAGTGACATCGGCAGAATGGGACGACAAACTTATCCGTCGCGCTATCGTATGGCTTTGTCATGCGACCGGTAAGCCTATCCTCAAGCTTACAGACAAAGACTACATGGAACACGGACTTGGCGAACTGCTTGCTCTATACGGCTCGGCTTACAATGTCAACATCAAGATATTCAATGATCTGCAGCACACTATCACCGGTTGGCCCGGAGGAAAGCCCAATGCGGACGACTCGATGAGACCTGAACGCGCCCTCCCCTATCCCAAACGTGTCATCGTTTTCTCCCCGCACCCTGACGACGACGTAATCTCCATGGGGGGTACTCTCAAGCGCCTTGTGGATCAGCATCAGGATGTGCATGTAGCATATGAGACTTCCGGCAATATTGCTGTCGGAGACGAAGATATGATACGTTATTTCTTGATGATGGATAAAATCGCACCAACTTTCGGATTTGACAAGTCTGCTTATGCAGACCTTTCTAAGAAAGTTCATGATTTCCTTCACAGTAAGAAAGCAGGAGATATCGACCTCCCTGAAATTCGAGAAATCAAAACCATGATTCGTCAGGCAGAAGCAACAATAGCATGCAATTATATAGGTGTCAGGCCCGACCATATTCATTTTCTCCGTCTACCATTCTATGAGACAGGCACAATCAAGAAAGGCGAACTAACCCAGCGTGACGTGGATATCGTCAAGAATCTTCTTGAGGAAGTGAAACCTCATCAGATATTCGTTGCCGGAGATCTTGCTGATCCACACGGAACACATAAGGTTTGTACGGATGCCGTGCTTGCTGCCATTGACGAACTCAAGGACGAGCCGTGGATGTCCGACTGCCGAATATGGATGTACCGTGGAGCCTGGGCCGAATGGGAAATCGATCATATCGAAATGGCTGTACCTATCAGCCCGGAAGAGCTGCGATTTAAGAGAAATTCGATTCTCAAACATCAAAGCCAGATGGAGAACGCACCCTTCCTTGGAGACGACGACCGTCTTTTCTGGCAACGTGCCGAAGACCGCAACCGTGCTACCGCAAAATTGTACGAGAGTCTGGGGCTTGCCTCGTACGAGGCCATAGAGGCTTTCGTTCAATATAAGCCAATACGATAGCCGTACCTCGCAGACTATCTCTCTTCTGCCTATGAAATTAATGACTTCATTTCTCTCCGCCCTGATCGCCCTCTATGCCTGTGCATCGGAGGGAAATCTTGGCGGATTTGAATATGCCATAGCCAAAGCTCCTGATGGTTCCGAATGGGAGTCGCCGACACGTTTGTCGCTCAATAAGGTAGAACCGCATTCGTTCATTTTCTCATTCAAGGATAAAGAGGAGGCATTAGGGGTCCTACCCGATAAAAGCACCTACGTAAAAAATCTTGACGGTGAATGGCTCTTTCATTGGGCTCCTGACCCTGAAGAACGGCCATTAGATTTTTGGAGAGAGGATTTCGATGCAAGTTCATGGGACAGAGTAGCTGTACCGATGTCCTGGAACGTCGCAGGACTACAGAAGGACGGAACTCAGAAATACGGGACGCCCATATACGTCAATCAGCGAGTTATCTTCATGCACAGCGTAAAAGCCTGTGACTGGCGAGGTGGTGTAATGAGAGAGCCGCCTTCCGACTGGACTACATTTCAAGCCCGAAATGAAGTAGGTTCATATCTCCGAACTTTCTCGGTTCCGGAAGATTGGGAGGACAGACAAGTTTTCATAGACTTCGACGGGGTTTCTTCATTTTTCTATCTTTGGGTGAATGGGAGGTATGTCGGTTTTTCTAAAAATTCACGGAACACGGCAAGTTTCGATATTACTTCTTACATACATGAGGGCAAAAACAAACTTGCGGTTGAGGTCTACCGTAATAGCGACGGTTCATTCCTCGAAAGTCAGGACATGTTCAGACTGCCGGGTATTTTTAGAAGCGTCCGTCTGCATTCCATGAGTCCGACAGGATTCAGTGACTTTATAATAAAGGCCGATTTCGACCATATCTCTAAGAATGGCACGCTGAACATCAGGGTAGACTTAAAAAACACTTCAAGGAACGTTTTTAAAGGCGGACAAATTGAATACAGCCTTTATCCTTGCAAACTGTATTCCGACAGTACAGGGGAATGTATCCTTAAACATATATCCAACGTACCATCGATCTATACAGGGAGCACGCGAAGCATCAAAGATAGACTTAGAGTCGAAAAGTTGAAACCATGGTCTGCAGAAGAGCCTAACCGTTATGTGTTGGTAGCGAGCTTTTTCGACAAATCGGGAAAGCTTATAGAAACCACATCTGACTATATCGGATTCCGCACTGTTGAAATCCGTGATACCCGTGCAGAAGATGACGAATTCGGACTTGCAGGTAGATACTTCTATGTAAATGGAAAGCCGGTAAAGCTTAAAGGTGTCAATCGGCAGGAAATCAACCCACAGACAGGAGCCGCAATCACACACTGTCAAATGGAAGACGAAGTCATGCTAATGAAGCGCGGCAATATCAACCATGTCCGTACTTCCCACTACTCCAATGACCCGTATTTCTATTATCTGTGCGATAAATATGGAATATATCTCGAAGCTGAAGCGAATATAGAATCACATGAATACTATTACGGAGATGCATCATTATCGCATGTTCCAGAGTTCAAGGATGCACATATCGCTAGGGTGATGGAGATGGCCCACAGCTATGTGAATCATCCTTCGATAGTGATTTGGTCACTTGGAAACGAAGGGGGTCCCGGAAAGAATTTTTTAGAAGCATACAAGGCGTTGCATCGTTTCGACACAAGCCGGCCTGTACAATATGAACGGAACAACGACATCGTGGATATGGGGTCCAATCAGTACCCGTCGATAGCTTGGGTAAGGGAAGCTGTCAAAGGTAAGGAGAATATCAAGTACCCGTTCCATATATCGGAATATGCTCATTCCATGGGTAATGCCGGAGGAAATCTTGTAGACTACTGGGATGCTATTGAATCTACAAATTATTTTTGTGGAGGCGCAATATGGGACTGGGTAGACCAGGCTCTCTATGCTTATGATCCTCAGTCGGGAGACCGTTATCTCGCTTATGGAGGTGATTTCGGAGATAAGCCGAACGATGGCATGTTCTGCATGAACGGGATCCTTTTTCCCAACCACGACCCTAAACCGGAGTTCTATGAAGTAAAGAAAGTATATCAAAATACTTCTTTCACAATGTCAGACAAACGAAGAGGTTACATCGATGTTTTTAACAAGAACTATTTTGTCCCTCTTGATGATTACTATATAGAATGGTTTTTCTATCGCGATGGATACCCACTCGACAGCATTGCAGAGGATCTCAAACCGATAGCAGCACGTTCGACTTTATCTTTGAAAATACCATTTGACATATCCAATTTAAATGCACACTCGGAATATTTCATCAAGGTCCAGCTCAGATTATCCCGAAATAAGCCATGGGCTAAGAGAGGATTCGTCCAGGCAGAGGAGCAACTTCCTATTTCGATACCATCAAAATATCATCTCTTCACTCCTAATTCCAAAGACAAAGCTGCCCCTCAGCTTCTTGAGCTTTCAGATTCTTATAGAATCGAAGGAGAGGGATTCTTGATGGAGTTCGAAAAGTCTAATGGGGAATTGTCACGCCTCGAATATGGTGGTCGGCCTATGCTAAGCAAAGACGGGTCTCCACGGCCGAATGCTATGCGTGCACCGGTGGATAACGACAACTATATCCGTGACGAATGGATAGCAGCAGGACTTCATAATTTAAAAACCAGGCTGAGAGATTTCGAAGTCAAAAGAACTGGCAATACTGTCGAGATTCTTGCTGAAATAATATCACAAGCCCCCAATAAAGCAGTGCTTCATGGAGGCAACGACGGATGTTACAGTATCGAAGAGTTGAGCGACAGTCTAATGAACGAAAATGACTTCAATATAAAGACAGTCCAGAGATGGACAATATATCCGGACGGCTCCTTGGCGCTGACTTCTGTTATGGAACCATCTGACAGCAACTTAATCTTACCCCGGATAGGTTATGAGATGAAACTGCCCAAACGGCTCAGGAACTATTCTTATTACGGCAGAGGCCCCCACAACAACTACAATGACCGCAAGTCGGGTTCATTTATCGAGGTATTTAAAAGCACTGTTGAGGATCAATATGTCGATTTTCCCAAACCGCAGGATATGGGTAACAGGGAAGATATACGCTGGTGCTCTCTCACTGATGACGAAGGCTACGGAATAAGAATAAGCTCCGATAATACTTTCTCCGCATCTGTATTACCTTGGTCCGACCTCGAACTCTTGCTCGCCCCACATCCTTACCAGTTACCAAAGAGCTATGTAAACCATTTACACATTGATTCATCCGTAACAGGTCTTGGAGGGAACAGTTGCGGGCAAGGCGCACCATTACAGTGCGACCGGACAATCGGCCGCCGCCACTATCTCAATTTGCTCATAAGCCCTGTCTCTTATTCCCAGAACCTATAGAAGTGATGTACAGGGCCGTGTCCAAGCCCTATTTCATACTGGGCGCCGTAACGGACTGCATTGTTGATATAGTCCTTGGCAAAACGGGCTGCCTCGTCAAGCGAGAGTCCATGGGCTAAAGCAGACGCAAACGCAGACGACAGAGTGCAACCGGTCCCATGAGTGTTCTTTGTCCAGATCCGCTCTGATTTCATTTCTATGAAACTTTCGTTCTCTGCATTATAGAATATGTCTATAAGATCAGCATCAGACATATGACCGGCTTTCAAAAAAACTGAAGCCCCACCACATTTTTGCGAAAGTTCCTTTGCTGCCTGAGGCATATCCGCTTGAGAGTAGATCTTATTACCGAGAAGCAGCTCCGCTTCAGGGATATTCGGTGTGATAACTCTTGAGTAAGGTATCAGGACATTCTTCAAGGTTTCAACTGCTTCTGGTTGCAATAATGAGTCTCCTGAAGTGGCTACCATGACAGGATCAAGGACTATATTCCTGATATTATAGAGCTTAAGTGTGTTGTGAACAGCTTCTATGAGTTCAGAACTATGCAACATGCCGATTTTTACAGCATCCGTGCCTATATCATCCAGGACAGATTTAATCTGTCCTACGACAAATTCGACAGGGATGGGATGGACACCGTAGACACCCTTAGTATTTTCATCCACGACTGCCACTATGGCGGATGTGCCAAAACATCCGCAGGCAGAGAATGTCTTTAAATCAGCTTGAACACCAGCACCTCCGCTTGGGTCACTGCCTGCTATGGTCAATGTTCTCTTATATTTCTTCATACCTTCCATTTTTCAAGTGAATAAGCACTGTGCCAAAACATCCATTCTAACTTAGCTGCAGTTTCGAATATATCGAGCATCTGCTCCCTTACCTCCTGAGATACATTTTCTGCGAGCTTGTCGCAGATATCTATCGCTCTCTTTGTCGACTCAGCAAACAAAGGATCGTCGTAAGTCTCTATCCAGGCTCTATATGGATTGTTGGATTTGTCGCTTTCGCAACTTATCTTTTCCCCTACCTTTTGGTATATCCAGAAGCACGGGAGTACAGAGGCTGCCTCAACTTCAACGGAATTATAGGATTGAGACTTAAGGAAATCAGTGTATAGCATGCATGTAGGGCTCATTTTCAGCTTCGTGTTTGCCAAATCCTTCATATAATGCTGATGCATTGACTCCTCTACCGCTACGCCATCCTTAGCAAAATCCAGAAAAGCATTTATATATGTTTGCTTTCCGATTCGCGAACCGATATGAGCGAGTACTCGTGTATATTCCCTGATATAGAGAGAATCCTGAGAGATATAAAAAGAAAACTTATGGAGAGGAAGCGTCCCATCCGTCAGTTCTTTGACAAATGGAAGTTGTAGAATCTTTTCATAAATCTCTTCAACCCTGCACCAGGCTTCTTCACTCCACTTTGTCATTTCTTCGATATGGGTTTGTATCCTGTGATTGCTACATAGTCACCTTTATCAAAACCCTCGACCGGCTCTTCAGCTTCATTGTCGGAGTAGATAGGGTGTGTTGTCAGAGTCTGGTCAAATGTCAGGTTTTCAAAACCGGCTTTCTCCAGGAAACGAACCTTCTCAGCTGTCGTACGCCAGTTTGCGACATTTACAAACTGTATAGGATAAGGATTCTTAGGATAGCAACCTTTCAACAGAGGATGATTCCATGTTCCTAAAGCTTTTGCAAGATTATAAAGGATGCCATAGCTGCTCTCTTTAGGAACATCTATGAGGACTATTTTACCTCCTTCTGGAAGAGCGCCAAACACGCGACGGACAACGTCTTCAAGACCATCTATATAGCTTGGTGTTCCGTTGAATACAATCGTATCGTATTCCTTATCTCCGTAATCCGCCTCTTCCGCTGTCGAAATCGTTACTTTCAAACCCCTTTTACGAGCTATCTGCGCCATGCCTTCAGAGGGTTCTACGCCGTCTGAAATCTCTATTCCGTACTCTTCCTTCAATATCTTTTCAAACAGGCCGCTGCCGCAACCTACTGAAAGAATACGACCAGAATCTTTCAGTACTTTTGCGACAAGTCGAACCTCGGACTCGAGGACTCGACTATTTTCAAGGAACCATGTGTCGTATGCCGAAGCATATTCGTCAAAACCTTTTCCCATTATAATTTGTTGGTTTAGAATTCTATGATATTACTTTTTAATGTTTTTGCGTCAAAAGACATAAGCTTGCCGTCGAGACATTCACCAAAGCCTCCGACCCATTTCAAAACTTCGGAAGCCTGAATAGAGCCAATTATACCCGGCAAGGGACCGAACACTCCCTTGTTCGCTTTTTTGTCAAAGAGTTCTTCTCGATCCGGGAAGATATCGCGGTATTTAACCCCTCTTTCCCCGTTCAATAGGACGACATACCCGTAGAAAGCTTCGATTGAAGCATGCACCCATGGCTTTCCAAGCTTAGTACAGGCATCGTCGATAGTGTACCTCGCCTTAAAATTATCGGTACAGTCGACGACAATGTCGTACTTTTCAATGATATCGAGTGCATTGACCTCGGTAATCCCATCGGGGTACACAGGAAGGTCGGTACTCGGAGAAAAAGATTTAAGTCTTTGAAAGGCACATTTTACTTTAGGCAAACATTCTTCTTCCGGACAGTACAAAGTCTGTCGATGAAGATTGCTCAGTGAGACGGTGTCTCTGTCACATAAGCCAACAGTACCGACACCTGCACCTACGAGATATGTGCATACCGGCGAACCAAGTCCACCGAGGCCGACAACCAGAACTCTTGCATTTGAGAACAAAGTCTGACCCTCCTCCCCAATCTCGGAGAGAAGAATCTGGCGCGAATATCTTTCAAGCCTCATAAATCAATCGAATACTTTGTCCCAGTCTTTCCAGACAACATCAAGGCCTTCATTCCTGAGAGCGTCAGCTACTTCGGCCGGAGTACGTTCGTCACTGACGGCGAACTGTTCGAGCGACTGGGGATATGTATAATAACCTCCCGGATCTGTCTTCGAACCGGCACTCATGGATGTTACCCCAAGTTTAGCTATGTTGTTACGGAAAGTCGGACATTCTCGTGTAGAAACAGAGATGTCGACATCGTTATCGAAAATACGAAAAGCAAAGATAACCTGTGCAAGTTCTCTGTCGCTCATCACTACATTGGGCTGGAAGTGGCCTTCCGATGGGCGCATACGTGGAAAATTCACTGAGTATTTCGTTCTCCAGTAGTTTTTACGAAGATACAGAAGATGGCGAGCCATCATAGTCACATCTGTTCGCCAGTCTTCAAGTCCGATGAGGACTCCCATGCCTATCTTATGGACTCCGGCTTGACCCATGCGGTCAAAACCGTTGAGTCGCCACTCGAAGTTCGATTTCATCCCTGCAGGATGGTAAACTTTGTATCTTTCCTTATGATATGTCTCCTGGAAACATACTACACCGTTCAAGCCCGATTTGGTCAGACGATAGTATTCTTCAGATTTAAGAGGCATGACCTCTATAGTGAGGTTGTTGAAATACGGTCGGCTGATTCGAAGCGCATTTTCAAGATAATCCACACCAGCAGCAACAGGGTTCTCTCCTGTGACTAAGAGAAGATTTTCGAACGGTCCGAGAGCCCTTATTGCCTTGCATTCATCTTCAATCTGATTCGGCTTGAGGATGACACGAGGAAACTTATTATGCCGGTTGAATCCACAGTACACGCAGGAGTTTGTGCACGAGTTGGTTATGTACATGGGGATGTACATGGATATGACTTTACCGAACCGTTGTTCTGTCAAAGCCTTGCTCCTTTGAGCCATGTGCTCAAGAAATGGAGCTGCGGCAGGCGAGATTAAGGCCATAAAGTCTTCAATACCCGGATGCTTGCGGGACAAAGCCCTTATTACATCATCCGCTGTACAAGAATTGATTTTAGCGGTCGTTTCGTCCCAGTCGTACTTTTCAAGTTCTTCCGAAAACATATCAGTCAAGGAAAGATGTTAGAGGACTACTTGCAACTGCACCGAAACTTTGAGCACCCAGTCCGGCTTCGAAGCCTTCACGTCCGGCGATTACGGCATCCTTGAAAGCTCTTGCCATCCTGACTGGGTCCGCGGCTATTGCGATAGCCGAATTTACGAGTACGGCATCAGCTCCAAGCTCCATAGCGGCGGCAGCGTGGGATGGTGCCCCGAGGCCTGCATCCACGATGACGGGCACCCTGCTCTGCTCTATGATTATTTCAAGGAGTTCACGGGTTAAGAGTCCTTTGTTCGTACCGATAGGAGCAGCAAGAGGCATAACCGTTGCTGCCCCGACTTCTTCCAGGCGTTTGCATAGGACAGGGTCTGCCTGAATATATGGTAGAACGATAAAACCTTCCCGAGCCAGTAGTTCGGTAGCTTTGAGAGTCTCGACAGGATCAGGAAGTAGATACTTGGGGTCAGGATGTATTTCAAGTTTGATGAAATTCGTGCTGAAAGCCTCTCGAGCCAGTTGCGCTGCAAGGACAGCCTCATCTGCGTTTCTCACACCGGAGGTATTCGGGAGCAACTGTATGTCGGGGCGTCTCACATGCATGAGCATGTCGTCGTTGGCATTCGACATATCGACACGTTTCATGGCAATTGTAACCATCTCCGTACCCGAGGCATCAATAGCCTTGGCCATTTCTTCATTAGAACGGAATTTGCCGGTTCCGACAAAAAGACGGGACTTAAAGACTCGTCCTCCAATTATCAGTTCACTCATGATATTTATTTATATAGTCTATAAAAGATTTAGTTTCTTCTATCGGATTTTTAGCGTTAATAATGCTTCCGGAGACAGCGACCCCGTCAATACCTGTCTTCATCAAAGGGGGGATATCTTCGATTGAGATACCTCCGATAGCTACAACAGGAACGGATTTCGACTTGAGAAACTCAGCCATGATTTGTCTATACCCTTCCAACCCGAGAATAGGGCTAAGCTTTGATTTTGTCGTGGTATAGCGAAAAGGGCCGAGTCCGATATAGTCGGCACCATCATCTACAGCTTTTATCATATCTTCCAGCGTATTGGCTGTTGCGCCAATTATAGACTTCGGCAGAATCTTGCGGGCCTCAGGAAGGGGCATGTCATTTTTTCCGAGATGAACGCCATCGGCTCCAACTTTTCTGACAAGATGAATACGGTCGTCAATTATGAACTTTGCATTATATCGGCCGCAAAGCTCGGCTATACGAAGTGCCGTGGAGACAAACTCTTCGTCATTAGCTTCTTTCATCCTCAATTGTATCCAACGACATCCTCCTGCCAAAGCCATGGCCGTGCCATCTACTTCGTTATATATATTGTTTTTATGAGTTATGAATTGCAGCATAATGCTTTATAGTATTCTACATTTTTTAAAAACTCATTGGCATCACCATACCATGCAGCACCTAAAATAGCACCTCCAATAAAGCCTGTTTTGTCAAGTATCGGCAGTTTATCGGGCGTCACTCCACCAAGGGCGTAAACGTTACCCTTAAGTCTACCATTCAACTCCTCGATACTCCACGAGGACATATAGCCGGGTTTTGAAATGCTGTCGAATACCGGACTTAAGAAATAATAGTCGCAACCCTCTAATTCTTCAAGGGTATGGCACGACTTGCTTACCAAAACCTTGTAGCCTGAAGAAAAAGATGGATTCCTACGACTAAGATGCACACCACCGACGTTATACCTTTTCAAAAGGTCAAAACCGTCATGAAGGCTAATTTGTGGATGGTAGTATAGTGGTATGCCTTCAATCAAGTTAGCAATTTCTTCCTGGCTGCTGCCCGGTTTGCGTACATGAACCCTGTCGACGAGGCCGCTTTCCAAAAGCTCAACGATTTTAGACGCCTCATCCTGGATGAAATAAGGCAGCGTGATGACGATAAGTCTCATCAACCTCCACAAACAGCTTTTATGATTATTATTCTTGACCCCTTCGACAATTCGAATACCGCCCATTGACCTTTAGGCACTACTTTATTGTCAACAGCTACCGCTATACCGAATTCCGGAAGACCTTGGGATACGACAACGTCAGCGAGCATAGTGTGATCACTTACCTCTATTTCGTCACCGTTAAGATAGATTTTCATATTGTCTCACTATTTGTCAAGAGAAGATGCATATAGCTTCGAAATAATAAGACTATGAACAAGTCCTTACGACGGTATTAACCGCGTCAAGTTCACAGGGTATAATCTCAGCCCATAAGGGCACCCCTCTTGTATTTGATGCAAAATTAATCAATCTTAGGATAAAAACAATAACTGAAATCATTTTTTTGTGTCTAAAGAGTGTTGCAACGAAGCAAAAGGAGTAACTTTGCATATAAAATCTACTCGAATAAGAAATGGACAAAATATTGAGATTAACTTTGGCCGCAGTCTCGCTTTTTATGATGTCGATGAGCACTAAGGCTCTCGACCTCCCTATCAGGAAAGTTAACGGCAAGGAGGTCTATTGTTATAAAGTTAAGAATAAGGAGACGGTATACGGTTTATCAAAAAAACTTGGAGTTACACGGGAAGAAATAGTGCGTTATAATCCGTCCGCTTCGGACGGACTAAAGAAGAACATGATGCTTTTCTTTCCTGTGGAAGAATTCCAAGACAGAGGAGGTAGTCCTGATATTGTGGAAAATGTAGAAACGACACCTGATTCGGTTTTAATAGAGGAAGAGTCACAGGTTGTAGCACCTTTGGCAACATCCAAGATACTTATTCTTCTTCCATTCGGAAACACTACCCCACAGGACGAACGAAAAGCAAAATTCAATGCTGATTTTTACCGTGGATTCTTGCTCGCAGCCGACAGCCTGAGCAATCGCCCAGGTGAAGTCCACATTGAGGCTATAGATCTCAATAGCAGCCCTTTAAGTTCGATTGAAGATACAGATGTATTCAAAACTTCTTCTTTGATTATAGGCCCTGACGACGAGGCTATGCTGGAAAAGATAGCCGAAGCTGCGTCCAGACAAGGCACCTACGTCTTGAACGTCATGAATATGCGCGATACCCTTTATCGTACAAATCCTTATATGATGCAGGCTAATATCCCACAATCTTCTATGTACGAGCTCGCAACGCAAGCCATAGAAAAAAGTTTCCCGGATTATACCCCTGTCTTATTGCACTCGGTAAACGGGAAAAATGAAAAAGAGCCTTTCGTTAATTATCTTAAGAAGAAATATCAGGCGAAAGGCATAGAGCCAGTAGAAATTAGCTATGAGAAGACATTGAATATGAACGACCTGTCTATCTTACCAGTCGAGGCTGAAGAGAAATATATCATCGTACCGTCGTCGGGTTCACTGACAGAATTCAACAGTTTCGCATATGTACTTAAATCGTTCCGCGACAAAATCTACATGAATGCAATGACAGATACCACAGTAGTAGCACATCCGGAAGTTGCGGTTTTCGGTTATCCAGACTGGACAGCATTCCGTGGCGATGCCCTCGATATGCTGCATAAACTCGACGCTACGGTCTACTCTCGTTTCTGCGATGACATCAACGGGTTCGAGACCCGGAATGTTGAAAATTCATTCCGTAACTGGTTTGGGCTACCAATGATGGAAAGCGTACCGACTCCGGGACTTCTCGGTTTTGACACTGGATGGTATGTCATTAAAAATATTCGCATGAACGATGGATCGTTCAATCCTCTGCAACCCACAAGATACCGCGGCATACAATCTGTCTTTCAGTTTGTGAAGCCAACCGAAGATAGCGGATATGTCAACAACTCATTATTCATTATCAAATATCTCCCCGGCGGACAGATAGAAGTACTTCTGATATGAAAAAGATATTTGTCATCCTCGTTTTGCTCTCAGCTCTTACGTTTTCCGCCATAGCAGAAACCCACTACAAGCCTCATATTTCCATAGGCGGCCGTGCCGGTGTTTCCATGGGCATGATGTCGTTTTCCCCCTCGGTAAAACAGTCTTGGAATATGGGCACAACAGGTGCAGTAACTGTACGGTACACCGAAGAAAAGCTCTTCGGCGTTATAGCAGAACTTGGTTGGATACAGAGAGGCTGGAAAGAGAATTTTGAAGAATATAAGTTCTCATACAGCAGGACGATCACCTACCTCAACCTACCGATACTGACTCATATATATTTTGGCAGCAGACGATTCAAAACCTTTATCAACTTAGGCCCGGAATTCTCCTATATGATAGGAAGCAGCATCTCCTCGGATTTCAATTATAATAATCCAGCCTCAGTTGCAGGCTTCCCGGCGAACAGGGTTGTAGAACAGATGAAGATGGACATAAGCAACAAATTCGATTATGGTATATGCGCTTCTGTGGGTTTTGAATTTTACGTGAAACCACGACATTCTCTGGCTTTGGAATGCAGATATTACTTCGGCTTAGGCAATATCTTTCCAGCACGAAAAGCTGACTACTTCAGCGCTTCGCGAAACATGAGTCTCCAGCTCACTCTTGGTTATAATTTCCGTCTCCGTTGAGCTCACATTCTATAATCCTTTTTGCTTCTTCAAAAGCGGTGTCAGGCTCCAAGTGAATAATGGAGGGGTCTCGGGCCAACCAAGTAAGCTGTTTTTTTGCATACACCCTCGTATTCTTTGCAATCCTCTGTCGGGCGGTCTCCAGATCCCAGCGGCCTTCAATATATTCTTTGAGCTCCTTATATCCCACGGTGTTCAAGGAGTTGAAAGAGCCCTTCGAGAGTGCTCTCCTTGCCTCCTCTACCAAGCCTTTGTCGAACATCGTGTCAACCCTTTGATTGATACGGTCGAAAAGCTCGGTTCTTGGGTGGTCTATAGCAAACTTCAAAACACCGAAGTCACGGTCTTTCTTTACTCCTTTTCTCAAACTTGTATATGGGACTCCAGACTGTAAGCAGACTTCAAGCCCGTGAATAACTCTGCGTGGGTTTGACTTGTCGACGAAATCATAGTAGTCTGGGTCAAGAATCTTTAACTGTGCCAACACTCCCTCCAAACCATAATTTTCTTTCAAAGAAAGGACAAAACGGCGCGTAGAGTCATCTATCGCCGGCATCTCATCGACTCCATAACAAAGAGCATCAATGTACATCATCGATCCCCCACAGACGATAACAACATCGCTCGTTTCCCAACATTTACGCGCCACCTCAAGAGCTTCCTTCTCATACCGGGCCGCACTATAATAGGAATCCAGGTCCAATACACCGACAAAATAATGAAAGGCACGGCCTTTCTCCTCATCTGTGGGAGCAGCCGTGCCTATTGGGATGTCTTTAAAAATCTGCCTGGAATCAGCAGATATCACGTCTGTACCGAAATAACAGGCAAGCTCTATAGCAAGCGAGGTCTTTCCGGAAGCAGTGGGGCCGGTGACAACTGCGAGTATTTTCCGGCTCTCTGTCATTATTTTTGCTTGGCCACAAGCTTAGCGATTTCCACAATCACGTCGGATGCCTTTTCCATAGAAGGAATAGGAATGAATTCGAAACGGCCGTGGAAATTAAGACCTCCGGCGAAGATATTAGGACACGGAAGGCCCTTGAAAGACAATTGAGCTCCATCTGTACCTCCACGGATGGGTTGCACCTTGGGAGTTACGCCAACGCGCCGCATAGCCTCTTCTACGATATCGACGATATACTTTACAGGTTCTATTTTCTCCCTCATATTAAAGTACTGGTCGCGGATATCAATTGAGCAACATCCCGGGAATTCGTTATTTATCTTGCGGGCAAGGTGTTCGAGCTCTCTTTTGCGGCGCTCGAAACGATCGTGGTCGTGATCTCGGATGATGTAGGTCAGGACTGTCTTCTCAACATTACCCTGCATCGAGACGAGATGATAAAAGCCCTCGTAACCTTCAGTATGTTCTGGTGTCTCCCAACGGGGGAGCATGATGACAAACTGATTGGCAACCCTCATGGAGTTCAGCATCTTATGCTTGGCATATCCGGGATGAACATTACGACCGATAAAAGTAACATTTGCGACAGCAGCATTGAAGTTCTCATATTCGAGTTCTCCTATTTCGCCTCCGTCCATGGTGTAGGCCCAATCGGCATTAAACCTGTCGACATCGAACTTGTGAGCGCCAAGACCGATTTCTTCATCGGGATTAAAAGCGATTCTGATTTTCCCGTGCTTGATTTCCGGATGCTGCAATAGATAGTCGACGGCCGAGATTATCTCGGCAATACCGGCTTTGTCGTCAGCACCGAGGAGGGTTGTGCCATCTGTAACGATTAGGTCCTGACCTACATAGTTTAGAAGTTCGGGGAAATCCTCCGGCGAAAGCTTAAGACCGGTAGAAGGATTGAGGATAATGTCCTTACCATCGTAATGCTCTACTATTCTTGGAGAAACATGCCGTCCCGACATATCGGGTGATGTGTCGAGGTGAGCTATGAAGCCGACAGTAGGAACCTTTTCAGTCGAAGAAAGATTAGAAGACAGAGAGGCCATGAGATAGCCATTCTCATCCAGGCTTATTTCCTGAAGCCCGAGAGCTTCGAGCTCTTTTTTAAGATGCTCGGCAAATACCATCTGACCCGGAGTCGATGGTGTCATGTTGGTCAGTTCGTCACTCTGAGTATCGAACTTGACATACTGTAAGAAACGGTCTACTATGTTCATTTTCAAATGATTTTCCAGGGCACGGCAGCTCTAAGTACTTTGGAGTCGCTTTCGTCGGTATAGACAAATTTATAACCGTCGATTTTCATTTCTTTGAGAAGATCTTCGATAATTGGTCGGCACGCACCGTAGTTGTCGTATTGTTCGCGAAGTATGTTTTGATATCGGCCCCGCAGGCTGTTCTGGTTTAGGTTGGAGAAAGTTGAAGCGGTTTTGAATGTCAAGGTGTATTGGGCGAACCCTCCGATGAAATCGAATTCGACAGAGTCCGCTTTATAAGCATTTTTATATAATGCACAACGTTCGTCAAGTAAATCGCATACGTTAGTACGGACTTCCGAGTAGTTAAGTTCCATGGGCTTAAGCTCAAGAAGTTTTTTCATTCTTGCCGCAGGGATCTCGAATGCCTTGGTATTTCCGTGTCGGTCATAAAGACTTACGACGAACTTTCCCTTCTCGTCAAGAAGTGCATTGATTATTTCCACTACATCAGATGTATTATGGCTCTTCATGTACTGGGAAACTACGAATTCCACCAATGGCTGTCCATAGGAATTGACATTTACAATCGGATCGGAGAACCCTATTCCAATAGAAAGTCTACCCTCGGAATAATCTACATTGACACTGTCGAGATACATAGGGCTGTTATACACAAGTTCGCCGAGCTCACCAGCCAGGCGCTCGCTCTGGGCAATCAGCGGCGATGGATCACTGCTCTTGCTTGAACAGGAATAAAAAGAAGCGCTTATTGCAACAGCGGCAACACATACTGCCACAGCGCAAAACGCGAATTTCAAATTACGAACCAGATTCATATCATTATAATTATCGTATTTTATTCGTATCCAAGAATATATCTTGCTTCATCCGCCAGGGCTGAAGCAAGTCTGTCGGCCGCGCTCCATACAGATGATTTCATAGCCGCCTCTGCTATTATGAGAGCGTTCTGCGGATTCTTCGAAACCATATTGAAAGCCAGACGAAGCCCTGTATATCGTTCCATTCTGATATTGCTTGAAGAAAGTTCTTCTGCCAATGCTTCTGCATAAGGTTCTTTGCGCAAGAGTGTATGACAAAGGATATCTGCCGTTTCGGCAGACGGGATTTTGGCTATCCATTTCTTTGCCTTATCCATAGTAAAATCCTCTGGAGGATAAAGCATAGGGGCAAGCAGCATACTTTCGCGAGTTGTAGAATTGTTCCAGAGTTGCTCGGCAAGATCTACGGTATGTGGGAGTTCTGCGGCTATATCTTTTAGCTGAGGAAGGTTCACACCGAAAACGACAGAGAAAGGACAGCCCCCTTTTTTCAGGGCATCCGCCACGACACCGTTGCGCATGGCAAACAGTCTTCGCTTGGCAAGCTGCATGTCATTAAATTTTTCAGCTTCGTGATTCATATCTTCGCTTGGTTTTGGTTACAAAGGTAGTCATTTTTTCTCGGTAGAGACATTATATGATTTGCAATAAAGAAAAAAAATACGTAACTTTGAACTACAATACTCAATTCTCCTCATCTTCACAATAAATATAAAGTAACATATGACTAATACAGATTTTAGAAACTATGCCGTACACCATCTCAATATGAACGGTGCGGCCATGGATCAATATACAGCCATGGTTTCGAAAGCTGCGGCTCCTGTCGCTTCGTATATCAGTCCAACCATTATTGAAGAACGCTCACTCAATGTTGCCCAGATGGATGTTTTCTCCCGTCTTATGATGGACCGTATTATCTTCCTGGGTACAGAGGTCAACGATTACACCGCCAACGTCATTCAGGCTCAGCTTCTGTACTTAGATTCGGCTGATCCCGGTAAGGACGTCTCTATATATATCAATTCTCCCGGAGGTTCGGTATATGCGGGACTCGGTATATATGATACTATGCAGTATATCTCCTCTGATGTCACAACAATCTGTACCGGTATAGCCGCTTCAATGGCCGCAGTGCTTCTCGTCGCTGGTGAAAAAGGAAAACGCTTCGCCCTCAGACACTCACGAGTGATGATTCATCAGCCCATGGGTGGCGCACAAGGCCAGGCTACCGATATGGAAATCACAGTCCGTGAAATCAAGAAGCTGAAAGACGAGCTCTATCATATCATAGCCGACCACAGCGGACAGTCTCTCGAGAAAGTTGAACGTGATTCAGACCGCGACTACTGGATGACAGCGGAAGAAGCTCTCGAATACGGCATGATCGACCGCGTGCTTGTGAAAGCAAAGAAATAAACAATGGCAAAAAAGAAAATACCTCATTGCAGCTTCTGTGGCAGGACCGAGGAACAGGGTGCTACCCTGCTCCCGTCCCCACTTGAAGATGCACACATATGTCTCGACTGCATCGACACTGCAGCCTCGATGCTTGGGCTCATAGGCGACGACAGCCAGTCTGAGCAGAATGCCACAATTGCACGTGCAAGGGCTAAAAATCCGCTTAAGGGCCAGAGCTCGGCAAATCCTGTCTCTAACGAGCCTATACCCAGGCCTGCTGAAATCAAAGCATTCCTCGACCAGTATATTATAGGCCAGGACCAGGCTAAAAAATATCTTTCTGTAGCTGTCTATAACCACTACAAAAGACTTAGCCAGCCGATTTCGGCAGACGAGGTCGAAATAGAGAAGAGCAACATCATAATGGTCGGCCCGACAGGGACGGGCAAGACACTTATAGCCCGCACCATCGCGCGACTTCTCAATGTACCCTTCACAATCGTAGATGCCACTGTCCTTACTCAGGCAGGGTATGTAGGGGAAGACATCGAAAGCCTTTTAACACGTCTTCTTCAGGTTTCCGATTATGATGTAGCAAAAGCAGAGCGCGGCATCGTTTTTATCGATGAAATAGACAAGATCGCTCGCAAAGGCGACAATCCTTCCATAACCCGGGATGTAGGCGGCGAAGGAGTGCAACAGGGCCTTCTCAAGTTGCTTGAAGGATCTGTCGTCAACGTGCCCCCACAGGGTGGTCGCAAACATCCCGAGCAGCCTATGATTGCTGTCGACACAAAGAATATACTCTTCATATGCGGAGGTGCCTTCGATGGCATCGAACAGGCTATAGCCCACCGTCTCAATTCAAGCTTTGTCGGTTTTTCCACTGACGAAGCATCCCAACGCGTCGACAGAGAGAATATCATGAGTCATGTTGCACCCCAGGACCTCAAGACTTTCGGCCTTATCCCGGAGATAATAGGCCGACTTCCTATCCTCACACACTTGCTGCCTCTCGACAGAGCTGCTCTCCGACGCATTCTCACCGAACCCAAAAACGCTATTACTCGTCAATATGTAAAGCTCTTTGAGATGGACGGGGTGAAACTTGTCTTCGAACCCGAAGCCCTCGATTTCATCGTAGACAAAGCCATCGAATACAAGCTTGGTGCCCGTGGGCTCCGCTCTATAGTGGAAACCGTAATGATGAATCCTATGTTCGAGATTCCCTCGAGCGAAACTAAGGAACTCCTCGTGACACCCGAGCTTTGCAGCGAACAACTCAAAGCCGCCCATTTCGACGCACAGGCAGTCTGAAATAAATTTCATCCTCCTCCCCAAACTTCAATACCTTAAATACATGGTAACACAACAACAAATCCACGAAGCCCTCAAAGAGCACTTCGGATTCGAAACATTCAAAGGAAACCAGGAAGCCATCATAAAAAGTCTTCTTGAAGGCAAGGATACCTTTGTCATTATGCCAACGGGAGGCGGCAAGTCGTTGTGTTATCAGCTCCCGGCACTCATGAGCGAGGGTACGGCTATCGTTGTCTCTCCCCTCATCGCCCTTATGAAAAATCAAGTCGATGCAATGCGTAATATCAGCTTGCATGACAACGTTGCTCATTTTCTTAATTCATCGCTCACTAAAAGCGCCATCGACCAAGTGAAGAACGATGTAGTTTCCGGTTCGACAAAACTACTGTATGTCGCTCCGGAATCCCTTGCCAAGGAAGAAAACATAGAATTCCTCAAAAGCATCAACATATCGTTCTACGCTATCGACGAAGCACACTGTATTTCCGAATGGGGTCATGACTTTCGTCCGGAATACAGGCGTATTCGCCCCATAGTAAACGAGATAGGCATCCGCCCTATGATAGCACTGACTGCCACGGCAACCCCCAAGGTCCAGCATGATATCCAGAAAAATCTCGCCATGTCTGATGCAGCCGTGTTCAAATCCTCGTTCAACCGTGAAAATCTTTACTACGAAGTACGCCCGAAAACAGCCAACATCGACCGAGACATCATCCGATTCATAAAACAACATCCTTCGCGCAGCGGTATTATCTACTGTCTTTCACGAAAGAAGGTAGAAGAGCTTGCTGAGCTCCTGGTTGTCAACAACATTAAGGCTCTCCCCTACCATGCAGGCATGGACAGCGCCACTCGCTCGGCCAATCAGGATGCGTTCATCATGGAAAAAGTTGATGTCATAGTCGCCACCATTGCTTTCGGCATGGGTATCGACAAACCCGACGTTCGCTTCGTTATACACTATGACATACCTAAGTCACTCGAAGGCTACTACCAGGAAACAGGTCGTAGCGGACGAGACGGAGGCGAAGGTATATGTCTGACTTTCTATGCCCGTAAGGACCTCCAGAAGATGGAGAAGTTCATGCAGAGCAAACCTGTCGCCGAACAGGAAATAGGCCGTCAGCTCCTTGCAGAGACTGCAGCCTATGCAGAATCGTCGGTTTGTCGACGTCGATTCATCCTGCATTATTTCGGCGAAATTTACGAACCCGACAACTGTGGAAATTGTGACAACTGTCTCAACCCAAAGAAAAAAGTGGAAGCAAAAGATGATTTAGCAGCGGTTCTGGAAACAATAGCCGCCTTGAAAGAAAAATTCAAAGCAGAATACATTATAGATGTAATGCTCGGACGAGCTACCAACGATGTCCGTTCCTACCGTCATGAAGAAACGGAAGTTTTCGGATGTGCAGAAGCCTCCGATCCTAAATTCCTTATGGCTGTACTACGCCAGGCTCTCCTAGAAGGATACATAGAACGTAGCGTCGAGAACTACGGTATTCTGAAGCTCACAGCCAAAGGTAAGAAATTCTTGAAGAATCCCGTATCCTTCAAAATCGTTGAAGACAGCGAATTCAACGAAGAAGAGCCCACCGACGAAATAATCATGAAGAGTGGTCCTTCATGTGCTGCCGATCCCGAGCTCTTCGCTATCCTGAGTGCTCTCCGTAGAAAGATTGCGACACACCTGAACCTTCCTCCATATGTCATATTCCAGGATCCTTCTCTCGAAGCAATGGCTACGACCTATCCTGTGACAGCCGAAGAACTTGCCAATATCACCGGTGTAGGAGCAAGCAAAGCCAAACGTTACGGCGATGAATTCCTTAAGGTAATACGGACATACGTCGAAGAAAATGAGATTGAACGCCCGGAAGATCTAAGAGTACGTACAGTCGCCAACAAGAGCAAGCTCAAGATTTCCATTATACAGGCTATCGACCGCAAAATAGACCTTAACGAAATCGCAATTTCGAACGGCATCGAATTCGACCAGCTTCTCGATGAGATAGAAGCTATAGTGAACTCTGGCACACGAATCAATATATCGTACTTCCTCGACGAAATCATCGATCCAGAAGATCAGAAAGATATGTTCGATTTCTTCCGTTCGAACGAAAGCGAGAAATTAGAAGATGCCTACAAGGCTCTTGGCTCCGATTTCTCTGAGGAAGAGATACGTCTAGTCCGCATCAAATTCCTTTCAGACCTCGGCAATTGACCTCCAGTATGGAAAACAACATATTGACACAGCTATACTACGATTATACCGGTACTTTTCCGGAGAAAGTAGCGGAACTTCCTTCCTCGGGATCGAACAGACGATATTTCAGGCTCTCAGGAAAAAACGGAGAGAACTCCATTATTGGTGTTTTGGGTGAATCTAAACAGGAAAATACCGCCTTCATATATATGGCGGCACATTTCAAAGAACAAGGTCTTCCTGTGCCTGAAGTCCTTGGAGTTAGCCCCGACAGCATGGCCTATATCCAGACAGACCTTGGCGACACCCTACTTTTCAAGGAAATCGAGAAAGGTCGACTGACGCGGTCTTTCTCGAGCACAGAAAAAGAACTGCTCGTCAAGACTGTACGCCTATTGCCAAAAGTTCAGTTCGCAGGAGCCAGGGATATGGATTTCAGCATATGCTACCCTACTTCCAGTTTTGACGAACGTTCCATTCTCTGGGACCTCAATTATTTCAAATATTGCTTTCTCAAGGCTACCGGTCTTGAATTCCAAGAAGATAAACTTGAGGATGACTTCCAGAAAATGACCGAAGTACTAATGAAAACCGATACTGACACATTCATGTATCGCGATTTCCAAAGTCGGAATGTCATGATAAAGGAAGGTCAGCCTTGGCTTATAGACTTCCAGGGAGGTCGCCGAGGTCCCTTCTACTACGACGTTGCTTCTTTCCTTTGGCAAGCGAAAGCAAATCTTCCCGACAATCTCCGTCATGAACTTGTCCTTCAATACCTGGACGCTCTGCAAGAGTACTATCCTATAGAAGAAAAGGAATTTATGGAGACGCTTCGTCATTTCGTACTCTTCCGCACTCTCCAGGTTCTCGGAGCATACGGTTTTCGAGGTTACTTCGAGAAAAAGCCTCATTTCATGCAGAGCGTACCCTTCGCTATAGCAAATCTTAGAGCTCTTCTGACAAAACCATACGAAGAATATCCTTATCTTACCACTATGCTTCGGCGCCTGGTAAGCATGAAACAGTTCACCGAAGAAATAGTCAAAAAGACATTGACTGTCCGTGTTCTCAGTTTCGCCTACAAAAAAGGCATCCCTAACGATACCTCCGGTAATGGCGGTGGTTATGTTTTCGATTGCCGAGGAGTTAACAACCCCGGCAAGTACGAACGGTACAAACCGTTCACAGGTCTTGATGCGCCTGTCATAGAATTCCTTGAAAAGGACGGGGAAATCATCACCTTCCTCAGTCATTGCTATTCCCTTGTCGATGCCTCTGTAGCGAGATACATTGAAAGGGGGTTCACAAACCTGATGGTTGCTTTCGGATGTACCGGAGGGCAACATCGCTCCGTCTACTGCGCACAGCACATGGCAGAGCATCTTGCTAAGAAATTCAACATAAAAGTCGAACTGACACATCGCGAACAAGACGTTCAGCAAACTTTCAATATCCGGGAATGAAAGGTGTTATTTTCGCTGCGGGTATCGGATCCCGTCTAAAACCATTCACAGACCGCAAGCCCAAGGCTCTTGCCACGATCAACGGTAAGGCTTTGCTCGGTTATGCTATAGAAAAACTCGTTTCATCGGGTGCTGATGGCATAATCGTCAATGTTCACCACTTCCCGGGACAGATTATCGAATATCTCAGCACCAACTATGGCAGTCTCAATATCGAGATAAGTGACGAAAGCGAATTGCTCCTCGACACCGGCGGCGCTCTTGCAAAAATCGGAAGAGATAGCCGGCTGCTCAGCAATGCCGGCGATTCCGAACCTGTCATTGTCACCAATGCCGATGTAATCACCGATATGGATTTTGTCGGAATGGTCAATTCCCATAAAGGAAAGACGCGGTTCTCCACGATCCTCGTCAATTCTAAACGTGAGAGTTCTCGAAAGCTTCTTTTCGATAACGAAGGCCGGCTTCATGCATGGCACGACTATAAAAACAATATCACACGCCCGGCTGGTGCTGACATCGAAGGTCTCAATCCTGCTGCCTTCGGATGTGTCCATATCATGAATGTATCTTCAATTCGCAGAATAGCCTCCGAACAGGGCAAAGACATCAAACCTTTCGGCATCATAGATTACTATCTTGAGAAATGTCCGATAGTCGACATTCATGCCTACGAACCTAAAGGCCTCTATCGCTGGCATGATATCGGAACCCCGGCCAAACTTGAAGATGCCCGAGAAGACTTCTCATAACCAACTATGAAATTCATAAGCACCAACGGTATAGCGCCGTCTGCAAGTCTTAAAGATGCCGTCCACAACTGTCTTGCACCGGATGGCGGCCTTTATGTCCCAGAGAACATACCTTTGATTCCCCGAGCCTACCTTAACAATATCTCTGGTATGAGTCTTAGAGATATTGCATATGTGGTAAGTACTGCTTTTTTCGGTGATTCTGTCAGTGCATCCGACATCAAAAACATCGCCGATGATTCATTCCGGTTTGAAGCGCCGTTGCATCAAATCGATGACGAAATATACGCCATGGAACTCTTCCATGGTCCTACCCTTACCGTCAAAGACTATGGAGCCGGTTTCTTCGGACGTTTTCTCCAACTTCTAGGCAGTGGTTCCGATATCAGACGTAATGTACTTGTAGCCACAACCGGGAATACCGGGGCTGCCGTAGCAAACGGTCTCAGCAACAAGAAGGATATTAATGTCTTTGTACTATATCCCCAGGGCCGGCTGTCGCGTATGGCTATTGCCCAGTTCACTTCTTTGGGCGATAACATCCATCCACTGGAAGTAATGGGAACTGTCGAAGACTGTAAACGCATGATGCTCGAAGCAATCAACGACTCATCGCTGAAGCAATACAATCTTACTGGAGCCAATTCAATCAATATAGCTCGACTGATACCCCTGGTGTCTCTCGCTTTCAACGCTTACGCAAGGCTTGTCGAAAATGGGAGGAAAAACGTCGAAAAAACTCTGCTGTCGATACCATGCGGTAATCTCAGTCTTCTGGTTGCAGCTGTCATAGCAAAGCGCATGGGCCTGAATATAGGACGACTCATTGCGGCTACCAACACTAACGATGTTATCACGCACCTTTTGAAAGGAGAGCCCGTCGATAGAAACCGGGCACCTTTGAAGACACTGGCGAGCTCTATAGACATGGGATATCCCACAGGATGGCCAAGACTCCTTCATCTTTATCGTAGTGAGCTGGATGAAGCGAGAAAAGAAATCATCACTGTTCCTGCGATAAGCGACGAAACGATAGCCCAGACCATATGTTCGTTGAAAGCTTCCACTGGTTACACCCTTGATCCACAAGGTGCTGTTGGTTATGCTGCAGCCAAATCTGTCGGTAAAGGCAGCCCAGCAGTAGTCTATGCAACCGGACATCCTGCGAAACAGCTGGATGTTATGACAAAAATCACAGGATCTGCTATCGAACTACCATTACAACTCATACGTTTTATGTCTGTACGTCGGCATCCAGATATTATTCCGCCCACGCTCGCAGCTCTTAAACGAAAAATTGCAATCCATAACTAACTTAATACTCAGAAAACATGGCAAACAAAAGAGAACTCAAAAAATACGTGCGAAATGTATGTGGTGCATTAGCATCCGAAATCCTTCTTGCACGTGCCGCTTTCCCCGAAATCGAACGCAAAGATGTTCATGATATAATCTCGGACATTGCCACTCTACAGTCCTCTACAATAACCAAAGCGTCCGTTTGCTTCGACAAAAAACAAAGCGACTTCGAAAACTGTGCTGAATATAACAAAGAACGTTCTAAATACTACCATATCGTATTCGAAAAGCTTGCCGACGAATTCGACACTGCTGTCGCCGCTATAGTCAAGAAGATGAACGCTGCGCTCCCGGAAACGGTAAGAGAGACCATAAAGGAAGCTTCCGCTAAATGAATCTCGCCGGATTCATATTAAAATTATTCGGATGGTCGGTCGATATAACTGTCCCCGACTATCCGAAATGCATAATCTGCGTAGCCCCACATACAAGCAACTGGGATTTCATCATCGGGAAACTGGCATACGCCTCGGTCGGACGAAAAGCCGGTTTCCTTATGAAAGACAGCTGGTTCTTCTGGCCGTTGGGCACGATTTTCCGTGCCATAGGAGGGATACCGGTACCCCGGAATAAAACTAAACATGGCTCGCTCACTGATATTATTGTCAAAAAATACGAAAATACAGAATGCCTTTCACTCGCCATCACTCCGGAAGGGACACGAAGCAGGACATCTAAATGGCACACCGGATTCCTCCATATCGCCTACCGTGCCGACGTACCTGTCCTGCTTGGTGTCATAGATTTCGCGACAAAACGAGTCATCATTGAACAGATCTTTAGACCAAGCGGCAATACTGAAGAAGACATGAAAGCCATCAAGTCTTTTTATAAACCTTTCACGGGCAGATATCCCAATAAATTCACAACTGAATGAACCAGACAATCCATAACCTGAGGGTAGTCGCATATCCTCTCCCAATAAAATGGGCCGACAAGTCTGCCAATTTTGAGGCCGTTGAAAATGTCCTTGCAAACCTTCCGCAAAGCACCGACATACTTGTACTTCCGGAACTTTTCTCGACCGGATACAGTGATGATGCCTCAATCCTGAGGGAACTGGCAGAGAAAAATACCGGCACGACTATCGACTTAATCAAAGATTGGGCTTCAAGATACAATATTGCCATAGCAGGTTCCTTCCTTGCCTATACTCATCCAAATCTATATAACAGAGGATTCTTCATAGAACCAGACGGAGAAGAGACTTTCTACGACAAACGGCATCTATTTTCACTCAGCAGTGAAAGCAAGATATTCAAACCGGGAAACGATCCTATCAAGATTGTTCGTTTTAGAGGTTGGAACATAGCTCTCGTTATTTGTTATGATCTACGTTTCCCTGTCTGGTGCCGCTCTTACACTACAAGATACGATCTTCTATTGATTCCAGCAAACTGGCCCGAAGCCAGGGCGTATGCCTGGGAACATCTCTTGATTGCACGCGCTATTGAAAATCAGTGCTGTATAGTCGGAGCGAACCGTGGAGGCGAAGATGTCTATGGTTCTTACAAAAACCTTAGTTATATATTCGACGGCCGTGGTATGCCTGTCGGTATACGTCCGAAGAACAGTGACATAGTTGTCGCGGACCTCAACAAAGCTGAACAGGAAAAATATCGCTACAATTTCCCGGTATTGAACGATTCCGACGATTTCAAGCTGCTGCCGTAATCTTTTTTCCGTAACGCCACATCATCCAGAGCATCCCTCCTGTCAAAAAGAGACTTACAACAGTAACCTCAACAGACCATAGAGTCGGTTCGTCAGTAAGTGGCTTTCCATCATGTAGATGTTTCCATGATGTCAGGACGAACATAATATTATTCAGCATGTGGGCTAAAGCTGGCACCCAGAGGGATTTCGTCCATACAAGGAGATAACCGAAATAAGCACCCAAAAGGACTCTTGGGACAAAGCCGAAGAACTGAAAGTGGAGGCTACTGAAGACAATAGCCACAGTCCATACAGCCACATGCTTATTGACACCACCTGTAGTCAGCAGTCTTTGGAAACAGCCCCTGAAGAGAAGTTCCTCAGAGAATCCGGCCGCCAGACCGATGATAAGGATATTGACCAACAATGCCCATACCGACGTATTGCCAAGTAGGGTACACATAGCTTTAAAGCTTGCCGACTCCATCTTGCGCGCTGATTCCTCGAAGGAAGACATCGAAGCGGGTAGCTCTATATTATAGTTCCAGTAGATTACGGCCTCTTGTGCGGGTATCGAGACAAACAGTATGCCGACGACTATGAATATCATCGTTACCGTAGGCACCGAAGGGATACACAATAGTTTTGCAGGACGTCGTGTCACAATTAATGCAGTTATTATCGCTGGTGCTACAAAAGTAAATACATCCTGCAGGACAGCACTGATTCTAAGAATAGCAGCCGGTCGGTCGGAAAGGACTAAATTCAATGCATATACACATGCCATCGTCAGCATGTAACAGACTAAGAATACAAAAAAAAGAAGCAGTAATCGCTGAGTGAGCGACAGGACAAGGTCAGAACGTTTCATCGCTTAAATCTTGACGTATAGATTCTCTACAATTGATATATAATCTTCTGTATACTTTCCAGAAGAGTCTCTCATGGCAAGTGTCTCTTGTATGAGTGGGCCGTCATGATTTGTAAATTCCCATAAGATCCTTTTACATGGACGACCTTTAGAAGAATAGACATCGCATCTGCGCCTGATCTTTAGTCCTTTCATCTCTGCCGAATAGATAATATTATCTTCCATCCCTGAGGGAGAGATGAAACCTATGCTACCGCGACTGGTAAGAGCTCTTATAGAAAAATCCATCAATGAATCGTAGTTTAGAACGTCTTGATGTCTTGCCAAAGCTCTCGCTGAACATCCAGCACGTTCGCCGTTTGAGAAATAGGGGGGATTTGAGACAATGCAGTCGAAAGGCTCCGCTATGTCGGCTTTGTCGAAGCTACATTCAACAGCTTTCAACCGTTCATTCCATGGAGAATTCCTGAAATTGGATACACTTGCCTCATATGCGGCATGATCTATCTCTATGCCTAGAATCCTTGCATTGACGCATATATCAGCTGCAATCAATGATAAGATGCCGGAACCGGACCCTATATCAGCTATATTGAGCGCGTCCTCATGATTCTTGAAATACCAGGCCCCGAACAAAACGCTGTCGGAACATATTTTCATGCCGCAGCCCAGGTCGTCGACATCGAAACGTTTGAACCTGAAAACAGACATAGTTATAAATCTTCAGGAACACCGACGTTATATTTATCGAATATCGATTTTGCCCTGTCCTTGAAAGCGTCTGCCTTCATTTTCCAGCTGCCTCCATTCAAATTATTCGCCTTTAAGACCTTGAAGTTATTAGACGGTGAGTTCCCTGGCACTGTAAAGAGTAAAGTGTAGGCGGCCTGCTCTATCTTGACAATCTTATCGTCACCTCGGCGCAGTTTTACTTTAACCATGGCTCCCCCTCTGGTATCAGTTGTCTTCATGTTCGATATGAAATTTCCTAAGGAATAGACAACAAGCACATTCTGCTGAGGGATATATTTATTCGGCCGGAATTCCATCGGCTGAATGACATGAGGATGACCTCCGATAATCATATCAACTCCGATAGCTTCAAGGAAATCTGCAAGATTCTTCTGCTCCTTGTTCGGCAACAGCTTGTATTCATCACCCCAATGCAGACAGACGGCTACGATTTCAGCTCCGGCTTTACGGGATGACTCAACATCGGCTTTCATTATCGCTCTGTCGATATAATCAACCACGACTCCATCGCGAGGAGAGATGCCATTTGTGCCATAGGTATAATTCAAAAATGCCACTTTGATTCCGTTGATATCTTCTATCTTAGGAAGCGATTTCGTTCTCGATGAATCATTGGAATATGTCCCGATATGAGCAACGTCGAGACTATCGAAAAGAGCCAAGGTATTTCGAAGACCACTGGCTCCTCGGTCGAGTGTGTGGTTATTTGCGGTCAGGAACAGATCAAACCCTATATCTCTGAGCTCTTTTGCAAACTCTCCCGGGGCATTAAAACAGGGATAACCCGAATATGGTGGTCTGGAAGACGGAGTCTCGTAATTGACTACTGCATAATCAGCCTCTTCAATTATAGGCTTTAATTCGACAAAACAACTGTCATATGAATATCTGTCCTGTCCACAACGGGCAGCATCTATCTGAGCCTGATGTTGCATGGCATCCCCGACAAATAGCAACTCAGCCTCATCATTTCCGAATATTAAGGAAACGATAGAGACAAAAAGAGCTATAAACGAGGCCGCAAACATCATCAATCATGTCTTTCGGCCGCCAGAAGAGTGTTCCTCATCAAGGAACAAATCGTCATAGGCCCAACG
This sequence comes from uncultured Muribaculaceae bacterium, assembly GCA_958436175.1. Taxonomy (GTDB): domain Bacteria; phylum Bacteroidota; class Bacteroidia; order Bacteroidales; family Muribaculaceae; genus CAG-873. The sequence continues at coordinate 210,727 of CAUBJF010000002.1, forward strand.
CCGCCCGGAACAGGTGTGATGAAGCTGCATTTAGGTGCCACATTCTTGAAATCGACATCTCCGGCAAGACGGAACCCTGATTTTTTCGAAGAATCAGCCACTCTGGTTGTACCGACATCGATAACAACAGCCCCTTCTGAAACCATATCTTCGGTAATCATACCGGGACGCCCGACTGCTGCCACGAGAATATCGGCTCTGCGAGTTATTTCAGGAAGATTTTTAGAATAGCTGTGGCATACTGTTACCGTCGCATCCCCCTGCTCTCCTTTCTGCATTAGCATGGCTGCCAATGGCTTGCCTACAATATTGCTGCGTCCAACTATGACAACATGTTTGCCTTTCGTCTCAATTCCATAACGTTTGATGAGTTCGACAATTCCAGCCGGAGTCGCGCTGTGGAAACAAGGCAGTCCAAGAGACTGACGACCTACATTGACGGGATGGAAACCATCGACATCTTTGTCGGGGTCTATCGCCTTGATAACTTCGGTTTCATCTATATGCTTCGGGAGAGGAAGCTGGACAATGAAACCATCGACATCAGGATCATTGTTAAGCTTTTCGACGGCATCGAGTAATTCCCTTTGGCTTAGAGGCTTTTCTGGAGTCGACTCGAAACGAATCAAGGTGGATTTAAAGCCACATTCTTCGCACGCTTTTATCTTATGTGCCACATATGTCTCGCTGCCACCGTCATGACCGACAAGTATGGCAGCAAGATGGGGGCGACGCTTTCCGCTTTCTACTCGCCTGTTGACTTCTTCAGCGATTTCTGTCTTGATATCCGCCGCTGTCTTCTTTCCGTCTATAAGTTCCATCAAATGATTCAAAGAATAGGTTATCTCGGGTTTTATTATCTCCTTTTCGCTTTAGCCTGGCGCATTTGACGCATCATGGCCGCAGGATTAGAACCCATATTGCTAACCTGATGCATCATTTTGCGAATCTGCTCGAATTGCTTCAGCAGACGGTTGACATCCTGTACCTTGGTCCCGGAACCATTGGCTATTCGCTGTACACGCGTACCACGGATTACATCGGGATGTTCGCGTTCGTAAGGTGTCATACTCATTATTATCGCTTCGATACCCTTGAAAGCATCGTTGTCGATATCCACATCCTTGATAGCTTTTCCGACACCGGGAATCATCGAGGCCAGATCCTTGATATTACCCATCTTCTTGATCTGGTTTATCTGCTTGAGAAAGTCTGTAAAGGTAAACTGATTCTTACGGAGTTTCTTGGCAAGTTCTTCGGCCTCTTTCTCATCATACTGTGCCTGCGCTTTCTCAACGAGAGATACTATATCGCCCATGCCGAGAATACGGTCGGCCATACGTTCCGGATAAAAGATATCGATGCCGTCAAGACGTTCGCCTGTGCCGACGAACTTAATAGGTTTCTCGACCACGCTACGAATTGAAAGAGCGGCACCACCACGGGTATCACCGTCAAGCTTCGTAAGTACGACACCGTCAAAATCGAGTCGTTCGTTAAAAGTCTTGGCCGTATTGACTGCATCCTGGCCTGTCATAGCATCGACAACGAAGAGAATTTCGGTGGGATTGATAGCTTTCTTGATAGCTTCAATCTCATTCATCATCTGTTCGTCTACTGCAAGTCGTCCAGCGGTATCGACTATCACTAGATCATTTTTGTTCTGGCGTGCGTGTTCTATACCTCTCTTTGCGATGCCTACAGGATCCTTAACTCCATCTTCGGTATAGACCTCGACTCCAATAGACTCAGCGAGCACTTTCAGCTGGTCGATAGCCGCCGGACGATATACGTCCCCGGCTATCAGGAGGGGTTTCATCCCCTTTTCCTCTTTCAGCTTCTTGGCTAATTTCCCCGTAAAGGTTGTCTTACCGGAACCCTGAAGACCGGACATTAGGATTATGGCAGGTTTGCCGGTGATATTCAGCGGTATGGGCTGGCCACCCATCAAGGCCGCAAGTTCATCATGGACAATCTTGACCATCAACTCGCCGGGCTTGATCGCATTAATTACGTTCTGCCCGAGAGCTTTCTGCTTTACATTGTCTGTGAATGTCTTGGCAACTTTATAATTGACATCGGCATCAATAAGGGCTCGACGTACGTCTTTAAGGGTTTCGGCAACATTGATCTCTGTGATTCTGCCTTGACCTTTAAGGAGTTTAAAGCTGCGTTCTAAGCGGTCGCTGAGTTTTTCAAACATATTGTTTAGGTCCTGTTAAGTCGTTAAGAGATTTGTATTAGAATCGGGGAAAATCACCGTCGGCCTGAAGCCGGATGCTTCCTCCGGAGTCATGGAAGCGTACGACATAATAATAACTATGTCTCCTCGCTGAACCAGACGGGCAGCCGCTCCATTCAGACAAATGACACCCGATTTACGAGGACCCGGAATCACATATGTATCGAGTCGGGCCCCGTTGTTGTTATTTACTATATATACCCTCTCGCCGGCCATAATGTTCGCGGCATCGAGAAGATCTTCGTCGATAGTTATACTACCAATGTAATCCAGACATGCCTCTGTGACCTTGACACGGTGAATTTTGGATTTGAGTACCTGAATAAACATCTTTCAATATTTGATATTGTCGATAAGACGAACGTCGCCGCAGTATACTGTCACACATCCGACAGCTCCGTTGTGAGCATCCTCCCATCTATTGATGGGCTGCATTGTTTTGGCATCGACAATTTGGAAATATTCTGTTCTAAGCAAAGGCACGTCATCGATGGCCTCAACAGTAAGCTTTGCAACTTCCACGGGACCCATTCCCTGAGCCTTAAGGTTGCGGCTTTCTTCAAGCAGAAAATGAATCTTAGGCGCAACGGCACGACCTTCAGGCGTGAGGCGCACATTGCGCGAGCTCAAGGCAAGGCCGTCTTTCTCACGAATTATCGGACAATCGACAATCTCTATATCGAAGCCTTCAAGTTCTACCACCCGACGAATGACAGCTATCTGCTGAAAATCCTTTTCTCCGAAGTATGCCCGCGTCGGTTTAACAAATCTGAAAAGCTTGCTGACAATCTGAGCTACACCATTGAAGTGGCCGGGACGCATCGGGCCTTCCATCACTTCAGCAACAGACCCGAGCTTGAAAACTCTGGTATCGGGCTCAGGATAGATTTCATCGACCGAGGGCATGAAAACATAGTCGACCCCGGCGGCCTCGAGAAGAGCTGCATCAGCCTCCTCAGTACGAGGATAGGTCTTGAGGTCCTCGGCATTATTGAACTGCGTAGGATTTACGAAAACACTGACAACTACAATGTCGTTATCGTTCACGGCTTTATCAACCAGTGACTTGTGCCCTGCATGCAAAGCACCCATAGTTGGCACGAGGCCTATTGATTTTCCTTGGCGACGGGCTTCATCAACCACTTCACCAAGACGTTTTACTGTACGAATCAGTTCCATTTCTTTATAATCGGACTTCTAACTTCGCTATTTGAGCAGCAAAATTACTAATTTATTGCCACATGAGCAACATCTTAGTTTTGAAAGCAGCGCATGAGAGCTTCAATCAGCTGAGGCATAACGGCTTTTCGACCATCATTGCATAACTCAGTCACAGGCGGTTTTAAATCATATTCTCCAGGCTTATATATTTGGGCATTAATACGATCCCGAACTTTTTCTTCAGATATAGAATTACGTTTTACAACCCTTTCCACCCTGATATCCACCGGCGCATACACTCGCCATTCGGCATCCACAAGTTCGTTGAGACCGCTTTCGTAAAGAATTGCGGTCTCGATGAAAACGAGCGGCGCCGGTTTCTGTTCGCACCATGCTTTAAAATGCTCCTTTACGGCACCATGGACGATGTTATTGAGTATTCCGAGTTTTGCAGAATCACGGAATACTATATCGGCAAGACATGTCCTGTCTATTTCTTCGCCAATGAATATAGATTCGCCAAATTCCTTTCGCAGTTGTTCCTTTATCCCGGCATTTTCCGACATGATAAACTTCGCATTTTTATCGGAATCATAAACGGGGTAACCCCAAAGTGTCAAAATCCGGCTGACAACGGATTTCCCGGCTCCTATTCCGCCGGTCAACGCAATAATATGTGGTCTCACAGATGCTCTATGATATATTCGGCGCTATCAGCGACCAGATGAACGTTCTGAAGATTCGAAGGCACTTCCTTGAGTTTCAACTTCATCATTTTCGACGAAGTATTTTTCCGTATTTCATTGTAGTCGGCAACAACCCTGAAATGAGGGTCACTTGATGCATAGGAACTCATAGGGACCATATAGAAAACATCAATCTGGGCCGGGAAAGTAATCAACTTGATATTCGAAGGAACGTTGACAGGTTCGATTACTACCTTGCGACTCTTGAAGATCAAAGGTTCGACCTCGAATGTAACGTCGACACTGTCAGGTATCACTCGCGAGCCTTTAGGGCCCAATAATTTAATTCGACGTGTAGTAGTTTTGTCGATGCCCACTAGCTGTACCGGTTCCGACGATACCCTTGTATATCCACCCGGCAGTTTGGCATTGGCAAGGAAAACGGTAGCTGAGTCAACCGATAGCTTCGGGCGTCCGACCAGAGCGGCCTGAGGGCCTGCAGTAACCTTGTAATCGATGCGGATAGGCATTTTGAAACCGGGATGCGTTGTATATGGTATAGTCAAAGTATCGGGGTATACGACACTGACCTGTGAACCGCCTACAGCAGTCCTTGCAAGAGCCTTGAGGTCTGCAGAGCTGAGATGCAGTTTACCATTGGAACGGAAGCCGCGAAAATCGATATTGACCGTTGGCAAGGTCCCGAAATTCATCTTCATCAGCTGTGTTCCTCTTGCCCTAAGACTCACATTTAGAGCTTCAGGGCCAGGTGTTATCAGCGTGACTGAGTCCGGAACATGCGTAATCTTCACCGGAAGCCTCACATCATATTGTTCTTCTTCATTGAGGGCAAGCACAAACCACAGTGCCGCTGAGACAACCAGAAAAACAAAAAACATCATTGCATCCCTTCCCCTGGGGGAACGGATAGCAACGATGAATCTTTTGAATAATGAATTCGAACCCGTCATAGCGACAGGGTTAGATTATTTTTTCTGTTCGCCGTTCTGGGCAGCCTGGTTGGCCTCTTCGGCAGAAGGATATACAGAACCTTTGTCAACTCGGATCTGGACATCCTTGTCGATTTCGATAATGAAGCAAGTGTCGCGCACTTCGCGAATCACACCATAGATACCTCCGGCTGTGACAACCTTGTCACCTTTGCCGAGACCTTCGCGGAATTTCTTAATCTCCTTCTGGCGTTTCTGCTGGGGACGAATCATGAAGAAATAGAATATCGCAATAAGGGCGACAATCATGAGGATGCTGCTGAAGCCACCACCGGCAGCCTGCGCTGCGTCGAGAAGAATGTAGTTAAGCATATAGTATATTGTATTTAAGATTTTTACTTTTTAGATATAACACCTTCCTCGTTAAGACGTTTAGTGACAGAAGACAAAATACCGTTGACAAACTGGCCGCTACGAGGAGTGCTGTAGTCGTTTGCTATTTCGATATATTCATTGAACGTCACAGGAAGAGGGATTGACGGGAAATTGATTATCTCGGCAATCGCCGTCATCATGATAATGATATCCATAAAAGCAAGACGCTCCGTATCCCACTGCTTGGTGTCGATGAAAGCGTCGATATATTCGCGATATGTTAGCCTGTTCTTCACCACAAGCTCGAAAAGATTGCCACCGAATTCCTCGTCGTCCTTGTTCATGAACTTGGGCAAGAGTGTAATTTTTCCGTAAGTCTCGTCGAGGTTATCGTCTTCGCCTTCGGGCATTGCAAAAGATCTTCTCATAGTCTTGAGCATGAAGGTACTCATGATTGCAAGGTCATCGTTCCAATAGACAGACTTGCTTTCAAGACATTCTGCGAGTTCGTCGGAAGGCACAACGATGGAACGCATAATCTCGCGCCAAAAAGAGGCATCGGTAGCAAAGTCTCCTGCCTCGCTCTCCATATATTCCTTGTATAAATCCGACTTGGTAATCAGGTCCAGAAGTGAAGCGAACATGATGTCGGAATCGCGCCATGTTGAAGGGTCTGCTTCCGGATGCTCCGTTATATAATCATTGAGAGCTTGGCACTCCCCGATAGCTTTGATATAAAGATTGTCGATGAATCTCGTATTAGGATTGAGATCCTCGGCAGTTGGAATATACTTGTGCTTTGCCTCGTCGAGACGCATAGTCTGAAGCCGCGTAATATATAAAGGTATCAACAGAAGAGCGTGATAGAGATCATATGCCAATGACAAGGAGTTGTCAAGATCTGTTCTTGCCTTGAGATAAGTAGCTCTTGTATCGTCGAAAGAAGAAAGAGTGTCGACAAGCATCTTCACACCGTTGTCGAAGCCGAGATGGCCAAAATCCTCATTACGACGGAGAACACGTTCGACACCTTTATGTTTCCGGATAATAGTCGTAAGTACAGTATTCCAAAAAGCCACGTCGTCTGACAGCTGAAGCTTACGTTTGCGCTTGTAATCCTTATAGACGGCTGATTCGGCAACGGCAGCCGCCACATCCATCAAGCAGGAGTCGAACTTATTGAACCTGTCGCGATTGGCACGAAGAAGAGCCGACATGCTTGAGTCTTCAAATAGCGCGCGGCCGATCCTATTCTTGCGCAAACCCTGGTCTACAGGAAGTTCGATTCCCGATCGGGGACCCAATGGCATGGACGACAACTTCAAAAGGAGTATAATGAGGTCGAGATAAACCGAATATGCAAATTTTTTGTCTCGCGAAGCATCTTCCCCACATGGAGGTATAAGCTTGAATTCGTTGCGTGTCAGTAGATATGAATAAAGAATCTGGACGGTTTTGATTCTTATTAAACTACGGTTTATCATATTCTAAATTTTCTTTTTGTCGTGCAAAGATACGCATAATTCTTCAGTTTGCATCTCCTGCCGACAAAAAAAGTACGTTTGAGCAATATAAGACAATATTTGCTAACTTCATGGCCAGATTCGGTCCAAATTTTCCTCAAAATATTTGTGTATTCAAACTCTTTGGCTTAACTTTGCGTTATAAAGACAAAGGCAAGAGAGCCGGATTGACAATGTAAAGACATACCACATCAAAGTTGATTGGGAAACTCGTCAATTTAATATGAAATACCGAGACAAGCTTAGCCGACCGATGGCGGGCCCCATCCGACGTTTCGTCGGTAGCCTTTGAGCCGGGGGATTACAAAGGGCGGCGAGCTCTCAAAACCTGTCTTTTCGGAGTTTCATCGCATCCTTTGGTGTGGCACTATACAAGAGGACATAGCCCTTGCGGCGACTGTCCTCTTGCTTTATTTAGACCTGGTATTGTTTTCGGACAGCGAGATAGCGGTTATATACCGCTTTGACCATCTTCCTGTCCGGACTGAATTACATGGGCTGAGGAAAGTAAAGATTATCTTAAACAGATAATCTCCCATACTTACTTTTTTGCTTTTCGCCTTCTGTAATAATAACCGCCGATTATGCCGCCTATTATGCCTGCGACTACTGGTAGATATGACCAACAAGAGAGATTCATGTCTTATTATATTCTGAGTTTCTATAATATAACGTATATCTATAATATAAAGTATATCTAAGTTGCCTTTTTCCACCGCTTCCGTAAAATAGATCAACGCTCGCTCTGTATCATTCTCTTTGTTGCTTGCCATTATATTACAATTGTATATGTGAGGCCGATTAAGATTCCAATACCGGTTGCCATTTGATGAAACATGAGTATTCACTATCTCCATATACAGAGAGCCTTGTTCAGACCCTCTGCAAGCTGTGTGGCATTGAAAAAAAACTATCTGCACAAATTTTTCTCAAAAAAATTGCCTGAGATTTGGTGGGGAAAAAGAAATGCATTAATTTTGCGCATCATTTTTCCAAAGGGTATATGACATCTGGAATATCGTACCATACCGCAACGCCATGTTGCGACCGAATGCCAGTTCCGACCATCGCTTCTTCGATGTCGGTTGATAGTCCGACGGCTCTCAAACGCCGCGAACGCCCTACCCTCCCCGCCACATCCGCCGCTACCCGATTGAGCACTTGCGCCCGACCGGGTTTTTTATTTAGCATCAAAAAAAGTGGTATTGGTCTTTCACCAGCATATTTCCTATCCTTAATATTATAATATGTCTACATCCTTGCGTTTCAAAATGGTAGCTGAGGCTTTCGACCGCAAAGCGGTTCCAGTCGACATCCCTACCGAACGACCAGAAGATTACTACGGCAAGCTCGTCTTCAACCGTAGTACGATGTTCAAGTATCTGCCCCTGCATACTTACGAGGCTCTAATCCATGCAATCGAGAACAAAGAACCAATCTCCAGAGAACTCGCCGACAGCATAGCCGACGGAATGCGTCGATGGGCTGTCGACAACGGAGCGAGACACTATACGCACTGGTTCCATCCCTTGACCGACGGCACTGCGGAGAAACATGACTCGTTCATCGAACACGACGGTAAAGGCGGTGTTATCGAAGAATTTTCCGGAAAACTACTCGTCCAGCAGGAACCGGATGCTTCAAGCTTCCCAAACGGCGGCATCCGCAACACCTTTGAAGCACGAGGATATTCGGCATGGGATATTTCCTCGCCAGCATTCATACTGAACCGCACTCTATGTATCCCGACTATCTTCATTTCTTACACAGGCGAATCTCTCGACTATAAAACGCCACTTCTTCGAGCTCTCAACAGCGTCGACCGTACCGCAACGGCCATCGCACGCTACTTCGATCCTGAAGTAAAACATGTCAAGTCGTACCTTGGGTGGGAGCAGGAATACTTCCTGGTTGATGAAAGTCTCTACAGCGCCCGTCCGGACCTTGTAATGACAGGACGTACGCTCATGGGTCATGAAAGCCCAAAGAACCAGCAGCTCGAAGACCACTACTTCGGTGCTATCCCCTCGCGTGTGGAGGCATTCATGCTCGAACTCGAGATACGTTGCCACGAACTCGGCATTCCTGTGAAGACCCGTCATAATGAGGTTGCGCCCAACCAGTTCGAATGTGCCCCTATCTTTGAAGAGACCAATCTCGCCAACGACCACAACTTGCTCCTCATGTCTGTGATGAACGAAGTCGCTCGTAAGCATAACTTCCGCGTGCTTCTTCATGAAAAACCTTTCGCCGGTGTCAACGGTTCCGGCAAGCACAATAACTGGAGCCTGGGCACAGACAAAGGCAAAATACTCTTCTCACCGGGCAAGACACTGAAGGACAATCTCCAGTTCATAACCTTCGTCACCAACGTAATGGCCGCCGTCTACCGGCATAATGGTCTTATCAAAGCGTCCATCATGTCGGCCACTAACGCACACCGTCTCGGTGCCAATGAAGCGCCACCTGCCATCATATCCATCTTCACCGGCAGTCAGCTTTCAAAAGCCCTCGATATGCTGATGAATACAGAGGGAATCGACTTCTCAGCCCTCAAAGCCAAAGAGGAATTCTCCATCGGCCTTTCCCAGATTCCCGAAATCCTCATCGACAATACGGACCGCAACCGCACATCGCCTTTCGCATTCACTGGCAACAGATTCGAATTCAGGGCTGTCGGCTCATCCGCTAACTGTGCTTCAGCCATGATAGCCCTCAACGCCGCCGTTGCCGACCAGCTCGACGACTTCCACAAAAAGATTGAGGCACGCCTCGCTAAAGGTGAAGACCTTACCAACGCTCTACTTGCAGAAATACGAGTTCTCATCAACCTTTCGAAAGATATCCACTTCGACGGAAATGGTTATAGCGACGAATGGAAAGAAGAGGCGGCTCGTCGAGGTCTTGACTGCGAGACATCAGCTCCCAAAATTTTCGACGCATATCTCAAACCTTCATCGGTGGAGATGTTCACCCGCACAGGTGTGTTCACCCCTATAGAACTTGAGGCGCGCAACGAAGTGAAGTGGGAGATGTACACAAAAAAAATCCAGATTGAAGCCCGTGTTCTCGGCGACCTGGCGCTGAATCATATCATACCGGTTGCTACGCGCTACCAGTCCATGCTCATCGATAATGCTACTAAATTACAAAGCCTTTTCGGCGAACGCGGTCTCGAAGTCGCAGCTTCGAATCTCGACGCTATCGAAAAGATCTCCCGACACATAGCAGCTATACGAGCATCGGAAAGCGAAATGCGTCATGCACGCAAAGCAGCAAATGCTATTACCAACGAACGCGAGAAAGCTATCGCATATCACGACACCGTGGCCCCCTGCATGGACACCATACGCTACAATATCGACAAGCTCGAGCTTATGGTCGACAACGAAATGTGGCCTCTGCCAAAATACCGCGAGCTCCTCTTCATACGCTAATGGAACAACTAAAACATGAATGCGGCATTGCGATGATTCGTCTTCGCAAGCCGCTTTCATATTTCAAGAAAAAGTACGGTTCGTATACCTATGCTCTCGACCGGCTCTATCTTCTGATGGAAAAGCAGCACAACCGCGGACAGGAAGCTGCAGGTATAGGAGTAGTCAAGCTGGAATGTCAAGCAGGTAAAGAATATGTCTTTCGCGAAAGAGCTTTAGGCACAGGCGCAATCGACGAGATCTTTGCCGCTGTCGGAGCCCGTATACCCCGAAACATCAACAGCATGGATCCGGAGGAAGTCGTCGAGAATATTCCCTTCCTCGGTGACATTTACCTTGGTCATCTTCGATACAGCACGACAGGCCGAAGCGGGATGGAATATACCCATCCTTTCCTTAGGCGCAACAACTGGCGTTCGCGTGCACTGATGCTGTGCGGTAACTTCAACATGACGAATGTCGACGAGATATTCCGGCAGATAGTGGCCTCCGGTCAGCATCCTCGAATCTATAGCGATACCGTGCTGTTGCTTGAACAGATCGGTAATGCTCTCGACAAGGAATGTCACAGGGTTTACCGGAAATACCGCGACACGGTTGAAGACCCGGAACTCGAACACCGCATTGAGAACGAACTCGATCTTGGCCGAGTCCTTGAAGCATCGGCCGGAATATGGGATGGAGGATATGCAATATGCGGTGTCAACGGTTCCGGTTCCTCTTTCGTGATACGCGACCCACGAGGCATTCGACCTGTTTTCTATTATTACGACGAAGAAATAGTCGTAGTAGCTTCCGAGCGGCCTGTGATACAGACTGTCTTCAACGTACCGATAGAAGAAGTAACCGAACTCGGACCAGGCTGCGCCCTGCTGATGAAACCTGATGCCTCTGTGGAGATCCGGCGTATACTTCCTGAACTTGCCAACGAACGCTGTTCCTTCGAAAGGATTTACTTTTCAAGAGGAAGTGATGCCGATATTTACAAAGAACGGAAAAGACTCGGAGCGAATATCGTCGCTGCCCTGTTGGATTTAGTTGACGAAGACTTCGACAATACAGTGTTCTCATTCATCCCCAATACGGCAGAAGTGGCTTTTCTTGGCATGATAGAAGAACTCAACCGAAGGCTTGACCGTGGTCGAAGGAATGAAATCTGGGAACTTTCGCAGAATGGACAACTAACGGAAGAGAAGCTGACATCCGTTCTCAAGCGCAAGGTACGTGTTGAGAAAATAGCCATCAAAGACATAAAATTGCGAACATTTATTGCTGAAGGCAGTTCTCGAAATGACCTTGCAGCTCATGTCTATGATGTGACATACGGATGCGTAAAGACCGGGAGCGACAATCTTGTGGTAATCGACGATAGCATTGTACGGGGCACGACTCTGCGACAAAGCATACTTCGTATTCTCGACAGGCTAAAACCAAAGCGTATCATCGTCGTATCTTCATCTCCCCAGGTTAGATATCCGGACTATTACGGTATTGACATGCCCAGGCTCGACGAACTTGCTGCTTTCCGCGCATGCATTAGTCTCCTTGAAAGCACAGATAAAGCTGACCTTATCGACAAGGCGTATCAAAAAGCTATCTCAAACCTGTCGAAACCGGCCTCACAACAGGAAAATGTAGTTCAGAAATTATATGAACCTTTTACAGACGAAGAGATTGCACGGTGTATGGCCGATATGCTTACACCTGAAGGGCTGAGTGCCAAAGTCGACATCCTATTCCAGAACCTTTCCGGTCTACACGATGCTGTTCCCTGTTCTCCTGGCGACTGGTATTTTTCTGGTAATTATCCGACTCCGGGTGGGAAAGCAATGGTGAATAAAGCTTTTATTGACTATTATCGTCGTAAAAACAATATTACCGACTTATAAACTGCCGACCGACTATGAAGACGGACAGAATTCCGCTACCGGGATTCTGCCCGTCTGTTTTTTGAATGCCTGTATCAGCGATTTCTGTACTGAGGAAGGACAGGTACTGGGAATTTCGAGAAAAGGGTGCTCACGGCCTCTGCTATTCCTTTAAGGTCTCGGAACTGAGACTGCCCGTTTTCCAGGATCGTCGCCACAGATGCTGAGTACAACGGTGTCTTGGTATTAATATTTACAAAGTCCATCGTTAGTACTCCTTCCTTATATATACCAGTTATAACCTGCGCATTGGCATAGTAATTCTGCCAATAAAGGCTGCGTGGATAAATGAAATAGGGATAGTATCCATTGAAATATGGTCCGGCATAAGGCGTATAGCCAGGCGGGAGGGCAGGCTCCGTCTCTATTTCCTTATGCACCGTCAGGCCGATGTTTATCAATAGCGGCGATTCAGGATCTTCTCGGAAACCTCGGTCGACCATCTGCTCGCGTATGGCTGCGGCAATGTTATAATATGTGACCATCTCCATACCTGGTGGAAGATGATAAGATTCGGCAGGAGTAATGATTCGGAACGTGGAATAGTTAGCAAGGTCAGCATCATTGTAAGTCTCGCTGTTGACCAATGAAAACGGACTGCAAGAAGCCACGACGAATGCAATTACAGCAGCTAAAACAGATGGCAGGAATCCTTTCATAGCGGTAGAGTGTTGTTAAATTATTATAATATTATAGATAGAACGTTCCTAAATCCGTAATGTTCGGCTTTTGAACTGCTCTTTTATCTTATCGTATATGAATTATTGATGATTTTTTGTATCTTTGAAGTACCAAATAAAACGTGTATTAACAATGGAAGAACTGGAGGACTACTTCGTCTCTATAATAGACCAAAGCTCAAGTGCCGATATGGCGGAAGCTGAGTTTCGACGTTCCCTGGTAGACGACGAAAATCTGCGTAGACGGTATAAGGCTTATTGTAAAGAAATCGGGACCTCAGAAAAGAATGGTTTCATGGATTTCTGTGAGGAATATCTGAGCGGAAGAAACGAGATGTGGAACAGTCTTGACGATTACGACAACCACGAATGAGCAGAACATCACTAAGGCTACCGGCGGAATGGGAACCGTCTGAGGCTGTCCTTCTTGCTTGGCCGCAAAGCGACAGTGACTGGGACTATATTCTCGACGAGGTCCGGGCTACTTATATTGAAATCATCAGCGCTATCTCCGACCATGCGAAAGTAATTATCATCGGACAGGAACTTCCCGATATAGAATCCATGCCTGAAAGCTGTCGCCGAGATAATATTATTCTGGCCGATATATCTATAAACGATACATGGACACGCGATTACGGTCCAATAACATGCTATGATGGAGATGGAGATCCAGTATTCAACGATTTCTGTTTCAATGGATGGGGTTTGAAATTTGCGGCAGACCGAGACAATCTTGCAACATCGGCACTCTATGAATCTCAGCTTGAAGGCTGGCTGCACCGTTATCCTTCGTTCGTCCTTGAGGGAGGCTCCATAGATACAGACGGCAACGGCACTCTCCTTACCACTGAAAGCTGCCTCCTTTCCGTCAACCGTAATGAGGCATACACCAGGGATGATATTGAAGGCATTCTCTCTCAGGCCATCGGAGCCAGGAAAGTGCTATGGCTCAAAAACGGTCATCTTGCCGGTGATGACACTGACGGACATATCGACACCCTTGCAAGGATAGTACCCCCTGGTGATATCATTCTCTATACGGGTTGTAGTGATCCTGACGACGAACATTACGAGTCCTTGCAGGCTATGAAGGAAGAATTGAGCAAGTTCACTACTCTTGCCGGGACACCATTCCATCTACTCGAACTTCCCCTCCCCGATCCTGTCTATGATCCTGACGACGGACATCGACTCCCGGCTACTTATGCTAATTTTCTTATTGTCAACGGCGCTGTCATACTCCCGGTTTATGGACAGCCCATGAAAGACATGATGGCGGTTAAAATCATTCAGGCAGCTATGCCCGAGTATGAAATTGTTACTGTCGACTGCTCTGTTTTAATACGCCAGCATGGTTCACTCCATTGTGCCACTATGCAACTACCTCTAAATTCACTTAAACAAGATGAATAATATACTCCGAGTCGGAATTATACAGCAGGCTAACACATCCGATATCATCGACAACCGCCGACGCATAGCTGAAAAAATAAAGGATCTTGCTGAAAAAGGGGCCAGACTCATTATAAACCAAGAACTTCACGACAGTCTCTATTTCTGCCAGACTGAACATGTGGATCACTGTTCTATCGCTGAACCTATACCCGGTCCGGCAAGCGAATTCTATTCCGAACTTGCGCGAAAACACAGCGTTGTTATAGTCAGTTCTCTGTTCGAACGCCGTGCTCCTGGTTTATATCATAACACGGCAGTAGTTTTCGATGCAGACGGCTCTATCGCCGGTAAATATCGCAAAATGCACATACCCGACGACCCGGCATATTATGAAAAATTCTATTTCACTCCAGGCGACTTAGGATTTCACCCGATTGACACAAGCATAGGTCGTCTCGGTGTGCTGGTATGTTGGGATCAATGGTATCCAGAAGCGGCGCGTCTCATGGCACTCGCCGGAGCCGAAATATTGATATATCCCACAGCAATAGGATGGGAAAGCACAGACCATCACCACGAAAAAGCCCGTCAGAGAGAAGCCTGGATTACCGTACAGCGCGGCCATGCGATAGCCAATGGTCTCCCTGTCGTGAGCGTCAACCGGGTAGGCCTTGAGGAGGATCCCTCGTCAGCAACTAACGGCATTCTTTTCTGGGGCTCGAGCTTTGTCACAGGCCCACAGGGTGAATTCCTCTATCAGGCACCGGAAGATACAGAAGCCGAAGCTGTGGTCGATATCGACATGGCAAGGTCTGAACAAGTTCGCAGATGGTGGCCATTTCTGCGGGACCGGCGTATAGATTACTACGGAGACCTCACGAAACGTTACATCGATTAATCATATTCCCGAGAAAAGATTCGAGGCATTTGCCATAATTTGTTTGGCAAGTGTCTCTTCTTTTGTAGCCAGAGACTTTGCCATAGCTGCTACAACCAAAGGTATACGGCTACTCTCATTTCTTTTTCCACGGAAAGGTACAGGTGAAAGATAGGGAGAGTCTGTTTCCGAAAGCAAACGGTCGGCACCAATGACAGGTAGGACTGAAGGCAACGTCGATTTCTTGAATGTCACTATTCCGTTGATTCCAAAATAATAGTCCCCGACACGCCGTATTGCCTCTACATCCTCAACAGAGCCTCCGAAACTATGGAACACGGCTCGGATGCCAGCATGACCTTTGAGGACTTCAAGAGTCTGCGGAAGTGCTTCGCGACAATGTATGATCAACGGAAGAGCCCTCTCTTCCGCGACGGATACCTGACGGTCGAATACTTCCATCTGTTCTTTCTCAAAGGACTTATCCCAGTATAAGTCCATCCCAATCTCACCTATAGCAATGTATCTTACATCCGACTTCAATTCGTCTATAATAACTGAAAGGTCTTCTTTCCAAGAAGCATAGACTTCAGTTGGATGTAAGCCCATTGCCATACGTGTAGATTCAGGGAATAGAGCATGAAGCTTTTTCATGGGCTCAATTGTCGAACAGTCGACATTCGGAAATATCATCATGTCGACACCTGCATCGATAGCCCTGCGGACTGTTTCCGACTGACCTTCGGAGGAATTGTCTGCCTGCCCCTCTATGTTAAACTCAGGCATATAGATATGCGTGTGAGTATCTATGAAACCTTGCATGAGCTTATTTATGTCTTGTGGATGCTTTGATAGCAAGATTTTCAAAGTACGTGTATGCTTCTTCAGGTATATGAATTCTCTTCAAAGCTTTAAGCGCGCGTTCCGAGTACTGCATGGCGAGCTGTTCACATTCGTCTCCCAATTTATATTGCCGGTAAAGACGACTTACCTGTTCGATGCGTTCTTCATTTTCAAGATCTTCAGCAAGGATGGATTCTATTTCTCCATCGGAGAGCTCCATCGCTTTGATGAGAAGCCATGTCTTCTTTCCGTTGATGATGTCACCGCCGATTGCTTTACCGAACACAGACGGATCACCGAAAGTGTCGAGCCAGTCGTCACGAAGCTGGAAAGCGATGCCGAGATTCAAGCCATATTCATACAGCGCAGTGCGCGTCTCTTTATCAGCACCGGCCAGAATTGCTCCTATCTCGGATGCACCTGCGAGCAAGACAGAAGTCTTCAGCTCAATCATTCGCATGTACTCTTGTACGGATACATCGTCACGGTCCTCAAACTCCATGTCGAGCTGCTGACCCTGGTAGACACCCATGGCGATAGCATCGAAAGCCTCCACAAGAGGTCTTAAGACTTCGTTCTTACAGCGGACAAGCAGCTGCTGGGCCATTGTAAGCATCGTATCACCTGAAAGTATAGCGGAACTCTCTCCGAACGCACAATGGACGGAAGGCCGCCCTCGACGGACATCAGCATGATCCATAACGTCGTCGTGAAGCAATGTGAAGTTATGGAACATCTCAATGGCGAGGGCCTGATTGACAGCCTCTTCGGCGGGACGTCCCGAAAGAGCTGAATAAGTAGCCAGTACGAGCGTAGGCCGGATTCTTTTGCCGCCACTTTCGAGGGCGTAGCGTATAGGTTTATATAGACCGGGAGCTTCTGTCGGATAATTAAACTTTGCGATTGCCTTATTCGATATCTGGGAGAAATATTCTGTCGTAAATGTGTTCATGTCTGTCAAAACTTGAAGGATAAGACAAAATTAAGAAATTTGTCCCGTTCGGCAAAATAGTTTCTCTTCAATACAATTTGTCCGGGATGAGGAGGGTTAACGGAATAATGCCTACCTTTGTATCCGGAAAATGTCAGATATATCAAAAATAGCCGAGGGTGAACACCTTGGATTGGCACAACAGATAGCCCTTACCGCCAAGCTTGCTGCTCCGGCGATTATGGCTCAGTTGTCCACTATCCTGATGCAATATATCGACGCATCAATGGTAGGCCGACTTGGAGCGGACCAATCCGCCTCTGTAGGCTTGATGAACAGCAGCTTATGGATGTTCTGGGGAGTATGTTCCATGTTGACAATGGGCTTTTCAGTCCAGGTAGCCCATCGTCTCGGGGCCAAAGACAAAAGTGGGGCTCGAGCCGTTCTTCGTCAGGGAATAGTGGCATGCGCCATTATTTCAACTGTCATCACCATCATTGGAGCTTTCATTTCCGGTGCATTGCCCCGTTGGCTGGGTGGAGATGAAACCATAGCACCGGGAGCTACGGTTTATTTCCTTACATTCATTCTCGCCCTACCCGTACTGACAATGAACTATCTCGGAGGAGGTATGTTGCGATGCGCCGGTAACATGAAGATACCGGCCGCCATCAACATTGGAATGTGTGTTCTCGATGTCTTCTTCAACCTTCTCCTCATATTCCCGTCACGCACAATAGTTTTATTTGGATGCCAAATCCCGATACCTGGTGCCGGACTTGGCATTTTTGGCGCGGCACTCGGCACAGTATGCGCCGAATGCATCTCTGCTGCTGTGATGATGTGGTATCTGTGCCGCCGGCAGAAAGACCTCAACCTCCGTGGCTCTGAAGCTCATGTAAGTTATCGCCCGACAAAGACTGTCCTCAAGAAGGCTGCAAAAATATCGGTCCCTATGGTTCTCGAACACATCATTTTCTGTGGCGCCCAAATCACTGTGACAATAATCATTGCGCCGCTCGGGGTAGTCGCTATCGCCGCGAATGCTTTTGCCGTTACAGCCGAAAGCCTGTGCTACATGCCCGGATTCGGTATCGGAGACGCGGCAACTACTCTATGCGGCCAGAGTTATGGAGCAGCAAGATATGACTTGGTAAAACGTTTCTGCCGACTTTCGACGCTCCTTGGCATGGCGGTGATGACCATAATGGGACTTATCATGTATATCTGCGCACCCTGGATGATGGAAATTATGACACCTGTGGCAGCGATATCCGAAGCCGGTACGGAGATACTTCGTATTGAGGCTTGGGCCGAACCTATGTACGCGGCATCAATCGTCGCTTACGGAGCTTTTGTAGGAGTAGGCGACACCACTCTGCCTGCAATCATGAACTTCGGCAGCATATGGCTCGTCCGCATCCCTTTGGCCGCCATTTTAGCCCCGATAGCAGGGTTGAAAGGCGTATGGATAGCAATGGCCGCCGAGCTGTCATTCAGAGGTATAATATTCCTGTGTCGCATAAAATGGGGACATTGGCTCAAGCCGGATAAGACCCTTAATCCTCCTATGCCCGTCGAGGAAATATGACAGCTCGGGGGTTGACATTGATCTTCATAGCGTTTCAACTCTTGTTATATCCGAATTTGTCTTTGTTTTACATATCTGTCATTATTATTTGTACCTAACCAATATACTTTTCGATGCATTTCATCCAGTTTTATGCAGCTATCCCGGGGATTTTTAGTATATTTGTAAGATATTTCCACGATAAAAGCAATGCATAAAAACATTATACCCTCTCTTTTCGTCTCTGCTTTAGTCTTTGGTAGTCATTCAACAGCTTTTGCGGACGGTATCGTCTTCGAGAACTCAGGACAGCTTCCAATCGAGGTCAAAGCGGAATCCAACAGCGGTCTCGATGCTATCTATGTTCTCCCTTCCGCAGCTCCATCAGTCATCATGCGCTATGAGTCGCCAAACCCGATTCGCTGGTATCGCTATGGCAACCTTGGAGCTGCCTACGCCGAAGAAATGACGCCTGTCCGCCAAGGAAACTCATGGACTCTTCCGCTTAACGGAGAAGATTCCGGATATTTCATAGAAGAAGGGAGCAAACGTTTCGCGTTCTGGATCTGCGACTACTCCAAACATGAGCTGCGACTTGAAAACCTGACAGATTCACCCGAACAAGAATGCGACCGTACCGTGCTGACTTTCACAGGTTCAGCTGAAAGCATCCCATTCTTCTCCGTGACCGGGCGGCGCCTGACTATATCGCGTGAATTAAAACTAAGCTACCACAATCTTAAATACGATGAAGAGAATTTTGTGTATAATACTGTCGAGGAAACCAATACTCTCGAGGAGGTGCACTCAACACTGAGCATTCCGGTAGTATATACTTCCACGGATTTTACTCTTAGTGGCGACCGTTTTATGCTTGCATGGGGAAGAGAAGAGAGTATAACCTCTCCCATCATAGACCCTACAGGAGTATCATGCGAAAGCCGTGCCTCACAGGAGCAGCGTGATAACGACAATGAGCAAAAAGATGATGCCGCGCTCGGCGGATCAGCGCCGTGTGAAATCAAATTCGAAGCTATCAAAACGGACGGCGCTGTATTCTACGAATGGCAGATTTCTCGATTCCCTGAGTTTGATATCGTCGACAACTCATACACTGATCTCAATTTCGACTATACTTTCTACGACAGCGGTAACACATACGTACGGTTTGTCGTTAACAACGCTGCAGGAACATGCGAATACACTAGTCCGACATATGAGATTTTCATCGGAGAATCCAAGCTTGAAATTCCTAATGCTTTTTCCCCCAATTCCTCTCCGGGCGTCAACGACGAATGGAAGGTAAGCTACAAATCCCTAATAAATTACGAGTGTCATATATTCAATAAGTGGGGTAAGAAGCTTTTCTCTTCGACAAATCCCGCAGAAGGATGGGACGGTAAAATCAATGGCAAAAATGTACCCTCAGGCGTTTATTACTACGTCATCAAAGCCGAGGGTGCCGACGGAATAATCTACGACAAAGCCGGAGACATCAACATCATCGACTATAAGATGCCGACAGGCACAGAAAATCCTGACGAATAGATATAAACTCATATCCAGACCTATAATTACACTTTCCAACAGGTATGAAGAAAACACTACTATCTCTCCTATTTGGCTCTTTTATCTTTACTGGAGCCATGGCTCAACGTAAGCCCATCAACTTCAGCGATGTCTATTCGCCTGAAGTACCGGCTTCAGTCAAGATATGCGACCAGACAATAGATCTCGACAGAGTCGATATGTACGAACGCTTCGACCGCGAACTCTCCTCTATAGTATATACTCACGGCACAACACTACTGATAATAAAGAGAGCAAACAAATACTTCCCCGAAATGTCGAAGATCCTGAAGCAATACGGTGTTCCTCAGGACCTACTGTACCTCGCTTGTGTTGAAAGCTCTCTAAACCAAAGGGCTTATTCTCCTGCCAAAGCTGCCGGATTCTGGCAATTCATACCCTCTACAGCCAAAGAATACGGTCTGGAAGTTAACGACGAGATTGATGAACGTTATAATATCGAAAAAGCCACAGCAGCTGCAGCACGTTTTCTCAAGAAAGCCTACGGCCGTTATCAAGACTGGCCCTCGGTTATGGCATCATACAACGGAGGCATGACACGAGTCACCAACGAACTCGACCGACAGAACGCCGACACATCGCTCGACCTTTACCTTGCCGAAGAAACCACAAGATACCCTTTCCGAATCATGGCTATGAAGACTGTGATGGAGAATCCCGGGAAATACGGTTTCCATCTTCGCGACGACCAGCTTTACCAACCCGTAAAGTTCAAGACCTTAGAGGTCAGCGGGCCGATCGAAAGCTGGCCCGACTGGGCCGAAGAGCAGGGAGTCAACTACTCAATCCTCCGCGAAGAAAACCCATGGATACGAGCCAAGAAGCTCACCAATAAGACTGGAAAGACCTACAAGGTCCGAATTCCGACCAAAGAGTCACTCTCTCGCCGCAAAGCCGGCACTACGACATTCAACCCCAACTGGACAGACAGATAAATGAACGAACAGCACATAGATACTCACGATACAATAGACGGCACCGGCTCAATAAACGTTGTGGGAGCAAGGGTGAACAATCTTAAGAACATCGATGTCACCATTCCTCACAACAAACTTACCGTCATCACCGGTCTCAGCGGCTCGGGAAAGTCTTCACTGGCCTTCGACACAATATTCGCGGAAGGTCAACGACGCTACATCGAAACTTTCTCGTCCTATGCACGAAACATGCTCGGTTCTCTCGAGCGACCCGATGTCGACAGCATCAGCGGACTATGCCCAGTTATAGCCATCGAACAGAAAACAATAAACCGCAATCCTCGAAGCACAATAGGCACTGTTACTGAAGTCTACGATTTCCTCCGTCTCCTCTTTGCCCGTGCCGGTCATGCCCGAAGCTATATCTCCGGGCATGAAATGGTCAAATACACCGACGAGAAGATAGTGGACCTAATTCTTGACAAATACGAAGACCGAAAGCTCTATATCCTCGCCCCACTTGTCAAAAACCGAAAAGGTCATTACAAAGAACTATTCGAATCCCTGATAAAGAAAGGCTTTCTTAATGTCCGTGTCGACGGAGAGCTTACCGAGATTCGACAGGGAATGCGCCTCGACCGATACAAAAACCACAGCATCGAACTTGTCATCGATCGCCTCAAGGTATCTGCCAAGGATCGGGAGAGACTGCTTGCGTCTGTAGAAAATGCACTCAACCAAGGTGATAAGGAAATGATGGTTTACGACGTAGACCACGACGAAACAGCTCATTACAGTCAAGAGCTGATGGATCCTGTAAGCGGCATATCATACCACGACCCGGCTCCTCATAATTTTTCCTTCAACTCTCCACAAGGTGCCTGCCCTTGCTGCCGGGGACTCGGTTACGTCAATATCATAGACCGACAGAAGATAGTCCCCGACGAAAATCTTTCTATCTATGCCGGAGCTCTGGCTCCTTTAGGCAAGTACAAAGATTCCCTCATCTTTTTGCAGATGCGTTCCCTCCTCGAGCGTCACGGATTCGATATCAAGACACCATTCAAGAACCTTAGCGAAGAAGCTATCGATGAGATTTTCAACGGGTGCACGTCTGTTCCGCCTTTGAATGGCAATGCTGCCTCAGGATTTGACTATTTCAGAACCTTCGACGGCATCGTCAAATACATCGAGTCGCTTCAGGACGAAGACGCGGGTTACTCTGCAAAAAAATGGAGCGGACAGTTCGTCAGCCGTTGCATATGTCCCGAGTGTAATGGCGACCGACTCAATCGCGAAGCACTACATTTCTTTGTCGACGGCAAGAACATCGCCGAATTGTCGCGCATGGACATCGACGAACTCTACCGATGGAGCCAGACCGTCACAGACCGTCTCGAAGGGCGCGACAAGGCAATAGCAGCAGAAATCATCAAAGAGATACGTACGCGACTGCATTTCCTTGTAGCAGTCGGCCTTGGCTATCTTCAACTATCACGAGGCTCTGCGACACTGTCAGGCGGAGAAAGCCAGCGAATACGTCTTGCTACACAACTTGGTTCGGAACTTGTCAACGTACTGTACATCCTCGACGAGCCGAGCATCGGTCTGCATCAGCGCGACAACGACCGTCTTATAAACTCCTTGAAAGACCTTCGCGACGCGTCCAACACCGTCATAGTAGTCGAACACGATAAAGACATTATGCGTCAGGCTGACTATATCATCGATATTGGTCCTGGTGCTGGGCGCCGTGGAGGCCAAGTCGTATTCGAAGGAACACCAAAGGAAATGGCGGGAACCGACACCGTTACGGCTCGATATCTTGATGGGCGAGAATGCATTCCAACGCCTTCCATACGTAGACCCGGCAACGGCAAAGCATTGACCATTAAAGGTTGTACCGGCCACAACCTTAAAAATATCGATTTCAAGCTACCACTAGCAACCCTGTCGGTAGTAGCCGGCATATCCGGCAGCGGCAAATCTTCGCTCGTGGCCGGGACCCTTCAACCTCTCCTCTCCAAGCATTTCTACAATGCCAACGGCGAACCTTTGCCATATAGCGAGATAGAAGGACTCGAAAACATCGACAAACTCGTTACTGTCGACCAGTCGCCGCTCGGACGCACGCCACGTTCTAACCCTGCGACATATACAGGAGTTTTCACCGATATCCGCTCCTTGTTTGTCGGTTTGCCCGAGGCCAAAATCAGGGGTTACAAACCAGGGCGTTTCTCATTCAACGTATCCGGCGGACGCTGCGAGGCCTGCAAAGGAAATGGTTACAAAACTATCGAGATGAATTTCCTCCCGGACGTTCTGGTTCCTTGCGAAGAATGTCATGGCAAACGTTACAACCGCGAAACCCTTGAAGTTCGATTCAAGGGTAAGTCTATAGCCGATGTTCTGGACATGACGGTTGACCAGGCGGTCGATTTTTTCAGCGGTATACCTCACATTCTCCGTAAAATTAAAGTCTTGCAAGATATCGGACTCGGATATATCAAACTCGGGCAACCTTCTTCAACCCTTTCGGGTGGAGAAAATCAAAGGGTGAAACTTGCCACGGAACTTGCAAGAAGAGATACGGGACGAACTCTATTCATACTCGACGAACCAACTACAGGTCTGCATTTCGACGACATACGCACACTGATGGGTATACTGAACAAGCTTGTCGACAAAGGTAACACAGTGCTGATTGTAGAACACAATCTCGATGTTATCCGCCTGGCCGACTATATGTTCGACATGGGTCCTGAAGGAGGCTCCAACGGAGGATATATTCTCGCCCAGGGTACTCCTGAGGAAGTGGCTGCGGGCGATTCCCCGACAGCGCCATTCCTCCGAGAGGAAGGTATAGAGCCTAATAAAAAAGCTGATGCAGCTCTTTGAAGCGAGTTAGGACACCCTCGCCAAAATGAGCCATACTATTCTCGACACGCTCCAGACTCTTGCGTCCCATATCGGAACCCTTCGAATAGAAACAGTCAGAGTAGCATACAAGTTTTTCGAGTGTGGTCTCTGGCATATAGCATCTTCCCTGAGATAACGGAAGCTTCGCCATTTCAATTTCTTCGGCTGTTAACCCGGCACCGGTATGCCGCTCAGCCACACGGGCTATCTCCTCAGGCAGACCGACAGAACGAATCATGTCGGCACCGATTGCTCCATGACATAGATATGGAGCATTTCCGAAACAGTCTATTCCTGGAGCGTCTGTCTCGATGATGCCTATGTCGTGAAGCATAGCTGCAGCTTCAAGAGTATCCTCGTCGAGCCCTAGTTCCTTCTCCCGGTTTATCTGCATAGCCATATCAGCAACTGCTCTGCTGTGCGACAGTAAAATCCCGCGCACCTTTCGGTGCACGGGATAATATTTGTCTATAAGTTCTTGCCAGGCGATTTTCATTCTACTATCGTATTCCATCCATGGGTATCTTCGACCTCACCGTTGCGGATAGCGTTGAGACGATTGTAGAATTCTGTTGTGACAGGACCGGGCTTACCGTCTTTGGAGAGTATGTACTTCTTACCTGTATCCAGATCGTGAATCTCACCAACGGGCGAGCATACAGCTGCAGTACCACAAGCAGCAGCTTCGCTACAGTCTTCGAGTTCGTCGACTGTGATATGACGCTGTTCGACTTCCATACCCATGTCACGAGCAATTTCCATCAGGCTCATGTTTGTAATCGAAGGGAGAATAGAATCACTCTTCGGAGTTATATATTTGCCGTCCTTGATGGCATAGAAGTTGGCCGGCCCGCATTCGTCGAGGTATTTCTTTTCTTTGGGGTCGAGATAGAGAACAGCGGAATAACCGAGTTCGTGAGCCTTATGTCCGGCACCGAGAGAGGCGGCATAGTTACCGCCGACTTTCCAACGTCCTGTACCCTGAGGAGCGACGCGGTCGTACTTACGCATGATACAGATATTGGTGTTCTTGAATCCGCCTTTGAAGTATGGGCCGACGGGAGTTACCATTATGATGAACAAATATTCGTCGGCTTCCTTGACACCGATGCGAGGCGTAAGGCCAATTTCGAGAGGTCGGATATAGAGAGAGGCACCACTGCCGTATGGTGGTATGAAACGTTCGTTGAGTTTGACCACCTTGATGCACATTTCCTTGAAAAGCTCTATGGGAACAGGAGCCATAAGAAGTCCTTTGGCAGATTCAATCAAACGTTTCGCATTCTCTTCAAGACGGAAGATACGGATTTTACCATCGGCACCACGGAAAGCTTTCAAACCTTCAAAGATTTCCTGTCCGTAATGAAGAGTCGTGGCCGCCATGTGAATGTTGATTGTATCAGAAGTCGATACTTCGATAGGGCCCCATTTGCCGTCGCGATAGACGCAGCGTACATTATAATCTGTAGGATAGTAACCGAAGGGGAGATTTCCCCAGTCTATTTGTGTCTCCATGCAGTCATTTTTTAGTTTATGGATGTGCAAATATAAGCATTAAATCCTTTAAAAAACTATTTTATCAAAAAAAATCATATTCACTACGCATACCATAACAATTAATGAGAAAAATTATGTACCTTTGAGGACAATTAAAGTAAATAATAACATCACCAAAGATTGTAACAAACCATGAAACCATACGTACTTGGTATCGATGTCGGAGGCACAAACACCGTATTCGGTATTGTCGATGCCCGAGGCAATGTCATTGCCAGCTCTTCAATAAAGACAGGAAAACACGCAGACTTCGAGAACTATCTTGAAGATCTATATACTGAAGCTACCCGTCTCATCAAAGCCAATGAAGCAGAAGATAAGATTCAGGGCATAGGCATAGGAGCACCCAATGCCAACTACTATACAGGACGAATAGAAAACGCCGTCAACCTACCCTGGCCTTCTTTGCCCCTTGCTCAGCTTGTCAGCGATAAATTCGGCATTCCTGTAGCTGTCACAAACGATGCCAACGCGGCAGCCCTCGGAGAAATGACTTACGGTGCGGCGCGCGGTTTGAAAGATTTCATTATGATAACCCTCGGTACCGGTGTTGGTTCCGGAATTGTCATCAACGGTCAGGTTGTATACGGTCATGACGGCTTCGCTGGCGAACTCGGCCACGTGATTATCAAGAGAAACAACGGTCGCCTCTGTGGTTGCGGAAGATGTGGCTGTCTCGAGACTTACTGCTCAGCTACCGGCGTTGCCCGCAGCGCTCGCGAATTCCTCGAAATCCGTCAGGAACCCTCTCTGCTCCGCGAAATACCTATCGAAGAAATTACATCGAAAGATGTCTACGATGCAGCTATGAACGGAGACCAGATCGCCAAGGACATATTCACATATACAGGTACTCTCCTGGGAGAGGCCATGGCTGATATGACGGTTTTCTCCTCTCCGGAGGCTTTCATACTTTTCGGTGGTCTTGCCAAGAGCGGCGACCTTCTCTTGCGCCCGATAAAAGAAGCCATGGACAAGAATATGCTTGCTATCTTCAAGGGCAAGCCGAAAGTCATACTCAGCGAACTAAAAGAAGCCGATGCTGCCGTCCTCGGCGCAAGTGCCCTTGGCTGGGAGGCGAAGCCCATTCAAGCAGCTCCCGCACAGTAATAAATCTTTTTTCCTATAACCGAGACCGGCTTCACAAAGATAGCCGGTCTCTTTTTGCATAATACGTGCCCTTCAACTGTTTGCCTTTGTAATAATTTATGAGTAAATTTGCAGAATCAATCACATCCAGATATGAAAATTTCGATATATATATTTAGCGGATTGCTGACAATGTCTTCATTGATGGCTCTGAGTTGCAAGCATCAGAGCGAAGACCATGAGACAAAAGCTGACAGCCATAATGAAAGTGCCAGTAAGAACAGCGAGGAAATAGTCCTTGAACCAGAAGCAGCAGTAGTTTTCGGGGTTGACATAGATACTGTGCGAGCAGGAAATTTCCACGAAGTGATTAAAGCGACAGGGCTTGTAATGCCTGCTTCAGGTGAGACGGGAATAGTATCCGCACCCAAGGACGGGATTGTCCATTTTCGTAAACTGAGCATCGGTTCCGATGTTGCCCGAGGAACTGTCATAGCTTCTATCGACTCTCATGCCGTCAGTGGCGGCGACAGCAACGCCGCAGCCAAGGCTGCTCTTGAAACGGCTAAAACCGAGTACGAACGCATTTCAGCTCTTTTTAAATCGCGTCTTGTCACAGCCTCTGAATATGCTGCAGCCAAGACAGCATACGAACTGGCATTAAACGCCTACAGCCCATCTGCCAGCAACGGTAGCGCAACTTCTCCTATTAAAGGTGTCTTGACAGGGCTGCTTGTAGCAGAAGGACAATATGTCGAAGCCGGAACACCTATAGCAACAGTTGCATCAGCTCAATCCGTGACACTGAAAGTCGACGTCCCCAGAAAATACAGCTCCCAGCTACCGACAATCGATAACCTTATATTGACTACAACCTACTCTGACAAGCCAATAGATATCGCTTCCCTTGGGGGATATAGAGTCAAAGGAGCAAACATAGCGTCAGAAACAGGAGCTACAGCATACATTCCTGTGTATTTTACTGTCAACAACAATGGAAGTTTAGAACCAGGAAGTTCATTCACGGCATATCTCACCGGACTCGATCGTAACAACGTAATAACCGTGCCTGTCAGTGCTCTGTCCGAACAGCAAGGTCAGTATTACATATACGAACGCCTCGACGATGAATGCTATGCCAAGCACCTTGTCCGCACAGGCAGTTCGGACGGTAAGAAAATTGAGATTTTAAATGGGATAGAGCCCGGGAAGCTTATTGTAGTTGAGGGTGTAACGACAGTGCGTCTCGCCGAAACCGGCTCTGCCATCCCTGAAGGTCATACCCACAATCATTGATACGGCGATGCTTAACAAGATAATACGCGCATCGCTCAACAACCGGCTCGCAGTTCTCATCATCTCGGGATTACTCCTTATCGCCGGTGTGATAACGCTGATGCGCATGGAGGTTGATATATTTCCGGACCTCAATGCTCCAACCGTCGTCGTGATGACGGAAGCCCCGGGACTCGCACCCGAAGAAGTCGAAAAACTTGTCACATATCCGATAGAGACTGCCGTCAATGGTTCGACCGGTGTACGTCGTGTACGTTCGACTTCCAATACCGGCTTTTCCGTCGTTTGGGTTGAGTTCGACTGGGGAACAGACATATACAGAGCCCGACAGATAGTCTCAGAACGTCTCGACGCTGCATCCGAATCACTTCCACCTGGTGTCGCCAAACCAGTTATGGGACCTCAGTCATCCATACTCGGAGAGATTATGATTGTAGGACTCACAAGCGATACCACTTCACTGCTGGAATTGCGCCGCATAGCCGAAGTGAACATACGCCCTCGTCTCCTTGGTCTGGGAGGTGTTTCCGCTGTATCGGTAATAGGCGGAGATGCGCCTGAATTTAGAATCAATATTGATCCGGAGCTCATGAGACTCCATAACGTCAGCCTTGACGATATTCTTCAGGCCACAGAAGGTCTCAACAGCAATGCCGGGGGAGGCGTGGTCTACGATTACGGAAACGAGTATCTTATCAAAGCCGACATCAACACTGCTGATACTGATGAACTTGCTTCCGCAGTAGTACGTGCTGACAAAAACGGGGGTACCATAACACTCGGCGATGTAGCGACTGTCGATATAGGCCCACGTCTGCCGCGTCTGGGCGTGGCATCGGTCAAAGCAAAGCCTGCTGTACTTATAACAATAACCAAGCAGCCAGGAGTCGGTACCATACAGCTCACCGATCGAATCGACAAAGAACTTGGCGAAATAGCAAGCTCTCTGCCATCTGATGTCCACATCGCTACCGATATCTTCCGACAGAGTGACTTCATCGACAACTCCATATCGAATCTGCAACGTACCCTCCTCGAAGGTGCTTTCTTCGTCATCATCGTGCTCTTCTTCTTCCTCATGAACCTGCGCACGACTATTATCTCTATACTTGCACTGCCACTTTCAATCATTGTATCAGTACTCTTGCTAAACGCAATGGGCTACAGTGTCAATACTATGGTTCTTGGCGGTATCGCCATCGCCATCGGGTGCCTTGTGGACGATGCTATTGTTGATGTGGAAAATGTCTATAAAAGGCTACGTGAAAACGCATCTCGGCCCGAAGGCCAACGTAAACAAATCCTCGACATAGTGTTTCACGCCTCTGCAGAGGTGCGAATGCCTATTTTTAATTCCACGCTGATCATTACGGCGGCTTTCCTGCCGCTATTCTTCCTTACCGGTATGGAAGGCCGGATGCTCAAACCTCTTGGAGTGGCATTCATCGTGGCTCTGGCAGCTTCGACTCTTGTCGCCCTTACTTTGACACCTGTCCTCTGCAGTCTCATGCTCGGGACACAAAAAGAGAATAAAGACCTTTCGAAGGAACCTGCTTTGACTCGTGCACTGAAAAAAGCATACGCCAAGTCCCTCGAGACTGCATTGCATCATAAAAAAGCACTTCTATGGGGTACAGGGGGTGCATTCGCTATATCCCTTGTGCTGTTTTTCTCTCTTGGACGAAGCTTTCTACCGGGCTTTAACGAAGGTTCTTTCACAATTAATATCTCGACTCTGCCAGGCATTTCTCTTGAAGAAAGCGACAAAATAGGACGTGAAGCAGAACGTATCATCCTTGAAACGCCGGAAATACGGACAGTCGCCAGAAAAACAGGTCGAGCCGAACTCGACGAACATTCCCTTGGTGTCAACGTCTCCGAAATAGAAGCGCCATATACGCTCGATAAAAGATCAAGATCCGAAGTAAGCAACGAATTGAGACATAAACTATCAGAAATACCTGGTGCTATTGTCGAAATCGGACAACCAATATCACATCGTATTGACGCAATGCTCTCAGGTGCTCAGTCGCAGATAGCAATAAAGATTTTCGGACCAGACCTCAACAAACTCTTCTCACTCGGGAAAAAAGTACATGACATCGCTGGCAGTGTGCCCGGCGTCGTCGACCTGAACATCGAACAGCAGATCGAACGCCCCCAACTCCTTATCAAGCCCAACCGCGACATGCTCGCCCGTTACGGAATACGTCCCGGCGATCTTTCGCGTCTTGTCGAGACAGCTCTTGGCGGAAGTGTCGTCGCTCAAGTATACCAGGACGGATATGCCTATGACGTAGCGGTGATAGTCAAAGAAGATTACAGAAAAAAAATAGGAGATATAGGGATGCTTCCCATCGACAGCAATGCTGGCAAGATACCGCTCTCAGAAGTCGCAGATATACAGTCTACCACAGGACCTAACACTATCAATCGTGAAAATGTCGGTCGTCGTCTGCTTATCTCAGCCAATGTCGATGGCAACGACCTCTCCGGCACAGTCGACGAGATACGTCATCGCGTAGAAGAAAACATTGAAATACCTGAAGGTTACCATATTGCCTACGGAGGACAGTTCGAAAGCGAGAAAGCTGCCTCACATACACTCTTGCTCACTTCCTTAGGGGCGCTCCTGATTATCTTCCTTCTGCTATATGGTGAATTCAAGAATGTTCCGCAGTCTCTTGTCATCCTTGTCAATATGCCGCTGGCTCTCATCGGAGGCGTTGTGATATTATTTATTTGCGGTGACGAACTCAACATTCCTGCAATTATAGGTTTTATCTCCCTTATGGGTATAAGTACTCGAAACGGTATGCTCCTGATGACACGCTACAACCATCTACAACAAGAAGGGGAGGGTCTTGTCGCCCGTATAATCCACGGCTCTACCGACCGCCTTCTACCCATCATCATGACAGCACTGACTTCAGCATTGGCTCTTATCCCTCTGGCTGTCAACGGCGATGCCCCGGGCAACGAAATACAGTCGCCGATGGCTCTCGTAATACTTGGTGGTCTCATAAGCTCCACCGCTCTTAACATTTATGTCGTACCGGCACTATACGAGCTTCTCAATCGCAAGGAAAAATGAAAAAAACTATAATATACCTTCTGCTCCTCAGCTCGAGCGTTGCATATTCCCAAAGTGACTACCGAGGGTTGATTGAAAGCATACTCGCAGACAACCCTACTCTCTCAGCACAGAAAGCCCGAATGGATTCCGAAGTCGAGACTATGAAGGCAGCCAATATGCTTTCAGGACCGGAATTGGAGGCCGGGCTATTGTTCCCGCAGGTCAAAGAGGAGAGTAAGCGATGGGATGTCGGTATAAGCCAGTCCTTCGACTGGCCCGGAACTTATGCGGCTCGCCGCAGAAGTGCGAGTCACAAAGAAGGAGCTTTCAGGATGCTCTATCGTTCTGACTATGTGGACAAGGCCCTCGAAGTAAAGCTCTTGCTGACTGACTATGCAAAAGCTGTTGCCGATGTCGAACTTCTTAAGATGGCGAGCGATAATCTAAACTCCTTGACCACTGTATATAAAGATGCTTATGAAAAAGGCAATGTAACTATCATTGATTATAAAAAACTACTTCTTGAAATATTCAGTATCGATACGCAAAAAGCACAGGCTGAGTTTACCGCCGAAGGCATACGGCAAAACATTTCGGGACTGTCAGTCAACCCTGTCGAAATACCTCTTTACTGGTCTTTCCCCGGCGAAAAGCTTAGAGGGGAAACAGAATATATCGAGGAAATCGAATTGAAAGATCCAACAGACAAAGCAAACGGGCTGTTGATTTCTTCTGCTGAGGAGGACACAAAACTTTCAAAATTAATGTCCTTACCCGGCTTCTCCTTGGGATACAGGCACGCCTTTGAAGACGGAAAACACTTCAATGGTTTTTCTGTCGGCGTATCTTTTGCAAGCTGGAGCCGCAAACACAGCGAATTGGCAGCTTTAAATGCTGAACAAGCACAAAAACTTGAAGCTATCGATTATAGTATTAAGACAAAGGCCAAAATTCGGAGTGACTATGCACTTGCCACCAGGCTGGAAAGCAGGATCAAAAAAGCTTCAAGTCTATTCGCCAAAGATGACTATGTATTACTCCTGAAAAAATCCCTCGAAGGTGGAGCAATAACACTCTACGACTTTCTTAATGAGGTCAACAACTATATACAGATGAAAAAGGACTACATAGAACTTCTCTATAACTATGAGATCGTAGTTTCAAAACTCAACCGCTACGACTTGCTTCCTAATGATTGATATAGAAAGATATAAGTCGTCTTTGTACGGTGATTGGGACAGGTTTGTCAAAGAATCACGCAATGGCACATTCCTCCATTTACGTGGCTATATGGACTATCATTCCGATCGTTTCGAAGACTGCTCTGTCATTGCCAAAAACAAAAAAGGTTCCATACTTGCAGTCCTACCGGCAAATCGCCGCGAGTCTACGCTCTATTCGCATCAAGGACTGACCTATGGTGGCTGGCTGTTATCGCCAGACACCAATATAGTTACAATGATGGAGATATGGAGCGCGATGAACGATTTTCTCACTGAGTCCGGCATAGACTCTATGGTATATAAACCGGTTCCTCATATCTATCATAAATATCCATGCGAGGAAGATCTTTATGTCGTGTGGAGGAATGGAGGAAAGTTAGAAGTTGTCCAGTCTTCAACTGTCATTGACCTACGGAAACCTTATAGATTCGACATGACAGCCCGTCGAAAAGTCCGCAAGACGAGCCAGCTCGGGGTCGAATATCATGAGTGCGTGAACTGGAAAGCTTACTGGGGATTGTTAGAATCTTGTCTCTCGGAGCGACATTCAACCAGACCTGTTCATACTCTCGAAGAGATTCTTCTTCTCCGTGAGCGTTTTCCTGAGAATATAAAACTATATACAGCACAGATGGACCATGAGATGTTGGCAGGGGTTGTTATGTACCTTACCGACACAACTGCACATTGTCAGTATATCGCTTCGACATTCCAAGGACGAGAGCTCAATATTCTTCCAGGCCTTTTCGACTATCTGATTGAAACATATAGGAAAGATAAGCTCTATTTCGATTTTGGAACGAGCAATGAAGATGCCGGCCACTATTTGAACGAAGGTCTGTCTCTTCAAAAGAACAGTTTCGGAGGAAGAACGGTGGTATTCAGCACATACCATATCGAATTGTGACTTTTATTTATTACCTTTGCCTATCAAACATCTTAAGATATTTCCTGCATGAAGAAAAAGACATTACTATCCGTACTGCTTGCAACGACTTTTGTAGGTTTTGCAAACGAAGCACCGTTATGGATTCGCGATGCCAAAATATCGCCCGACGGTAAACAAATTGTATTTACGTACAAAGGCGATATCTTCACAGTACCCATAAGCGGAGGCGAAGCCCGGAGGCTCACTTCGCAACCAACGTATGAAACTTCTCCCGTATGGAGTCCGGATAGCCGAACTATAGCCTTCTCATCGGATCGCTATGGTAATTTTGATGTCTTCACCGTATCTGCCGATGGCAAATCGGAACAATGGAAACGACTTACATTCAATTCGGCATCAGAGACACCCGAAAGCTTCACACCCGACGGTAAAGCTATACTCTACTCTGCCGCCATCCAGGATCCTGCATCAAGCGCGCTCTTCCCGACTTCACGTATGACTGAGCTATACTCCGTATCGGTCGACGGCGGCGCTTCAACTCAGATACTTGCAACTCCGGCGCGAAATATCTCTTGGGCTCCAGACGGAAAGAGCTTTTTATATGAAGATGTCAAGGGTTTTGAAGACCAGTGGCGCAAGCATCATACCTCGTCGGTGACACGCGACATATGGCGCTATACGCCCTCTACAGGGAAACACACCAAGCTTATTGACAGGGCTGGAGAAGATCTTTCTCCGGTCGATGCCGGGAATGCTATCTACTTCCTGAGCGAACGTGAGCCTTCCAAATCGCTAAACGTTTACAAGGCAGATGGCAACAACTTCGGCAATGTCCAGCAGCTGACTTCATTCAAAAAGCATCCCGTACGTTTTCTCTCAAGAAGCAATGACGGAACTATGGCTTTTACTTATGACGGAGAGCTCTATACAATGAAAGAGGGCTCAAAACCCTCTAAGGTAAATGTCAATATAGTAGGTGATTTTGCTGATGAAGTACGCAAGGTAACTTATACCCGGGATGCATCCGAAGCTGTAGCTTCGCCTAACGGCAAGAATATTGCCTTCATCGTTCGTGGAGATATCTACGTAACTCCCGTCGAATATAAGACCACAAAGGCTATCACACGCACTCCCGAAGCAGAAAGTGATGTAAGCTGGGCCAACGACAGCACTCTGTATTATACATCCGAACGAGACGGCAGATATAACATCTACCGAGCCACTATAGCCAATCCCGACCAGGATCCTGACTTGGCTCACGCAACTATCATCAAGGAAGAACGTGTTTTTGCCGGTGACAAAAACGAACGCACATGTCCTAAAGTGTCCCCCGACGGAAAGAAGCTGTCATTTATACTCAACCGCAACAAGCTCGCGGTAATGGATATAAAGAGCGGCAAGGTCAAAGAACTGACCGATGGATCTACTTACCGTCAGCGCAACGGTCGATTCTTCTATACTTGGTCCCCCGACTCGCGATGGATTGCACTTGACATCGTTGACCGTCGACATGATCCTTATACATACATAGCGATTATCAATGTTGAAGACGGTAGCTTGACAAACCTTACGAACAGCGGTTATTTCGACGAAGCTCCCCAGTGGGTTTTCGACGGCAATGCCATAGCCTTCGCTTCCGAACGTCTCGGTATGCGCAATCACGCATCATGGGGTTCCCAGATGGATGTTTTCCTCGTTTTCATGAACCGTGATGCATACGACGAATTCATGCTTTCAGAAGAAGACAAAGAGATTGCCAAGAAAGCCAAAGATGCAAAAAAAGCCAAAGTAGAAAAGACTGACAAGAAAAAAGACAAGAAAGACAAAGAGGATAAAGAAGACGATAAGGATACTGTAGAACCTATCAATGTGGAACTCGATGGTATTTTCGATCGTCAGGTACGCTTAACACCGATGTCGACCGACCTTCGTTCATTTGTCCTCGACGGCAAAGGGAAGAACCTCTACTTTGTATCCGGTCTTGACGAAGAACTCGCCATTTGGGAATATGATATTGAAAAAGAGAGCCTGAAAATGCAGCACCGCCTCAGTGATGAGAGTGCCGACTTCGAAATCACACCCGATGGAAACAACATCTTCCTCTTCGGGAATACACTTTATAAGTTCGGATCATCCCTCAAGCCAATCAGCTTCGCGGCAGAAATGGCCCTCGACCCGAAGGCTGAGCGTAAGTTCATGTTCGACAACGCCGAACGTGAAGAACGCGAACGTTTCTATACGAAGGACATGCACGGTGTAGACTGGACTTCCATGTCGGAAGATTACCGTAAGTTCCTGCCACATATCAATAACAATTATGATTTCGCAGAGCTTCTAAGCGAATGGCTCGGAGAACTCAACGTGA
This sequence comes from uncultured Muribaculaceae bacterium, assembly GCA_958436175.1. Taxonomy (GTDB): domain Bacteria; phylum Bacteroidota; class Bacteroidia; order Bacteroidales; family Muribaculaceae; genus CAG-873. Next base: position 246,249 of record CAUBJF010000002.1, read on the forward strand.
GCCATACTGGCGGTCGTTTCGGAGGCGTTTCTTCTGGTATCCGCATGGCGGAGCGCACAGCATCGCTCGGTGTCCTTTTCGACATGAACTATACCGGAAAGGGTGTACGCATAGAGGAAATTCTTGAAAAAGGACCTCTGTACAACCTTGACCCCATCGTCGAAACTGGCACCATCATTGAAAAAATCAATGGAGAAGAAATCACAAACGAAATGCCGGTCGATCGTCTTCTTGCCGATACCGCCGGTGACCGCACTCTGCTCTCTTTGATTGATAAAGACGGAACTAAACGCGATATCGTCGTCAAACCTATCTCGTCAGGGCGTCTGAACACACTGCTCTACGACCGGTGGGTTAAACAGCGCGCCGCTGATGTTGACCGCTTGTCCAATGGCCGTCTTGGCTACGTCCATATTTCTTCGATGAATGATGCATCCTTCCGTAAAGTCTACTCCGACCTCCTCGGAAAATACAACGACAAGGAAGGTGTAGTAATCGACATACGCTGGAATGGCGGGGGCCGTCTACACGAAGATATCGAAGTCCTTCTAAGCGGAGAAAAATACTTCACACAGGAAATACGCGGCGAAGCGACCTGCGATATGCCATCGCGTCGCTGGAACAAGCCATCAATCATGGTCATAGCCGAGCCTTGCTACTCTAATGCGCATGGCACGCCGTGGGTCTACAGCCACCGTAAGCTCGGTAAGACTGTAGGAATGCCGGTCCCAGGCACCATGACCTCTGTCAACTGGGTAACAATGCAGGACCCCTCCCTCATTTTCGGTATCCCAGTCGTAGGCTACCGTCTTGCAGACGGTTCTGTACTTGAGAATCAGCAGCTCGAGCCGGACATCAAAGTAGCAAACACCCCCGAGGGCATTGTGTCTGGCGAAGATCTACAGATCAAAGCCGCTGTTGAAGAACTTCTTAAAGAGATAGACTCTGTCAAAACAGTTAAACGATGAAGCTGATAGCCGAAAGCAGCAGCACCCGAACGGAATGGGCCTTGGTGGAAGGTAGCGAGGTTGTCGAACATGCCTTCACCACAGGTCTCAATCCGTATTTCCAGTCTCGCCGCGAAATCTCGCACAGTATAAGGCTCGAACTTCCGGAAGTCTTTTTCAAACGTCGGTGGGAACATATCTATTACTATGGTGCCGGATGTGCCAACAAGGAAAAGAACAAGATTATGGAATCCTCACTTGTCGCACAGTTCAAGACACCTGTCACTGTCGAAAGCGACCTGCTTGGGGCTGCTCGTGGTCTTCTGATCCGTCAACCGGGACTGGCATGCATATTGGGGACCGGTTCCAACTCGTGCCTGTACGATGGTGTCGAGATTGTCAAGAATGTAGCACCCTTAGGATACCTGCTTGGAGATGAAGGCTCCGGCGCATATCTCGGAAAAATGTTCATCGCTGATATGCTTAAAGGTATCGCACCGTCATTTCTTATACAGCGATTTTATGAGAAATTTATGGTGACACCCAATGTCCTTCTCGACGACATCTATTCGAACCACCTTCCCAGCAGAGTTCTTTCGCGATATTCGTCGTTCCTCATCGAACACACAGACGACCCATATGTCCATCAGCTGGTATATAATGCTTTCATAAGTTTTTTCAAGCGAAATATAAGTGCTTATGATTATAAAAAATATCCGCTTTGTTTCGTAGGGTCTGTATGTGTAAACTTTGAGCCTGTACTTCGTGAGGCAGCCAGAGATTTCGGAGCTGAGATAGACAAGATAATACGTTTCTCCATGCCGGGACTGGTGCAATTCCACGCCACCGAATAGAATAGATGGAGGCAGACAAGGAAGGCAATAGTTATAGAAGTATCCTCAAAGGCACTTCGGTGCTTGGTGGGATGCAAGTCTTCCTTGTGCTTCTCAATTTGATACGAGGTAAGTTTGTCGCTTTGTTCCTTGGAGCCGACGGCATGGGCATAGCTGCTATCTTCAATTCGTCGCAGAATACCCTGCAACGCTTCTCTTCTCTCGGCCTGACCTTGGCGATTGTCAAGGATGTAGCCGAAAATAAAAAGGATGCCGACCCTCTCGGACACATCATTGCAGTCGCTAATCGTCTTGTCTTATTGACCGCTTTAGCGGGCTCAATACTAAGCATTTTTCTCTGCCAATGGCTTAGCCGCATATCCTTCGGAGACGACAGCTATGCTTGGCAATTCGTACTTTTAGGTGTCAGCATCTTCTTCGCAACGGAAGGTGCTGGGAAAATGTCAGTGCTTCAAGGCCTTCACAAAGTAAAAATTCTCTCCAGGGCATCCGTGACAGGTGGCATCACCGGCCTTGCGGTCGGGGTACCTCTATATTATTTCTTCGGGACACGTGGCATTGTCCCTGCAATGGCAGTATTCTCCCTGGTAATGTACGCTTTCTATTCTTTCAACGTTCGACACCTGTCCTCATCCTGGAAGAAAACTTGTTTCTCATGGAGCGAGCACAAGTCCCGCGTCAAACATCTGGTAGGACTTGGCCTTATCCTGATGTCCAGCGAACTGATAGGTACATTGGCTGTATATATCCTGAATATTTTCATGCGGGAATTTGGGTCACTCGAAAGCGTAGGTTTTTATCAGTCGGCAAACTCTCTCACTGCTCAGTCTTTGGGCCTGGTTTTCACAGCTATGTCCATCGATTATTTCCCGCGACTGACCAATGCAGCTCATGATAATACCAAGATGATCAGCATAGTCAACCGACAGGCTGAATTAATAGCTTTGATTACAACTCCTTTGGCCATACTCCTGATAATTTCGGCACCCCTTGTTATACGCATTCTTCTGACGACTAAGTTCCTGCCAATAGTCCCATTGCTGAGGATTATGGCTTTCGGTCTTACTCTCAAAGCATTGGCTTTCCCTTTAGGCTATATAGCTTTTGCGAAAGACAATAAACGTCTTTTCTTCATGCTTGAAGGTGTAATGTGCAATATCCTGACCCTTATCTTACCGGCAGCCGGTTATTATTTCTTCGGACTTACAGGAGCTGCCTGGGGTGTAGTCGCCGACAACGGAATATGTCTGATTATTTATTACTTAGTCAACAGCAATCTATATAATTACTCATTCTCTATTAAAGCATTACGCAATTATTGCATCGCTGTCTTATTCTGCGGCGCAGCCCTCCTCGGGGCTTATGTCACTGATTTTTATATGTCTGTCAGCATAATGGTTTTAATATTTATTTCTTCATCAGCTTTCAGTATACTGAATATCAAGCGGCTCGTCTAAATCCCTAAGATATACCTAATAATAGGTACTTGCATATATACGCCAAAATTCGGAAATTTGCAATAGGAAAACGTTATGATATGAAACTATCGGAACTAAAAACCGGCGAAACCGGCATTGTCGTTAAAGTTCACGGTCATGGAGCGTTCCGTAAACGTGTCATGGAGATGGGATTTGTCCGCGGTCATGCGGTCGAAGTTGTACTCCATGCACCCCTGAAAGACCCCATCAAATACCGCATCATGGGCTACGATGTCTCCTTGCGAGCTTCGGAAGCCGCACTCATAGAAGTCGTCGAAATAAGCGAAGAAGAAGCAGCCGTAATCGGCAAGGAAGCCTTGCTAACACCCTCGCCTTCACATATTTCAAGTGAGGCGGAAAGCAAATATCATCATCAGCGTCATATCATCAATGTCGCTCTTATCGGCAATCCAAATTGCGGCAAGACCTCCCTCTTCAACCAGGCCTCCGGAGCTAAAGAGCATGTCGGCAACTACAGTGGCGTGACAGTCGATGTCAAGGAAGGATTTGTCGACTTCAAAGGTTACAGAATCAATCTCTATGACCTCCCCGGGACATATTCACTTTCGTGCTACTCACCTGAAGAACTATATGTACGACAATACCTCCGGATGAATCATCCAGATGTAATACTCAATATAGTCGATTCATCTAATCTCGAACGCAATCTTTTCCTCACTACCGAGCTTATCGACATGGACTATAGCATGGTGATAGGACTCAACATGTACGACGAGCTACGCAAAAGCGGTGCCAGCCTTGACCATGAGGCTCTTGGGGCTATGATCGGTGTCCCGATGGTACCACTCGTAAGCAAGACCGGGGAAGGCATGGAAGAGCTTCTTGATACAGTTATATCGGTATTCGAAGGGAAGAATAAGACAGTTCGTCATGTCCATGTAAATCTTGGCAGTGACCTCGAAGGAGCTATCCGTCAAATAGTGGATCAGCTCAAAGCGACTCCCGCTATCGACAAGAACTTCTCTCCACGCTATTTTGCGATTAAACTCCTGGAGGGTGACCATGAAATAGAGGAAGCAATTCCACGAGATTCGATAGGACTGAAAGACACTTCCTCCAAAACGCCCAAGAAACATACTTGGAAAGACCATATACCGGCCGGAGCCGGCAATCCCGTCATACTTTTGAGAGACAAACTCAGAGCCCAGATCGAGAATATACGGGAGGAAGACATATCGTCGATAGTCGCCGCTGAAAAATATGGCTTCATAGCCGGCGCGTTGACAGAGACATATAAACCCGGAACGAAGAAGACAAGGAAGACCACTAAGATTCTTGATTCTCTTGCCTCAAATCAACTTCTTGGTTTCCCAATTTTCCTCCTTATAATGTTCTTCATTTTCTGGGCGACATTCTATATCGGCCAGTACCCGATGAACTGGATTGACAATGCGGTTGCATGGCTTAGCTCGATTGTCGAGAAACTTATGAATCCAGGACCATTGAAAGACCTTATAGCCGACGGCATACTCGGAGGTGTAGGTGGAGTCATTGTCTTTCTTCCCAATATCCTGATCCTCTATTTCTGCATTTCATTCATGGAAGACTCGGGATATATGGCCCGGGCAGCCTTCATCATGGACAAAATCATGCATAAGATAGGGCTTCACGGGAAATCGTTCATACCCTTGATAATGGGATTTGGATGCAATGTTCCAGCCATCCTCGCCTCTCGTTCCATCGAAAGCCGTTCAAGCCGTATCATCACGATACTTATCGACCCCTTCATGAGTTGCTCTGCCCGGCTGCCCATATATGTCTTACTCGTCGGTGCATTCTTCCCGAATCATGCAGCAATTGTCTTCATGGGGCTATACCTGACAGGCATACTCATCGCCGTCATTACGGCAAAACTCCTTCGTCGTTTTCTTTTCCCGAAGGACGAGACTCCGTTCGTAATGGAACTGCCTCCGTACCGCATGCCGACCATGAAAGCTTCATTAAGCCATACTTGGGCAAAAGGTAAACAATATCTTAAAAAGATGGGTGGTATCATCCTGTTCGCCAGTATACTTGTGTGGGCAATGAATTACTTCCCGCTTCATAACGATACTATAAATGAAGAAACATCGACGGCTTTAGCAGACGACTCCGCAATCGACCCAGCCAAAGACTCATACCTTGAGATGGCCGGAAAGTTCATCAACCCTGTCATGGAGCCATTAGGATTCCACTGGCGAGCATCCGTTGCCGCACTTGCAGGCGTTCCCGCAAAGGAGATTGTTGTCTCGACCCTCGGGGTGCTTTATACAAACGACGAAGCTACAAGCGAAAGCAGACTCACCCAGCGCCTCAGAGCTGACAACCCTGCTACCGGGAAACCTGATTTCACTACCGCCGAAGCTTTGGCATTCCTGGTCTTCATTCTCTTGTACTGTCCCTGCATAGCGACAATAACAGCTATCGTCAAAGAAACACATTCATGGCGCTACGGAGCTTTCAGTATAGTCTATAATACTGCAGTTGCCTGGTTGTTATCTTTTGTGGTATACAGGATAGCCTTGATTTGCTGACACATTGCGTTAAAAATGATGAATTTCTTGTCTTTGTGAAAGGCAAGCGGTAATTTTGTAACCGTTTCCAATACATAACGCATTTCATAGTACAACATTGGGTATTCCAACTTTAAAGAACAGCACAACTGCGGCACCCGGTTTTCTTGTCTCAGCCGCCCCGATTATCCTCCTCCTTGTATTCCTGAGCTGTGTCGTGATATTTATCGGCGCAGATGCCATCTCGACACTCAGCCCCTGGGCCCTCCTTGGTGCCTCGGCTCTTTCAGCAATCCTTGCTGCTTTCACTGGCTCATTATGCCGGCGAAGAATGACTGTAGGTTTCCGCCGCAGCGCACAGCAGATACTTCCTGCCGTTCCTATGCTTGTATTCATCGCCATGGTTTCTACTACATGGATGCTAAGCGGAGTTGTTCCAACGCTAATAGACCTTGGCCTTAAAATACTACATCCAAGCTATTTTCTCGTAACAAGTTGCGCCGTATGTGCCGTCATCTCAGTCCTGACGGGCAGCTCCTGGAGCACGATAGCAACTATCGGTGTCGCGTTTATGGGCATCGGTAACGTACTTGGTCTTCATCCTGGCTGGGTAGCGGGCGCCATCATTTCCGGTGCATATTTCGGTGACAAAGTTTCACCTTTGAGCGATACAACTGTTGTAGCCTCGTCCGCTTGCGGTGTAGACTTGTTCAATCACATACGTTATCTCATGATTACGGCCATTCCAGCTATGGGTACCGCTTTGCTCGTGTTTGCGATAGCAGGAATCTGTTATTCGCCCGAAGCAGCAATCGGTTCGGACTCGATACGCGGAAATCTCGAAGCTCATTTTAATATAAGCACTTGGACTCTTCTTATCCCGGCTATTACACTGACTCTGATAGCCTGCCGTGTCAATACACTCCTGACCCTCTTCCTGAGCTCCATTCTTGGCCTTATCGGCATCTTTGTTTTCCAGCCTGGCATTGTAGAAATGTTATCCTCAGGCCCTACAGAAATTACAGATTATATGGCCATGAGTGCGAAACTTCTCTGGACTGATACACTTTTCAATACGGGAAACTCCACATTCGACGACCTTGTCAGCACTTCCGGTATCACAGGTATGCTTCCTACTATTGCGCTCGTTCTCTCTGCCATGACGTTCGGCACCGCTATGATCGGAACAGGAATGCTTTCATCTGTAACAGCCACAGTAACCAGGAGTCTCAAAAACCGCTTCTCTATCGTAGGTTCTACAGTTGCCAGCGGATTGTTCATCAACAGCTGTACAGCCGACCAGTATCTTTCGCTTATCATCGGCGGTAATATGTTCCGCAACCTTTATCGCCGCTTCGGCCTTGAAGCGCGACTCCTCAGCCGAACTCTAGAGGACTCCGTGTCCGTGACTTCAGTGCTCATCCCATGGAACTCTTGCGGTGTCACACAGTCGACTGTTTTAGGTGTCAGCACACTTACCTACCTACCCTTCTGTGTTTTCAATTATCTCTCACCCATCATGTCGCTCATTATGGCTCTTACAGGTTTCAAAATCAAACAGAAAGCTGTAAAAATGGCTCAAAACATGCGCACTGCACGAGCTTGAGAGTACTAAAAATATGCTACAGACGCCACCGAGACAGTGAGTCCTGCTATCGGCCTGTCGATAACAGTCAAAGCACCTCCCACACCCAGATTCAATCCAAATTTTGGAGTTATTCTCCAAGCGAAATCGCCTCGAAGGGCACTATCAAAGCCCCATATGCAATATTCTAAGTCTTTTGTAGTCAACATTCTTATTGTCCCGACCTTAACGGAAGGCCTGAATGCAAGAGATTTGGGACACAAGGGAAAGGACATCTCCCATCCGGCCAAGAGGCCGATACCATCCAGTGAGCTGATTTCTTTTGCTTTGACATGGACAGGCGTTGACATGACTCTTGCAGAGAAGCCAATACCGCCTTTCCCTTCTAACACAGGCACGGATACATCAATTGAAGTCGAAAAACCTGCACATGTCTCCATCCCGTTCCAACGACCGAGCCAGTATAACGCCTCCGTGCGTACGGCCATCGACAGGCCGTAACGATTTTCGACTTTTGGCAAAGCCATCACACTGCCACGACTGAAGATTTTTCTTGTCAGGAAGTAGGCAAGTTCAGTCGAGGCTATGCCTATCGAGGCTCCGGCTATGACATCGGAAGCATAATGATGATGCGACATCACACGCTGCATGCCAACTGAAGAAGCGGCGAGCTGAGCCCCAAGGCTCCAAAAAGGAGATTCGCGATATAGCTCGTTCGAAAAGACTGTCGAAACAGTAAAAGCCCATGACGCATGGCGAGAAGGAAAGGAAGTGTTCCCGACACCGTTCGGACGCATCTCGTGGACGCTATGTTTCAAAGCTTCGGTTACAGCAGCATTGATGCCCAAAGATATAGCCGCTCCAACACCAGTTTCGACTTTGGGCCGGACGGAGTCTACGTGTTCCGCTCTGCCGAAAGCCGAAACTGCCGACAGGAAAATAATAATAGCAAAGAGAGAATTTCTAATCACTTTTCAAGGGATTTATATACTTGCCGGAAAAGGTTAGGACGCAAATCCAGTCGATTGAAAACAGGGGTATCACGAGTAGGGTCCACACGGTTTGTAAGAAAGATGAAAATAAGTTCTTCTTTAGGGTCAACCCAAAAGACTGTCCCTGTAAAACCTAAGTGCCCAAAAACTTCCGGAGATGCTTCCTCGCATGTAGGGGAATTGTCCGGATCTTCATAGTTTGGCTTATCAAAGCCAAGGCCCCGGCGACATGTGGGACTTTTTGCTGTTGTAAATAGCTTAACTGTCTCCGGGCTCAAGACTCTTTTACCACCATATGTGCCACCATTAAGCCACATCTGACATATCTTGGCGAGGTCATCAGCAGTCGAAAAGAGACCGGCATTACCCTGCACGCCTCCGGAGAAATTGGCAAGCTCATCATGAACATATCCGTGCATCTTGGATTTACGCAGAAATGTGTCATTTTCTGTAGCGGCTATCTCCTTAAGGCTGAACTTTTCTAAGGGACGATATGTCGTACGGAACGCTCCCAGCGGTTCGAAAATAGTCTCGTATACGAATTCATTATGTGCCTTCCCGGTCTTACGCTGCTCTATGTCCATCAGGAGACAGAAATTGAGGCAGGAATAATTATAGCTTTTTGTTGAACGTAATGGTGCGTTGTAGATTCGATGCATGATAGTATCGTAAGTCTCGCTTCCGGTAAAGATGCCTTTGGATGCCTCTATAGGAAATTTTGTTGTAGCAGTCTTCGAGACAATATCCTTACGCATACGTGCGTCCCGATTGCCATATGCCCTTTTCTGTATTTTGATGGGATGCGCGGCATCCCTACGAGCTGTTATAAGCTTGCCGGTATAGGACTCAGGGTCGATCATTACATCGTACATATTGAGTCCTGCAGGCATACCCGTTTCATGATAAAGAAGTTCGCGAACGCTAATCTCTTTTTTTGCGGAATCGTTAATTTCAGGTATCAAAGCTCCAAGCTTCTCATCAAGCTTTAACAAACCAAGGTCGTATGCTTTCATGATACCGGGAAGCGTTCCTGTAGCTTTAGAAACAGAAGCGAGATCATAGAGAGTGTATGAGTCGACTGCCGGAGATCCTTCCGTTACAGAAGTTTTGCCGAAAGACTTATTATAGACGATGTTGCCATGACGTGCTACCAAAAGCTGGCAACCAGGCATGGCTTTTAGCGAAATCGCGTTTTTCAATATCGTGTCAAGACTGTCTGTGAGTGAAGCCTTCATCCCTTCAGCGGCAGGAGTCGAGAAACCCAGTCTCGTCTTAGGATAAGTGAATCCAGCTCCAAGAGGGGCAATACCTTTAAGGGATACCGGAAGCTTACCCCCGACATTAATGCCGGCAAAAAGTGCATCCGCAGCACTGATACGGGCATCAGGTATGTCGTCATAAGCCATAACGAGACCTTTGAGAGCCGGAATACTTGCACGGAACTTAGCCATCTTATAAGGATTCATCATGAAAACGGCGACCACAGGCTTGGGCCCTCCGACAAGCTGTGAAAGCGCATTACGGGCTGCCTGGTCATCCTTAAAAATACAGGCGACTACCACATCCGAGCTCTCAATTTTGCTCAATGATGCAGCCGAGAAGCTTTCACCTATAGTGAAGTATTTCTTCACATCGGCATAATGGGTCATTGTCTCTGTGAACCCATTGTCTGAATTTGCGCCAATACTGACAACAGAAAAAGAACGCATCTTATCGAACGTGAAAGGCAAAATAGCACCATCATTTTTAACTACGGTAATCGAAGCATCAGTCAGTTTCTTGATGAGAGCCTTAGTCAACGGACTGTTAAGTTCTTTCTCGAGTGCTTTGTAGTCAGAGCCTACTTTTCCGGGATTTGATAATCCGAGAAGATATTTATATTTAAGAATTCGTTTGCAACGGTCTTCAATTATGGATTTCTTTATTGTCCCGTCAGAGAGACCTGCCATGATAGCGCTGATATCAGACTTCGGATTGACGGGACTCAGCAGTACGTCGGCACCGGCAAGCATAGCTGCTACAGAAGTATTGCGGCCTTTCGGATCCACACAACCTTTCATGCCTATCGCATCGGTGTAGATAAGCCCTTCGAATCCCATTTCATTACGCAGGATTCCACTTGTAATCTTTGAGGAAAGAGAAGCCGGGGCACCACTTGCATCAAGCGAAGGAACATCAATATGACCTACGAGCACACCGGAGGCTCCGGCATCTATGAATTGTCGGAAAGGTACAAAATCCACACTTTCGAGCTGTTGGCGGGAATGACTAACTGTCGGGAGTGATTTGTGAGAATCGACACTGGTATCGCCGTGCCCCGGGAAATGTTTGGCAACGGCCTGAACACCGCCATCCTCAAGCCCAAGAGAATATGCGACCACAGCCTGAGCGACGCGTCCGGGGTCTTCTCCAAAAGAACGGTACCCTATCACGGGGTTCGACGGGTTTGTATTCACATCGGCGACAGGTGCAAAATTCACCTCTATACCCATCAGACGACATTCCCGAGCCATTTCTTTTCCATATTCATAGAGAAGCTTATAGTCGGTTATAGCTCCAAGAGCCATATTCTGAGGAAAACGAGGTGTCTTCTTCACGCGCATAGACAAACCCCACTCACCATCGAGTGTGATTATAACAGGGACTTTAGCTGCTTCCTGAGCCCAATCGGTCATTGCGGCATAATCGGCGATAGTCCCGGCCGTATACAACAGACCTCCTACACCATCTTTGCCAACAAGATTCTGCACGGCCTCCTTGGATTTCAAGGTCGTTCCCGGGACGATTTTAGGAAATACCAACTGTGCGACACGCTGTCTGTCCGAGAGAGTATTATAAACCGAATCAGCCCAGAGCTCGGCCTCTTTCTCACAGTTTTTCTCTAAATTAGGACTTATGGCATGCAGGGAAAAAGCATAGCACAGGACAATGAACGATGTAATATATTTAGTCAGTTTCATATTTATATTTATTCTTTGATCCAACGAGCTTCAGTAGAGCCGGAAAGTGTCTTTCCCTTCCCTTTACCCTCTGTGAAATACTGTATTATATCATCATATACAACATTGGGGCTATCTGCTACATGCTGTCCGGATGTAAGGCCCTTCATATAGTCTCCTCCTTTAGCGAGATAGTCGATGGTAGCCACACGATATGTCTTATTCTCTTCAAGAGGCTGCCCATTGATCAGGATTCGGTCGACGACGTTCTCTGCTCTATTCCCATTGGATTTATATGCGACAGCTACATTCTTACTTACTCCGTTACCGTCGGTTTTCGCCATAACATCGAAGACTTCCTTAAGGTCGTCGCCTTCGACATCAATCACCGTTATATAGTTCCTGAAAGGCAACATATTGAGGATATGGCCCTTCGAGAAATTTCCTTCTGGCAATCCGCTTCTCAAACCTCCCTTATTGACAATCGAGAGATCAACGCCAGGTGCTATCTCATTCCCCACTTCGAAAACATAATCGGAGAACCAGTTAAGAAGCTCAGGATCTGAAGAATCAAGCTTATGCTCAGCACAGCCAATCCATAACTGCATAAGTGAATCGACACCGGCTGTATACTTGCCAAGATACTGTTCGAGGTCTTTGTCGACATATCCGTCGTAGCGGGAGTCGATCGGAATAAGCTCGTACTTGGGAAAAGATTTGCCAAGCTCGTCAAGGTCTATTTCGATTTTGCCGATATTGCGGCCGGCTTTACCAGTCTGTACTACAAGTACGTCTTCTCCCTCAAGGTTTTTAAGACGCGAACGACGAGCACCCTTCTCCGTCCTGGGGTCGATAGTATCGTGAGAATGTCCTCCTATTATAATATCAATATTCCGGGAGTTGACCGCAAGCACGGAATCTCCGACAAGAGGGGATGGATTATAACCAATATGAGTCAGCGCGATTACGGCATCCACTCCTTTCTCCTTTTTCAGTTTCTCAGCCATCAGATTGGCCGTAGCCACGATAGGAGCGAATTCGAGACCTTCATAATTGTCTTCGCTTATCATTCCTTCCGGGTCTAAATTGATACCTATTATCCCTATCTTCTTGCCTTCATACTCCTTGATTGAATAGGGCTTGAACATGTCTGCAAGAGGCGTATCGGATAAGTCATAATTCGACGAAAGCTTTTCAGCTTTAGAATGAGCCAGAATACGGGCAAGAGAATCTATGCCATTGTCAAATTCATGATTGCCAAGAATCTGTTCTTCGACTCCAAGAATATTCATAACCTCTTGTTCGACCTGTCCGCCATAGAGATAAAAGAAAAGCGTACCTTGCACGGCATCACCTGCATCTACAAGTAAGACGTTCTTTTCAACATTGCGCACACTGTCTATAACAGCCTTCCGGCGCATCACGCCCCCAAGGCCGTCGGCACCTGGCAGTATCTGGGAATGAGTGTCGTTCGTATGCAGGATAACTAATTTGGACGATTCTTCCTTCTTACAGGAAGTAAAAGTAAGAGTTGCAGCAATCACACCGAATGCCGCTGCAGCCAATAGTAATGGATATTTTCGCATGTCTCAGGTGTATGTTTTTTTACAAAATTACATATTTTTTCTTAGCCGGACACCCTTAAGAAACTTTTTTAAACCACTATATACTAAATTGGATTTTGACTACGTTATCGATATAAATGTAAATTATAATTTGCACGGATGAAATTAAAGATATACGCTGCGGCATTGCTTGTAGCAGCATGCATGGCCTCTTGCAGCACTTCAAAGAGTACTCTTCCTTATTTCATGGATTTAGATACAGAAAAAGAAGGCACACTCCCCTTAGCGGACTATACTCCCAAAATCAAGCCCGACGACCAAATACAAATCAACATAACTTCTGAATACCGTGAGGCAGCTGAACAATACAATGTACCATTCGGTAATACCTATGTAGTCAATAAGGCTGGGGACATCAATCTTCCTCACCTCGGGACAATGCATGTCGTAGGCATGACTCTTCCGGAACTACGAGACAAAATCTATGCCGAGGTTTCGAAAGATATAAAAGACCCAGTAGTCGATGTCCGATTTTCTAGGTTTTCTGTAACTGTCGGCGGCGAGGTCAAGGAACCCCAGATTGTATATTTCAGCGGCAACCGACTTTCCGTACTTGATGCCCTTGTTGCAGCCGGAGATATCACAGAATACGGCGAACGAGGCAATGTACTCGTCATTCGAGAAGAAAATGGCGAAAGAAAATATGCACATCTCGACCTGAATTCATCAGAAACACTGACTTCTCCTTATTACTACCTTCAACAGAATGACTACGTCTATGTCTCTCCTAACGAAATCAGACAGGCCAACTCCAAATACAACCAGAATAACTCGTATAAGCTGTCTGTCATCTCGACTATCGTAAGCGCTTCGTCGGTTATTGCCTCTTTAATCATAGCCCTGACAGTTAAATAACATCAAGCATTCATGGCACTCAAAAAAAATTCGGACTTCATAGATCTCAAACATCTCTTCCGTCAATATTTGTCGCACTGGTATCTTTTTGTTATATCGGTTGTTGTCTGCATGATACTTGGCTTCTTATACCTGCGTATTAAAAAACCGGTTTACGCAGTTAAAGCCAATGTCCTTATTTCGCAGGAAGACAATAACAGCGGAGGCGCGATGGCTGTCATGGGTACAGCAATACCCGTAATGGGCGATATTTTCGGTTCTAACGGCTACGTCGATGACGAAATCTTCATTATATCCTCTCACTCGGTATACCGTGATGTTGTGAAAGAACTCGGGCTTAATGTGTCCTACAGGGTCCGCAAAGGCTTTCTCAATACTGTGATGGCCTACCCCGAACATCCCGTCGATATAAGCACCCAGAAAGGTCTCCTCGATACCCTCCAGAATGCTGTAACTTTTAAGCTTAAGGTCAATGAAAAGGGAATTGCCAATATCACGGCAAAGATGAAGGGTGACAAAATCGCGTCTGCCGCCGATGTCAAGCTTCCATATACTCTCGATACACCGGTCGGCAAGTTCTCATTTGCGAAAACAGCGTCTTATCCTGAAGGAGAAGATGTCAATACCACCATCCGGGTATGCAGCTATGATGCCGCGGCCGAAAACCTTGACGAAGACGTGCACAACGAAATAGCCTCAAAGAGAAGTAACGTCATCTCAATGTCAATCAATACTCCGAACCCTGAATACGGTAAGGATATCCTCAACGCAATCATAGCAGAGTACAACAAAAGAGGCATCGACCAGAAGATTGCTGAAAGTATCAACACCACCCATTTCATCGATGAACGTCTTGGGTTACTTGGAAAGGACATTGACGATGCAGAGCTTCTCATTCAAAGCTATAAGCAAAAAGAAGGCATAGTCGATGTAGGCACGGAGGCAAAATTCCAGACAGAGAAACGCGCCAGAGTCGAGGCGGAACTCATAGAAGCAAAGACCCAGCTCGAAGTCATAAAAATGATTCAGGATTTCATCAACAATCCTGCGAATGCATATAACCTTGTGCCCATGACCATAGAGAACGAAGGCCTTTGGCGTAGCATTCAGGCATATAATGAAATCCTTCTCGCTCGTCAGCGAATGTCCGAGAAAGTCGGTCCGGAAAACAAGGCTATGCGAGACCTCGACAATGATATCCGTATGTCACGCCAAAATATCAAGGAATCGTTTGCCAAGGCAGCACAAAATGCCTCGGTAGCTGTCGTCGACCTCGAACGTGTTATGGCATCGACAACGGGATCTCTTGCCAACATACCGGCGCAACAACGTGAGTACGTGCGTCTCTACAGAGAGAACAGCGTAAAATCAAATCTCTATGTCTACCTCCTGCAACGTCGGGAAGAGGCATCAATGACACAGGCCAATACAGTGCCTAAAGGCGTTATTGTCGACGAGGCTTATACAATGAGCGAGCCTCTCGGTATGAAGCCCAAAATGATTCTTGCCCTGTTATTCCTCTTCTCCTTGATGCTGCCGCCTATCTATCTGTATATACGCAGAGTCATCAACAACCGCTTCGAGAGCCGTGCCGAAGTTGAGAAGATAACAGATGTACCCATTCTTGGTGAAATGTGTATTGACAAGAGCGGTGAAGCCCTTGTGGCGACGGAAAAGAGCACTAGTCCGACAGCCGAACTCTTCAGACTCTTGCGTACAAACCTTGGCTTTATCCTCAAGAATAAGTCCGAAAAAGTCATACTCTTGACATCTTCGACTTCCGGAGAAGGCAAATCATTTATATCCATCAATCTTGCAGCGTCATTCGCGCTCCTCAACAAGAGAGTGGTTCTGGTCGGTCTCGATATCCGCAATCCAAGATTGAACGAATATATTGGAATAAAGCCAAAGTTCGGCCTTACGCAGTATCTATCGTCCAATGACTTGTCGACAAACCAGATTATCACTCCGATGCCCGGTGTAAAGGACATGGATGTAATCGTAGCTGGTCCGGTACCCCCAAATCCTGCTGAACTCCTCACGTCCGAAAAACTGGATGATCTCTTCACCTATCTTAGAACCGTATATGACTATATCATAGTCGATACTGCTCCTATCGGACTGGTCAGCGACACGTTCTCGCTCAACCGACTTGCAGACGCTACGATCTATGTATGTCGCGCCAACTACACCTCTCTTGCCGATCTTTCGTCTATCAACGAAATCTATGAACATCACCAGCTGAAGAACCTTTCTATCATTGTCAACGGGACTGCAGCCAAGAAAACGTACGGCTACCGTACACGCGAAGCTTAACCACCCTAACTCCCTCTTCTATAGATGCCAGAAGACGAATTACCGACTATAAAAAGAACAGGAAACATGCAGAAACCGTCTCCGGTTAAAACTACGGAGACGGTTTCAAGTGTACCACTGACTATCGCCAGAGCTGAGTGGCGTACAGCCATACTCTTTTTATTGTCTATGTCAGTTTCAGGGCTTATGTTCTACCCTGCCCTAATATTCGTCATAGGCTTCATACTCTCTTCCTGGCGCAACGACAGATATAACTTCATCATCATGACAGCTCTCTTTGTTGGAGGCTATGGTTTCATTGATGATTCGGTAACTTTCATTAAAATGCAGGACGTAATGCTCGTCGTTGCAATTACCTTGTTGTTTCTCTTTAAAAAAGCCCCGATAATACGCCAGACACTCACCCTGCTGTGTGTCTATGGTGCTATATTGATCTTCATAGCGACATTCTCACGTGAGAGTATGGCAGTTCAGCTGCTTTCGATACGAGGCTATTTGACTTTTGTCTTCTTTATCATACCGATAGTAGCTTTTTCCGGCATGAATTTCAGCCTAAAAGAATTCAGCAGAAAGCTTATGCCTTTTGTCCTGACAATATGCATATTTTATGTCTTGGACGCATTTGTCTTGTCCGGAAATCTCTTCGTGCCTAAAACATATATATGGGGCGAGCAGATATCGACATTTTACAGTCCGTATATACAGCCTCTCAGCTTCTCAGTATTCCGAAAATACCCTATAGGCATATTTATTCTCTACCTTGCCATATATCCTGCCATACACTTCTTTAAACTACGTCCCTGGCACTGGATCATCATCATCCTGGCGATGCTTTCTACACAGACCTTTACGGTGACTATAGCCATAGTTCTGACCTACATCATCTTCAAAGGCGGCTTTAAGAAACTCTTGAAGTATACCGGTATCCTAATATTATGTTTAATATCGATATATTATATCGACGGAATGCTACCTGGCCGGGATAATGAATCACATGAATCCGCTATGCGTATAAAATCCACTGTCGACCAGTTCGTTGAACTTACAAAATATGTCGATGATGAGGATATTGCAAAATTCGGTTCCGGCCGAGTGGGACAGATTCTGCCAAAGTATGAAGTCCTTCAGAGAGAAAACAGACAACTGACAGGTCTTGGCTTCCTTCACACTGAGAAGACAAAAATCAAAGACTATGTCATCACCAACGAATACTATACCGATATCTCAAACAATGAAGAAGTCGCAACAGGCATCGAAGTCGTTCTCATGCAGGTATTTATTTCCGCAGGATGGCTTGGCTTGATAGCACACATTCTCTTCTTTGTCATCCTGTGCCTGATGATCCGGCGTATGCGCTATGCGGGCTTATTCTTTTCGGTGCTGTGCGCTTGCTTCATCTCAGGTTGGGGTGGATTTGCTCAAACATATAATACATATGGCCTCGTACTCTTGGCACTTGCATATTCCGCAGTAATACTTGACAACCGCTGCAAGCTCAAAGGATTCAATCTTCCTTCAAATAAATCAGGAAAAGATTCATAGCTTGAATTAATCAGCGGCAACAACGGCAATCACTAAAGGCAGAACCTCGTCTAAAATAATCTGGAGAGTCTCCAATAAAAAATCCGAATCAGCCATATTGACCAGATTCGGAATCCAATGCTTTAACTTTTCTTTGGAGAAAATGCATCAATTGCGCTCTCCCATGTCTCTGGAATAGATTGCAGAGCTTGCAGTACAATACCATTCAATAGCTCTCTTCAAAAATTTAAGCATAGCTGAAACCTTTTAGTTGAACAATCTTTTTTCTTATATACCTTAAAACGCTGCAAAGGTATAAAAAGATTTCAAGAAATATGCTTTACAACATATTTTTATGACATTAAGTCGCATTATTGACCAATATATTGGCCATATACACCTTTTATTATTAATCAACTAAGAAAAGTTGATTTGAGATGTAACGAATCGTATATTTCTGTGTCATATTATCAGAAAGAGCACAGAAATGGATACACGAGAATTTGAGAAAACAGCCAAGAGGCTCCGTCCCCTGATGCTTACCACCTCGCGACAGCTGCTTGGCAGATGTTCTGAGGCGGAAGACATCGTCCAGGATGCAATGCTCAGGCTATGGAGTATCCGCGACGAATTAGGTCGTTACTCCTCTCCGGAAGCTCTCGCAGTTACCATAGTACGCAGGCTTTCTATCAACGAACTACGACAACGACGTCCGGATACAGATATTGACAGTATAGATGTTCAGCTTATCGGTCAAAATGATCTTGACGATTACGAAAATCGCGAAACCGATGAATATATAGACTATATACTTCGTTCATTACCCGATAGCCAACAAACCTTGATACGTCTGCGTCATATCGAAGGCTACGACAACGGAGACATTGCCCGTCTGCTCGGGAGCAGCGAAGGAGCCGTCCGAACAGCCCTTTGCAGAGCACGACAGCATATAGCCGAAATATTTCTCGCCACACAAAACCGATAATTTCTTCTCTCCTCCATAATATGAAAACTAACAACAAAATAAAAGAAGTCCACTCGCTTGAGATTCTCATCGAACGGTTCCTTGCGGGTGAAACAAGTCCGGCTCAGGAAAAGAGCATCTATGAGGCATTCGCCCGAAATAGCGAAGGCTCTCTGCCCGATAATCTGGAGAAGTACCGCCCTATGTTCTCATGGTATGCAGCTCTTCCGGCTAAAAAGCTCAAGATTCAGCATCGACACAAACAGTGGTGGAAATATGCTGCTGCCGCTTTAATAGCAGCATTATTATGTTTCGGCATCATAATGATACCTGCTGTCTCACTGAAAGGGGACAAGGATATTCTGGAAGCCAGGTATGCAGGCAGCTATGTGATACGGAACGGCCAGCGAATCACCAATCTGGATGATATAATGGTAACTATACTGAAAGCAGAACATATTGCAGACAGTCTCGAAAACCTTACTGACAAAAGAATTAAAGAAGCCGACATCAATTACGAACAACAGATTCTTGAACGTTCCATATCCGAGATTCAGGACACCACTCTCGCCCGTCAGCTTCGAGAAGATCTTATCGGGAACAACAATCTTTCTAAATTATGAATCCAAAACATTACAGCACTATGCAAAGATATATAGCTTTCATCATTCTTGCCATCATGACAGCGACGGCGTGTATGGGACAGGACAAAATCGACAAACTCATAAATGTCCTCGAAAAGAAGAAAGATGTCGAGACAACTTATACCGAGAGACGTTCGCCTAAGAAGAAAAAACTATACCGGATATCACGTATCCTCAGTTTTTCCAATCCGGCCTATTATTCACAGCTCGAAAAGGCCTTCGAGGAGGAAAGAGAGAACACCATCTCGGCAGTGAAAACTAAAGAAGCCATGACCTACCGTTTCGAAAATGACAAAGGATCCAGCACGTATACTCTTTCCAGCCAAGCAGGATACAGTGGTCCCTATACCCTCATCCAAAGCTGGAAAAGTCCGGATGCCGATAAGCTTGAAGGCTATTCAACAATGGACGATAATATCATTGTGATAAAGAGCGACTTTTCCGGAATTGGTGACAATGAACTCTGTTCGGAATTCGAGGATCGTCGCCTGACTTTTGAAAACAATAAAAAGGTTTTTGAAATCCGGAAAAATGCTTTTGAAGCCCGAAAAGAAGCCTTTAGAGCAAGAGAAGAAGCAGCAAAAAACCGCATGAAAGCCCAGAAGCAAGCAACCGAAGCCCGTGTCAAAGCTCATAAACTGGCTGCACAGGCTCGCAGAGAAGCAGCCAAGGCAAGAAAAGAAGCAGCAAAAGCAAGAAGAGAGGCAGCAAAAGCAAGAGAAGACGCTGCAAAAGCTTTCAAGAATGCACCAGATTCAGGCCAAAACGTCTTCGTTATCTCCGATATGGCATATCACCAAGAATAGACAAAGCCTACTCTCTCAAGTTCCGAACTAATTGGCGGCTGAAGCTTATAGACAGCTACCATACCTCCAGTCGACTGTGGAAATTCCTTTTTAAGAGCCTCTACAATCCTGTAGACCACATTTTCGAGCAGATTCGATGGTTCGGACATCACCCTCTTAACCAAATCTACAATCTGTACATAGCTGACAGCGCTATCGAGGCAGTCTAACTGCATCGCAATAGCGCTGTCACATTTCAGATGCACGTCGACAGAAAACAAATTGCCTACAGTCCTTTCCTGTGGAAAAACTCCATGGTGCGCATATATACGCAGCCCATCGACCACGACCGTGCCGATGGGCTGTAAAGATTCAATCATTTTGTTTACTATTTAATATCATCTGCGTTTGCGACGTTGCTTCTTGCCTACTTTCTCAGGACGGCCGGGCTTCGGTTTTGCAGTTAGTGTGCTGAGGGAACGTGGAGGATTCTTTTCGTCGACAAGAACGAAATCGAGCTGTTTCTTCTCCAGGTCAGCACGAGCCACTTGTACCTGCACCTTATCGCCCAGACGATAACGGTTATTATATTTACGTCCTATCAGGCAATAGTTCTTGGAATCAAAATCATAGAAATCATCAGCAAGGTCCCGCATCGGGACCAGACCTTCGCATTTGTTCTCATCGAGCTCCACATATAGACCCCATTCCGTAACTCCTGAAATAATACCGGAGAATACTTCTCCAAGATGGTCGCCCATATATTCGACCGCCTTGTATTTTATAGAAGCACGTTCGGCATTGGCAGCAAGCTGCTCCATATCGGAGGAATGTTTGCAGGCATCTTCAAGCTTTTCCAGATTTACACTTCTGCCCCCGGCGAGATAACGTTCGAGCAAACGATGTACCATCATATCGGGATAACGCCTGATAGGAGACGTGAAATGCGTATAGTAATCGAATCCGAGTCCGTAGTGTCCGATGTTTGTCGTGGTATAGATAGCCTTGGCCATTGAGCGTATGGCAAGTGTGGCAAGGAGGTTCTCTTCGCCTTTACCCTTTATATCGGCAAGCATCTTATTGATTGAACGGTTTATGTCACGGGGAGTTCCTGTCGTCTTCAGTTTGTAGCCAAAAGCACGGGCGAGTTCAGCCAGGCTTGTTAGCCTTTCGGGGTCGGGCGTATCGTGAACACGATAGACAAAAGCTTTGGCTTTCTTATGCTTAGGAACAAGGCCTATAGTTGTCGCAACAGTCTTATTGGCAAGCAGCATGAATTCCTCGATAAGCTTATTGGCATCCTTGGATTCCTTGAAGAAGACGGATGTAGGATGACCTTTCTCGTCTATTTCGAATCGTACTTCGGCACGGTCGAAGTCGACAGAGCCGTTTTCATAACGCTGGGCTCTAAGCTGCTTTGCAAGACGGTCGAGCGTAAGGATTTCCTCAGCATAATCGCCCTTACCGGTCTCAATGACTTCCTGTGCTTCTTCGTAAGCAAAACGGCGGTTGCTACGGGTGACTGTGCGAACGATTCTCGAATTTAGGACTTCCGCCTTATCATTCATCTCGAACACACAAGAGAAAGTCAGCTTATCTTCGTCGGGACGGAGCGAACAGATTCCGTTGCTGAGATGTTCAGGCAGCATCGGGACGACACGGTCAACGAGATAGACACTTGTCGCACGATCGGATGCCTCGCGGTCGAGAAGAGTCCCAGGCTTGACATAATGTGTAACATCTGCAATATGTACACCGATTTCATAATTGCCATTCGGAAGGCGACGTATGGACAGAGCATCGTCAAAGTCCTTGGCGTCGCGAGGGTCGATCGTGAAAGTTGTAACATCGCGCATATCTTCACGCTCCGCTACCACTTCCGGTGTAATACCAGCATCTATCTTCTCTGCTGCTTTCTCGACAGCTTCAGGATAACGGTATGGAAGCCCGAACTCTGCAAGAATGGCATGCATTTCAGTCGTATTATCGCCTGCTTCTCCGAGAATATCGACAATTTCGCCTTCCGGGTTCTTTGCCTCATCCGGCCAGTGAGTGATACGGACAACTGCCTTGTCGCCGTTTCGGCCGCCTTTAAGTTTGTTTCGAGGGATATAGATATCAGTAGCAAGATATTTGGAGTCGGTCATGAGATAGGCGAGGCGCTTTTCGACTTTGAGGGTGCCGATGAATGTCTGGTCTTTTTTCTCGATGATTTCCGTCACCTCAGCCTCGGGCTCCTTACCTTTCACCCTCGCAGCTATAGTGATACGTACCCTGTCTCCATTGAGAGCGTGCATCGAATTTCGCTCAGCCACCAAAATTTCTTCACCGTCGGTATCGGTAAGAACGCTGTTCTTACCGTTGGAACGACGCACAAAGATACCTTCAGCCTCAGTTGTCCGCTGAGGTGTCTTGTACTTCCCTGGTGCCACCTCAATCAAGGCTCCGTCGAATGCCAGCTCGGCAAGATAAAGTGCCACCGTCCTATGGGCAGCGGGAGTGTCCTGTCCGATAGCGAAACAGACTTGTTTGTAATTGAATGTCTCGTTATTACGTGTTGTTATGTAATTGTCGACGTCCTGACGCAGTTGTCGGCCTGATGTCTTTGTCTTTTTAGTCTTTACCATACTTGTGATGATTAGAGGCCGTGGAAAAACCAAGAAAGCCCACGGAGATGTTATCTTTATAACACATCCGCAGGCCTTCTCGTTTAATTGAATATCGTTCTATGCATCAATTGTTGCATAAGTTGCATTACTTTCAATGAAATCGCGTCGCGGTCCTACATCTTCGCCCATGAGCATAGAGAATATGCGGTCGGCTTCGGCGGCATCATTTATGTGAACTTGTTTGAGGATTCGATGCTCGGGGCTCATAGTCGTATCGCGGAGCTCTTCGTCGCTCATTTCGCCGAGACCTTTGTAACGCTGTACGGTCGTACGGTCGCCAAAACGAGAGATGAACTGCTGTACCTGCATATCGTTCCAGCAGTACTCCTCGTTCTTTCCGAGCTTACACTTATACAGTGGGGGCGATGCAAGGTAAAGGTATCCCTGCTCAATAAGAGGGCGCATACGACGGAAGAAGAATGTCATCAGGAGCGTCGCGATATGGGCACCGTCGACATCGGCATCAGTCATGATGATAACCTTGTGATAAGCAAGTTTTGAAAGGTTCGGTGCCTTTGGGTCTTCCTCAGTACCGATAGTGACGCGGAGAGCACGGAAGAGGTTTGTAATCTCCTGATTGTCGAGCACTCGATGATCCATGGCCTTCTCGACATTGAGTATTTTGCCTCGCAGAGGAAGGACGGCCTGGAAACGGCGATCGCGAGCCTGCTTGGCTGTTCCGCCTGCCGAGTCACCTTCGACAAGGAATATCTCGCAGTCTTCTGCAGTGCGGCTGGAACAGTCTGTAAGCTTTCCGGGAAGTCCGCCACCGATGAGCGGCGACTTGCGGAGCACTTTCTGGCGGGCAGCCAGAGCGGCATGACGAGCCTGGGCTGCAAGGACAACTTTTTCGACGATAACTTTGGCTTCTTTTGGATGCTCCTCGAGATAATTGCCGAGAGCTTCACGGACAGAAGTCTCAACGGCACCTATCACTTCGTTGTTGCCAAGCTTGGTCTTTGTCTGACCTTCGAACTGCGGTTCCATCACTTTGACGGAGATGACAGCCGTAAGTCCGTCACGGAAGTCATCACTGGCAATTTCGACCTTGGCATTTTTCAGGAGGTTGTTATCCTCCGCATACTTCTTGAGTGTCGAAGTCAGGCCACGGCGGAAACCAGTGAGATGTGTGCCGCCTTCGATAGTGTTGATATTGTTTACGAAGGAGTATATGTTCTCGTTGGAAGTCGTGTTATAGGTAAGAGCGACTTCTACGGGTATGCCCTGACGCTCTGTGTTGAGGTCGATGACATCGTTGATAAGTGATTCTTTATTGGAATCGATATATTCTACGAACTCGCGGAGACCGGCTTTGGAGTAGAACGTTTCCGAACGGGGCTTGCCGTCAGCATCAAGTTCACGCATATCCGTGAGATGGAGCGATATGCCCGAATTAAGATATGCAAGGTCGCGAAGACGGTTGGCGAGTGTGGAATAGTTGTAGACCGTAGTTGTGAAAATACTTGCATCGGGCTTGAATGTCACCGTCGTTCCGGTATTGTCACATTCACCGATAACATCGACATTACTTGTCGGCTTTCCGCAGGAATATTCCTGTGCATATATTTTACCATTGCGTCGCACTTCCGCTCTCAGGTAGGTCGACAGTGCATTAACGCAAGACACGCCTACACCATGGAGACCACCTGAAACCTTGTAGGAACCTTTGTCGAACTTACCGCCGGCATGCAGCACTGTCAAAACAACTTCGAGAGCACTTTTGTGTTCCTTCTCATGCATGTCGACAGGTATGCCGCGTCCATTATCGACAACAGTGATACTGTTGTCACCGTTGATAGTCACACTTATATCTGTGGCATATCCGGCAAGAGCCTCATCGATGGAGTTGTCGACGACTTCGTAGACAAGGTGGTGCAAACCTTTTTCGGATATGTCGCCAATATACATCGCCGGTCGTTTCCGGACGGCTTCAAGCCCCTCAAGGACTTGGATGTTACTGGCGCTGTATTCCTCTTTTTCTTCTGTCATGTAGTTATATGATTTCGAAAACTTCTTCTTATTTTTTGCATACAAAGGTACATATTTTTTCGCGTCTCCACAAATAAAAAATGTTCTTTAAAGAAAGTGTTGGCGTAATATTTGCAAAGACCAAAATTTATTCTTAAATTTGCAGCTCGAAAATAAGGAAAAAGTAATCGAATAAAATACAAGGCAATGAAAAGAACATTCCAACCTTCTAACCGTAAGAGAGTTAACAAGCACGGTTTCCGCGAAAGAATGGCTACTGCCGATGGCCGCAAAGTCCTTGCACGTCGTCGTGCCAAAGGCCGTCTGCACCTCACCGTTTCCGATCACCTCGGCGGTAAGTAAGCATAATTCTCCTTTTAAGCCATAGAGAGCTGTCCGGATAGCCGGGCAGCTCTTTTGTGTTTTCATAATAAGCCCTCGCGAACGTTAAAAAAGGTCAAGTTCAAGGACAAACTGTGAGAATATAGAGAATAAGGTCGTATTTTTGTGGAATATGAAATCTGACCTCGAAATAATCGAGTTGATGCAGCTCTACATCGACCGAAAGGCAAGTCCCGAACAAAGACTTGCGCTAAAGGAATATATCATCGACGATGTATCCCGTTTTGAGATACTTCTCGACATGATGCGCCGTCAGGCTATGAAAGAACTCAACATGGATCCCGCCGACGATTTCCTTCCGGCCCATATCGCAAACTGTGTTCCTGCTATCATGGCAGACTACGAATCATCCGTCGACAACGATTTGAGTGCCATCATGCCAGAACAGACAGAACCTGACATTTTCGAGATTTTGAGAAATCATTTCATTATGAATTAAATATTTAGCGTCATGCTACAGATTATTCTCGAACCCAACGATTCATATTCATTAGGAGAAATGGCTCAAATGGCCGTCGAAGGCGGTTGCTCATGGCTTCAACTTAACGCAAAAGATATAGATGGCAGTGAGCTTCGCGATATCATCCCCGAGATAGCGACGCTCTGTCGTGAAAGCGGAACGATGCTCACTGTCGAAGGACGTGCGGATATAGCCAAAGAATTCGGACTGCATGGTGTCTTTATCCCTCTTGAAACAGTATCTCCGATAAAAGTCCGCGAAGAACTAGGAGCTGAGGCCGTCATAGGCGCGGAAATAGGGTCTGCTGAATCAGCATTAATGCTTTCAAAAGCCGATATCGACTATGTTGTAGCTTCACATAAAGTTGACGACTGCCAGAAACTGATTGATGATATTCGTAATGCCGGTTGCAAGATACCGGTTGTTGCCCTCTCAGACGATTTTACAGAACCAAGCATCCGGAATCTCATGGGCATAGGATTCTCTGGCATCTGCGCAAGAAATACCATCTTTTCTGCAAAAGACCCTGTAGCTAACATAGAACAGCTCATCACCCTGCTCAATTCACTCCGATAGGCATATAAATCATGGCCGGAGAGCTGTCCAAAACATTATGGCGCACCATCTTGCCGCTCGCATTGGGAGTGGGTGTTGCCATTTGGCTGTGTAAAAAAGACATAGACATAGAAACGCTGAAAAGTATCGAGCTTGACTGGCACACACTTCTCGGCATTATACTTGCTTTCGTCTTCGTTGCCGGCCGTGATTTCGGTCTCTCATGGCGCTTCCATACAATTGCAGCGGGCGACCTTACATGGAAGAGAGCTATCCGCACAGACATAATGTGCGCTTTCACTTCTGCGATTACTCCGTCAGTTGTAGGAGGTAGCGCCCTGGCTATCTTCTATCTCAATAGAGAAGGTATAAGCGTCGGCCGTGCCACGTCGCTGACTTTGACCACTCTATTTCTCGATGAACTTTTTTTCGTCGTGTTCTGCCCTATCATCATCTTATGCCTGCCTATGAGCGAACTCTTCGGTTCGGAAGGCCTGTCGAACAGCGGTGAAGGCATTTTTATGGGAGGGGTGGAGTTAGTTTTCTGGTTAGTCTATTCGGGGATTGTGATTTGGACGAGTATACTGTTCACTGCTATCATAGCAAAGCCACAAAGCACGGAAAAATTCCTCGGCAAAGTCGCAGGCTGGCGTCTGTTCAGGCGTTTTTCAAAGAACATCAACACTATAGCCTCCAATATGTCGGCAACCTCGGCATGGGTCAAGGGTCGAGGTTTTAGTTGGTGGGCTAATGTTTTCGGTGCCACGACTCTCTCATGGTTTTCACGATATTTCGTTGTCAATGCCCTGTTCTGGGCCTTTGTACCGGGAGTAAACCAGATTCTTGTCTTCGCCCGCCAGTTTGTAGTCTGGGTTGTATTGATGGTCAGTCCGACTCCCGGTGGCAGTGGAATCAGCGAATGGCTCTTCGCCAATTATTACGGCGACCTTATAGGAGACCTCGGCATTGCGGCAATGATCGCTCTTGTCTGGCGAATATTCAGCTACTATATTTACCTCATATCAGGTGCTTTGCTCCTTCCCGGATATTTCAGAAAGGAGGTCAAACAGACCGATAATACGATGAAACGATGAAAGCTCGGATCCAAACATTCATACTCCTGTTTTTCGCGGTCTTCTTTTCAGTACCGGCATTTACAGCCGAAAGAGACAAAGTCTATGTCATCCCTGTCGAAAGCGAAATAGATCTCGGCATGGCCCACCACTTCAAGAAAGCGTTGGCCGAATCGAAAGAATTCGGAGCGAATCTCATAGTACTAAAACTGAATACTTTCGGCGGAGCTCTTGACGCGGCGGATTCCATCCGTACTTCACTTCTCAAGACAGTGACTCCGACAGTTGCTTTTGTAGATGTCAATGCGGCGTCAGCAGGAGCCCTGATTGCTTTGGCGTGCGATAGCGTCTACATGGCTCCCGGAGCAAGCATGGGATCGGCAACCGTAGTTGATGGAAGCGGAACTCCAATGCCCGAAAAATATCAGTCTTACATGAGTACGATAATGATGGCTACAGCCGAACATCACGGCAAAAAAGCTGTCGGCGACAGCCTGGAATGGCGACGCGATCCTACCATCGCCAAATCGATGGTGAATCCCGATGTTTCGGTTTCCATGACGGGACGACAGGCTGTCGAGTGCGGCTACGCCGATGGTATTGCGCCCGACCTTAACGCCGTCCTTGCCGATTTGGATATGAGCGGCTCTGAAATCCGGTACTACGAAAGCACAGTCTCTGATGATATTTTAGGCTTCCTTTCCAATGCCGCAGTACGAGCCGTCCTTATCATGCTAATTCTCGGCGGAATTTACATGGAGATGCACACCCCTGGTTTCGGCTTTGCAGGAGCCGTTGCCGCAATTGCTGCCATACTCTATTTTCTTCCGATGATGATAGTCGGAAGCGTACCGGCATGGTCGCTCATACTCTTCATCGCCGGAGTAATATTGATAGCCATGGAGATATTCGTCATACCTGGATTCGGAATATGCGGCACCGCAGGTATCATAGCCATAGTCATCTCTATGGTCGGATCAATGATGGGCGGCGATACAGTCACGGGATTTGACCTCGGAGGAATAGTGACACCTATAATTGTTGTCGGATGCGGAACTGTAATGGCGGTTGCATTAGTAGCGTGGCTCACTTCCTCAAAAGGTCCCCGATGCGTACGTCGACACTCCGAGCTTATGACAGAACTAAGGACAACCGACGGATTCATCGGTGTTGACATGGAGCCGAAGAAACTTATCGGACATCATGGAAAAACATTGACCGAAATGCGTCCGGCAGGCAAGATAGAAGTCGACGGCCAGATCTACGATGCAGTCTCAACTGGCAATTTCATTCCATCCGAACGTAAGGTCAAGATATTAAAATATGAAAACGCGCAACTCTATGTGTGCGAAATACATTGAACGCCTATGAATAATAAGTTCATCGGAATAATTCCGGCACGATACGCTTCTACTCGCTTTCCCGGCAAACCTCTTGCCATGATTGGCGAAAAGACCATGATTGAACGAGTTTACACGCGAGTCTCATCAGTTCTCGACGATGTCATAGTGGCAACTGACGACTCCCGTATAGCCGATGCTGTAGCTGCATTCGGCGGCAAGGCTGTCATGACTTCAGATAAACACCGTAGCGGTACGGACCGCTGTCGCGAAGCGTACCACCTTGCAGGTTCGGATGCCAACGTCGTTATCAATATTCAGGGAGACGAACCCTTCATCGCACAATCGCAATTACAATCTTTGATGAATTCGTTCGATGACCCGGAAGTCGAAATAGCATCCCTTGCCCGTCCATATGACCCGTCCCGAGGTTTTGAGCCTCTGTTTGACCCGAACACCCCCAAGGTTGTGATGGACAAAGACATGAATGCGCTCTATTTCTCACGTTCGATTGTACCCTATGTACGAAACTATGAATGGAAAGAATGGGTCGATAAAGCTCAGTTCTTCACTCATGTCGGCCTCTATGGATATCGGGCAAACGTTCTTGAAGCACTTGGAGATCTGCCTCAAACGCCCCTCGAACTTGCGGAATCTCTCGAACAGTTACGGTGGCTCCAGAACGGCTGCAAAATACGCATGTCTCTAACTACTGAACCGACGATCGGCATAGATACACCTGCCGACCTTGAGGCTGCCATTAAATATATCTCCGGACAATGAGCTTAGACCGTAGCATAGTTCCTGAAGTCACTCCTTTCGGAAAGATGACAGTGCCGCCTCAGGAAGTGGTGATGCTATCCAACGGCATAACACTTCATATTTATCGAGGAGGCGACCAGCCGATCTGTAATTTCTCTGTCGTATTTCCAGGAGGCACTGCAGAGATGGGATCCGAATGTTTAGCGACCCTTGTGACCGCCCAAATGATTGAAGGCACCCGGCATCATAGTTCTCAGGAGATAGCGGGATTCCTCGATTTCTATGGAGTCCGATTTGGGTTCCGCGCATATGCCCATAATACCATTGCCGATTTCTACATGCTGACGGAGAAAGCGCACGATGTACTGCCCATGATAGCCGAGATTGTCTCCGAACCTATATATCCGGCGACAGAATTAGCTACCGCCAAAACCCGAATATCATCATCGCTTCTTGCGGCACATGAAGATGTTGCCTCTCTGGCCGGAGAACTCTTCAACGAGCTTATATGCGGACCAGGCAATCCCATCGGGAGACCACTCACTCAAGAACTAATCGACAGTATCGCACCAGAAGTCCTCCGCCGTGAGTACAATATACGCTTTTCCCCGGCAGGTATGCATCTTTTCCTATCGGGAATGGTCGACGACGATCTTATAAAGCTCGTAGCAGTTACATTTGGTTCACTACCCGGCAATAGGAACATTCCCCGGTATCATATTGCAAAAATGAAACCTTCGGCTCCAGGCACGCATTTCATTGCCAAAGAGGATGCTTTTCAATCAGCTATAATATGCGGACTGCCGACCATAGGCCGCAACAATCCGGACTATATTCCTCTACGTCTTGCGGTCATGGCACTTGGAGGTTATTTCGGCAGCCGTCTGATGAAGAATATACGCGAAGAAAAAGGACTCACTTATGGAATCGGTGCGTCATTGTCCGGTTCGCAGGACGGCGCATACATGAGTATTGCAGCTCAATGCGACTGCTCCATGGCCCGTACCGTCGTCAAAGAAATCAAGAACGAGTTGCACAATCTTGGCGATAACCCTCCTGAGGGTGATGAGCTTCATCGCTTGAAACTGAATGCTATGACATCCTTGGCAGAACTGCTCGACTCACCTCAGTCCATACTCAGTTACTACGCCAACAACTTACTTGTAGGCACACCCGACAAGTATTTCGAATCCCAGCAAAAGGCCATCGAGACACTCAGTCCTGAGAATATTGCAAGAGGCGCACGACTATATCTCAACCCTGAGCGTCTCATCATAGTCACCGCCGGAGGAAAACGGGCCAATTCTTTCTGATATGAACAAGGTATTCCTATTCTCTCTTTTCCTTGTACTCAGCACAAATGCCTCCGGTGCCTCAAACACGTTATCCGAACGCAACATAAAGCTTCCGGAACTTATTGTTTCAGGTAAGAACAAGAAGGTGCTTCACATTATTGGCTATATGCGCGAGTATTCGACCTTGACTACCCTTTCCGACACGGTTTTCCTCTACAGGGAAAAGCTTGTGGACTTTGCCCCTTCCAACATAAACATAAAATTTGAAGGATGGAATCTACCTCGCATCATGTCAAGCAAATCTTACTACCGTTTCACAAACGATGCGGGTCTTGACAGTGTAAGCAACAAGTACTACCGCTACTTCACTTTTGCGGATTATATAGGTCTACCCAAACCGGAGACTATCCCCATAAACCTTCAAAATGACAGATCCGGCACTGACACTATCAAAGCACGGTATGGTCTTAACGCTCTTTGGGAAAAAGACAGCGAACAAGTAAAGCTTGAAATCGACCTGCTGAACGATACGGCAAGACTAAAGCAGTTCCCGATGCTGAATAAATTCACTCGTGATGATTATCTCGATTTCAGGGAACTGAAGATACAATACCTTTTCGATGGCGTGGATTACGACATTGTGAATCCTGAAAAACTGACAAAGATGTCGTTCACCATCGAATCTAAAGGACGAGTCGATAAACGGGTGTCTATGTCGCCTTCTTCAAAACCTGAATGGGTCAGCACATATGCAGAACTGTATGTCCTTGACCGTGAATATATCTCACGGTCGGATGCGAACAAATGGAGAAAACAGTATATCGACTGGAATATGGCAGCCCCATATCTCGGACAGATTGTTCCCCCACGGACAGACACGATAGACATCCTGGTTTCCAGGGTCGACGCTATAGACCACCAGCAAGTACGTCTGCGCGAGGAAACTGACATGCGTCTCGCAGGGCCGCACATCGAAGAAGGCAAGAAAAATTTCACCGTGCTGAACCGTCTCAAGTTTATGGCCAAGCAACTACTGCCTTTTCTCTAAAATTAAGGGCAATTCAACACTTATTCACAATTAAATCAACGAAATCTCGTGTTTTTTTGCTTACTTTGCAGTCAAAATTTAAACCAATCCACGTACTACGCATAACAACATGAAAAAGAGCGCTTTACAAAAAGTAAGAGCAACATATCAGCCTAAGTTGCCTATCGTTCTTACCGGTTCAGTCAAAGTGGTGGAAGGCCGTCCGACAGAGTCAGTTGCTGACCAGGAAGCCATCCGCCGTCTCTTCCCCAATACATACGGACTTCCCGAAATCCGATTTGAAAAGAATCCCAATCCAGTTCCGAGCAAACCTATCAACGTCGGCGTAATTCTTTCTGGCGGCCAGGCTCCCGGCGGTCACAACGTAATCTCCGGCCTTTTTGACGGTATCAAAAAAATCAACCGCGACAGCCGACTTTTCGGCTTTTTGATGGGCCCCGGCGGTTTGGTAGACCACAAATATATTGAACTGACATCTGCCATCATCGATGAGTACCGCAACACAGGCGGCTTCGACATCATCGGTTCAGGCCGTACCAAGCTCGAAAAAGTCGACCAGTTCGACAAAGGTCTCGAAATTCTCAAAGAACTCAATATCCAGGCTCTTGTCATCATCGGTGGCGACGATTCCAATACCAATGCCGCAATCCTGGCAGAGTACTATAAAGAAAAGAATACGGGCATACAGGTAATCGGCTGCCCCAAGACTATCGACGGCGACCTAAAGAACGAAGTCATCGAAACTTCCTTTGGTTTTGACACTGCTACAAAGGTCTACTCGGAGGTAATCGGCAACATCGAACGTGACTGCAACTCAGCAAAGAAATACTGGCACTTTATCAAACTGATGGGTCGTTCTGCAAGCCATATCGCCCTGGAATGTGCCCTTCAGTGCCAGCCTAACATCTGTCTCATCTCCGAAGAAGTTGAAGCCAAAAACATGAGCCTCGACGATATCGTCAAGTACATCGGCGACATCGTTATTTCCCGTGCACAGGACGGCAACAACTTCGGTGTAGTCCTCGTACCGGAAGGTCTTATCGAATTCATTCCCGAATATAAACGACTCATCCGCGAACTCAACGAACTCCTCGGAGCCAACAAGGCAGTCGTCAAATCCATGCACGAAGATGAACTGACAAAGTTCATTCTCGCCAACCTTTCTGCCGAAAACATTGCCGCCCTTAAGAAACTTCCCGAAGAAGTATCCCGTCAGCTCATGCTCGACCGCGACCCCCACGGAAACGTCCAGGTTTCTCTCATCGAGACAGAAAAGCTTCTCAGCGGCCTTGTTGGAGAATATGTCAACAAGAACGAAGCTTTCCAGGCAGCCAAGGGCAAATATTCCAGCCAGCACCACTTCTTTGGCTACGAAGGTCGTTGTGCAGATCCCTCTAACTTCGATGCCGACTACTGCTACTCTCTGGGCTTCAACGCAGCTGCCCTTATCAAATCGGGCGTGACCGGATATATGTCCTCTATCCGCAATCTCGTCAAACCTGCCGTTCAGTGGATTCCCGGTGGTATCCCAATCACAATGATGATGAACGTAGAACGCCGCAACGCAGAAGACAAGCCCGTGATACAGAAAGCTCTCGTACGTCTCGACGGCAAGCCCTTCTTGAAATTCGCTTCACAGCGTGACACATGGGCACATAACACCTGCTACGTATATCCCGGTCCCATCCAATACTTTGGTCCCGCCGAGGTTTGCGACCAGCCGTCTATGACCATCAAATACGAGCACGAAAACAAATAAACCGACCTCAAGTCGGTATAAAGACCCGAATCTCAGCTTGCAAAGCCTGCCCGGGGAAGCAATTCCGCTTCTGGCAGGCTTTTTTATGTCCGAAAGATAAAACTTAGAAATTGCTGAAATGTTATAAAACTATAACATCTATCTACACTAATGATATGAGAAAGATTGAATTTGAATCAGGCATAAGCAATTTCTGGTGGGTACCATTACTGACAGGACTTATCTGTGTTGGTCTTGGGATATGGACCCTTGCTGCTCCGACTACAGCCCTGATTATGCTTGCATATATCTTTGCCGCCGGACTCGTCGTGGCCGGTGGTATAAATGTGATTTTTTCTATTGCGATGTCACGCTATTCCGCGGGATGGGGCTGGACACTCGCTCTCGGTATCCTCGAATTACTTTCAGGCATATGGCTTCTGGCACTTCCCGAAACGACGGTCGTATCGACATTCATTTTCGTTGTAGGTTTCTTCATAATCTTAGCAGCTATCAACTCGCTTTGCGAAGCGTTATCTCTGTCGATATTCTCCTTATGGTGGACGATATGGGCTGTTGTGCTCCTGATAGCAACCATCGTACTCGGCGCTATTTTTCTAACGAATCCAATCGGCGGAGGTGTCGCAGTCTGGCTTTGGATATCGCTTTCGTTTATCACTTTCGGCACATATCGGATCATTCTGGCTTTCAGGATTGCCAGAATGACAAAAGAATGACAAGGGACGCCACATTATTAAAACCGGTGTCCAGATTGTCCTGGACACCGGTTTTATATATTAAGGAAAAGTAAATTATTCCGCATCAAGCTGTGACAGTGCATATACATATGCACCAATAGAAATAGCCCTCGAGGCTCCGAGTTTGGACACCATGATACCGGTACGCTTCATAGGATCGTAAGTAACTGTCTGGTCTGTACCGTAAACAGGGATCTGACGGCTGTCGCCTACAACGAATTTAGCAAATTCAAGTTCGTCGTCGAGATCAAACACACGCATCTGCACTCGCTGTACGTCATCGCCGCCACGTGTCTTCAGGGTAGAACGAAGTTCCTTGAGCAATGCCGGTTTGATGTACTTGAAGGCACCCGTAAGACCGCCGCCTATCACCACGAGAGAATCGGTAAGGGTGATTGCATTTGCAAATGCATCTCCGGCTATTTCACCGAACATCTCGAACGATTTGATCGCAGCTTCTTTGTCCCCTTCAGCCTGCCCTTCGGCAATGAGGAAGATATCGTAGGGGGTAAGCTCACGCTTGTCGCCTGAAAGGTTTGCATATTCGCGTTTTACTGCACGGATAGCAGCACCTTCTTCGACAATGATCTCGGGTTCGCGTTTGTTCTTGAGGCAGAAAGTCTCGACACAGCAGTTGTTGCCGAGGTTGAGCTTACCGTTGATTACAGAACCTATGCCGAGACCTGTGCCGAATGTATAACCGAGGAGGTTGCTGTACTGACGCTGGCCTCCGAGTTCTTTGACTCGACGATTGACTTCGGGAAGAGCACCGCCGGTAGCCTCTCCAAAGGCGAAAAGATCGCCGTCGTTATTGATGTAGACAGGTAAACCGAATTTGCTCTTGAGGAACGGCCCTAAGGCAACGCCGTCGCGGAAAGCATCCGGAAAATTCGGCAGATAGCCACCGATGATACCGTTGCGGTAATCGGCAGGGCCAGGGAAAGCAAAGCTTATAGCCACCGGTTTATCTTCGAGCTTCTCGATTATTTCGGAAAAGCCTTTTACCATCGTTGCCAGACATGTATCGAGATCCTGTGCATTGGAAGGATATGTGACGGGCTCCACAATAAAATCATAGCCACGCATTGCACTGAAAACGAGGTTAGTGCCACCGGCATCGAGAGTAACAACTACTCGTTGGTCGTTCTTATACATATTAGATCTTTCTTTGGTATTATCAATATAAGGATTAAGGTACATAGACGGATACGAGATCGCCCTTGCCGCCAAGGACAATAGAAGATACGACAGCGGGAACGAGAGCTGTCTCACCCTGTGAGAGTGTAAGCTTCTGTTCGCCGTTATCTACGGTTAGACTACCCTTTGTACAGATAAGGACAGTGAACGAATCACGTCCAGAGAGTTCGAGCCTCTGTGTCCCATCTACCCCGATAAGTTCTGTCGTAAAGTATTTCGACTCAGCGAGGAGCTTGGTCTCTCCTTTCGCTGCCTGAACATTCGGTACTGTGATGTCATCGACATCATCAAAATTTATTGCATCGACCGATTCTTCGACATGGAGCTGACGGGGATTGCCATGGGCATCGCGTCGGTCGTAGTCATAGATACGATATGTGATATCGGAAGCCTCCTGAATTTCGAGGACAAAGTTTCCACGTCCTATGCTATGCACACGACCGGCCGGCAGATAGAAGACATCACCAGGTTTAGTATAGTATTTTCGAAGTGATCCGATTATCGTGTTGTCTGAAACTTCCTTTCGGAATTCTTCCGCATCAATTTTCTTAGAGAAACCGGCATAGAGGTATGCATCATCCGCAGGTGCTACGCTATACCACATCTCAGTCTTTCCCAAGGAATTATGACGCTTTTCCGCGAGTTCGTCATCGGGATGAACCTGCACAGACAGATCGTCAGCAGAATCGATAAGCTTTATAAGCAGTGGAAAATTCCCATTGAAACGTTCCATGAGACGACGACCCATAATATCGTTACCGTAACGACTGATGAGATCGTTGAGTTTATCTCCTTTATGAGAGCCATTAGCTACTATGGATTCGTGGCCAGGCATAGGCGAAAGCTCCCAGCTTTCGCCTATAGTGTCGCCCTGGCTTTCTATGCCCTTGAATTCAGCAATCCTTTTACCTCCCCATATCACACTTTTGAAATAGGGCTCAAATTTTAGAATTTCATTCATAGTGATTTCATTAATATATTATTTCAAGAGGAGCAGTTTTAATCTTCGAAAAATCATCGAGATACTTAGACCAGGCAGACATGTTTTCAATGCCCTGACGGTTCCAGGCGTATCCCCAGTAATAGTCGAGTGTGTCTTCCGGTGCGAACTGTCGTGCGCCAAAGACATGATTATCCATCACGCCTGTAATGTCAAATCCAGTAGTCTGAACTACCCCGAGAAGAGCTTTCCCGTTGTCTGAACCCTGTGTAGGATCAGCATATGCAATAAACATCTCCTCAATAACAGGAGCGCTGGAGTCGCGAAGAGGAAACCCTACCGCTATGGGACGTACTTCCGACAGCCCTTCAAACCATACTTTAGCATGATTCAGTTGAGAACCACGATCCAGAGATATGATACGGTGCTCTACGACAGCACTGTCAGTCCCGACAGTCCGTGGGGCGAAGTCAAGACGGACGGTAAAACGTACAGGGCCACAGTCAAGGACTTTAGCAGTCTGATAACACCAGGCGAAGAGAATCGAATCGTTTTCATAAAACGCGGACATACCGTCACCGGCTGTCGGTCCGACAGCATAGCAGTCCATACCTTTGCCATGGTCTATATGGTAAGTAAAACTCTCTATATATTTTTGAGCAATCCCGGGATCTATGGCTTTCAACGAATCCGCTTTGCGCCAGTTGTCTCCAGATGTCTGGCTTGCATAAAGTTCTTCAAGAATAGGGTTCTCATCCATATACTTGAAAAAAATATCGTAACCATAGGCACGTTCACCCTTTTCTTGCGTAGCAGGTCCATAAGCACGGAATCCGACAAGCTCGTTTTCCCATGCGATATCATCCTCTCTCTCCGGATATTTCCTTCCGACACAAACCGCCTTGTACTCATGGACAGTATCCGAAGCTAAGACGCGATATTCAGTTTTATTGTTTGGATCGACATCAGCCTGAAAAATCAGCTTCTTATCATAAGTTAGCTGAGAGGGTATTTCATTCCCTGACGCATCAACCACATAGAAATAAGGGCCAGACAGTTTATCCCGGACATCGTCAATAGACAACTCGACGACTTCACCCGAACGAGCCAGTCCGCCCGTATTGATGACAGCAATAGGCATCTCCCCATTGTTGACACATGCAGACAAGAAAGGCAGTAATGATACGAAAAGGCACCCGTGTTTCATGCGATATTCAGATTTAATGCAAAAGTAATAAATTCTGCCGAATATTCCTCCATTCACACAGTAAAACAACAAAGGCGCACCAAGATTTGGTGCGCCTGAAATGTAAGATTCTTCGGTCTGTCAATCGAATATATGTTTGAGCTTTGAAAAAATGCGCTGGCTGTCGGCCGCCGTAGGCTTTATATTAGACTGCGTCCGCATTGTTTCAAACTGTTTCTTTTGCTCTTCAGTAAGATTCTCGGGCACATAAACCATGATGTTGATAAGTTCGTCGCCCTGTCCTCCATTTTCGGAATCTGGAAGTCCTTTACCACGAAGACGAAGCACTTTGCCCGGCTGAGTTCCGGCGGGTATATTCAGGCGAGCACGCCCTGTGATAGTAGGTACTTCAACAGCACCTCCAAGAACAGCAGTTGGAATATCCAGCATAAGGTTATATATTACATCTGCCCCGTCTCTTATAAGTTCGGGATGCTTGATTTCCTCAATTACTACCAGGAGATCGCCCGGGACTCCGCCGCCTTTAGGGTAATTGCCTTTTCCTCTCAAAGCGAAAGTCTGGCCTTCCTGAACTCCGGCGGGTATAGTGAAACTTGTCTCTATATCACGTCTTTCAACCCCCTGTCCTCCGCAATAAGTACACTGTTCGGAGATAACCTTGCCTGTACCATCGCAATTAGGACATATAGATTGTGAATTGGACATACCGAAAGGTGTGTACTGTTGCTCAATTATCGTGCCTTGACCATGACAACGGGGACAAGTCGCAAACGCCACTCCATCTTTGGCACCTGTTCCCTTGCAATGGCTACAAGCTACGAAAGTCGGGACTTTCAAAGTCTTTGTAACTCCTTTGGCTATATCTTCGAGACTCAGCTTGACACGAATACGAAGGTCTCCGCCTTTACGCTGACGTCTCTGTTGGCGCCGACCGCCTGTGGCACCGCCAAAGCCACCGAAACCCCCGAATTCCTGAGCGAAACGATTGAGGATGTCATTGAGATCCATTCCCCCCATATCGTAATATCCGCCACCACCGGCTCCGCCTCCGAATCCTTGGGGACCCATAGCATGGCCATACTGGTTGTAAGCCTCGCGTTTTTTCTCGTCGCTAAGCACATCATAAGCTTCTGCCGCCTCCTTGAATTTCTCTTCGGCGGCTTTATCGCCCGGATTGCGGTCGGGATGGTACTGCAATGCCAGTTTGCGATAGGCCTTCTTGATTTGTTCGGGAGTGGCATCCCGGCCGACACCGAGGACTTCGTAATAATCTCTTTTCTCTGCCATAGCTATGTAGCTCTTCTTATTCGCCTACAGCCACTTTAGCGTGACGAAGGACTTTGTCGTTGAGAGTATAACCTTTTTGAGTAGTATCGATGACCTTCCCCTTAAGCTCTTCCGAAGGTGCGGGAATCGTAGCGATAGCCTCGTGCAGGTCAGGGTCAAAAGTCGCACCATTGCTTTCCATGGGCTTTACACCGTTAGCAGAGAGGTATCCTACAAGCTTGTTATATATAAGCTCGAATCCCTTGCGGACGGATGCAGCATCCGTGTCATTCTCAGTAGCGGCGAGTCCACGTTCGAAGTCATCGACTAT
This sequence comes from uncultured Muribaculaceae bacterium, assembly GCA_958436175.1. Taxonomy (GTDB): domain Bacteria; phylum Bacteroidota; class Bacteroidia; order Bacteroidales; family Muribaculaceae; genus CAG-873. The sequence continues at coordinate 285,276 of CAUBJF010000002.1, forward strand.
CGGGAGTAAGCCGAGGAGCACTCTTTCGGCAGCATTCTTCAGTAGGTCTGCTTTCTCACGGGTGACACGCTTGCGATAATTATCAAACTCGGCCATAAGGTAGAGATAGTCCTTTTTTGATTTCTCCAATTCCTGAAGAGATTCATCGAGTTTACCTTGAAGGTCAGCATTTTCTGCAAGAGCCGCATCCTCAGCGGCTGTATTTGCTTCCTCGTTTTCATCAAGTATATCAAATACCTCCGGAGATTCTGCCGATGCATCTATATCATGGAGCTTAGCTCCTTGTTTGTTATTCTTCTTGTCGCTCATTTCTAATGCATTTTTATCTGTTCTCCTAATACAAAAATACTGCCAGAATCTGTTAAATCCTGACCTTGCTACGATTATACAACAAAATACTGTACAATAACGTTCACTTGCTCATCACATAAGGCTGGCTCCCGCGGAAAACCTCGCAATATGACAAATCCCGACAAACCTTCTCTGCCATTTTGGCATCATCGAACAGCCCAAAGACAGAAGCTCCAGATCCGCTCATAGAACTGAACACCGCACCGGACGAGTACATAACATCCTTGACTCTCGCAATCTCGGGTCGCAAAGGAAAAATACTTTGTTCGAAATCGTTAGTCATATCTTTCCGCTTGGGCCAGAGGTGTGGGTCTAAGGTCACTATATCATCCAGATGCTCAATATCGTTTCCACATAGCATAGCCCCGGCATAAGCTTCTCGGGTAGAGACGCTATCGCTCTGGGGTTTTGCTACAACGATTTCCATACCTTCAATCGACGGTATTTCGATAGGTGTCAACACTTCGCCGATCCCATGCGCAAGCATGGGTCGATTGTAAATAAAGAATGGACAGTCCGCCCCGACTGTCAATGCAACATCAGCCATATCACCCAGACTCAAGCCTAGCCCATACAGCTCGTTGACAGCACGTATTGCGAAGGAAGCATCGGAAGAACCGCCCCCCAGTCCAGCCCCGGACGGTATTAACTTGCTGAGATATATGTCGGTAGGAGGTAAGGTGCGCCCAATATGTTTTTCCAAAGCAGCCAGGGCACGTACAACGAGATTGTCTTCAGGACGACAATCCAAATGTTTCTCCCCTATAAGAGTAAAGTGATTCTCGCCATCAGAGGAAGGCACAATCTCGAGAATATCACACCATCCTATAGGCAGCATGATCGTCTCAAGTTCATGATAGCCGTCCGGAAGAAGGCCGACAATCCTTAGTCCAAGGTTTATTTTTGCATTAGGGAATAATATCATCTCAGAACTTATATGAGAAACCTATAGAAGGATTCCAGGCATGGACCTTATAATCAGCGGTAAAAGTACTCGTTTTACCCAATAATAGGTCGGCATACTCGCACGAGGCACCATCACGACCAAGACCGGCAACGTATAGAAGTGAAGCGTCGATGCTGAAGGATGACACGGGGGAAAATGAGAAACCGACAGAGGGCGAAATCTTGGTCATACCAGGGGTTTCGGGATTATAACGGTTCCTACGTACAGGGGTTGTGTCGACCATAAGTCCGGCACGTACATCGAAGCGTTTGGTAATAGTGTATTGCGCACCAAGTTTATATGTCCACGAATTTCTATAGTCTTTCACAAGATGCTGGTCGAATGCTGCGAGCTGTTCGCTTAGAAAATGTATGTCGAGCGATTTGTATGCGCTCCAGCCTGTCCACTGCATGTCGGCAGCAAGGAGCAGCTTATCCAGCGGTCTGTAGGCGACACCGAAATTAAGTACTGCGGCTGCAGGCATGCTCGCCGAAAAGTTGGCAGCATCTAGTATGCCGAGTCTGTCTTCGAGAAGACGACGAGCTACTTCGTTACCGTAACGAACCGATGCCTCACCCATCTTAACCCTCAGGGTCATCTTGCTCCGGAATGAGGCTCCGACAGTGACTTTACTGTTTATATCCCACATAGCACCGACATTTACACCGACTGTTGTCGAAGACTTTCCTTTCAGGTTGATGCTTGCCGGAGTATCCTTGAACCTATATTCCTGTCCCAACGACGCAAGAATTGCATTAGCAGATTCTACCGGTACAAGGCCTTTGTCAAGGTCTACGTCGCCGAAGCTTATCATTGCTCCGGCTCCGACAGAAAAGTTTGGCAATACTCGCCAGGCTATCGTCGGCTGGATTGTAAAAACTTTAAGATTGACTTTCTGGCTAAGAACAGCTCCAGGCCAGTTGTCGCCCCAGTTGATACCACTGCCATAAGGAGTATAAAAGCTAACGCCGGCTTTAAGATTGTCGTAGATACTCATACCGAGGTTAAACGACAAGGGAGTAGACGGAGTGTTGTCTGTGTAATAAGTCGTTCCCTTGTAGTCTGCAGAAGCTTGGGCGAAGATACCCGTCACGGAACCACGGAAGTCGATAGTCCTATCCATGAATGCAAGACCAGCCGGATTGAAAATCATACTTTCAGATCCGAGTTTCTGTGCAACCCCAGTATGCCCCATACCATTCTGGCGGGCGCTAAGCGTATTAATCTGATAGCCTTCTGCATTCATCGACAGCACAGAGAATGCCATCATTATCGATGTAAAAACCTTTTTCACCTTAAAAAATTACTTTAGTCATGAGTTTGGAGAGATGCGTATCACTACGTTATAACGTTGGTAGGACAACCATCGATATATGCCTTTACGTTCGACAAGGCAATATCGAAAAGCCGCTTTCTTGCCTCCACGGAAGCCCAGGCCAGATGGGGGGTTATAAAACAGTTCCTCGCCGCAAGCAGTTCGCAGTCATGTTTCGGAGGCTCGTTGCACAGGACATCGAGCCCTGCCGCATAAATCTTTGAATTATTGAGAGCATCAGCAAGGGCATGTTCGTCAACGACAGGCCCTCTCGAAGTATTGATCAATATCGCCGAAGGTTTCATCAAAGCGAGAGTGTCGGCACAAACGAGGTCTTTTGTCGAAGAAGTCAAGGGGCAATGAAGGCTCAAAACGTCAGAGCGTCGGAACAAGTCCTGGAGGCCTGTCTTTTCATATCCCTCCGGCAAATCTTCCTGCTTTTTAGAAGTATACACAAGTATCTTCATACCGAGCGCTGCAGCAATAGCTGCTGTCGCACTACCTGTATGACCCAGGCCGACAACACCGAAGTTCTTGCCGGCAAGCTCGTGCCAGTCGAAATCTCTATAAGTGAAATCGGAAGAATCCGACCAACGGCCTCTGGCATTCTCTGCCGCATAGTGCTCTACTCTTTCTGTAATAGCGAGAAGGAGGGAGATAGCCGTCTGGGCGACTGAATTAGTACTATAAGATGGAATATTGGTAACTGTTATACCTCTATGGCCAGCTGCCTCTGTATCAATAATGTTAAAACCTGTGGCAAGAACGCCTATATATTTCAATCCTTTGCACCAATCCATTATTTCGGCACTGACAGGCACCTTATTTGTCAGCACCATATCGGCATCTCCGATACGGTCTGCAATTTGATCCGGAGCAGTACGAGGATAGACCATAGTTGGTGCTATCGCATCAAACAGCTTCCAAATAGAATCCTCGACGGGATAGAGAGACTCCCCGTCGAGGCATATTATCTTATGGTGTGCTACATTCATTTGATAAGATACTGCGAAGAGATGGACTGGTTAGAGTGAACTCGTCGTATAGTATCGGCAAAAAGACGTGCCACCGAAAGAATCGTGCATTTGGGGCAGTCTTTATCATAAGGAATCGAATTAGTGAATATCATCTCTGTAAGAGAAGATTCATTGACCCGTTCAGTAGCCGGATCGCTCATGATAGCGTGTGAGGCGAGAGCGCGGACACTCTTAGCTCCGTTCTCCATCATGAGGTTGGCTGCCTTTGTAATGGTACCTGCTGTGTCGACCATATCATCTACAAGAATAACATTCTTGTCCTTGACATCGCCAATAACTGTCATCTTGGCAACCACATTTGCTTTCGCTCTTTGTTTGTGGCAAAGTACAAGTGGTACATCAAGATACTTCGCATAGCTGTTAGCTCGTTTTGCACCACCGACATCGGGTGTCGCTATCACCATATCATCGAGCTTAAGGCTCTGTATATAAGGGATGAATACGGAAGATGCATAAAGATGGTCGACTGGGATATTGAAGAACCCCTGGATCTGATCAGCATGGAGATCCATAGTTATCACACGGTCCGCACCGGCTGTCACGAGCATGTCTGAGACAAGTTTTGCAGCAATAGACACACGAGGCTTGTCCTTGCGGTCCTGACGGGCCCAACCAAAATAAGGAATCACAGCTATTACCGACTTGGCTGAAGCACGCTTTGCTGCGTCAATCATAAGAAGCAGCTCCATGAGGTTGTCGCAGTTGGGGAAGGTACTCTGTACGAGGTAGACTTCGCAACCGCGTACTGATTCCTCGAAAGAGACTTCGAATTCACCATCAGCGAAATGCTCAATTTTCATCGAGCCGAGCTCTACACCAAGTTCTTTACAGATTTCCTCGGCCATATACCTGGATTTAGTACCGGAGAAAATCTTGAAAGGGTTTAAGGAAGTATCCATTGATCTATATGAAGATTATGTGGTTTATTTCTTTATTGTTCGGGAAGTTGTTTTCGCCGTCTTCTGTTTCTTTTGTCCTTTGGCAGCCAGACGATCAAGTTCCGGCTGCAATGGTTCGAACCGTTCTGCAGAAAGCTTCCATACCGCTGCGCCGTGAGCCGTAACAGTAAGCGTAAATGGTTCGGATGTCGACAAGACCTTGGAAGCTATCTCTCCGCTTATCAGCTCGGTTGCCTTAGGATCGCGACCTTCGGAGATGTCGAGAGTAGTAAATGCATGAGAAGGGATACGGACGGCGATATCATCCTGGGTATCAAAGAAATTAACGACTATCAAAAGCGTAGTATCTCCATGATGACGCAGGAATGCGAAATGACGGTGAGGATTGAGTGCAGGATTATCAAGGTTGACATACATTAGATCGAAGAACGAACCTTCTGCTATCGCTTCTTCGGTCGATGCAATTTTGAGTATTCGTGAATATACGTCTCGTAAAGCCATCTGAGAAGGAGCAAGTCGTCCATTGCACCGGCCACCGTTTAGCCAACGACGTACTGTCGACACGCTCCAGTAGTCGAAAATCGTCGTACGTCCGTCCAGTCCACTGAATCCTTCTGCATCCATGCCAGGCTCGCCAAGCTCCTGACCGAAATAAATCATCATAGGGCCTGTCGACATCATTGAACTTACAACCAAAGAGGGTATGGCTCTCCATGGGTCCCCGGCATAAAACTGGGATGCAAAACGCTGCTCATCATGATTCTCAAGGAAATTCAGCATGCGGGAAGATATGCCCTCAACAGTCTGCCAACATCCCGTCAGACGTGCTGCCGAATGACTTGATGTCTCAATAGCACGAAGAGTATCGTAGAGATTCACTTTGTCGTAAAGATAATCGAAATGTCCGAATTCCAGATAAGGGCGATATAAGGCAACATCATATATCTCGGCAATGAAGACAATATCGGGATAGTGCGACTTGATATGAGGTATCGCCCAGTTCCAGAATTCCACGGGAACCATATGGACCATGTCACATCGGAATCCATCGATACCTTTTGCCGCCCAGTACCGCAGAATGTGGAGCATCTTGAACCAGGTATCGGGGATAGGATCGAAATGACGGGTTCCATCACCGTAATCCATGCCGTAGTTTAATTTGACAGTCTCATACCAGTCGTGCTGCCCCGGGAAAGCGGTGAAGCAATCATTGCCGGATGCTTTTGCCGGAAATTCGACGTATGCATCCGCTCCTTGACCCAGGTCGATATGAGGAGCGAACTGTTGGCGTGTTATATAATAGAAGTTGTTATTCGGAGAGAAAAACATTTCGGTATTATCCCCCGCTCCAAAATCTTCTATGCCTGCCGGCTTGACATCGGAATGATACTGACGGGCGACATGGTTCGGGACAAAATCTATGATAACCTTCAGACCGGCTTTATGTGTGCGTTCGACAAGATGTTCGAACTCTTCCATACGATGAGGCACATCTACTGCAATATCAGGGTCAATATCATAATAGTCGACGATGGCATACGGACTTCCGGCTTTGCCTTTGACGATATGGGGATTTTGCCTGGCTATGCCGAAAGAGGTATAATCGGCATCATGAGCATGTTCTATAATCCCTGTAAACCAGACATGAGTAACGCCAAGCTCCTTAATTGAGGCAAGAACTGTATCGTCTATCGATTCCATCTTTCCTGAACCGTTTTGTTCTATGGAACCTCCGACAACAGGCGTCTCACAATAATTTGTAAACAGTCGTGGAAGAAGCTGATAAATGATCGGTTTAAGGGTTTTCATTCGCGATTGAACTATAGGTTATTGCTTTGTCCTTTACTTATTCGGGGACAAGTCTCTTTTTCAGGATGCCACATATCTGCCCTGCGGAGGGCATCGCGCATGGCTACATAGCCACTGACAAATATTTCTTTAATATGCTTGAGATCGAAAACAGTATAATCTACAAGCGCCGGTATCTCAACCGAGATATCACACAAAGCCATATCTTCTTTCTGGTTGGCTTTGGCCATAAGGTTGTAAGTGCGCAGCGCTACGTCGACAATGGACTTAAAGGTCTTCTTAGGAACCAGGGGACTAACATTTATACCAATCAAAGTGTCGCACTTATCCCGAAGTATCCAAGCCGGGTGATTACGTAGTACGCCTCCGTCAACATAGTCCGCGCCGTCGATCTTTACTGGTTTGAAAAGTATAGGTATCGAACAAGATGCTGCAACAAGATCCTTGATAGATCCAGACGAAAACACTGTCGGACAAGCGTCGTCAAGATTCGTGGCTGAGACATAGACTGGTATCGACAGTTGTTCGAATGTAGTCTTTCCCCCAAGTGCACGTTCTATAAACCTACCGAACTTCTCCATATTGAAGAAACCTCCCTGACCTATGCTTAACTCGGTAAAATCACGAAAATTTGTACGCGCAAATATCTCGGCGATACCCAAAGGGCTGACACCTCCGGCATAGAGGACAGCGACAACGGAGCCGGCACTGACACCAGCGAGGACATCGGGCTTTAAACCCACCTCTTCTATAGCCATCAAGGCACCGGCATGTGCAAAGCCTCGGGCACCTCCTCCACTGAAGGCAATCCCAAGACGATATTTTTCTCCTTTATCTTTATCCTCCATAGAGAGACTCGTCGTTTTATGGTGCAAAATTAGTTAGAATTATTTACTCAATCAATACCTGCCCCACAAAAATCGGGCAAGCTAAGAATTATAAATATATAAAGATTTAAGGTCATAAAAGTTCTTTGAAACGAACATATATAGAGATCTCATCTTTTTCCCGACAAGTTTTGTTGTATATAAAGAGAGTTCGTATCTTTGCCGATGAATACTATGGAAGAGCCAACGAAAGCAAAAATATCGTTCTTGTCGCGTATACAGAAAAAAGTCCTGAGCTACTGGGACTATTTCAACACCGGCATATGGGCCGACAGCAGGCGGGGATGGAAAATCAATGCTATCCGCACTATCAATCTGTCGATCAACTCCTTCCTTAACCGGGACATTCAGACACAGGCGCGTGCGATGACATATCGTACTATGCTGGCAATCGTTCCTGCCCTGGCCCTTCTTCTTGCCATAGGGCGCGGATTCGGCATGCAGGAAATACTTCAACGCGAACTGTTCCATCTTTTCCCGGCTCAGAAAACAGCGATAGAGTATGGAATATCGTTCGTGGATAAGTATCTGTCGACAACTTCGGAAGGTATTTTTGTCGGAGCAGGCGTTCTTTTTCTGTTATGGACTCTGATCTCTCTTCTTGGCAATATGGAAAATACGTTCAACCTGATATGGGGACAACATCAAGGTCGCACCCTCTGGCGCAAGATAACGGACTATACGGCCATGTTGCTGATTCTTCCGGTGCTGATGATATGTGTCAGCGGACTGATGGTTCTTCTCAGTTCGACACTGGATGCCATATTCAATTTCAGCTTCATGACTCCATTGGTGTCGGGTCTTATCGAAGCAGCTTCATTCGTTATGATATGGCTCTTCTTCACAGCCGTCTATATCCTTCTGCCCAATACTAAAGTCAAGTTCAAATACGCATTCATCTCCGGAATATTAGCGGGTACGGGTTTCTCGATCCTGCAATGGCTTTTCGTTACCGGTACATTGTATGTCACAAGATATAACGCTGTCTATGGCTCTGTGGCTTTCCTGCCTCTTATGATGCTTTGGCTTCAGCTTGTATGGGTCATAACACTTTCAGGTGCCGTGGTATGCTACTCTTCCCAGAATGTATTTGCATTCAGTCTCGACAAGGAAGTTGCTTCTATATCATTGGAATATCGCATCCGTTGCATTCTTGCCATGGCATGTATCCTGACCCAGCGTTTCATCAAACTTGAAGGTCCACTGACCGATCGAGACTTCATGGACGAATACGATTTCCCTGCCCGACTTGTCACAAACGCTACTGAAACTCTTTGTTCTACTGGTATCTGCTCGCGTGTCCTGATTCCAGGAGAGAAAGATGTCTACGGTTATCAGTTGGCAGTCGACCCTTCAATCCTTACAGTCAAGTTTCTCGCTGTCAAAGTTGGCACGTTGGGCTATTCGGGCTTCATACCCAACTTTGACAATAATTTTCCCGGTGTCCAAAAAATCATTAATGACATATTCCGCAACATACTCAACGAATCATCTGATTTACTTGTTAAAGATATAAATATCAACAACATAAATATCCCTGACAAGGATATGTCAAAACCGAATACCCTATAAAACTATGAAAAAAGCAATTGCAACCACCGCCGCTCCCGGTGCTATCGGCCCTTACAGCCAGGCTATCGATGCAGGACCCTTTGTCTACGCTTCAGGCCAGATTCCCATCAACCCCGCCACGGGCGAAATACCTGAAGGCATTGAAGCACAGACACGCCAGAGTCTTGCCAATGTATGTGCAATCCTTGAAGCCGCAGGACTCACTGTCGACAACGTTGTCAAGACAACTGTATTCCTCGCAGACATGGCAGATTTCTTAGCGATGAATGAAGTCTATGCTTCAGTCTTCACCGCACCCTATCCTGCACGCTCAGCTGTTGCAGTCAAGACCTTACCAAAAAACGTATTGGTTGAAATAGAGGTTATCGCAGCACGATAGCGCTTGCTTAAACATGCAAATACCAGGAGGCCGGTTTCAATATATCCGGTCTCCTGGTTATGTCTTTAATAAAAACCGCTTTAGTCCCACAGGGTATCCCTGACTGCAAACCGGGGTCGGGCCTTCACTTCGTTGAATATTTTTCCTATATACTCCCCTACTATGCCAATCGATATCATTATCAAGCTTGCGAGACCCCATATCGAGAGCATAATGGAGGCCCATCCTGCATTCACATTTTCAGAGCAGAAATACGACACAAGCACATAGATTGTTACAAGTAATGTGGCTATGAACGAAACGAAACCAATGATGAAAATCCATCGCATCGGACGCGCCGAAAATGACGTTATGCCATCTATGCTTAGTGAAAGCATCTTTGCAAGAGGATACTTGGACTCTCCCGCGACGCGTGGGCTGCGACGGTAGGCCGTCACACCCGTATCAAGACCGATAAGAGGGATTATGCCACGTAGGAAAATATTAGCCTCCCCATACTCCGAGAGAAGATGTAGGGCTCTGTTGCTCATCAACCGGTAGTCGGCATGATCATAGACTGTCTCAAGGCCCATAGCCTTCTGGAAGGAATAGAAAGCATGTGCGGTACTTCTCTTAAAATAAGTGTCCGACTGTCGCGAACTCCGGACCCCGAATACTATCTCCTTACCCTCCCTGTACTGTCGGATCATATCGATAATAGCCTCCGGATCGTCCTGAAGGTCGGCATCGATAGATATACATGCATCACATCTGTCCATAACTGTCATCAGCCCGGCAAGAAGAGCATACTGATGCCCTCTGTTATGCGCGAGATTTATGCCCTTGACTCTGCTGTCGGCGATATGCAGTTTCTGTATTCTCTTCCAAGTACTGTCCTTACTGCCATCGTTGATACACAAAATATAACTTGATGCGCCGATATCTTTAAGAGACACCAGACGCGTAAGCAGCTCAAGGATAATCGGAACCGAGACAGGCAAAGCCTCTTCTTCGTTGTAACATGGAATTACTATGGCAAGTAGCGGAGGGGGCAAAAGTGACTGCATATGTGGCAATGTATAAGAATTTCAGACCGGAATCAGGAGCATGGGGATGTCTGTCTGGAACAAAATGCGATGGGCAAGACCGGGGTTGAAAAGACGGCTGAAAGCATTCCGACGCCGGTTTGGGACAACAATAAGGTCGAAACCATACTTATCCTGAAGACGGACAAACTCTTTCTCACCAGAGTCCGGGTTGACAGGCACGGTGATGAAATGATATTTAGGAAAGTTCGAAGCACAATACTCACTCAACCTCTGCATCGCCTTTCCGGCTGAAGAATCTGAGTAACGGCTTCTCTTAGGGATATGCACTATTGTGACGCAGGCTGCCGAATGTCCGAAGACTCGGTAGACAGTATCCATCGCCAGGATATCATCCTGATCAAGATTGCTGAGGAACAAAATATTAGCCGGATGAAGTACTTTTTCTGCCTCTATAGGTTCGGGAACGGAAAGAATCGTGAACCTGCCTTCGTCCAGGACTTCGGCAGTAACACTTCCTATCATTTCAAGTTCTTTTCTCTTTGCGCCACGGGTTGCCATGACAATCATATAAGGCAGCCCAGCCTTGGCAAAATCCACTATTGCATCTTCTGGCACGCCTTCGACAACTTTAGTCCTGTATCTGACGACAGGAATATCGCCACGCTTCATGGCTATACGAAAACGCTCCACAAAATTATCCATGAGCTTGCAAGCGTTCTCTTCCATCTGTTCGCGGGCACCTTTTTCGCCCAAACCATAGGTAAGATTATCGGTCAACTGAATCTTACCGGCTATGTACGGGTCGATATAGCTATAAAGGAAACAAATGTGTGCTCCTTTGTCGGCAGCCATATTGGCAGCCACAATACTGGCTTTGAAAGATTTCTCGCTGAGGTCTACCGGCACTAAGATCTGGTGGGGAGACTCGCCTTCCTGTTGTGGCTGGACAAAAAGTTCTTTATTCTCTATGATTCTCAGTGCCAGCGGCAGGTCACTCTCTTGTATTCTGACCCTGACTCCGGAGAATATTCCAGGAGTTTCAAGATTGACGTTCTGAAGTTCGACAGCTATACCCTCCCCTTCAAGAAGTGTACATAGCGCGACAGCTTTGTCGTAGGTATGAATAGCGACAGTGATCAGGCGTGACATGTTACAGATATTTAGGAAATACCCAAAAGGCCGTAGCCTGCGGCCACGGCCCTATGTTTTTTTGTAGCCGGTTGTAGATTATCAGGCTTCTTGGCTCTGGAGGATTTCGACAGCCATGTCGTAGATAGTGCTGTCGTCGAGAACAACGATACCACCGTCGGGTCCCGGTTCTATATGTACACCACAATTCTTACCGAAGTCATAGTTGCTGCCACCGAAGTAATTACGAACGGTTTGAACGGTGGTGTTGAGCCTGTCTGCAATCTTATGCATCGATCCGTCGGGAAGTCTGTCTTTAAGACGACGGAGTTCGTTGAAAGTGATTGTCTTCGTCATATTGGGGTTGTTTTAAGTTTAACTTCGTGAGTGTTTTTAAATTTGTAGTTCGCTAAATTAGCTCCATTTTATGAATTAAACAAGCCGAAGGCCGGAAAATATCTTATGTTTTACAGCATAAAATGCTTATACGTCTAAATCATAGAGCGTTGCCACTCCATTTTTTTTCGATTTAGCGACATCAATAAGCCTTTGGTTGGAAGAACCACGGAATATGAGAGACACATCTTTCAATGATTCGACGAAAGGTCCATCGACAACGACATCGGCATATTCCAGTAGTGCTTTCTGTCCCGGAGTTCCTTTTTCATGGAGGTCTTCGTAGATGAAACCCGTATATATCCACAAAGAATAACCTTCTCCCTTAATCATCCTTGCCAATTCAAGAAGACTCTCGGAGCTGTAGAAAGGATCTCCACCGCTGAAAGTGACATTGAAGCCATTATACCTAATTATATCCATCACTTCTTCGGGCGACATCTCTTCGCCGGCACCGAAATCCCAGGTAGATTTATTGTGACAACCGGGACAATGGTGTTCGCAGCCTGCGACATATACCGAAGTCCTAAGGCCCGGTCCGTCGACAGACGTGCCCTCTATGATGCGTACAATCCGCAGAGGCTTACTCATGTACTACGCGGTCGTTTAGTTCGGCAAGTTTGGCTTTATTCCATCGGTCGGTAGTACCGACAAGATAACCCGTGATACGTTGCAGACGGTCGATTGCATGACTGCCGCAATGGGGACACATTTCGAGATTTGCCGTGGCATCTTCGTATCCGCAGTTCATGCAGCGATTGCGTGTGTGGTTGACCGAACAATAACCGATGTTATTCTTGTCCATAAGATCAACAATGTTCGCTACTGCTTCCGGATTATGGGTGGCGTCACCATCTATTTCCACATAAAAAATATGACCGCCGCCAGTCATCGAATGATAGGGGGCTTCTACTTCTGCCTTGTGTTTGGGCGAACAGTGGTAATAAACCGGAACATGGTTGGAATTCGTATAATAGATTTTATCGGTAACACCGGGGATCTCGCCGAAAGTCTTGCGGTCCTTGGTTGTAAATTTCCCAGACAGGCCTTCGGCCGGAGTCGCAAGGACAGAGAAATTATGATGGTATTTCTCCGAGAAGTCGTTTACACGGCTTCTCATATGGCCTACAATCCGGAGACCGAGTTTCTGAGCATCATCGCTTTCGCCATGATGCTTGCCGACCAGTGCGACAAGACACTCCGCAAGACCAATGAAACCTATGCCAAGCGTGCCTTGGTTGATGACAGGCTCGATTGTATCCTCGGGACCGAGCGAATCACCTCCTACCCACAACTTCGACATAAGCAAGGGAAACTGTTTGGCAAGAGCCGTTTTCTGGAAATTGAAACGATCATTGAGCTGTCGAGCCGTAATTTCGAGTATGTTGTCGAGGCGCGAGAAGAAACTGCGTATACGTTCTTCCTTGTCAAGGATCGACATGCACTCTATACCGAGTTTTACAAGATTGATTGTGGTGAACGACAGATTGCCTCGTCCTATGGAAGTTTTTTCACCGAAACGGTTTTCGAACACACGTGTGCGGCAGCCCATCGTGGCAACTTCATATTTATAGCGTTCAGGGTCATCGGCACGCCATTTTTCGTGCTGATTGTAGGTGGCGTCGAGATTGACGAAGTTCGGGAAGAAACGCCGCGCCGTGACCTTACAGGCCAGCTTGTAGAGGTCGTAGTTGGGATCTTCGGGAAGATAGCTGACACCACGTTTTTTCTTCCATATCTGGATGGGGAAGATGGCAGTCGCACCGTTGCCCACTCCTTCATAAGTACTATGGAGAAGTTCGCGGATTATGCACCGGCCCTCTGCGGAGGTATCAGTACCATAGTTAATCGAGCTGAATACAACCTGATTGCCTCCACGGCTATGGATTGTGTTCATATTATGGATGAATGCCTCCATGGCTTGGTGGACACGTCCGGCCGTCCGGTTCACTGCATGCTGGAGAAGACGGTCTTCACCTTCAAGACCTTCGAGCGGCTTGATTATATAGTCCTTGATTTTAGCATTGCGGAGAACATCCAGACTCCTTCCGGTAAGCTTTTCGAGATTTTCTACTTCTTCAATAAAAGAAGTATGCACGAAAGGCGCAAGATAGAAGTCGAATGCCGGAATAGCCTGCCCTCCGTGCATCTCGTTCTGTGCAGTCTCCAGAGATATGCAAGCAATGACGCTGGCAGTCTCTATACGTTTGGCAGGGCGCGATTCGCCATGACCGGCAATGAAGCCATGTTTGAGGATGCGATCCAGAGGGTGCTGCACGCAGGTGAGACTCTTGGTAGGGTAATAATCTTTATCGTGGATATGTATATAATTATTGCGTACAGCTTCACGGGCTTCCGGCGAAAGCAGATAGTCATCTACGAAAGGTTTGGTCGTCTCGCTTGCAAACTTCATCATCATACCCGCAGGAGAATCGGTATTCATATTGGCATTCTCACGGGTGATGTCGTTGTTCTTGGCCTCTATGATCTCATGGAACATGTCGCGTGTCTTGGCACGGCGCGCTATGCTTCTTTGGTCGCGGTACGCGATGTAACGTTTGGCCACCTCCTTGCGCGGACTCTTCATGAGTTCGAGTTCCACCATGTCTTGTATCTCTTCTACAGTCATGCGCTCGGAACCACGAGCACCGATACGGTCGGTGATCTTCTGTATTAGGCTTTCGTCTTCCCCAAGCTCCGTGGTGAGCATCGCCTTGCGTATCGCCGCCTTTATTTTTTCTTCATTGTAACCGACTACTCGGCCATCGCGCTTGACTACTACTTGTATCATCGTTTATTTCAATTTTAAGGTGGGTTAAATAGTCACCCGGGCCTTTCATGAATGCGAACGAATGACGGATACAAAGCTACTAATATTTTCCAAACCGGACAACTAATTCAACTATTAAATCTTCTAAAATTTCAAATCGTGATAATTTCTAACGTAATGCAAATTCGCATTAAACAACATATCAATGCGTTATAAATTCATTAAGACAATTTAACACGAAACTCAAAACGCCAGGGCAACAACTTGCATTCAAAGTTCATATGCGTTAGTCTAAAAAAAAGTCCCTGCGACCTCGTCAGGTCGCAGGGACTCCGTATCGTTCGCGGCTTGCTCTTTACTTCTTGGTGCGGACAGCGTAGCGGCTCATGAACTTGTCGACACGACCGGCTGTATCGACGAGCTTCTGCTTACCGGTGAAGAAAGGATGAGAAGCGCTGGTGATTTCAAGCTTTACCAGTGGATAGGTCACGCCATCGATTTCGATAGTCTCACGGGTGGCAATAGTCGAACGTGTAATGAATGTCTCATCATTCGACATATCTTTGAAGACCACTTCGCGATAGTTGGCGGGATGAATGTCTTTTTTCATTGCTTAATTAACTCTTTAATACGTATTAATGTCTATTTTGAAAAGCGCTGGTAAGGCGCCAATTCGTAATGGCCTGCAAATTTACGCTTTTTTCTTCACATCTCAAAACTTTTTGAATCCCGACAATAAAAAAATACGTTTGAAAAGGCCATAGAAGGCAGGTATCGCTTATTCCGAGGTTTCGTCCTCTACATCGTCACCGTCCGTACAAGACTTATCTTTCTTCTTACGGCCGTATCTCAGCAAGGAATCATTGATTATCCACTGTAACTGCCCGTTGACAGAACGGAACTCGGAAGCGGCCCAGCGTTCGACAAGTTCCATAGTAGCCTGGTCGATCCTAAGCAGAAAGCCTTTCTCACTCTTCTTCGCTGACATTACTGATATAACGAGCCTGTGTTCAGGACTGGCTGAGCAGGCTCGTCAGCACAAAGCACAACCAGAAGATTGCTGACCATTGCGGCCTTACGTTCTTCGTCGAGTTCGACAATCTGTTCGTCGGAAAGCTGTTGCAAAGCCATCTTAACCATCGAAACTGCGCCTTCAACTATTTTCTCGCGCGCCGTGATAATAGCGGAAGCCTGCTGACGTCGTAGCATCACTGCAGCAATCTCGGGCGCATAGGCAAGATAGTTAAGACGTGCCTCTACGACTTCTATTCCGGCCATTGAGACGCGTTCGTTTATCTTATGGTCGAGAAGCTCGTTGATTTCATCACCTCCCGAACGTAGGGTTGTTTCATTTTCTTTCGAATCCGTATCGTCATAGGCAAAACGCCCTGTCACTTCACGAAGAGCTGCATCGCTCTGGATACGGACAAAATTCTCAAGAGCCAGATTACGGTTTTGCTGGCCTATAGACACTCCCTTTTCAGTGAATGTCGTGTCCGAGATGGTATCGACATCGAACACCGCACGATAAGTGTCTTTAACCCTCCATACGAGCACCATTCCTATCATCACCGGATTGCCCACTTTATCGTTCACCTTGATAGGTTCGACATCGATATTATGTATTCTCCTTGAAATCCTTGTACGCTTCATGAAAGGATTAGCCCAATAGAAACCGGTCTCGCTGAATGTGCCTTTATATTTGCCAAAGAAAATCATGACACGCGCCTGATTAGGCTGCTGTGTGAAGAAGCCCGGCACAGCCACGCAGAAAAGCACAAGCAGTCCACCGACTAAGAGCGGACGGAATCCGTCGTCAACAACTGGCGAACCGGCTGAGACAGCCGCCAGCACAAGAATCCCTACGGCAATCAAGGCCATCAGGAAACCATTCATAAGCATACCTTTGTAGGCATATTCTTTGTTAGCATCCATGTTGTAATATTGTTTTGATATTATTTCGAAACAAAATTATACCAATTATATGACCCGGCCAAATATTCTGTCCACTTTTTTACACTATTCCATATTAAAGACAGTTTATCAAGCTCGTCATTGTTATATAATGTTAACGCACGATTAGCCACAGAGGCTTTTTTTAAGCTTTTTTGGCACAAAATGAGTATCTTTGCACACGCATAGCATATAATATCCAATGCACATGAAAATAAAGCTAAAAAAAGGCTTGACTCTTAAAATTGCCGGGGGCTTACCGGAAAATTCTGTACCCAAGGCCGTACAGGCTGACAGCGTGGCAATTATACCGGACGATTTCACAGGTTTCGTCCCGAAAGTAGATGTCAAGGACGGCGATAAAGTTGCCGTGGGAACTCCTATCCTGCACGACAAGCAGCATAACGACGTAAAACTCGTATCGCCAGTTGCAGGCACAGTCAAATCGGTAGTACGCGGTGACCGCCGCAAAATACTCAGAGTCGAAATCGAAGTCGGTAAAAATGAAGTCGTCAGCCCGACCTTTACCAAACCGACCGACGAAACCAGCGCCAAATTATTCCTCGCCGAATCTGGAATGCTAGCGCTAATGAGACAACGGCCCTATGACATAGTACCTAATCCTTCTGATACTGTCAGGGATGTCTATGTGACAGCTTTCGACCTCGCACCTCTTGCAATATCGTACAATGTCTTTAATGCTTCTTTCACACAGGAAGATTATGAAGCCGGCGTACAAGTACTGTCCAAAACCACAAAAGGCAAAATATACGTCAGCAAGAACAGCGGCAGTCAGCTCAAGGAAATAAAAGGAACCGAGACCATTGAAATCGAAGGCCAGTATCCGGCGAGCAATGTCGGCGTCCAGATTGCCAATACACACCCGATCAATAAGGGAGAAACGGTATGGACACTCGATCTTGCCACTCTCGGCCGCATAGGTAAACTCGCCCGTACAGGCAATGCAGACTTCACTGCATATGTAGCCGTCGACGGTCCTGAGGTCAAAGTACCTTATATCGCAAAAACGGTCTGTGGCGCCGCCGTAGAGCCCATCGTCAAAGGAGCTCTCGACTCAGACAAGGCACACAAACGAATCATCAGCGGCAACGTATTCACAGGAACCGCAGTAGACAAAGAAGGATATCTTCACTTCCCATACAGACAGATAACAGTCATAGCGGAAGGTGACGATGTTGACGAATTCATGGGCTGGGCCTCTTTCTCACCCAGCAAGATGAGCGAAAGCCGTTCATTCCCCGGCCACTTCCTCGGGAAGTTGTTCCGACCAGACGCACGTCTCAACGGTGGCCGCCGCGCAATGATTATGAGCGGCGAATACGACAAGACATTCCCTATGGATATACTGCCGGAATATCTTCTCAAGGCCGTCATATCGCATAATATAGAGGACATGGAAAAACTCGGTATCTATGAAGTCGCACCTGAGGATTTCGCAGCTGCAGAATACTCCGACACATCCAAAATGCCTTTGCAGCAGATTGTGCGTGACGGCTTGGACTACCTTCGTAAAGAGCTTGAATAAACCATATTAATATTCACGATTTTGGGAAAATTACGCAACTATCTCGACCGCATACGGCCCAACTTTGAGCCAGGCGGCAAACTGCATGCATTCCAATCGGTCTATGAAGGCATGGAGACTTTCCTCTATACCCCAAAAACGACCTCTGCACCATCCGGTGCAGTACACATACACGACAGCATCGACTCCAAGCGCACGATGACAATCGTCATCCTCGCACTTCTGCCATGCTTCATATTCGGAATGTACAACACCGGCTACCAGCACTGGCTTGCCTTAGGTGAAACGAGTTTCCCCTTCTGGGAACTGATGATTTACGGCTTCCTTACAATCCTCCCCCGAGTGATCGTATCCTACATCGTAGGCCTCGGCATAGAGTTTACCTTTGCCCAGCTACGACACGAGGAGATACAGGAAGGCTTCCTCGTCACCGGCATTCTTGTACCGATGATCTGCCCGGCCGAAGTGCCTCTTTGGATGCTTGCGATCGCAGTGGCCTTCTCTGTAATATTCGTCAAGGAAGTATTCGGCGGAACAGGATACAATGTCCTCAACGTCGCACTTGTGACCCGTGCTTTCCTTTTCTTCGCTTATCCTGCTCAAATGTCGGGCGACAAAGTCTATGTAGCCACCAATACAGCACTGGGATACGGCCAGCCCGTTGTTGACGGATTCACATGTGCCACTCCCTTAGGGCAGATAGCAACACAGGGTGGTCCGGCTATCGAATTTACAGGAGTCAATGGTCATGTCATCTCTGCATGGGACGCATTTGTCGGCCTCATTCCCGGTTCCTTCGGCGAAACATCGACACTTTGCATCATCATCGGTGCAATCATCCTTCTTGCAGCCGGAATCGCTTCCTGGAAAATCATCGTTTCCGTCATTGCCGGAGGTCTCTGCATGGGCTGGATAGCTAATGTCTTTGCCTCACCACTCTACCCTGCCTCATTCATAGCACCTGGCGAACAGCTCCTCCTGGGCGGTTTCGCTTTCGCAGCCGTATTCATGGCTACGGACCCTGTAACAGCAGCGAGGACAAGCACCGGTAAATATCTCTACGGCTTCTTCATCGGAGCAATAGCCATCATCATTCGAGTCTACAACACAGGCTATCCCGAAGGAGCAATGCTGGCAGTCCTTCTCATGAACTGCTTTGCTCCCCTTATAGACTACTGCGTGGTACAGTCGAACATACGCCGTCGCCAAAAACGCCTGAACGCTAAAACCCAGCAACAATGAACAAGCAAAGCAACGTATATACATTAATATATATAATAGTCCTGGTTGTTTTAGTAGGCACGGCGTTGGCCTTTACGGCTATCTCGCTCAAGCCCCTCCAACAGGACAATGCCGATGCCGACAAGATGCGTCAGATACTGGCAAGTGTCAATATATCCGTACCATCTTCGGAAATAAAGTCGGCTTATGAACATTATATTACCGAGACATTCGTCGTAAACGACAAGGGTACTGTCAACGACAACGAAAACGCTTTCGCCGTCAATGTAGCCAAAGAAAGCAAAGAAAACCCTGACAACCGCCTCCTGCCTGTCTATAAGTGCAAGCTCGACGACGGCAGCATCAAATACATTCTGCCGATGTATGGAGCAGGTCTCTGGGGGCCGATATGGGGATATGTCAGCATCGATGCCGACGGCACGACAGTCTATGGAGCATACTTCGCCCACCAGGGTGAGACACCCGGCCTCGGTGCTGAGATAGAGAAACCTAAATTCAGCTCTCAGTTTGAAGGAAAAAAACTTATCAAAAACGACACCTTCCTGCCGATAGCTGTAGTCAAAGCTGGCATGGAACCCCAGGGTGACGAAGACTACGTCGACGGCATATCCGGTGGAACAATCACCAGCAAGGGTGTCGGTGCGATGATTGATAACTGCCTCAGCCCCTACAAGGCATTTCTTGAGAATCTTACCCATCAACAATAAAATCAATAGAAATGGCAAATAAAAGCGTATTCTTCAATCCCCTGTCCAAGGATAACCCTGTCGTTGTCCAGATTCTGGGTATCTGCTCGGTGCTTGCTGTTACGGCAAAGCTCGAACCGGCCATTGTGATGGGGCTATCCGTAATAGCAGTGCTTGCTTTCAGTAATGTTATTATATCCCTGATCCGTAATACCATCCCGACCAACATACGTATTATAGTACAGCTCGTAGTCGTTGCCGGTCTTGTGGTAATCGTTTCACAGCTGCTTCAGGCATATGCTTACGATGTCAGCAAACAGCTCTCGGTATTCATAGGTCTTATCATTACCAACTGTATCCTGATGGGTCGCCTCGAAGCTTTCGCGATGGCAAACCGTCCCTGGCCTTCATTCCTCGACGGTGTCGGAAATGGTATCGGATATACCATCATCCTGGTTATCGTAGGTTTCTTCCGTGAACTACTCGGTTCCGGTACCCTTCTCGGCTACCAGGTCGTTCCCGATTCATTCTATGAAGCAGGATATGTCAACAACGGCCTAATGATCCTCCCCCCGATGGCTCTTATCGTAGTGGCGTGCATCATCTGGATACACCGTAGCTACAATAAGGATCTTCAGGAAAAATAAAGCACCGCTAAACAGTAAAACATCATGGATAATCTGAACTTATTCATACGGTCGATCTTCATCGACAACATGATATTCGCCTACTTTCTTGGCATGTGCTCGTTCATAGCAGTGAGCAAAAACGTCAAGACAGCATTCGGGCTCGGCATAGCGGTGACTTTCATGCTCACCATAACGCTGCCAATCAACTATCTTCTTCAAACTTACGTACTCGCGGAAGGCGCATTGAGCTGGCTCGGCCCCGAATACGCCACTGTCGACCTCAGCTTTCTGTCGCTGATCGTATTCATCGCAGTTATCGCCTCGATGACACAGCTCGTAGAGATGGTCGTAGAGAAATATGCTCCGGCACTCTACTCGTCGCTGGGTATCTTCCTCCCACTGATAGCTGTCAACTGCGCCATCCTCGGCGGCTCTCTCTTCATGCAGCAGCGAGATTTCGGCAGCTTCTGGACTGCAGTATGCGCAGGTAGCGGCTGGGGCATCGGCTGGCTTCTCGCAATCACTGCAGTTGCCGCCGTCCGTGAACGTATCGCGCAGTATTCCAATGTTCCCGGCCCTCTCCGCGGCGTTGGTATCACATTCATTATCACAGCCTTGATGGGAATTGCCTTTATGAGTTTCCTCGGCATAAAGATTTAAACTAACGCTAAAATACGACCAACTATGCAAATAATGTTTTTGCCTTGTGAACTCAGCCACACGGCGTGGCTCACAATCGGCTCTGGCGTCGGTTTCTTCCTCGGTGTCACACTCCTTCTGGTTGTGATACTTCTGATTGCCAAAAAGAAGCTCGTTCAGACCGGGGATGTCACCATCACGGTCAACAACGACACCAAGATCACAACTCCTGCCGGAAAGTCGCTACTCTCTACGATGGCCGACAACAATGTTTTCCTCCCGTCGGCGTGCGGCGGCAAAGGCAGTTGCGGCCAATGCCGTCTCCAGGTTCTCGAAGGCGGAGGCGAAGCACTTCCCACCGAAGCAGTCCACTTCACACGTAAAGAACTTAAGGACAACTGGCGTCTCGGCTGCCAGGTCAAGGTTAAGTCCGATATGTCGATCAAGGTTCCCGATTCTGTACTTGCTGTGAAAGAATGGGAATGCGAAGTGATTTCGAATCGCAATGTCGCAACCTTCATCAAGGAATTTATCGTAGCACTTCCTCCGGGCGAACATATGGATTTCCTCCCAGGTTCGTATGCCCAGATCAAAATTCCAACCTACGAGATGGACTACGACAAGGATATCGACAAGAGTCTCATCGGAGAACAATATCTTCCTGCATGGGAGAAATTCGGTCTATTCAGTCTCAAATGCCGCAATACAGAACCGACAGTCCGAGCATATTCGATGGCCAACTACCCTGCAGAAGGCGACCGCATAATGCTTACCGTCCGTATCGCCACTCCTCCTTTCAAACCGAAACCTCAGGTCGGATTCCAGGATGTTATGCCCGGTATAGCTTCGAGCTACATCTTCTCTCTCAAGCCCGGCGACAAGGTAATCATGAGCGGTCCTTACGGAGACTTCCATCCTATCTTTGACTCGAAGGCAGAGATGATGTGGATAGGCGGTGGCGCCGGTATGGCTCCTCTGCGTGCCCAAATCATGCATATGACCAAGACGCTGAAGACAACCGACAGAAAGATGAACTATTTCTACGGTGCTCGCGCTCTCAACGAAGTGTTCTATCTCGATGATTTTCTCCAGCTCGAGAAGGAATTCCCCAACTTCAAATTCCATCTTGCCCTTGACCGTCCTGACCCAGCAGCGGATGCCGCCGGTGTAAAATACACCCCAGGCTTCGTACATCAGGTAATCTACAACAACTATCTCAAGGATCACGACAGTCCCGAAGATATCGAATACTATATGTGTGGACCAGGCCCGATGAGCAATGCTGTCAATACGATGCTCGACAGCCTCGGCGTTGACCCCTCGAGCATACACTATGACAACTTTGGCGGCTGATAAACTAAAAATACCCGGCGGAGCTGTCATTAAAGAAAGTTTACGATAATTTATCGTTTCTATATTTGATTAGCGGCATAAAATTCGTAACTTTGCAAAGATAGGTCATCTCAACAGCCCTTGAATCATACATAGAAATACTCAAAACTAATATAAATCCAATACAAAGCCAAGAATGAAAAGAGTCTACACATTCGGCGACGGCAAAGCCGAAGGTAACGCCGACATGAGAAACCTCCTCGGAGGCAAAGGCGCTAACTTAGCAGAAATGAATCTTCTGGGCATGCCAGTCCCCCCCGGATTCACCATAACCACAGAAGTTTGCAACGAATATACACAGTACGGCCGCGACGAGGTTGTAAAACGTATCAAAGAAGACGTTGAAAAAGCAATCGCACACGTAGAATCCCTCACTGGAAAAAAATTCAACGATCCTGCAAATCCCCTTCTCGTCTCTGTCCGCTCCGGTGCACGCGCATCAATGCCCGGCATGATGGATACCGTTCTCAATCTCGGTATGAACGACGCAACAGTTGCCTCCTTGGCAGAAAAAAGCGGAAATCCCCGCTTCGCATGGGACAGCTACCGTCGCTTCGTGCAGATGTACGGCGATGTCGTTCTCGGCATGAAACCCAAGAAAAAAACCGACATCGATCCTTTCGAAGAGATCATGGATAAGGTTAAAGAGGAAAAAGGCTATAAGCTCGATACCGAACTTCAGGTCGAAGATCTCAAAAACCTTGTAAAGCTCTTCAAGGCCGCAGTCAAAGAATACACCGGCAAAGATTTCCCCGACAACGCATGGGAACAGCTCTGGGGCGGCATCTGCGCCGTATTCGACAGCTGGATGAACGAACGCGCTATCATCTACCGCCGAATGAACCAGATTCCCGAAGAATGGGGCACAGCTGTCAACGTACAGGCCATGGTCTACGGCAATATGGGCAACAACTCCGCTACCGGCGTTGCTTTCAGCCGTGACGCTGCCACCGGTGAAAACATTTTCAACGGTGAATACCTTATAAACGCTCAGGGCGAAGATGTCGTAGCAGGCATCCGCACCCCTCAGCAGATCACAATCGAAGGTTCCCGTCGCTGGGCAGCCCTCCAGGGCATCAGCGAAGAAGAACGCGCAAGCAAGTATCCCTCACTCGAAGAATCGATGCCCCTCTGCGCTAACGAGCTCTTCGCCATCGCTGCACGTCTCGAAGACTACTATAAAGACATGCAGGATATGGAATTCACCATCCAGGACGGCAAGCTGTGGATGCTCCAGACACGTAACGGCAAGCGTACAGGTGCTGCCATGGTCAAGATCGCCATGGACCTCCTCCGTGCCGGCATCATCGACGAAAAGACTGTCCTCAAACGTATGGAGCCCCAGAAACTCGACGAACTCCTCCATCCTGTCTTCGACAAGGCCGCCCTTAAGCGTGCACAGGTCGTTGCCAAGGGCCTTCCCGCTTCTCCCGGCGCAGCTGCAGGTCAGATCGTATTCTCTGCAGAAGACGCAGAGGCTTGGGCTGAAAAGAAACGTAAAGTTGTTCTCGTTCGTATCGAGACATCTCCCGAAGACCTCCGCGGTATGGCCGTAGCTCAGGGTATCCTCACAATGCGTGGCGGTATGACATCGCACGCAGCAGTAGTCGCTCGCGGCATGGGTAAGTGCTGCGTATCCGGTGCCGGAGAAATTAAGGTTGACTACGTAGCTAAGACTGTCGAAATGGGTGGTAAGAAATACAACGAAGGCGACTGGATTTCCCTCAATGGTTCGACAGGTGAAGTTTACGACGGCCAGGTTCCCACTGCTGAACCTACACTCGACGGAGACTTCGCTGCCATCATGAACCTTGCCGATAAGTTCACCAAGTGCCTCGTCCGTACCAATGCTGATACACCTCGCGATGCCCGTCAGGCTCGTAACTTCGGCGCACAGGGAATCGGTCTCTGCCGTACGGAGCATATGTTCTTCGAAGGCGACCGCATCAAGGCCGTGCGCGAAATGATTCTTTCGTCCGACGTAGAAGGCCGTCGTGCCGCACTTGCAAAACTCCTTCCAATGCAACGTGGTGACTTCGAAGGTATCTTCGAGGCTATGGACGGTTTCGGTGTCACTATCCGTCTTCTCGATCCCCCTCTGCACGAGTTCGTACCCCATCAGACAGCTACCCAGAAAGAACTTGCCGAAGAAATGGGTCTTACTCTCGAACAGGTAAAGGCAAAAGTTGACTCTCTGGAAGAATTCAACCCGATGCTTGGTCACCGTGGCTGCCGTCTCGGTATCACATACCCCGAAATCACCGAAATGCAGACTCGCGCCATCATCGAAGCAGCAATCGCATGCAAGAGCCGTGGCATCGATGTTCATCCTGAAATCATGGTTCCTCTGGTTGGTTCACTTAAAGAACTCCAGAACCAGGCTGATGTTATCCATGCTACTGCAAGCAAGGTATTCGAAGAAAAGGGTACATCCATCCGCTATAAAGTGGGCACAATGATCGAAGTACCTCGTGCCGCTCTTACAGCAAACGAGATAGCTCAGGTTGCCGATTTCTTCTCATTCGGCACCAACGACCTTACCCAGATGACATTCGGCTTCTCTCGCGACGACGCTCCCAAGTTCCTCAAGTTCTATAAGGAACACGGTGTCATCAAGACAGACCCCTTCGAAGTCCTGGATCAGGTTGGCGTAGGCCAGCTCGTGCGTATGGGTGTTGAAAAAGGCCGTGCAACCAATCCCGACCTCAAAGTCGGTATCTGCGGCGAACACGGCGGCGAACCCTCGTCCGTAATCTTCTGCGCTAAACTCGGCATGAACTACGTCAGCTGCTCACCCTTCCGTGTGCCAATTGCCCGCGTAGCTGCGGCGCAGGCCGCCATCGAGGACTAATCGATAGTCTTCGGACATAGCGCATAATCAATACGTTAGGCTGTGATGGTCAGTAAATCAGACCATTACAGCCTAATTTTTTTTGCATTTTCGCCGTGCATTTGAACACGCTTTCCGAGTACAAATATGAGGATTTGTTTACCAATTGTTTACCAATCGAACAAGGCGTGTTTACCAAATGTTTACCAAATGTTTACCATTGTAATCGTCAATATATCAGGTAGATACGGTTAAATATTAAACATCAAATAAATATTGAAATAGACATGGCAAATTTGAAAATTTGTGTGCGTAGACCCCGAAGTGACGGGTTCTGGCAAGTCTATATCCGCGTAACGCATCAGCGAGGAATAGGCTACATCAAGACGGACAAGATGGTCACCAAAAAAGAGTTGACCAAGAACAATGACGTAAAAGACCCATTCGTAATCAGTTATTGCACGGATATGATTATCCGTTACAACAACCTGCTCAACACCGTCAACATCGAGCAGTGGGATGTGAATCAGGTTATCGACTTCCTTACATCGGAAGACGGTGACGTGTGCTTCAGTGACTATGCCCAAATACACATCAATAGGATGATCAATGATGGGCATGAGCGCAACGCCAAGAACTATAAGCTTGCAGTTGCGCATCTCGAACGCTACGTAGGCTCGAACAAGCTTATGTTCGGCCAGTTGACCACTGCCGTCCTCAAAAACTGGATTAAAACCCTTGTTCAAACCAATCGAGCCAAGGAAATGTATCCGGTCTGCGTCCGTCAGATATATAAGGCAGCAATCCTGGAGCTGAATGACGAGGAAAAGGGAATTATCAAGATCAAGTTCAATCCATGGAACAAAATCAAGATACCAAAAGCTGATAAAGGAGAACAGCGTGCTATCAGTGCGGAGGCTTGTCGCGAGTTCTTCAACCGACCTCTTCCGCAGACTAAGATGCTCTCTTCCCTTCCGGAACTTGGACGAGACGTTGCATTACTCGTTCTATGTCTCGGAGGAATCAATACGGTGGACCTCTTCAAGATGAAAAAGAAAGACTATCGTCATGGTGCTGTATGCTATCATCGTTCCAAGACTCGCAATAGCCGTGCGGATGGCGCATATATAGAAATGCGTGTCGAGCCGTTCATCCAGCCCATCTTCGACAAGTATCTCTCACCGGAGGATGATGAATATCTCTTTAACTTTCATTTCCGTTACTGCGACTCCGACAGTTTCTGTGCGAATGTCAACAATGGAATCAAGAAGATCTGCGAGGACATGGGCATGAAGAAAGAAAACTACTACTGTGTCTATACTTTCCGCCATACGTGGGGAACCATAGCCCAGAATGACTGTGACGCCAACCTGTATGAAGTCGCCTTCGGCATGAATCACAGCAGTGGTTTCAATATCACTAAGGGCTATGTAAAGATAGACTTCTCCCCGGCATGGCGACTCAACGCGAAGCTGATTGAGTTCATATTCTTCACCAATAAGAAGAGCAAGCAGGGCAAGGCAAAAGACCCTGATGAACCACAGGACAAACTATTCCGTATCTCGGCTAAGAAGATGGTACGTGGACGGGCGTATTTCAAAGGAGAGCTTCTTGCCGAAATTCAGGACATCGGTTTCAATACCGTTGATCAGGTCATTAAGACGCTTGTTCCGATGCTACCCGATAGTATCCCTGACCGGGCCGCCGTACAATTCCGCATCACAAACGTTGATGCCAACAAGGAGATCGTCTATGAGAAGACCAAAGGAAAAGGTTTTTGACATGAGCAAAGCCTAACCAAAATTTGACATACCCGAGGGAACAGACTCACACCTCACCCTATAAAGCCGTATCGGTCATCAATCATTGACTGGTGCGGCTTTTCTTTATCTTGATTATATATTCAGGGTATCATTTGTCCGTGCCCTCTTGAGCGATACCATGCGACAACTTTACCCCATAACCATGAAACAACCTGTCTGAGCAATCTGGAAATAGTCTTAATGAGCCACAGCGAGAGCTGGAGACATTTTCCGATTAACCAGAACCCAAATTTCACAAGAAGTATGATGATTGTGAATATGGGTATGAGAAATATTGTGAGGAGTAATTCAAACATAACATCCGACTTTTATAGTATGAACGAGGTGGAAATCCTCATGTAAATATAGTGAAAATTAATGAATTACGCAAATTTTAGAGAGCCAAATCAACCTACTAATCAGCCTCTTGGATGTTAAATTATTCATCCCAAGTCCTTGTCTTCTTTTCCCTTTTGTTAGTTTACCACTATCTTAACCTCCGTCTTCCGTAAGTCATTTACTTTGTTCCGAGAACAGAATATCATCTTTTATTCCCTAATGCTCCCTGCTCTTATAATCACGATACATTTACCGATTATATCTGAGGCATTATTCGTCATGTAATTATTTGACTTAAACCGGTACTTAGCCAATTTATCATACAATTATGCTCAATGACATCTGCCTAACTATTCAATGACCCTTTGAACTTTTATCGCTGAATCATTAATCGTATGATATATGATAATTCATCAGAAGCCGGAATCCAATTATTGGATGTGGTTTGATTACGAGTAAATCTATGTTAATTGACGCTTCATGAGTATATGAATATCGACGCGATAATGCATCGTTCATTGACCGGATGAAAAAATGACTGCGTATCGTTATCCGGTGAAAAATGTGTTGTGCATTTCTTTATACCGGGATGAGGATAGATAAATTTGCTCCAGAGAACCATGTGGAGCTATGCTCTAAGTTGTAGTTTTTGGGAAGCAAGTTGTGCTTTTCGCCGTACAAAAACCTATCGGTTTCCGTCCGACAAAAGCGACTTGCCGACTGCTGCGCGTCGGTGACGGCTACGCCGTTGTTTCGTCTCCGGCGATAAGATAAGTGGAACATGCTCCCACCAAACATTATCAGATACTTATGAAAAGAAGAAACAAACGTATTGAGCTTCGCCTCACTGAGCAGGAAGCGGATTACATCAGGGTGAAATCCATGAGCTATTCCTCTGTCAGTCATTACATCAGGGAAGCAATAACTGAGTTCTCAGATACCGATTCACGGAAACGTCTGGAGCTTATCAATGAACTTGGAAGTCTATATAAGGCATACCACAATGAGCTTTATCATATCTCTGCGAATCTCAACCAGGCGATGAAGAGAGCCAATGAACTTGCGGTAGCCGGCATCCTCACAAAAGGCTATGTCGAGAAAGAAATGCAACCGGCTGTCAGGGCTACTCAAGCCATGATTTCTACCATTAGGGATGAACTTCTTGACGTAACTAAAAAGGCCACTAAGTTACGATGATTGATTAACCATGTGACACGACATAATAATCCGTGTGCAATCGAAACATTTGTCATCTGTCAATAAGGCATGTTTTATATATCTCTGATTAATGTATCGACACTTATGTATAAATGAATCATCCATGGAATTTCGTGAGCTATGATCACGTTTGACAAACCGATATATCGTCCATCATGGTCTATGATAAATGTGGCTAACGAACAATGGCTAACTATACTCTTGATGGCGATTCGTATGACAGAGTGAAAC
The DNA here is from genome assembly GCA_958436175.1 of uncultured Muribaculaceae bacterium. Classification (GTDB taxonomy): domain Bacteria; phylum Bacteroidota; class Bacteroidia; order Bacteroidales; family Muribaculaceae; genus CAG-873. The sequence goes on from CAUBJF010000002.1 coordinate 314,300, forward strand.
TCAACAATGAATAATCCCATAATGAATCATTATCCAACAGCACTTGAACAATGATAGCTACAATATTGCCGGGAAGTCCTAACTTCCATGCTGTGCTCTACAATGAAAGAAAGGTTGCAAAAGGCACAGCCCGTCTTATAGAGATGAAGAACTTTGGAATCGTTGAGGACCGCGACTTCTTCGGGCAATACACTCCTGAGGATCTGCGGGCTTATCTCGAAACCTATTCATCACGCAACTCCAGAATATCAAAGACTCAGTTCCACGTTGCCATATCCTGCAAAGGAAGAGAGTTGACAGAACAGAAGCTTCTTGATTTTGCTCATGCCTACCTTGAAGAGATGGGTTATGGCCGGGAGGGTCAGCCCGTGCTCGTATATGCCCACCGCGATACAGAGAATAATCATATACATATTGTGACTTCGAGAGTAGCCCCTGACGGTAGCAAGATAAGCGATAGCAAAGAGCGTATCCGTTCTCAAAAAGCCATTGACAAGATACTGGGACAAAACGCCTCAAAGAAAGTAGAGAAAGATTTTGGGACTGCCAAAGGGTATGCCTTCTCATCGACAGCACAGTTCAAGGCCGTTCTTTCTTCTCTTGGATATGAGTCCTATGTTAAGGATGATACCTTATATATTAAAAGACAAGGTACTGTTCAAATGAAAGTCTTGGTTTCTGACATTGAACCTCTTTTCAAGAAAGCCAAAATAGAGAGGATTGAGAAAATGAAACTCCGGGCTATTTTGCTAAAATATCGGAATATCAATACAGATATTACGGGACTTCAGAAAGCATTAAAGAAGAACTTCGGTCTTGACCTTGTATTCTTCGGCAGAAAAGATAATCCTTACGGATATATTATCATAGACCATAGGGAGAAAAAGGTTATACATGGTGGCCATATCCTACGGAAGGAACACCTACTCGATTTCGCAACTCCGCAAGAACGACTTGACCGTATTGACTCATTGATTGACTCCGTTCTGGAAGCAGATCCGAAAGAAGACACTTATACCATCAACAAAATACTTTTCAAGTCCAACGCCTATATAAGAAGAGGCGTACTATATTATAACCACAAGCGTGTCCGAGACCTCAATCCTGTCATTGGAGCGACGATATTACGGAACGACAAGATAAGCAGAATTGAGTCATTTAATCCGGTAACGCAGTCTGAACTTGACTATCTCTGTAAGGTCTATAAGGTTGAACGAAACGACCTCATTTCCCTTTCGTCTACAAGAGGTGAAAACACTAAGGAGGCAATAAGGAAGCTCACGGAAATATTCTCCAATCCGGAAGTAAGCAATGTCAATAAGACAATAAGAGACGAGGGCTTCCAGATACATCATTCGGAGGATGGAGATGTCTTTGCTGTAGATTTCAAGAAGCATGTCATCATTGACCTAAAAGCTGCTGGCTTCGATGTATCCCGTATGGAGTACAAACTCCGAAAGAGAACATCAAAAGATCAAGCAAAACCAGTGCAAAAGCCAGCCTTGAAAAAGGTACGACATATAAGGCCATTGCGTGATGTGGGCGGTGGCAGTCAGGAAGCAAACCGCGAGTGGGAAGTGGGTACCAAAAAGGATTACGATGATATGGATGAAGGACGCTCAATGAAGATATAGTCGACTACCGGGACTTCCTCTCGTTCCGCTTTTGGTCGCTTAAACCATTGTTCATTAGCAAATAATAGATTATTGCACGATGAATTGTATGATTCGATATGAATAGTGTTGTGCATTTCTTTCCATGGGTTAGGTCAGAATTAATTTTGTGCTATTACAATTAATAAACAGCACAGATGATCCAGCTACCGGCATTAGTCACATTCGCCAATCAGAAAGGGGGCGTCGGCAAAACGACGCTCTGCGTTCTCTTCGCCCACTATCTTGTCATGAAGGGCGTAAGGGTACGTGTCTTCGATTGTGACAGACAACTGTCAATATACAGACGCAGACTTGCCGATGTGGAGAGGTATGGGCAGGAGGCTGTGACATTTCCTGTTGAGAAGAGTCCGATAGAGAGCCTTGACCAGGTAAGGGAATTGCTAAAGGAGGCTTTCAATAACAGAGATTTTGACGTGACGCTGATTGATACGCCCGGTAATGTAACCGACAGGAATACGGCAACGTTGCTGACTAACTCGGATATCCTTGCTATACCGTTCCATTATGATAAGACAACTCTTTCTTCAACCTCTCTTTTCATCATAGGTCTTGAACGGCATAAACGGTCTCTTGCCAAGCCTATGCGCACAAACCTCTTTCTCATTCCGAATCTACACGACGGACGTGTCGGAACCAGAGAGGAGTTAAAACTGTGGGACGAGGCCCGTGACACATACAGTCGTTACGGGACGGTCACGCCTAAAGTGTCGAGAAAAGCCGACATGGAACGTTACAGCACAATAATGTTCTTTGACCAACAGGCAAAACTTGTAATTCCTGTCTACGACAAGATCTACTATGATATGTTCGACAAACTTGACGCGATAAGGAAATCAGACAAATCCGAATCAGAGCAGAGAAATCCTGATATCCCTACACTTTCAGAAATGATGCATGACCTTACTGAAAAGAGAGATATAGATGATAACACCGATGATAAACCTGAAACAGTAAAATCTGACAACAATGCAAAGTCCGAACAATAGAACAGACGGAGACGAAATGAATAATAGAGGTTATGGCAGGGAGATACTTATGCCCGATGACTTCGAGCCGTCTCAGTCTGAAAACAGAAGTCCCATCGAGTCCGGTCAAGCCCAAATGGTAAAGGCTGAAGATACTGCTGCCATTACAATCGAACCGTCTTTAAGAGAAGACGGCAGCGAGTCAACCATGTCTTCTTCCGATTTCAATACCGAAGAATGGACAAGTTTCATGACTGAATTGAAATCCTATGACCCGACCAAAAGAAGCCGCGAGGAACGACTGGTCTGCCGTATAGACCGGGATCTCAGTGAGTCGATAGATGATATCGAGATATTTGGCTACAGCCGTCCCGATATTGTCAGTGCGATAGTACGCACCTTTTTCAAACGACATCTGTCAAGGCTCATGGAGATGCGCCGTATCAAGAAAAGTATTTTCCCACCCTTAACTAATGTATGTCAATGAGAAGAAGCAGATGGACAGAGGAGCATACGGCAAGACTCCGTGAACTATATCCTGTAGAAACGATCGAAAAGACGGCCGAAATTCTGGGATTCGGTTGCACCACTATCAAGGAGAAGGTCCGTGAATACGGCCTTTCAAAAGGTATGAACAGCGACTGGCTCGATAAGGCAGCCTTAATCCGGAACAACTTCGATAACCATTCGTATTCCGAACTTGCGGAGATGACCGGTATTTCCAAAACTTCGGTTGCCCGAATAGCTACTGAACTTGGACTGAAGCGAACATCATCTGACAATACCGGTATCCGTTCACGTGTCAGGCACAGTATGCTCAAACAGGAAAAGCGACGACTTATCTTCGGACTCGATCCGCTCACAGGGATAAAGATAGTGACCAATCGTAAAAAGATACGGTTGAGAGCTAAACTTAAATCTGCCGGCTACATTGTCGAAAGAGCTGCCAATGTGCTTTACTTTCTTTCCGAAGAGTGTCGTGACTTAAAAAAGGAAACTGCTGCTGCAAAATATGGATTGCGTTTCGCTCCGTGGCCGAATGAGAAATTAATCATCGCAATATAACAACATTATGAAATTCGGAGATATATTCGCAGTGCTCGTTGTCCTGCTGGTACTGTATTATGTGGCGATGATCGCCATGGATATTTATAAGGAAAAGCTCAAGAAATTGTCTGAAAAGGAGAAAGATTCGGAAGTAGACATAGATATTTCCGACGAAGCCGGGACATTCACTCCCATTCAGGTTAGTCGTGACGATATAAAGCCGGTTATTCAAAACAGGCAGGAGTCTGTGCAACAACCGAAAGAGGCTTCTGACAAACAAGAAGAATCTCGTAATTCCTCAGAGCAGAAAGAGACTGTTAAGCCTGATAGTCCAGTCGGAAATGAGAAGTCCGCTGAAGCAGACAAATTTGACGAGCCCAAGAAAAGTGATCATGGTTATGATCCTAAGTCATGGGAGATTCCTCAGTCAGTTATTGATGAGCATCGCGGAAAAACAGACGATGATGAATACTCTTCAGCTGGTGAAAAGGAGACGGAATCTGGTGAAACTGAAAACGGAACAGAGTCAGAACCACTGCTGAATGTCAGGATTACATACCGCGAACCCTGCATGACGAACGGGATGCCTGTCGAGGACTTGATTAGATTGTCCAATAAAATATCAAACGATGGGACTGCCGACCTTCAGGATATTGTGATGAAATGCGAAGCTGCTTGAACAGCATCTCTCCTCTCTTAAATTGCCTTTATCGAACTATGTTGTCTTTAGTGCCCTGTGTTGTCTTTAGCGCCCAGTAAAAATCGAATAACAACATCAGAAATGCACAAGATTAAAAACAGATGTCTGCGTGCCGTGTCACGCTTCCGCAATTCAGGATTTGCCCGTAAGGGTGTTCTCGCTCTTGGCGCCCTCACTCTGACCGTAGGCGATATGATGGCCTCCAGCAAGGGCGCCGCAGGCTTTACCAAGGCCACCACCGAAATCTCTTCATACCAGACGCCGGTCTCCAACCTCATGAAGGCAATCGCTGCTGTTATCGCGCTTGTCGGTGCCTTCAACGTCTACTTCAAGATGAGCAATGGCGACCAGGATGTGAAGAAAACCATCATGCTCACCATTGGCGGCTGTATCGCCTTTATCGCTCTGAGCGAAGCCCTTCCCCTGTTCTTCAAGTAAGCAACACCTTACAGCTAAAGACATGGCGATGAATCAAAATGGCTACCCGGTTTTCAAAGGGTTACAGAAACCTTTGGAGTTCATGGGAATCCGTGGCAGATTCCTTATGCTGGCAGCAGCCGCAATCGGAATCTCTTTTGTCGGATTCATAATCTTCTCTATCGTTCTCGGAAAGCTGGCAGGATTCATCGCCATGCTTGTTATGGCTGCCATCGGACTGGCGACTATATATGTCAAGCAACGTGGTGGACTACACAATAAGAGACGGGACAGAGGAATTTTCATTTACCACAATATTTTCAAACGCTAACTTATGGCACTATCCAAAAAACGTATATTCGACGGACTATATGCTCAACTGGAGGAGACAGACGGCAATGTTGTCCTTTTCTCTGCAAAGGGTGAGCCGTCGGTCATATTCGCTATGACCAATCCGGTGCAGCAACTGTGTACGGATGCCGAGCAGTATATGCTGTTTCAGGACGTGCTTTCAAATATAGTACAGACTCTCGGTGAAGGTTATGCCCTCCAGAAACAGGATATTCTATGTAAGCAGGCCTATCGGCATGACGTGCCGGAAGATGCGGAGTTCTTGACAAAAAGTTATTTCAGATACTTCGAGGGAAGAGAATTTACTGAGATTTGCACATATCTTATAATAACTCAGGAAGCAATCAAAGGACAATTCGTTCAATATGACCCTAAGAAATGGCTTGACTTCCATGCCAAGGTCTCAAAGGTCGATGACATTTTGTCGGAGAAAGGAATACGCCATAGGAAACTCTCCAAGTCGGAGGTTAGCGAATACTGCCACCGGTTCATGGCTTTCCAGTTCCGGCATGGTCCATTCTCTATGACTAATTTCAAAGCTTCGGATGAGTTCCTGAAAATCGGAGATCGCGTAATTCGTTCTTACCCTCTTGTCGATATTGACGAAATCAACCTACCTTCTGTAATCAAACCTTATACGAGAATCGGTGTCAACGGTTACGGCATCGCTACCGACCTTCTTTCATTTCTGACATCCGTGCCGTTTACTGACTGCGTTGTGTTCAACCAGGTTGTGCAGATACCGGCACAGCGTAAGTTGCTTCGGAAACTCCAGGCAAAGGCGAAGCGTCACGGCTCGATGCCCGACCCAAGTAATAAGATTGCGAAGGCTGACATCGAGGAAGTGCTCAACCGTCTTGCGGTTGATTCCTCTATGCTGGTCAATACCAACTTCAATATCCTTGTAAGCTGTCCGGCCGACAAGATTACTCCTGTTACCTCATATCTGGAGACCAAGCTTTATGAATGCGGCATTATGCCGTCACGTACCGCCTATAATCAGCTTGAGCTTTTCATAGACTCATTTCCCGGCAACGCTTATTCCTTCAATCCTGACTATGACCTTTTCCTTACTTTGTCTGATGCGGCTTTGTGTTTCTTTTTCAAAGAGCATCTGAAAGGTTCGGAACAGACACCGCTCACTACTTATTACACCGACCGTCAGGGACTCCCCGTCTGCATAGACATCACCGGCAAGGAGGGTAAAATCAAGATGACGGACAACGCAAATTTTTTCTGTATCGGGCCTTCGGGCAGCGGTAAGAGTTTCCACATGGAGTTTCGGAGGTCAAAACGGCGACAAACGGCTGCAAAAATCAGCGTTATAATGCCTTGATTTTTCAGCTAATAGATTTTAACAAACGAGATTTTTGCCTATTGGCGATTAGTCCTTATTGGAGTATTTTTGTACCGCAGTTGTACCACGGGAGAGGGGTCACACGGCACGACACCCTTTCAACAGCGTGCAACAGCTTTCAAGAGCGTGCAACAAATTTCTTCGATTATGGACCGTCATATTGAACACAATTTAACAGGTCAGCCCGACTATGACCGGGGCATGACAGACAAGCCTTTCCTCACCATCGGGGAAGTGGCGGACATCCTGCAAGTGAGCAGCCGCACAGTGTATAACCTCATATACAAGGGGACGCTCCGGGCTTGCAGACTGACATACCACATCACTATCATCACCAAGGAGGATTTCTTCATGATGATTAGAGAAACAACCTACTGCAAGCGGAGCGTTTCAATCTTCGCCAAGCAGGGTAAAAAGACAAAAAAGAAGATGAACGAAGACATACAGAACTCAGAGAAAGACCTTTCCCAAAAGGAGGGAAAGAAGAAAGCCAAGGGCAACCCCAAACGGCAGCTCATTCCGGCGGCTAACTACAAACAGTCCGTGCGTGACACGTTCACGGATATGGAGAGTGCCGGAGGCGACCTTTATACGATGGCTGAGATATGCCAAAAGTACAATTATACCTACGGACGGTTTTACAACCTCCGTATGCGCTACTCGATACCCTGTATCAAAGCCAACGCCACCAAGTGCTTCCCGAAAGCCGAGGTTGACAAGGCTATGGCGCAGGAAGCAGAACGGCTGGGAAGCAACCTGTCGGAACACTGGTATTCCTGTTTCGACATCATGCGCCTTTTCGGTCTCGGCAAAACCCAAGTCCGCAGGTTCGCCCTCACTCACGGTGTAAGGACGAAGCGCATACACGGCAACCGCCTGTACTATCTCAAAGCAGATTGGGACGCAGCACGGAAGTTGGCGGAGCAAAAGAGCGCGTCTACCAAAAAAGGACGGCTCTGAGTATCATTTTTATATCCTTATTTTGTGATTTGGTTAAAATCCTGTAATAAAACGTCTTTCGGAGCGAGATAATTTCCTTTCCCTCCATTTATACATTTCCTTTGCACCCCGAAAATCAAAAATAATCAAACAAACCGAAAATATGACAAACATCTGCACGAAAGTAACTGTAAGGAAGCGACCCATCAAGAACGGTCAGGTGTCGCTTTACCTTGACTTCTACCCGGCTATACGGCATCCCAAGACAGGCAAGCCGACAAGACGGGAGTATCTGGGAATATACATCTATGCCGACCCGAAAGACAAATTCGAGGCTGAGTTCAACAAGACCATGCTCCGCAATGCCGAGCTTGTCAAATGCCGCAGAACCGAAGCCATCATCAACGAGGAATACGGATTTCTCGACCGCAACCGCGGCAAGGAGAGTTTTCTTGAGTATTTCCGTTCCAAGATGGCGGACGATGACAATTACCGTAACTGGAACACCGCTTACAAGCACTTCGAGAAGTATTGCGGCGGAAGCTGCACCTTCGACAATCTGACGCTTGACTTCTGCCAGGGATTTCTCACCTATCTGCTGTCGCTCACAACTCCAACCAAGGGCAAGATGATGGCTTCCACCGCCAACAACAACCTCAACAAGCTGAAATGCGTCCTCCGCATCGCATACGAGGAGAAACGCATCAAGGAGAACATCGCCCCACGGCTCAAGCACGCCAAGGAGTCAAGCACGAAACGCGAGTTTCTGACACTTGAAGAGGTCAGGATGCTTGCCGCCACTCCCTGCGAAAAACCTGTTATACGGAGTGCCGCACTGTTCTCATGCCTTACGGGACTTCGCATCAGCGACATCATCCGTCTGCAATGGGAGAACATCATAAGAGGAGCTGACGGCGGCTGGTGCATGCACATCGTCACCAAGAAAACCAAGACGGAAGCCGTGCTGCCGCTGTCGGATGAAGCACTCGCGCTGTGCGGCGAGCGCGACGAGGGGCAGGTGTTCAAGGGGCTGACGAAGACAATCCTTCCCCTCTATCTCAAGGACTGGATCAAGTCTGCCGGAATCACCAAGCACATCACGTTCCACGGGTTCAGGCACACCTACGCGACCCTTCAGCTTGCCGCAGGAACAGATCTTTATACCATTTCAAAGATGCTCACGCACCGCAATGTCGGCACGACACAGGTCTATGCCGATGTGGTGAACGACCTCAAGCGCAAGGCATCCGAACAGATTACACTCAAATGAAAACCGACACATATATAATATGAACAACATAACATTCGACCAACTGCCGCAGGCGGTTTCCATGCTGATTGAAAAGGTGGGATTGCTCACTGAACGTGTGGAGAAATTCCTGTGTGACGCACCCTCGCAGCATGGCGAGGCACACACCTTGCTTACTTTGAACGATGTTGCAAAGCTACTCGGGAAATCCGCGTCAACCATCTATGCCATGACATCCGACAAACGTATTCCATACCACAAGCGGGGTAACAAACTCTACTTCTTCGAGGATGAAGTCATAGCTTGGATCAAACAAGGAGGCACATCGGGAGTAGCCAGCGAGAGTGAGATTGAAAGACGGCTTAAAGAACTGCGCAACAGCAAGAAACGCAAGCCGGGAGCATTGACGGACGGCAACAGCCGGATGTCCGCAGTAGCACCATAATGTCACAGACCATGAGCAACGAGATACAGAATATATACTACTGCACCATACTCTCAGCCGGACAGTGGAATTTTCTTTTGGAAGGCAGGTTTTCCCCTCTCAGGCAAAAGTGCCTCTACCGACTGATGAACGGTGCTGTGCGGACAAGAACCGCTTATAGAATCAAGGGCATTGATATTTTGCTTGAGGTGGGACAGGTGGCGGCTTCCGATGTGGAACTGGCGGAGTTTTTAGGCTGCAACCGTAAGACAGTCGGCAAGCTCATCGACATTTTCAACCGCCTCGGTATGCTGACCACCAAGACCAACAACCGCACTTCCGTTCATTCCCTGCATTTCCTCACTGGCTGGTATGTCGGAGGTGTCCTTGTCACCAATCCCCATTATGTCAGACCTTCGGCTGCCGCCAAAGGACAGACGGGCGATGTGCGGACACCTGTTTCCGACAGTCTGCCGTCAGGGGATGAACCGGGAGGCGCAGCCGTTGACTGCCACACAAGAGGGAAAGAAACGGACAGCCTTGCGACAGGCGCGGAATACCTTTCTTCTTCCCTTCTTTTGTCAGACAGTTCCAATCCGTCAGCCGATGTGCATGACGGTGACAGCCATAATCCACCGTCCGATATGTTCATGGCGGTAACAGCCGCAAATCGGCATATCATAGACGGCGGTAACGAAGCATCCGGCGAAAACGGCGCAGGAAGCCACAGCGAGGCACATAACGGCACGGATGGCAGTGAGGGTAATCCTGCATAGGTACGAGAACCGAAAGCTCGGAAAACGGCTCGAATCGAGATTTCGCTGGTCGGGAACGGGAACAAGGGCTTGCCCTGTATAGCCCACTATAACTACACGCTTCGCTTCCGTAGTTGTGGGCTCTCCCGAGGGGCTGGGCTTTGCCCCGTCCCACTTATGGCTCTGCCCTAAGAACCCGATCGGATGGCTGTCAGCCCCCAACACCCCTGACCAAAGAGTGACCCTCTCTTTGGAAACTCCGCTCAGAGGTCTCGACCCCTGAGAACCCCGAGCAGGAAGTGACCCTCTCCCTGCACCCTCCGATTAAGGCTCCGCCCTAATGACCCTTTCCCTATTGTAAACCTGTAAACATCATCAAGCCTATGGCACAGAAGACATCAGTCAACATCAAGCCCTGCAACATCGGAAGCAGCGAGGAGCACAACAGACGGAAAGCTGAATACCTCGTCCGTGTCGCAAGGGAGAAGCTCTACATCCGCACCGAACTCATGCACCGGAACGAGGCATGGGTAGCACCTGAATTTGAAAACTCGACGCTGACCGACCGCTACAATCAGATAGCCGCGATGGTAAAGGAAAAGACAGGCCGGGCGATGCAGACCAAAGACCGCTTGCGTGTGAACAGGAAGACGGGAAAGGTGACCGTCGTGCGCGGCAGCACTCCGCTCAAAGAGGGTGTCGTGGTAATCAAGGATGATACCGCGATGGAGCAGTTGCGCCGTTTCTGCGAGGTGTGCAAGCAGCGGTGGGGAATCACGGCTCTGCAAATCTTCATCCACCGTGACGAGGGGCATTACGTCACTCCCGGAGATGCCGCCACATGGAAGCCCAACCTTCACGCACATATCGTATGGGACTGGATGAACCACGACACCGGGAAATCCTGCAAGCTGGACGATAAAGCCATGAGCGACATGCAGACGCTTTTGGCTGAGTGTCTTGAAATGGAGAGGGGCACCTCGAAGGAGGTGACAGGAAAGGAGCATCTTGAACGCGCTGACTTCATCATCACCAAGCAGAAGCAGGAAGCCGAACAGGTAAAGGCGGAAAAGGAAGCAGCCGAAGCCGACAGGGATGCCGCGATCCGTGAAACGGACAATGCCAGATCCGAACATGAAAAACTCCAGATCGGGAACGAGGAGAAGCAGCGGCGCAGCGCGGAACTTGACAGCGAGATCGCCGAAAAGGAGGAACGCGCGAGGGAGGTTGACCGTGAGAACACGGACAGCATAAAGTCCGGCATCGCCAACCTTTTCGGCAAGGGCAAGTACGCAGCCATCGAGCAGGAGAACGAGAAGCTGAAAGCCGAGAACGAGCATATCAAAGAATCGTTCCCCGATGAAGTCAGGAAAGAGGTGGCGAAACGGACAAAGGCACTGACCGAGGCGAAGCGGACGCTCGAACTGGAGCGTGACAGTGCCATGGCAATCGCTGACACGTTGGAATCCGAGAGGGACACGGCACTGCGGCAGCTCCGGGAGCAGAAGACTGGGGAGCAGCACCGCATCGGCATGGCGGTGAGCCGGGCAACTGAGGAGAAGGACAGGACAATCCGGCAGTTGCAGGGTGCGTTGAAATCGAGCCGGGACATTCTGAACATTATCGCCGATATTCTCTACAAGGCAACGAGGTGTTCAGGCGGGCGATTGAAGCGATTATCCATTTCGCCACGGAGCGTCACAAGTCAATCTTCTCCAACGATGAAGCCGCCGACATCAAGAACGTGATGCAGTCTTACGGTGAGACCACCGAGCAGCAGAAAGCGGTCGGCGCATGGCTCTGTGACTATGCGGAACACCTGCACCCCTTTGATGAAATCAAACATCGCCACACACTCAAAGAGGTTGGCGATGTCGCGGAAGGTCGGTATGACTGGAAGATTGATAGGGAGCGAGGCGGGATAAGTTTGTAATCCCGTTTTCAATGTTCACATTCCCAAACAGTGGTTGGGAATTGTATATTTCGATTTCATAACAAACAATGCTTCTAACAGTTATGCATTGACTGGTTGCTCGAAGTTATTTTACCTTTGCCCTAATCCGGCTCAGACTTGTTTGTGTAATACCTAAATAAGTAGCTATGCTTCCGAGAGGTAAGCGTTGCAGCAAATCCGGATTATTCTTCAGCAGTTCGCTGTAACGCTCCGAGGCGATGACAGAAAGCATGGAAATCAACCTTTCTTCGGCAGCAAGCAATTCCATCTCAGCATATCGCCGTCCCCAATTAGCAATATGTAAGTCCTGCAAAAATAAATCCTGTAATTTATTTCGTGATAATACATACAAGATTGAGTCTTCCATCAGCTCCATGGTTTCATAGCCGGGTTCTTCGTTCACATATCCCTTCATGGAAACTATGGTTGCTCCTTCCTTACCAATCCAAAATGTAATGTCCTTCCCGTCCATTAAAGTAAAGGCACGGACAATTCCCTTCTTTATGAAAAAGATGTCTTTTTCAATTTTCCCATTCTCCAACACCCGGTATCCCTTAGGATATGAAACTTCCGACAGACATTCCTTTAATCGGCTTAGAGATGACTCAGGCATCGCATATCGTTGGGTGATTATCTGCTTTATATCCATAATTTATAGGTTCCGATTTATTTGCAAAATTACTAAATATCCGGCAGAATCAGGATGGCAGAACTGATTTTTACATATGATAAAACCGTTTTTGCCATATGTAAAAAGTTGCGCGCTATGTTTTAGCTAATTTTGCATCCGATTTAAAAAATACAGATATGAATTGGATAATATTATTATTGGCTGGATTATTTGAGGTAAGCCTGACATTCTGTTTAGGTAAAGCAAGGTCTACCTCCGGTTTTGAATACTATCTGTGGGGAAGTGGATTTCTCGCTTCCACGGTCTTGAGTATGGCACTCCTTGCAAAAGCAGTCCGAACCTTACCCTTGGGCACGGCCTATGCCGTTTGGACCGGAATTGGGGCGGTAGGCACTGTCTTGGTCGGAATAATCTTTTTCAAGGAATCTACGGCTCCCATAAGAATTTTCTTTTTAGTCACCCTCATTTTGTCTTTGATTGGATTGAAGGCAGTCTCATCATAGTAACAATAGGCTCATGAGATATGAATTGAAACAAAATCAAGGTATTCCAACTCCCTTGCTCGCTCTTATGGCAATCGCCACCGGACTTTCGGTGGCGAATTGCTACTACAATCAGCCATTATTGGGAAGTATGGCAAGAGCTTTTAATGTGACTGACTTTTCAGCCAGTATTGTGGCGACATTGACCCAGATTGGATATATGGCAGGACTTCTGTTTGTCATTCCACTTGGTGACTTGCTGTCAAGAAAGAAACTTATATTGGCAAACTACATTATTTCGGCATGTGCATTGCTTTCAATAGCGGTTTCACCAAATATATATTGCATATGGATAGCATCTTTTTTCGCAGGTGCGTCATCCGTTATGCCGCAATTCTTCATCCCGTTGGTATCCTATAATTCTTCTCCCGTACACAAAGTCCGCAACGTGGGTATCATCCAATCCTGTCTTCTCATCGGCATTCTGGGGTCTCGTGTCTTCAGTGGATTATTGGCTGACACATGGGGCTGGCGTTCTGTTTATTTCGTGGCAAGTTTCTTTATGCTTGGCTGTTTCGTAATGATTCATCGAATGTTGCCGTCATTACCGCCTCTCAGACAGGACACATATTTAAATCTTTTGAAATCATTACTGCGGTTGTTTGCAAAATACCCTTATCTTCGTGTCGCATCATTAAGGGCATCATTGGCATACGCTTCATTCTTTGCATTGTGGAGCTGCCTTGCATTCCGATTGAAACAGGCTCCGTTCTTTGCAAGTGACAACATTATCGGCATACTCGGTCTATGCGGATTAGCCGGAGCCTCGACGGTGGTGTTCATCAGCGGCTATATCCCGAAATACGGGGTGAGATTCTTTTCAGTCATAGGAGCTTGCCTGATGTTATTGACATGGATAATTGCACTGTATGGAGATAACAGCTATTTGTGGATAATCATAGCTATTCTGTTGATTGATGCCGGGATGCAGTGTGTGCATCTGTCAAATCAAGCCAGCGTGGTTGCATTGGACGATTCAGCCATAAATAGGATAAACACAGTCTATATGACAGTCTATTTTCTTGGCGGTTCAGTTGGGACTTTTGTCGCAGGCTTGTCTTGGGAGCATTTCAGTTGGACAGGGGTAGTATGCACGGGAATATTTTTCATAGTGGTTTCCCTCCTTGTCAATTGCTCAAAACAAAAAGTTAATCCGGCGGGAATGTAACATATTCATTTTATAAATAAATCCGCTCCAATGAAGATTGTATTTGTGTGTACCGGTAATGCAAGCCGCTCGGCAGTTGCCGAGGTCATATTGAGAAAAATGATTCAGGAAACAAGCCTTGAAGACATTGAGATTCTATCATGTGGAACAGATGTCCCATACGGGCAAGAACGTGAAGGAATCATGTGTCAAATAGCGGCGGAGCATGGATATTCGATGGGTGGTAAGGCAGTGATGATAACTGCGGAATTGGTTAATGCAGCCGACCGAATCATTGTTATGACAAGGCAACATAAGACCGAAGTGATGCGGTTATTGGATCCATCACACTGGAATCGTATCGCATTATTCAACGACATCTGTTTCGGAGAATCTTCAGACCTCCCGGATCCTCACTATCAGTCAGCACAGGTATATTACACCTGCTTCAAAGCCATCGAAAAGGGTTGCAGGGAGATAGTCAGAAAACTGAAATAATCGAACCCTTTTCACCATCTTTAAGTTGTTTTCTGGGAGTTATTGTACCCGGCTTGTTTCTTGGACTGTATATAATATTGATTTTCAGTAGTAGTAAGAAATTCCTTGACAACTCATTCTGCCCGTTAAAAACAGATAAGTCACTTTTTTCTCACAAGCTCAATGGCTTCTTTACCAGTCATGTGTTCAATGTCAAGTCGGAGAACAAGCATGTGAGACAGACCTTTTTCTAACTCTTTATGCAGTCCGGCATCATCGCCGGGATTGTATCGCGCCCCTAACAAAGAGGCTGCATACATTCTCTCTTCCTCTGATTCGATGATTTGGATTCTACCAAAAGCTATGACGCTTCGGAAATAGGTGGTAAACTCAGACGGATGAATATCATCGGCGGCAATGACACAGAATGACGCTTTGTCATACTGTCTTATGGCATCTACCTTATGTCCTGTTTTAGCACTATGAAAATATAGCTTGTCGTCTGCATAAACATAACTTATCGGAAGCGCATAAGGATAACCGTTATCTCCGAGTAAGGCGAGTGTGCCGGATGTCCCGATTGACAATATGGCATCACATTCTGATTGTGTGAGTTGTTGGCGAAAACGCCGCATTTTACGAAATTCCATGGCTTATGATACAATTTTAAGTCCGATAATTGACGATATCAGCGTAAAGATGAAAAACAAACGCCAAAAAGTTGCGGGTTCGTGGAAAAATAGGATGCCTACCAAAACCGTTCCGACTGCTCCAATACCAGTCCATACGGCATATGCCGTGCCTATCGGCAGGCTTTGTGTGACTTTTGCCAACAATCCCATACTTATAATTGTAAACATAAGGAATCCGCAAATCCAGCCCCACCATGCGAGACCTTCAACGGCTTTTGCCCTTCCGAGGCAGTAAGTAAAGCCGACCTCGCAGAAGCCGGCTACAATTAGAATTATCCAATTCATAACTGAATCCGAACCTGTTTGAGGGCTGCAAGAATTCTCGGCGACTCCTTCTAAGGCACTGCAAAATTACAAAAAAACGGTGAGATTCAGGTGCTTTTCTCAATAAAATGACTCAAGGACACTGTTTTTTGCGGGGTTATTCTCTTCCCAATACCATTGTTAATTGATAAAAATACTTATCAACCGTTAAGATTTAGTTAAATCTTTCATCCAAAACGCACGCCTTTTCTAATCCTTTCACTCCCTCAAAGCAACTTTTTCACTCTCTCTTTTCCCTTAACGAATAGTTGTACCATTATTTTCTTATATAACTGATTTTCAACGACAAAAATCATTGAAAATCAATTCCACATGAATAGTGTTGTGCGTCAGTTGCTTGAGCAGAATACGGATGTTGTCATGGTCGATACTGGCGATTCCTACGAAGGTATCTGCGGCTATTTCGGCGGCACATACATATCTTACTCCAAGGAGAAACCAATCTCCATGAATCCATTTAAGGTGACCAGGGAGGAATATGACCTTAACTTCGGAGAGAAAAAGAACTTTCTCAAATCACTGATATTCCTGATTTTCAAGGGTAACGATATACCTTCTAAAATCGAGGATATGCTTGTCAACCAGACCATCGTAGAATATTACGATGCCTATTTCCATCCTTTCAATAGCTTTTCAGATTCAGAACGTGAAGGTCTAAGACAGAAATTACTCGTAGCGGCCAAGATGGAGAACGACTATGAGAAATATGCAACTGAGATGAAGGATATTGACGAGCAGATTCATACGGAAGAACCTGTTGGAAAAATAGAGAACCGTGCCCTGATGCTCCCATCGGAGGAACGTCGAATAAAGATGATACGTCAGTGCCGTGCATTGACGGCGGTCATTAACGACGCTGCTTCGACTGAATCCGAGAAACGTCATGCAGCCAGTAAGATTGAGGTTTTCAGGAAAGAACTCTATGAGAACTCGATGCTTGTCAAGATAGACAAACAGATTGACCACATTGAAGAACAAAAACGCAGGCTAAAAGTGAAGGAACTATCTTTCAACTCTTACTACGAGTTTGCTCTTGAACGTATACCTCAGATTACTTCGCTTGAAAAGATTAAGTTCGACATTCGAGACTTTGCAGCCATTTTCAAACAGTTCTATCGTGGAGGCGAGTTGGAGATGACCCTTAACTCCGATCTTGATGTCAATCTCTTTGATGAGAAGTTTATCGTATTTGAAATCGACAAGATTAAGGATGACCCGGTCCTTTTCCCTATTGTCGTGCTGATCATCATGGATGTTTTCTTGCAAAAGATGCGTATCAAGAAAGGACGCAAGGCATTGATTATCGAAGAAGCATGGAAAGCCATAGCCTCGCCGACCATGGCAGAATATATAAAGTATTTGTATAAAACCGTCCGCAAGTTCCACGGTATTGCAGGTGTTGTGACACAGGAGCTTAACGATGTCATTGACTCGCCTATCGTCAAGGAGGCTATAATAAACAACTCTGATGTCAAGATTCTGCTTGACCAGACAAAGTTTAAGGACCGATATGAGGATATTGCTGCTATTCTCGGATTGACACCCATCCAACGTCAACAAATTTTTACAATCAATGCGCTCAACAATCATGACAACCGCAACTATTTCAAGGAGGTGTGGATATGCCGTGGTCAGAACTCCGATGTATACGGCGTCGAGGAACCACCGGAATGCTACTGGGCATACACTACTGAGCGTGCAGAGAAGGAGGCATTGAAAATATATCTCCGGCATTATGGCAATATGCAGGAGGCGATTACCAATATAGAGATTGACCGTAAAAAGGCTGGCATCAGTAAGTATCTCGATTTTGCTCGACAGATTAACCAACATCAGAAAGTAATGAGACTATGGAACGTATAAAGCAACTAATCATTTTACTGGTCTTATTCTGTTCATTCGGCGCATCCGCACAATGGAAAATAGTGTTTGATCCTTACTGTGTCAGTCAGGTCTCGGCTAATACTGCATCCCAGAAAGCAATCGAGGACCAGCATAACAAGAGGCTTGATTCCATATCAGCCAAGCAGAACAAACTGGAACAGTACACAATCAGTATGGCGACCATTAAGGAACTCTATAAGCTGACTATGGAGA
Organism: uncultured Muribaculaceae bacterium; assembly: GCA_958436175.1. GTDB lineage: Bacteria > Bacteroidota > Bacteroidia > Bacteroidales > Muribaculaceae > CAG-873. The sequence continues at coordinate 332,044 of CAUBJF010000002.1, forward strand.
ATGTTTCAGGGTTTGGAACTGAGAGCAAATATTATATCGAAATCGGTCGTTGCGCTTTCGACATCATCAAGGATGTTCCTGAACTTGTAAAAGTTGTGAACAAAGCCAAGTTTGCAAACAAGGTCCTATGCCTTAATGAACTAAGCAATCTTATTGTCCAGACACAGCAGCTTGTGGCGGATTTCATCAATATCGTAAATAATGCGAAGGTCCGGAATCCTCTCAAAAGTTATGCTACTGCCGAGAGCAAGAGCGATGGGTATAATTTTCTTGACAGATACGAGCGTTTGACTGTAGCCAACCAAATCTACACAGACCTTATGGAAATCCGCTATAAGATTCAGGGAATGATGGCTATGGCTCAATATGCCACTATGCACGATCTGTTTTTTGCAATCGACCCGGAAGGCTGGGCTAATGTCATGGTCATGAATAACTATGTCAGTAGCCTTGTCATGGATTGGAACGGACTGGTTCCTGCTAAGTGGAGTGACTTGCAGATAAATCAGGCATCGGTTTCCAAGGATTATATAAAGATATTCAACTGGGGTAAATGATGAGAACATTCGGAATCAAGATAATAGCCTCTGCTCTTGCCCTCGTTGTCGTATTTCCGGCAAATGGGGCTGCGCTGTTTGACCTGCCAAAAGACCTTCCGACAGCGGAGGCTCTTATGGCTCTACATAAGTGTATCAAGAAGGATGAAGACCAGGCCTTGACGCGAATCGCCACGAGTTTCGGAGAACAGTCTATAGTTACTAAAGGTGCCATGAAGTTCAATGATGTTCGTACCACTCTTGACAGTAAACTCAATAACGCTTATTCCTATGTAGTGCTTGCAGGAGCCATATCTTCAACTGCTTCTTCCCTTTACCGTCTGACGAGAGATTATAAGGATTTTACGGCAAACACCTTCAAATATGTCCAGAAGAAACCTTTCGTGGCTTGGTATTATACTGAGGCGAATTTCGCTATCTCGCGTGAAATAAAGCACTGCTATAATCTATATGCTGCCGTGGCTGCTTCAGGAATCAACCTGATGAAAGCCTCTATGGATGAGAAACTGAACCTTGTGATGACTCTTAAATCCTCCATAGATCGTGCACTGTATATCATCGACAACGCCAACCTTTACTGCTATCTCATGACGCAATGTGGTTGGAAGCCGGATTACATCTGGGAGATTCTGACATCGGAAGTGAAAGATGAAATTGTAAAAATAGTAATCAATAAATGGAATAAAGGATATGAGAACTAATAAGATAGCTCTATTGATTGTAGCCCTGGCAATATTAGCTGCACCAACCCACATGCTGGCCAAGACCCCGAAGGTTCATGACCAAGAGAAAGAGAAACAGTGGCGTTCGATGGAGAATGGACCGTGGGAGTTCGGTCCGGGATGGTACTACTATTTCCTGCACAAGAACTATTCGGGTGCTTATAAGAAATGGCAATGGCGTGGATTTAAGTCAGGTTATGTTGTGAAATTCGATGAGAACAAATCGAATGTGAAGCGTATCATGCCTGTCCGTGTCACAGCTGAGGAAACACAGCGTCAGAAAGTGTCACAGGTCGAGAAGGAACGTGCCCATATCGAGGAACTTTATAAAGAGGAAGTGGCACGCGAGGCAGACAGAGCCGTAGATCTGACTTACGCATCTTATAAGGATGAGTTCAACCGTATGCAAGATTGCATTACCGAGGGACTCCTATACTGCATTCAGAAAAGTGACGGTAAACTCAGCTACCAGGTTGAGGAATTAAGACGACAGAACGAGGTCTTATGTTCCGACATAGCATATATCCACAAAACCGGTGCCGGTTATGGTCTCGAAAACGCTAAACGCCGTCAGGCATACGAAGAGGCTAAAGAGAAGATGGGTGAGCTTGTGAGCCGCACTGCCCATCTTTGCGCAGTCGCCGCAACACATTACTGATTGCCAATCTCTAACTTACAAACAACTGAAATATGACTTTATTGAACATACTCTGCACCATGGGGCTCCCGTCCATCGACGAGAGCCTTGACAAGCTGCTTGTCGCCATGGAGACATTTCCGAATGTCGCGGTTTTGGGAGATGCTGTAGGACTTGCCCGTATTATCGGCCTCTGTCTGGCCTTGTGTGTCGGGTCCTACGAGTGTTGGATGATGATGCTGGGCAAAAGGGGTATGGATGTTATGAAACTCCTGCGAATTGTAGGTATTTCAATCTGTATCTCATGCTCCTCTTATATATGTTCTGCATTGCAGTCGCCGGGCAAAGGATTGGAAACAGTGACCAAGGCTATGGCGCAATCCAAGAATAAGGAGGTGGCGGCTTTCGAGCTTAAAGTGGCTCAGAAACAGAGTGAATATCTTGAACGATTACGTGAGGTTCAGGACTCTATCTCCACAGCCCAGCAAGTTGCCGCTATCGGTGAGGATGCCAACTGGTGGGATAAACTCATTTACAATGTCGAGAATCTCGGTAACACCATAAATAACTATGCACAACGAGCAGCAGTAGCAGCCGAGACTAAGGTAAGCGAGTGGATAAACGATGTGATACGATTTGTCGGTGAGCTTGTATTCCAGATGTCATACTACGGCATCCTTGTGGCTCAAAGGATATTCCTCGCAATCATGATGATATTCTGTCCGATTATGTTCGCTCTTTCCCTTGCGCCGCCCTGGAACTCGGCATGGAGTCAGTGGATGGGTAAATATCTGTCTCTCACGCTCTGGGGCTTTGTAACCTACATGTGTCTGTATTATATTGACTTCATCTTGCTCTATAATCTCCAGCAAGACCTTATTGCTTATAATCATCTGCTCACTGGTTCGGTCAACTCATGGTCACAGATCGGTGCATTGGGTCTTCAGGGAATTGGTTCAAACTGCATGTATGCTATGGGTATGCTTGTAGGGGCATACATCATCCGGTTTGTTCCGGAGGTCGCTTCATGGCTTGTTCCGGGAGGTGTAAGCAGCGGAGTTGCCGGAACATCAGGCGCATGGGCGATGGGTGCTGTTATGACAGCCGGTTCTGCCGCCGCAACAGCTACTGGTATGGCAGCAGGAGGCGCCAGCAGTATTGCAGGAGCCATTGGCTCTAAAGCAGAAGATAATCTCAGACATAATAATTTTGATCCAAATTCTTAAACACACTATAGATGCTTATCCAATCTTTAGCGCAAAAGACACGGCTCGCCCTGATGACGGTATTCGCAACCATTGCCGGTTGCACCGTCATCTGCGGCTTCACCGTGTGGCGTTGCTTCGCTCTCGTTACTGAGGAACGACAGCAGATTTATGTCCTTGACGGAGATATTCCTTTCTTGGCACAACGCGCCAAGTTGGAAACAAACTTTATCATGGAGGCCCGTGCTCACATACAGCTTTTCCACCAGTATTTCTTTAATCTACCGCCCGATAACGACTATATCAAGTGGACTGTAGGGAAAGCGATGTATATGGCTGACGGAACTGCATTGAAACAAAAGCAGGCTATGGATGAGAATGGTTTCTATTCTGACCTGATTTCATCTTCCGCAGTATGTACCATCATGTGTGACTCTATAAATTTCGATGAACACGAGAAGAAATTCACCTATTACGGTACACAACTGATAAAACGTCGCACCCGTGATCTTAAGCGGTCCATGGTGACGACCGGTTATATCGAGAATGTCCCACGAACGGAGAACAACCCGCACGGTCTTATGATCACCGGCTGGAGAACTCTTGAAAATAAAGACCTTGACTACTAATCTTCCTTAATATGAAATCTTTAAGAAGGACGATACGTGACAGCCGTCTGAAAGCTCACAATGTCATTAATTCTTGGTTGAAACCGAAAGTCGGCAAAATAGGAACGCGATATCGTCTCGCTGCAAGAATACGACTGACAAACGCCTGGGCCTCCAGACATCCAAAACGCACTTTTGTTTATGTGGTCGGCTCGTTACTGGTGATTCTTATCGGTGATATGATGATAACCGGAATGAGAGCCGAGATGACGGAACCAGGTGTGAACATGATTGCTAATGTCGAACCGATATTTAATGGGTTCCGTACAATTCAGTCCAACAAGGAGACGCATCGTAAGACCATTCTTGAAATGACGGCCAAAGGTCACGCAATCCGCCATGAGCTTGATTCCATGATTGCAATTCCCTCCAAGTCACATGAAGACTCTATCGGCATAATCATAAGATACGGACAACTTGAAAACATTGTGAAATCACTAAAACAAAACGATAATGACTAAAATCAATTTCAAACAGCCAAAATATATCTTCCCGCTTGTGGTATTCGTGCCCCTATGCGGTCTGGTATATTTCCTGATGCAGACATTCAATGGCGGCACAGAGGAGGAGACAAAAGTCGCGACAGACCGTATCAATACTGAGCTGCCTCAGGCCAATGCAGAGGAAGCCGGAAACAAGATGTATGAGATGTCTCGTCGCTTCGATGATGAGGATGCCTTTACTGCCGTTGGAGGACTGGGCCAAGAGGCAGAAGACTCTGAAAAAATAGAACATGGCTATACTGAGGAAGAACTTAACCGTCTGGATGCGGCCGAAGCCGAGCGTATACGTCAGGAGCGCGAAATGGAGGAGTTGGAACGTTCACTCGCAGAGTCAAGACGGCATATCAATTCCTATGCTTACGACGATTCTTATGCTAACGCTTATGGTGGTCAGCAACAAGGCAGCAACCCTCAGGATGATTTTGCCCGTGAGCTTGAGGAAATACAGATGCGTAGCTATGAGCGTCAGAAAGCTATCGAGGCCGGTCTCGGTTACGGATGTCCTGACTCGGAGGAAGAACTGAAAAAGCAACGTGCTGATTCAATCGCCAAGGCAAAGCGTGAGGAAAAGGAACGCAACCGGCCAAAGCTTGTCATCAAGTCACAGGAAACAAATGCCGACAGATTCAACACTGTTAGTTCCGAAGCTGAAAGTGTCGATGCCTCTCTTATCCGTGCTATGATTGATCAAACCACTAAGGCGCATGAAGGCACAAGACTTCGATTCAAACTTCTCGATGATGTTACTGTCAGCGGAACGCGCTTGAAAAAAGGTACATATCTCTACGGTACTGTTACCGGGTTCGGTCAACAGCGTGTCCGTGCTACAATCACAAGCATACTCATCGGAGGAAAGTTTATCAATGTGAACCTGTCGGTATTCGACAATGACGGTATGGAAGGCTTCTATGTCCCCGAATCAGCTTTTCGCGATTTCATGAAGGATGCCGGCGCAAACGCAGTCCAGCAGAATATCAGTTTTGAGTCGGAGGATGGATACGGTTCCGGGATCTCAGGTGAGGCAATCTCGCTCCAGGCATTGCAGAACATGTACAATTCCGCTTCATCAGCCGTATCTGCAAATATCCGCAAAAACAGAGCGAAAATTAAATATAACACAATCGTTTACCTGATTAATTCCGATGAGGCAAGATGAATAATAAATAGGTAAACTATATTACAAATTGGATAACTTACAAACGGATAAATCACTTAATCTACACAATATGAAATCCAGGATTCTTTTAGCCGCCCTGTGCGCGTTAGGTATCGCCGGAGCCGCAACCGCTAAGGAAAAAATCTATGTAAATCATGATGTGACGACACACATCGTGATGCCTGAGAATATCAAAATGGTCGATATCTCAACTACCAAGATTGTCGGTAACCAGTGTGCCGACAATATCGTGCGCATCAAGCCCGCGACCACGGAGGACGGGGAAGTTACTCAGGTATCTTTCCGCGAGAACGAACTTATCGGAACCTTGACAATCATCGGCGAGCGACATCTGGCACAGTACGATATTCTCTTTACCAATACACCTTCTCGTGCTGCCTCTATTCATCATGTTCCCTACACTCACACCGAGTCATACATCAACCCGGATGTATCAATGCCGGAATCGGAGATGGCACGTTATGCCTGGGCTGTATATGGTAGTGACCGGAAGTATAATCAGGTAGTATCGAAAGCTCATGGAATGAAGGCTGTGGTCAACAATATCTACTCGATAGGAGATTATTTCTTCATCGACTACTCTCTTCAGAACAAGACGAAGATTGCATACGATATTGAGGAACTGCGAGTGAAACTTACCGACAAAAAAGAGGTCAAGGCTACCAATGCTCAAACTATCGAGCTTACGCCTGTCTATTCGTTGAACCTTGCCAAGCGGTTCAAGAAGAATTACCGCAATGTTCTCGTGCTGCCCAAACTGACTTTCCCCGACGAGAAGGTATTGCGTCTTGAAATATCGGAGAACCAGATAAGCGGCCGCGTTATAACCCTTACTATCGAATATGAAGATATACTCAATGCTGATGGCTTTGACTCAGATATCCTCAAACAACTGCCATTCCACTTTCAGCCACATATCTATAAATAAACAGACCCATGAAGAAGATTTTTTTAGCTTTAATCTGCGCCATTATTACTTTTGGCGCCTCTGCCCAGGGAAAGGTAACTGTCAACGCTGGTTTCCTGTTCTCTTCTACACTCAACGCTACTGTGGGATATGAACACTCATTCAGCTATGGTCATGCGGTAGAAATCTTCGGTGAGATAGGTAATCACTGGAAGTCCGGCGATGGCCGGTTCTGGAAAGGGTACTATTGGGATGGTGGCATACTCTACAAACATCGTCTCGTCCGATATAAGAACGGTATGCTCCGTTTCCGCTTCGGGCCGGAGTTCGGGGCATCAGAACGAAAGTTCTTCCTCGGCATCGAGGGAGGATTTGAATACAACTATGTATTTCAGAATGGATGGGAGTTTTCTCTGATTCAAAAGAATAACGTGAACTTCCTTCATGGTGACACTTTCCGAAACGGCCTCCTCATAGGTTTGAAGATACCATTCTAATAATCTTTAATCATGGACAAATACCAGTTTAGCATAATTCCTGACGTGAATCTGAAATCTCTCTATCATGGTCTGACCCAAATCATCGCAATTCTTTCAGGACATTACCAGTCGTTGATATTTGACACTAAGACAGATGTCTATTTCATCGGTAGCGCGATTGAGAAATGTCGCGAGATGCTGAAAGAAGTTTCAGATGAAATGGGAAATAGGGAGACAAAACCAGTGGCACACTTCCCTGAGACCAACGTAACGACATAATTTCAATCCTATGGCTTTTGAAGAAACCCGGGAACAACAGCAGATGTATAACTATTTCCGTAGCTGCATCTATGTTTTCCTTATAATAGAGATAGTGATGAATCTGCCGATAACGGCGGATAACCGAATCACACAGTTCATCCTTGACCTTCTCGGACGGTTCAAGGTGTTCAACTCCGTAGCAGGCTGCAAGGCTATCGAGCTTGTTTGCATCTGTATCGTCTGCATAGGAACTAAGGCGAAGAAAGCCTTGAAGTTCAATGTCAAGACTATGGTCATATATCCGGTGCTTGCCGGACTGACACTTGTCGGTCTATGCTTTATATTCCATGGCGTTCCAATTGGCATGAACTGGATGGGATTCCCGGCAAACCGTATTATATATGCCTTTTGCTCTGTGGTCGGAACTATGCTTGTTCATCAGGGTCTCGACGGCATAGCCAAGTATTACAACCATAAGGTCGGTGATGATCGTTTCAACTTTGAGAACGAGTCTTTTGAACAGTCGGAGAAGGAGATCAAGACTCCTTACTCAGTAAATATCCCTATGCTGTATTACTGGAAGCGCCGTCTTCACCACGGTTTCATAAATATCACTAATCCGTTCAGAGGAACTATTGTACTCGGCACCCCCGGCTCAGGTAAGTCCTTCGGTATCATTGACCCATTCATCAGACAACATTCAGAAAAGGGTTTCTGCATGATGGTATATGATTATAAGTGGCCGACACTTGCAAAGACTCTTTTCTATCAGTTCTGTAAGAACAGGAAAGCTGGTAAACTGCCGCAGGGATGTGGGTTCAGGCAGGTTAACTTCACCAATGTGGAATACTCTAACCGTATTAATCCAATCCAGCGCAAATATATCCCTGACCTGGCAGCGGCATCTGAAACGGCAGCAACTCTGCTTGCCTCTCTCAATAAGGGTGGAGGTGATAAAAAGGGAGGTTCCGAGGCATTCTTCATTAATTCAGCGGAGAACTTCCTTGCTGCGATCATATATTTCTTTGTCAATCTTCATCCTACCGGATTCAAGAACGGCAAGAAGCTGAGACGCTTCATCTCCTATGAGGGAAAGAAACTGGAGATAGTTATCCGTAACTGGTTTGACTATAATGCTATCAATGAAAATGGCGAGGTTGTTCTTGATTTCATAGATGACCAGAGCCGTAATCATTCTGTAGACGAGGACGGTATGTTTATCGACCTTAATGGTTACACTTATACCAAACGGACCGGTGAGACCGTCACGATTGACCGCTGTTGGTATGAGGACGATTCCGGCAACGAGGTCGAGCCGGATACCATCACGGGAGAATATTCAGATATGCCACATGTTCTTTCATTCCTGGGTCACGGTTATGCTGAGATATTCGACATCCTCATGCAGGATGACAAGATAGCATCTCTTATGGCTCCCTTTAAGTCTGCTTTCGAGAATAAGGCTAACGACCAGCTTGAAGGTATGGTCGGTACGTTGCGTGTGAACGCGGCCCGTTTGGTTTCTCCTGAAGCATACTGGGTGTTCACGGGTGATGATTTCGACTTGAAGATTTCTGACCCGGATAATCCGAGTTATCTGGTTATCGCCAATGACCCGGAGAAGGAACAGGTCATCGGCTCTCTCAATGCTCTTGTGCTGAACCGTCTGATTACCCGTGTAAATTCCAAAGGAAACCTTCCGGTCAGCATAATTGTCGATGAGTTGCCAACTCTTTATTTTCACAAGATAGACCGTCTTATCGGAACCGCCCGTAGTAATAAGGTCGCTGTGACTCTCGGTTTCCAGGAACTTCCTCAGTTGGAGGCGGATTACGGTAAGGTGGGTATGCAGAAAATCATAACCACTTGCGGTAATATCTTCATGGGCGCTGCCCGTAATAAGGAAACCTTGGAGTGGGCACAGAATGACGTGTTCGGCAAAGCGAAACAGACATCCACCTCTATCACCATCAATGACTCGAAGGTGTCGACGCAGATTTCAGAACGTCTTGATTATCTTGTCCCGGCGGCAAAGATCGCGGACATGGCGACCGGTTGGCTTGCTGGTCAGGCTGCACGTGACTTCACTGCCACTGACAAAAGTATGCTCAACAGTTTTGACATTGAGCAGTCGGATGAGTTCAAGACTACCAAATACTTCTGCAAGACTAACTTCGACATGAAGAAGATCAAGAGGGAGGAAGACCATTACGTTGAGCTGCCGAAAATCTATGAGTTCAAGGATGAGAGAGAAAAGGAGATTATGCTTAATCGTAATTTCAAACGTGTCAATCAGGAGGTTGACGAAATAATCAGGGTACTTGCAGGTAAAGCATAAATGGCCGATTCTATGAGTAGTATTACACAAGTCACAAGTTTTTCAATGCCGCTGTCGCTCAGATTGAGTGGCAGCGCATTGAAGGTCATTGCTATTATCTCGATGGTGGCCGATCATTGCGCATATTTTCTTCTGGAACATGATACTCCCATATATGATTTATTGCGCACTTTCGGACGCATTGCATTTCCGGTATTCGCGTTCCTCATAGCTGAGGGTTTTGCCAACACCAGAAATCGAATGAAGTATTTCTTGACCATACTCGGTTTCGCGGTGGTCAGCGAAGTCCCTTGGTATCTTTTGAATGGTGCAGACAGTACGCATAATGTCATGTTCACTCTTGTTCTTGGCGTTGTGGCTCTGGCTCTATTCGACCGGTTATGTGAACATGGTTTCCTTTGCTGCTTCTCGATTTCTCTTGTGGCTGGCTTTGCTTGGCTGATAGGTGTTGATTATGACTGGCGCGGTGTGTTGATGATTTCTCTGTTCTATATCTTACGTAGTCAGACGATTGAACCGTGGATAAGTAGAAACACTGTAAGCCACCCTCAGCAGGCTCTAAGGCAGTTGCTATTCACTTTTCCCCTTATGATGCACTATGGATTTGTCGGATCTTTCCTTGCGTCAACAGTCATCTTACTTTATGACGGCACACGAGGAAATATCAAAGGCGCAGTCGCCAAATATAGCTTCTACGCCTTTTATCCTTTGCATCTTTTCATTTTTGTGATTGTAACACGATGGTGTTTTGTTAATTAGACTTGCTCAGTTGTTAACTTCTTTGTAATTTAGCAGTAAAACATTGTTCAAAATTAAAAGACAGAGAAGGATGTTATACAATCGTCAAGAAATAATATTAAAAAACAAAATTGATGCGCTTCATCATCAATGGATTACTCGTATTATTGAGAACGATGATTCATGTAGAGAAGAAGAGTTAAGGGAATTATACATTCCCGATGGGTTCTTTCCCAATTATACAAATCAAAGGATTAAGATACTATTTATTGGTAGAGAAGGCTTGGAACTAAGCGGACAGAATTATATATCTTGTCTGTATGATGCTTATCATAACAAAGTTGTAGGTGGAAAGTCGTTGAATAGTTATCAATTTCATTCAACTATGCTGTACATCTCATATGCACTTGAACATAAGATTTATGACTGGTCTAAACTTCCCTATGCCGTAGATTTTATAGATGAGTTTGGCAAACCAAATGGTTGCAGTTTTGCTTTCATAAATTTATCTAAATTTTCTAACGAAAGTGGAAATTGGTGGGCCGATGAGGAATTAATAGACTCGTTCATACGGCTTAGTCATAATGAACAACTGAATCTGTTTCAAGAAGAAATTGATATTTTAAATCCTGATTTAATCATTGGGATGAATTTAGAGGCAAGAATGGAAGTACTTGGGCGATTTTCTGATTTCGCTTACTATGGCAATAAGGATATATGTGCGCAAACGTTATCAACGACAAAGGGCAAATATCCTTATATTGATGCTTGGCATTTTTCTGCCCCTGGAAAAAGTCCTGAAAAAGAAATATTTAATCCTATAATTAATTACTTGAAGGATTCAGGTATAATATAATTTTCTGTAATTCTTTTGTGCTTTATCATATGGCAATAATCATTGACTTGTTTAAGTTGTTTAAGTAGATAGAACATATTTGCATATATGGATATTTATATGTAAATTTGCGATGTAAGTACCCATATATAGAAATATGAATGACTTGGATTATACATCGAATCTAGATATTCTTCAGCTGCTCGCCAAACGGATGAAGGAATATCGTCTGGCCGCAAGGTTAAGCCAACGAGAATTGGCTGAGAAGTCTGGGGTCAGTTATACGACCATCTGCCGATTTGAGCAAGGAAAGCATCCCAATATCTCACTGGGTAACTTTATCTCGCTGCTGCGTCAGGTAGGAATGGAATCACGCATGGAAGAAGTACTGCCGGAATTGCCCGTGCCTCCCATGGCCCTGCGGGAAATAAACAAACTCATACCTAAAAGAGTACGCCGCCATGATACCGTCGATTAATGTCATTTTGTGGGGCAAGTCTATCGGCACCCTTGTTGAGACAGGAAGCGGACGCAATCGTCAGATCTGTTTTTATTTTGATCCGGAGTTTGTCCGTAGAGGACTCGATATCGCTCCATTGAGAGCATCCATAAATGGAATCGTTGCACAGAAAGGATTGCCGGTTTATCCTGAAAGGGATAGGTTGTTCGGCGGCTTGCCTTCTTTCATTGCCGATTCCATGCCTGACAACTGGGGACATTTAGTATTCAGCCAATGGGCCAAGACGCATAATATCAGCATGAAGAATATCACGGCACTTGACCGTTTGGCATATATTGGTCGTCGTGGCATGGGAGCGTTGGAGTTCGTACCGCCAACATCAGCCGAGATGGAGACTTCCTTCAGAGTTGAAATAGACCAGCTATCCAGTCTTGCGCAGACAGTGCTGAAACAAGCCAAGGATTTCAAGGCTCAGTTAAGTCCTGACCTGATAGTGGAAAGCCTTTTCAGAGTCGGAACTTCGGCCGGCGGTCGGAGACCCAAGGCTTTAATCAATGTCAATCCCGAATCTGGAGAATGTTATTCCGGACAAGTCGCAACTGAGCTGCCGGGGTTTATACACATGATTATCAAGTTTGATGAGCATATTGATTTGCCAACAACCCGAATCGAATATGCTTATTACCTTATGGCACAACAGGCTGGCTTACACATGATGCCGTCACGTCTTCTTATGGGTAAAGATGAAGTTCATTTCCTGACACAACGATTCGACCGCGACGGGAATGAGAAACTGCACGTTCAGACACTTGCAGCTATGAATCCTCAATCAACCTCTTATGAGGATTTGTTTGCTGTCGTCCGCAAGTTGGAGCTGCCTCAGGATGACCTTAAGCAGTTGTTCCTCCAGACGGCTTTGAATTTTATGGCGGCAAATGTCGATGACCACAACAAGAATTTCAGTTTCATAATGGACCGGAATGGAAAGTGGCGTTTGGCTCCGGCATACGATTTCACCTTCACAGTTGATCCATCTGCACCCTCTTATGTCAATAGACATTGCATGACCCTCAATGGAAAGGATCATGATATTTCGGATAAGGATTTACTCGAACTGGCTATATCTTTTGATATTAAGGGTGCTCGTAAGATGTTGGACACAGCCCGTGAAGCGGTTGGAAACTTTGCAGAGTACACGAACACTGCCGGTCTAACACCAGAGATTACTGACTTGATTATGCAAAACCACAATGTCGGATAGATGATGTTGTGAATATAGCAATCGTTAAAGCATTAAATACAATCAAAGGCATCGGAGAATTTTTTCCGGTGTCTTTGATTGTATTTATAGTTGCTTGAGTACACTGATGATTGCTCTGATATAGCCTTTGTCTTCGGCATAGCCGATTTTTTTGAGCCAAAGGAGATAGTTGCCTCCTTTATAGCGATACTGGACTTTTGTATAATATGCCTTTACGCTCTCGGTCCAGTGGTTGAACTCGTAATACGTCTTTGTTCTCGGATTGGTTAAGCCAAATAGGTTGTGCTTGTTTTGGCAGACTGATGATTTGAACCAGCCTGTTTCAAGAATTGCCTGAGCGAGAACTATCTTCGGGTATTTGATGCCGTTTTTCTTTATCTCCGCAAGAAGATTAGGGATTGTTAGTTTTGGTAGTTCCGTATCTTGGAGTTGAACCATTTTCTTATCCTCGATGGGTTCAACTACGGATTTTACTACCGGATGGATGAACTTATTCTCGTTCCGTTTTTGGTCGGTAATTGTATCATCTATATCAGGCATATTTACTTCGCATATTTCATCTAATAAGAGCTTGGCTGAAACAGCATCATTAGTATTACTCTTATTATTAAGAGTTTGTGTTTCCATAACCTTAATATCAAGACCATATTGTCCTCTTGAACTGATTGTATTGAACTGTCCGTTGGCTGTGAGAGAACCAATAAGGACTGTCGCTATTACAAGAATAGTGTTGTGCATTTCTCTTTTGGTGTTGGGTTGGGAATAATTTTGTGGTGTTCAAGCGGTTCGCATCGCAAATTTAATTTACCAATACCTATAGAATGGAATCAGACAACAAAAATCAACAGAGTCAGCTCCCTTACGAAAAGCTTGCTCTAATTGGCATAGACCGCGAAAAAGCGGATAAATTGCCGCTGGAGGTAAAGGAGAAACTGATTTCGGGTGAAGTGACTCCGCTCATGCAGGTGTCCTTTACCGCCCAGAATGGGAACGTGATTACGTTACCTCTGAGATTGCAGATGGCTCTCGACCAGACTGGACAGGCTGTTCTCATAGCCTATCCGGTAAGGCGTATGCTTGATCAGGAAAGAGCAAAAGAGTTGCGTCTCACATCGGCTGAAGCGGAACGATTACGCAAAGGTGACGTTATCCAGAAATCAGTTGAAATAAACGGCGAGAAATCCCAACGTTATCTTCAGCTCGACCCAGAAACAAAATCTATCATGCATAAGCGTGTCACCGACATCAAGATTGAACAAAGTCTCAAAGACATGGAGAAGGTCAACGATATCGAGCTTGGCACCCAGCAGAAACAACAGGTACGTGATGGGAAGCCGGCAGAGCTTAATGTAGGAGGCGAAAAAGTCACAGTCGGTATTGACCTCAAAGAGCCTCAGGGTTTCAGGGTTGTAAAAGGAGACATGAAAGAGTGGGATCGGCAGCAGCGTCTCCGCTACGACGAGGTACATCCGGAATATCTCGGGCTTGTGATGACTGACAAGAACCGCTGGGAGTACCAGAAAGTCATAGACAAGCAGTCAACTGAACGAGCTATCAAACTAAGCTCCAACAAGGAGGAACGTTCATCCGGCCTGAAATTATAATGCATATTGTATGAGTGCCGATAAAAAGAAGTCAAAATCTGACCATGACAGCACCGTAGGTATCATGAAGCAATTTGACGCGATGAAGCAGAAACATCCTGACGCCATATTGCTGTTCAGACTTGGTGATTTCTATGAGACTTACAGGGAGGATGCTGTCAAAGCAAGCGTTGCTCTCGGCATTACGACAGCAAACAGAATCATAAACGGTGTCGAGACAAAGATTGCCGGATTCCCACATCACGCTCTTGATACATATCTGCCAAAACTGGTCAGAGCCGGATACAGAGTCGCCATCTGCGAACAGCTTGAAGACCCGAAGCAGAAGAAGAGGGAGAAACAAAGTCGGGACGAAACCGACACCAAAGTCTCTAAATCCGAAAAATCACAACTTACAGATTTATCTATGCCTAAGAAGAAAAAAGAACAGGCTCCGCAGGAAGAGCCTTCCAAGACCCTCAAGAATACGGTCGAGGAAAAGCCTGCAAAAGACAAGAAGAACGATGTAAAGGCCGACGAAGCCCAAGAGGTAAAGGCGGAACGCAAGCCTCGTGAACCGCAGATGGTCACAGTCAATGGTGACAAGATCACACACGGCCATGCGTTTCAGAGCAAAACCAATCCGGAAGACTGGTATTTTACCGCTAAAATCAACGGTGAACAGCTCAAACCTCAGAAGATGGCCCCGGCAGACCTCGCCGCCTATCAGAAAAAGGAGATGACTGTTCCTCAGCTTATGGAACGTTATTATCCGACCAAACTGATGGAAAAGGTTCCGGAAGTAGCATATCAGGTTCCTAACGTAATTGCCAGCGCCGGGAGTAACATGACTATAGACAAATTCAATGTCTATAAGGAGAAAGATGAGCAGCGAGCCGATTTCGGTCGTTACAAGTTCTACGCCGAGGTTGGAGGTGAGAAGATGTCTACTGTTCCTTCACGCCAGGATCTCAATGCCTACTTTGACCGCGTTATGACGCCCGGCCAACTTGTAGAAAAGAACTTCGGTGAGCGGCTTCATCTTCCCACTCACTATCAGCAGTTCAAACTTCCCGAAGGAGTAGAACAGTCAGGTATCCGCATAGCCAAGGACCGTAGCGACAACAAATGGAAGGTGTCAATGGATCTCGGTGAGCACGGGCGCACCGACAAGAAGGAAATCTCTTTCGATGACGGTTACTCCCTGTTCAAGACAAAAACCGCAACCCGTGAGCAGATTGCGGCAAAATATCTCGGCGATGACATCAAGGCTATGCTTAATGGCCATGTGATGAACATGGAGAAGGCTCAATCTATGAAGATGTGAGTCGGACTTACAAATTACCCCATTTATAAAACTACAAATCAGAAAATCATATGTCAGTAATGAAACATGAGGAGCTTGTGGAGCTTCTTCAGGAGGGCCGAATCGGACATCTCCAGTTCATAATGAACGGCGAGAGCGCACACGACTACCTCGAATGGTGCAAGGAACATGGTTGCGACCCCAGTGACGACTCCGCAGAGTTCTATCTCGAAGAGACGGAAATCGACATGATGGACCGTCAGACAATTGATGACGAAAGCTATGGCATCTGGCTTTAAGTTCCCATCCTCCAACACAACGGCGGGCGCAGGTCAGCTTGCGCTCGACCGTTTCGCGGAGATGATGATCGACCGCATGGAGCAGATGAAATCTTCCGATTGGAAGCAAGGATGGATTGGTGGTGCCGGAAGCTATGCAGGACTGCCCCAGAATGTGGGAGGCCGCAACTATTCCGGCTCAAATTCATTCTTTCTCCAGTTACAGACGGCTGCAAAGGGATATGAACTTCCTGTATATCTGACTTTCAAACAGGCTCATAATCTCAAGGCTCATGTGCTGAGCGGTGAAAAGGCATTCCCGGTGGTTTATTGGGATATGATGGTCAAGGATAAAGACGGAAAGAAGATAGGTTCTGATGAATACAAGGCGATGTCAAAGGAAGAACGCAAGAATCTTGAGGTCATACCATTTGTCAAGGCTTTCCCGGTCTTCAATGTCTCTCAGACTAATCTCCGTGATGTCCAGCCTGAACGTTATCAGAAGCTTGTTGACAAGTTTAAGTTACCGGAACTGCGTGATACCGATGGCATGTTTGCCCATGCCGCTCTTGACCGCATGATACAGCAGCAGGCCTGGCTTTGTCCCATTCAGGCAGACAAACGCGAGAACGGAGCTTATTATTCTCCCTCCCGTGATATTGTGGTGTTACCTATGAAGGCTCAGTTCAACACTGGTTCTACTCCAGAAGAAATCTATCGTGACGGCATGGAGTTTTATTCAACTATGTTGCATGAGATGACGCACTCTACCATGACACCCGAGCGTCTGAACCGTGAGATGGGTGGCCGATTCGGAGATCCGAAGTATGCCAAGGAGGAGTTGGTTGCCGAACTTACAGCGGCCATGATTTCCCATTCCATGGGATTCGATTCCAAGGTGACGGACAACTCTGCAGCCTATCTCGATTCGTGGATAAGTGTCTTGAAACAGGAACCTAAGTTTATCGTCTCCATTATGGCCGACGTCAACAAGGCATCCGACTTGATTCTTGACCATGTGGACAATCAACGATTAGCACTTGGTGAGCAGCCGTATCTGGCTAAAAATGACCCTTGGCTTCCGGCAGATCCAAATGAGGAAGTTCCTTTCAAGAATGCCACGATATTCAAGACACGTTCGGGTGATTACGCTATCCGTGCGTCCTATGACGGTGTTGATCTTGGAATGAAACCTATCGAGAAGTCTACCGCCAGGACTTATTTCCAACTTACGGATTTGAAAGACAAGGATGCGTTTCTTGCAATGACTGCCCGCAAGCATTATGAGTCGGAAATCATCGGCATTGGCAGGTCAAGAGAACAGACAAGGTCTATAAGCATATAAACTTCGCGCTATGCCTGATTACAAAGTAACATTCAAGGATCTGAAATCATGTGTCGGTATAGACGATGTCGCCTACTCTCTTGGTTATCGTCTTGACCGTAAAGCCGGAGTGGGTCGTTATATCGAGCTTGTTTTGGGAGAAGGCACCAGTCGACGCGATACAATCATAATAAGCAATCCACGTGACAAGGCAGCTCAGACATTCTTTCGTCGAGACGGAAGCAAAGGTGATGTTGTAACCTTTTTACGCGAGAATCTTGATTCTTTCTTTGTGTCAGGTAAGGATGAGTGGCAAAAGATAGCCAAGGTTATGGCAAGATTTGCGAATATGCCAGAACCTGAATACAAAGAAGATCGAGAATATGTAAGGAGGGCTTCAGTTAGCCATGAGTTCGATAAGTCAAGGTATGAGGTTCTGCCAATAGACACGAGACATATCCCGAAAATTTTCTCACAGCGTGGAATTGCTGATGATACAGTCATAAGTCTCGCCCCTTTTATCTCCCTAATCAAGGATAAGAGGAATACGAATTTTGATGGTTTCAACATCGGTTTCCCCTACACTGAGGCATGCGATTCAGAAGTTAAGGGATATGAGATCCGTGGCATGGGTGGCTATAAGTCAAAGGCAGCCGGGACTAATTCCTCATCCGCTGCTTGGGTCGCCGACCTTTCTGGAGGGAATCCTGATATGGTCAGAAATGTATTCTTCTGTGAGTCAGCTTTCGATGCCATTTCTTTCTATGAGATGAACCGGCCCCAACTTGGTAGTCACATAGCTCTTGTCTCTCTTGGAGGCACTTTTTCGGACAGACAGATTACCGGTGTTATGGAGCGATTTCCCAATGCACGCGCTTTCGACTGTTTCGACAACGACATTCCGGGACGCATATATGGACTTCGGATGATGGCCTTGTTGGAGAATATCCCATTGAAAATCACTAAGACAGACAATGGTCTTAAAGTAGAGGCTAAAGGGAAGACATTCGCTGTTGAAGCCGACAAATCCATTATGCCGCAGGTCGCTTCAAAACTTTCTATACGCTATAAGATGGGACAATGGCCTCCGCCAAAGGATTTCAAGGACTGGAATGACTGTCTGATGAATAAGCCTATGCAACCCATTTTTCCGCCAACTAAGAATGACCGGGACATTAATCTCGCAGAACAACGTAAATCATCTTTGAAATTATAAGACTATGCTATGTCACTTCATGAAAAAAGGGACTGTCGGCCTCGCCATATCTCTGAGCTTATTGATGAATGGCTTGCCCTCTATGGCCCAGCAGACAGACCCGACACTGACTGCCACTGTCATTCTCCAGACAGAGGAACTGAAGAGTATCCACAAAAAGAGAAAGACAACGCAGGAGAAGATAATTGCGGCGGAAGCTGCTGTGACCGTCGCACTTGACCGAGTACACAATGTCGAGAATAAGATGCTCGAATATCTCTCCAATGCTCAGGGTGCTATGCAGAACCTTTATCAGATAAAACGTGCGGCTGAACTCGTAGGGACAGAAATACCAAGAAACACCGTATTGCTCAAAAACTCTGTAAAGGGCAATCTTAAAGGAACGGCTATCGCTACTCTCGTTTCAGATGAACTGACGGATGCTGCTGCTCAGATGGCAGCACTCTACCCATTCATGAAACAACTTGTCACCTCTGGTTCCTATAATGTATCCAACAGCGAAGGTAACTCCGAGAAGCACAAGGTCAACCTGCTCAATTCGGCTGAACGATATTATATCGCAAACGAGGTCGTAACAAGACTTGAGGCTATAAACACTGATCTGTTCATTCTCGCTTGGCAAGTCAGGACTCTTTCCTGGAACGACTTGTGGTTTTCTCTCGACCCTGAAGGATGGGTCTCTGTGATGTCTGGAAAAAACATCGTTAGAGGTCTGGTCTTTGAATGGAAAACAATATCTATCCGATAATTAGACAACTACAAAACCAATTACTTATATCACTATGGAAATTGAAAAGAAAGTCATCGGCCGCTGTCCGGTATGCGGAGGTGACGTAGTAAAGACCTGCAAGGGTTTCCGCTGCGAGAACAATACCGGTGAAAAACCGACCTGCGGGTTCTTCATAAACGGCGTCATCGGCAACAGGAAGATGTCCGACCAGGAGATAGCTTCCTTGCTTGAGAAACATGAGATTCTTCTTGACGGCTTCGCTACAAAAGAATGGAAGACATTCTCCACAGTTCTCATTCTCAAAGATGACGGCGCTATCGACATGAACTCTGTTGTTGGTGTCTGCCCCCGATGCGGAGGTGAACTTCGAGTAGGCCAAAAAGCCTTTAACTGCTCTAACTATAAGAATCAGGCAGCTTCCTGCGACTTCGTTATCTGGCGCAATATAGGTGGGCACCTTCTTTCACTGGATGAAGTTCGTCAGATATGCTCACAGGGAATGACTACTGAGCCGGTAGAGATGTACCGAGAGGACGGTTTCCGTTTCAGCAAGAAACTGGGTCTATCACCAGACAAATCTCAAGTAATAAAAATATGAAGCCGGGAACTAAACTCGCAATCTTGCTGATAAGCGGGTTGCTGATCTGGGGAGGTATTTTCTATGCGTTAAGCTGTGCCAACAATCCGAAAGAACGTGCCAAAGCTGTTGCAGAAAAAGCTCTCATGGCATCTGTTGATCGCCCAGAGACTGTCAAAATCTGTGCAGTCAGCAATCCTGACAGTGTGTCCGGACGCAACTACGTCACTGACGACGAACAGATGAACATCGCTATGGCTATGCTGAAAATAAATCAGAAAGTCATGGACGAGACCGACGGGATGGAGAATCTGAATTTTGAGGACAAAGAGATGACGGAACTTATGGAACGTCAGATGTCGGCACTCTCAGTTCTTCGTAGCCTCGTCAACTTCGAGAGCCATCATGAGCATAAGAAGCCAAAGCCTTTTAATGGGTGGAAAGTCAAAATTGAATATGAAGCTTCCTCCGAAAGCGGTAAACCATATCGTTCTGAGTATTGGTTCATTCTGGACAAAGACGCAGATTGCGTTGTAAACTCATTCGAGATTCCACTCTTATAAAACTATCTCCATCATACAAATCATCTTACACACAATGAAAGAACTTATCGAACAGATCGAAGAAATGAGCCATGCGTTCCTGAAGGATGCAGGGGCGCAGCTTGAAAAAGGGAATAAGGCCGCTGGTCTTCGTGCCCGTCGAACATCTCTTGATTTGGAACCGCTTCTGAAGCGTTTCCGTAAACTGTCGCTGGCGGCCGCATCCGGCAAGTAATCACCCCGTCCTGCTCCGGCATACACTGCTATGTCGGAGCAGGATATCCTGACGACCAATTATGAAAGCAAGGACTGCTTTTCAAAAACACATAGCTAAACTGAATGATTCTGTAGAATCCATCGGGGATGAAGTTATCGCATGGGCGATTGAAAATGCGATAGAACATCCTGCCGTAAGACGCAAGAACAACGTAATGACGTGCGCCATGTGTGGTAATTCAATGGTTTACGCAGAATCGGCGAGACATGTGAGATGTCTGGAATGTGGAAGACATGTACGTGTGTTGGAATCGGACACATGGAAATCAATTCGCGGTACATTGAAGGGATGGTTTTCTACTCTTTCAGTTGTCGATGGCATACAGCTTCAACGGACCTTTGAAATCCGGACAAGGTATTACTTTAATGGTAGACCGCATCAGCACTCGATAAGGGGACTGTGCCGTCACTGGGTTTCTCTAACAGGTGAAGTTGCCATCACTGCTTTACCTCGCATGATGGGACAATTCCTTGACTGTTTCCCTTTCGGAAGTAAGATTGAGCTTAGAGGCACTTCGCAAATGGTATATGATTTTATAGCCGACAATTCTGTAGTCTTTCCCAAAATACAGTTGCTTCCGCTACTTGACTGTCTTATCACTTATGATGATTTAATGAAACATGGTTCACAAACATATATCCGTGAGAAAATAAAGGAACTCCGTCAGGAATGAAATCTCAACCTCAGATAAAATAATAAAACAGTTTTTCTTTTTTGCCATTGTATTATGTGAAGTTCTGGTGCGTGAGCATCGGGACTTTTTCTTTTTATGCTCTATCCGTCATCACGCGCCCTTGGATTTTACGCTACGAAGTTACGGCGTCCAGTGTCGACGTCAAGTGATCGCCTTCGGCTTGGCTACCACTGAAATATGTCGGCAGCCTTCCGCAATTTGTTTCAAATTGGGTTTTCCGCCATCTTTCAGCTTGCCACACTTGTCTTACGTCACTTTAAATCCGCCGTGTTGAAAGTATCGTAAAAATTCCCGGACGCGAGAAGCCAGTTGGCTTCAAACAAAAGGGAAAAGTATTAACCAATAAATGCTAAGTACCTATGTACGGTAAAATCTTTCAAATAGGCACCGAGCCTATCAAACGAGACGATTACATTGACACCGCAGTAGAGGGTGAAATGGTGGTTCCTTTCACCTACATCTATGAAACTGAGGAAGAGAATCGCAAGATATTCATTCAACATCTTGTGGAACATGTTTTGCCAGAAGGTCTGTTCACCATTGACACTGACGGCGAGACTTTAACATTTCAAGGCGGATTCGACAAATGGAGAGACCAATATCTTGAACTTATTCGCTCTAAAGCCGCGGCAATCGACGAAAATAACATCATGGATTGGTGTGGTCCTGTATACCAGCTACAGAAAGCCATTGCCAATCCCTTTGGTGGCGACACATATTTCGTGACTGATTACATTGGTGGAGCAGTTGCCGTTAACTCACGCGACTTTATGGGAACAGTGAAACGACTCGAACCTGGTGCCAAACTCTACATAGGTGCAATATTAAGTTATCACGCTTATTAAATAAGACTATGGAATTTACCATCGAGAAAATACCCGTATGGGCTATCTGCTATCTCCTTTATGGTGATTGGTCAGGTATGACCGAAGAGGATAAGGCTATTGTTGACGAGTGGTGGACAAAAAACAATGTGGTCACTGTTAGTCCGGCAACAGATGAGGAAGGAAACAGCCATCCATATTTTACCCATTACCCGGCATTCGGATTGGCTTCCGATGTGATAGACTGCGACGTCATGATAATGTAAATGTAGCTTTAGTCGCCCCGGCATTCGTTTCGGGGCGATTATTTCGCCGTATCTATGAAGACTTGACTGTGATTTAGCTATTCTTAACAAATGAGTGCCTAAATATTGCCGTGTGTCAGACTTAACTTTACGGCCAAATATCTATTTGATTATTTATGGCCGCTTTTCAATTATATCTGATTGATACTTCAACGGTGCTACCGTTGTTATATGCCGATGCCGGTATAAGAGCGGGATTTCCCAGTCCGGCGCAGGATTATATTTCAGAGTCGATAGACCTTAATAAAGAGCTTATCGAGCATCCGGCATCTACTTTCTATGCCAAAGTCGTTGGCGACTCAATGTCTGGAGAAGGTATTACGGAGGGAGATATACTTGTAATTGACAAATCCATTACTCCGGAGCATGGAGACCTGGCTGTATGCTGTCTTGACGGGGAGTTTACCCTTAAACGGCTTAATTTTGTATCAGGAAATTGCCTTTATCTGATGCCATCAAATCGGAAATATAAACCGATAGAGGTCACAAAAGACAACAGTTTCATGGTCTGGGGAATTGTCTTGTATACAATCAAGGCAAACCGCCGCAGAAGATTCGGCACAGAAAGATGGTAGGACTAATCGACTGCGATAATTTCTTCTGCTCCTGTGAGCGTGTATTCAGGCCTGACCTTGCCAATAAGCCGATAGTGGTGCTGAGCAATAACGATGGATGTATTGTCGCCCGCTCCAAGGAAGTCAAGGCTATGGGCATAAGGGATTGTATGCCTTATTATCAACTGTTGGAACAGTATCCTAATTCCGGAATCGTTGCTTTCTCCTCCAACTACACATTGTATGGAGATATGTCAGCTCGCGTTATGGAAATTCTGAGAGAGTCCGCGCCGGATGTTATACAATATTCCATCGACGAGGCGTTTCTTGATCTTCGGGGCATGGAACACATGGATTTGAAGAAGTGGGGAGAAGAATTGTGTCAGAAAATCTTGAGAAGCACGGGGTTACCGGTTAGTCTCGGCATTGCGCCCACTAAAACCCTCGCTAAGATGGCGAGTAAGTTTGCCAAGAAATATCCGGCATATAAGAAATGCTGTGTCATCGGCAATGATGAGCAGCGGGAGAAGGCCCTGAAGCTTTTCCCTGTCGGGGATGTCTGGGGTATCGGCCGACGCATATGCCGAACCCTTGAATATTTTGGGGTAAATACCGCATACGATTTTACACAGAAGCCCAAGAGCTGGATTCGTTCAAAGTTCCATGTCACAGGTGAACGAACATGGGCTGAATTACGTGGCGAAAGCGTGATTGAAGTTGACGGCTTGGATGGTGTGGAGAAAAAGTCTATTGTCACAAGTCGTAGCTTCCCCGGTATGCTGAAGGATATTGAGGATGTGCGCAGCCATGTTGCGAATTATGCGGCCCGCTGTGCTTTGAAACTAAGGAGACAGAACTCGGTATGTTCTCTTGTGACAGTGTTTATTCAGTCAAATCATTTCCGCGAGGATTTGGAACAGTATGACAATAGCGCGACAAGTTCATTTATGACAGCGACCAATACGACGACTGAAATTGTAAATCTGGCACTCAGAATACTTGAGGCGATTTTTCACAAGGGCATATACTATAAACGCGCCGGAATAATGGTTTCTGGAATATCATCTGCTAATGCTCTACAACCGGACCTTTTCACTTTCAATCCAGAACAGCGGAAGAAATATCAGGATATTTCAAAGGCTGTTGATGTCATTAACCGTCGAAACGGAGCTGACACTGTCGTTCTCGGCTCTCAGCAATACCGAGAAAAAGGTGAGGACGGCAAAAGCATCAAATTCGTGAACGCCATCCGTCGCGCCATGAAATCACCTGACTACTCAACAAGACTTGGAGCATTCGTTGTTGGTTGATTTATCTTCATTGATACATTGAGATACGTATTATAGGCGATATCCGTTCACCTATTCCGGCAACATCAGTTCATGTTTTTTATTCCAACCCAATTAACTTAGAAATTGGAGTAATAGGACAATCTATACCTTGCCATGGAGTATCATAGCATTCATCTTTTAGGTCTTGAGAGATAACACTCTGACAAAATTGTATCATAGGACAAATAACGATCTCAGGCTTTGCCAAATACTTATATAGTGCTTGACTTGTTATCAATGCAATAATTTCAAAATCAGGTTTTTCACTTGAATCCTCATCGTTAACAGTATTTGGTATGCTTAGATCTCCAAATTCATTCCAGATGACTGGTGTCCCACAAGCTTCTACTGCTTTTTCAATTAACGTCACGTCTATGTCATTCTCGGTTAATAGTCTCAATAAAGGAATCATTCCTGTTGAGATTTTCACGCGATCAATTATCTCTGCAAGATACTGCAATCTTTGTTCTGAATCTTTTCCATATATGAAATTTTGCAATACATCTTTAACAGCATGTGCAATATCATCGCCCAATTGCTCAACTGTCATTTCTTGACCATTATTTTTGCGAACTTTAGAGTCCTCAAGAAAATGTTCAAAAATTGAGAGTATATCCGCAGTAGGATGCTCATTAGCATAAGACATGTAATCAATCAACTTTATACCGGGCGCAAGAGTATGAAGGCTAATAAAACATAAAGTAATGAGTTTTTTATTATCATCGGCAATATTTGGTGCATAACGTGCCGCGAGCCGTGAAACGACATGATACGGGATGGACACGTGAGTATCTTTAGATGCTGGATCTATTATCTCTTGTACCATGGCAGCCATACTTTCTTTTATTATATTTGCTCCAAGTATGATTTTTTGACTACGTCCTTGAACATCTTTGAATGAGAGTGAAATTCTTTCCACGTTTTTACCACCAACTTCCTCATTACTTCGACTATAAATTAAGGGTTCATTATTGTCAACCTCCAAGAACCCACGATAACCGGAAGCTTCGTTTTCTAATTTCATCAATCGAGTGATGAAAGCTGTTGGGACATAACCATCTATTGGCTTTGAATTAAGATG
Organism: uncultured Muribaculaceae bacterium; assembly: GCA_958436175.1. GTDB lineage: Bacteria > Bacteroidota > Bacteroidia > Bacteroidales > Muribaculaceae > CAG-873. The sequence goes on from CAUBJF010000002.1 coordinate 357,414, forward strand.
ATTCTTTTGAATATATGAGAAAAAATCTCCTATACTCTGATAATATACTATCGCTTGCCAGAGTCCAAAAGGAGTGGAAGTATTTTGTAAATAATGGATATACTCATGTGCGAATGTTCCCAGATTTTGTAACGACAAAGAAGAAAGAGCATTTGTATTAAAGGGGAAGGATAACTTCATTTGAAAGAATCCAGGAGTGTAGGAACCACGTTCGTTTTCCTCAAATATATTATAATATTCCATTTCTATCCTATATTAAAATCTATACAAATAAACAAATTTCTATAAGCAATGGGCTGTTGGTGGTTTCTGTCACATCGGTCAGAATCTCAGATTTTGTAAGACAAGGGAGCAAGTCTTCGCTCACCAGGCAGTAGTCAATGCGAAAGCCTTGATTTAGCAAACGATATTCCGGTTTGTTCTGATGGAAGTATGAGAAATCTGAGCCATCCGGATGTAGAACACGGTACGAGTCCACAAGTCCGGTAGCTCTCATCATACCGTCAAAGTTCTTGTGTTCCCACGGGAAATAGCAGCCCACATTCTTTACGGATACTCCGTTCCAAGCATCTTTATTGGTGGCTACAATATTCATGTCTCCACAAACTATCAGAGGCTTTTCATTGGAAAGTTTCAACAGATAATCATGGAGTTCATAATCCCAATGCCTCCTAATCTGTATCCATTTCTCATCGGCTGTATTGGAATACGGAAAATATGTATTGACCAGAATAAACTGGTCAAATCTTATCACATTGAGGCAGCCTGTATTCATCAACCATTCTGGCATATCATTGCGTTGGGCTTCAAACTCGAATGGGAATCCTTGACAAATATACGTACTCACGCCCCCGAAGAGTCCGTCATCCATTATTCCGAGCCACCCCATGTAACCAGGGATATGCGTAAGAAATGCACCTTTCTTACGAACCTTTTGGAAGCACATCAAATCCGGCTTGTATTTCTCAACAAGTCGGTTTACACCTTCTAATCTGGCCTGAAGACCGTTAACGTTCCAACTGATGATTTTCATAAAACATTAAATTTCTCCGATTTTTCATCAATAGTTAGTGGATATAATACTCTTTCTAAATCATTGAAAGACATTCCATTTTTAAGTTGTACTGACGATCTTCCCCACCAACAATTAAAATTCCGTTTCCAATAACCTTCAATGGAACGTCTTGGGAACTCCGATAAAATGCTATCAAAGAAAGAACGACATATTTTGAAATGATCGTTCGTAGGTTTTATAAATTCGCCCCAAGTATCCCAAAGTTCCTGTTCACTTTTTAGGTCTATTACTTCAATCTGATCAAGCCTACGGAATGTTGACGAAAATGCTTTTTGCATCGCCTCAACAGCCTTTACATCACTTTTTGGAGCACTATAACCGAATATCGTCACGATGGTTGCTCGACTTAACAGATCAAGAAATCCATCCCAACAGTTCTTGATATAGGGATCGTCTTTATAGTTTTTCTCTTTGATTGGAAATAAAATTTTCGGGCGAACGAGTTCGTGTCCACATTTCCTACAATACTCATTTCTCAGAGATTCAACTGCGTTACATGATGGACATCTTCCTACGCCGATATTTCCATGAAGAAATATAAGTTGAGGCAAATCATGAGTAATTCTCCAAGCCCGTTGATATGCTTGAAGAATCAGATCATCCCAATTGAATGAAAATATGTAGTCCTTGCTTCGTAACGACAAAAGAAGATAATCATAAACCGTCAGTTCATCAGGTATTTCAAACTCAGAAAAATTGGATATAATCCTGTTTTCCAGTTCTGTTACTAGTCTCTCGCATTCAGGCCTTGATTCCAATTCAGAGAAAATCTCTTCTAAATTATCACTATCTGTATTTACGGTAACTCTCTTTAACAGGTCAGATAGCCCCATATTTTCAATAAAACCCTTCATAACGGAGCAACGCTTGCCATTTTTATCACCATTGGGAATTGCTGCCATAGTCGCTCCAGCGCCCAATATTACAATATGTGGACGTTCGAGTATATATCGCTTATATTTCTCCTCTATTTCTTTGTTTTCTTCAGGTATCATATATGGTCATCGAATGTTACGTCTTTATATGTTTTCATTGATGCGTTTCATTTTTTCGACAGTCTCTTAAATGCACGGATAATCTGTTCTGATGATTGTTCCAAATCTACTTCCATGTTAATTCCAAATTCATCTAACATTCGGTGTATATTTATTTTGTCTGAATCTTTAAAAGTGCCCTCTCTTTTTTCAAATAATGGGATCAGCAATTCTTTATATAGAGTGCTAGACAATTTCTTGCATCGACGTAGAAATTTACGTAAAGGGGGAAGAGTCTCAAAGTAAATGCCATAATGAGCTGCAACCAGAAAAGAATTTACAATTTCATTCTTGCGCTTTTCTTGTGTTTGTTGTTCTTTTTCCTTTGAGGCCTTCTTTGTAATCTTTTTATCAGTCTTAGGAGACTCTACATTTACAACGGTTTTCCTTTGCCTGTAAATATTTACAATACGAGTTAATGGTTTACGAAGATCTTGGAAAAGCACTTCGGTTGGGTTGAGATTATCTCCTTCAATAAAAGTCGAATATGGAAGATCAGTCTCATCATAATCAGTCGTCCAATCCCATTTTATGAATCTTAAACCGGTCTTTTCTAATGAATCTGAATCACCAAAATATAAGAATAGGTCGCTCGGAGCTTTTTCATTTAAGTCTGAAGCTCTCCAACTATGTTTGTTCTTGCCCTCATTCCAATACTCTAAGAGTTTGGAATCCCCTCGATTGGCTATTTCCGATAAATTGAATAATGAAGGTAGCTCCTTACAATCAAAGGTTCTATACCCGGCGTCGTCATAAATTCTTATTGAAATTCTATCTTTCAGTATTGACGGAATATAAACCGGATTCCCTTCGAAGCATTTAATTTCATCGAGGAAAACTTCCATGTTTGAAATGGGACGAATAACCTCTATGGTAGCAAAACCATATAAGCCATTTTGAAAAATATCAATGTCAATAGGTATAGTTGGCCTATTGTTCTCATCTATATCAGGAACTATAAAATGAATGCCATCGAGATCAAAATATTCAATCCAACGATTGCGGAGATTGCGTATAATCGGTCCTTTTAAAAAGAGCATCTCAACATTTTTCCAGAGGCCTTTAACAAGGATTTTCAACAAAACAATACCATAATCAGGAGTGTGATTTTCATCCCAATCATAGTAACTTCCTTCTGCGTTAGCAAATTTTACAGAAGGGGCGGTTATCAACTCCATTTTTTCAGATGTGATCAGGAAGTTTTCTTCCAGCTCCCAATTGCTGAGATTCTGTGGCTCTGTTTCATCTTTTGCTATAAGGATGTCATCTCTACTAAATATAACAGGTAATTCCCGTAATTCATCATCCATCAGAACAGATACTGTACCACTATAATTCCCGATAGACTTGTTATACTGGATAAGGTCTTGGTATAATTTAGTGTAGATGGAATTGTCCCCTTGATAGTTTCTCAGTATCTCAGGCTTTCTTCCTCCAAGCAGACACACGGAACTGTTGATATATTTCCAGCTCCATTCGTCTCCTCTATTAGCGTCATAATCACGGAAAGAACGTACTGAGTCCGGTTCATTACCATCCAGATAACGGTTTTTATTGTATACTACGGCTGTGGCATGATTGCTTTTTCGAGCAGTAGACCAATCATCCTTCCATAAAGAAATTCTCCAAAGTTGCATATAATCCTTGATGGACTCATTTTGAATTTTAATTTCTTCGGGTTTATGGTGATTCCCGGTTATGAAATAATATAGAATGATTTCGAATCGTGTGAAACATTCGATAGGAACATCACGAGTAATTACGCCTCTTTCAATACCCCACGAAACAAATTGAGCTCGATTGCCACAATTGGAAAAAGCCACAATTGGATGCCTGTAATCAAGATCCTTGACGATCTTATTGCCATCAAAAAATCTTATACCAACATATAGCCAAGAACATTCTTCAGGAGAACTCATACCCCACCTTCTTAATCGCTCATAACTAATGTATGGATGTAATGAAAGATTCTTTTCGGTTCTAATCCATTGCTTCTCTGGCTTAAGAGTAAGTCTAAGCCTTCGAGTCATTGTAGCTGATTCTGGGGGGAAATTAACGATCCACTCTACCCTGAATTTTTTTGTATCTGTAACTTGCTCATCAGCTTCGCGAATAGCCGTAATTAAAGCCTGGATCTGAGGATCTTCATCAATAAATTCACCCTTTAGGATAGACCTGATATAAGTATAAATGCTATGCTTCAGCGCAAATGACTTTTGAAATGCAGCAGTTGAAAAATCTCCACTTGTAAGACTTTCAAGCTCATCATCTCCATGATAGATGCTACATAACTTTTTCAGGGAAGAACGCTGTTTCTTCTTAAGGACATCTTTTACAGCAATGCCTCCAAATGAATAGATAGACCTAAGCCATTGTCGATTTTTCTCAGAACTATACAGATAGGTATCCATTGAGATGCCGGATAACTCCCATATCTGTTTAATCTCCGGTGTCCCAAGGCAATCGGTCCCGTCGCTTAAGATAAACGAATGACACTCTCTATTACCATCATTAGTATATTCTCGTTTATACCATTCGGCAATATATATAATCGTAGCCAACGCCGTCTTTTGGCTGAAGAGCAGACTTTCGCAATTTCTGTCTTTAATAACGTTGTTTTTGACCCATATTTCAAGAGCTAAAAACTCTTTTCGTGAAAGACGCAAACGCCATACATAGGGTTCCTTAACGAAATCCTGTGGCAATCTGTTCATAAATTCAAGAGCTTTGTAACTCATAGAAATGCCTGTTATCCAGGCAGATTGAATACGATCTATCCAATCTGCCTAATTTGGTTAATATTCCAGGTCCACATCGAACTTTATTACTTGTTCACGCCGTAGAGGAATGGCCGTATTTGTGTCAGTATTTTCAGGCGTATATCGCATTGAGGCGGTAATGGTGTCTATATACCAACCATTTGCCAATCCTCCGTCAGGATAGATTACCAACCGCATATTTCCGCACTTGAACGACAGTTCGCGCCAATGGGAAAGAGCTCCCGGCGACTGGGATTTAATTGTCTTCAAAGAGCCGTTGATGTGATCCTCGTTTTCGAGTTTATACAGCCATCCTCGACAAAGATCGTCAAGTATCATATCACGTTCAGCATTATCTTTCAGATTAGCTGTAATACTTCCTCTGCGCTCAATATTTGAATAGCGTTCAAGAGCGAATTCAATCTTGAAATTCTTATCTATACGCATTATAAAATACTCTATCGTCTGAAGGGTGATAACCATTCCCATTATACTCTTCAGATGTTCGTCCTGATACTTTATTTCAAGCATATCGTCCACTGTTTTGCAATAGTTGATAAACTTATCAATTATTGCTGATGCTTCGTTAGCGACAACTAAGCCAAGCTGATTTGACTTGATATTCTTGTGTTCATCACCATCAAGGAAGAATACTTTTGTTTTTGTCTCAGCCGGCTCACTGCAATCTATTGCAGTAGCATCCAAACAGAGGTCTGCAACTTTTGCACAGTATAATGTTTGATTTCCCCAAACATTGTTGAGTGCTGAATTTTCAACATTGTTTGTGAAATACAAAGTCTGTGACGCTTTTATATAAGCAATAGGATATACCCCTTGAGTTGCATAAGGATTAGGGATTTGAGCCACTTCCTTTACCCAACCTTTCTTGATTGAGCGCAGGGTTTCAAGGGCAGGTTCCGGTATATTCTCTTCAGAATTCGTCGCCACACAGAATGTGGTCATTGATTTACCTTTTTTGTTGAATATATCCAAATAATTGCCTGACCAACCCTGACTTGGGTCATTTACATCATCATAGTTCCACTGAGAGTAGTTATTGTTAGTAAACAACACAACTTCACCCGCTGTGGCAGCGAAATCGCGTTCCATTGATACTATATCAGTCTCAGAAGAATGATTTGAAACAGATGCAATCTCTGCCGGCAATACTCCTCTGGATTCTTCTTCTTCCTGTATCCAGTCAAGAGCTGCTTGAATATCAACATAACGCATATACCGTAAAGTATATTTATCAAGGAGCGCATCTTTTGTTTTTGCGGCTTTGGCAGCAAGTAGCATTCCTTTAGACGACTCGATGATATCTTTCATCAGAGGCACACTTGTCATCTGTAAGGCATAACCGGCACCACCGGGATTCGTATCGAAGATACATATATGACCGTTGGGCATGATGGCAAAATCGACTGCGCCAGTCTCTTTACCAAGTTTTTCAAGAAGTGAGCGAGTAAAAACAATCCCTAACGTATAGAGCAAATTCAATTCTCCACTACGGTTGTTTATCCATGAATTTGCCCCCTTGTGTCGAATCCTTATTTCGGCATAGTCAGTTTGCACAAGATCTCCGATAATCATATTCCTTCGAATATAATTTTTATCATTTGAACCCCGGCATGCTTTACCGACCATTTTGCCATGGATGGCTCGGTGGTACAATGGTCCTCTTTCCGTTTCTCCCTCCTTCTTTTTGGGTATTACAGTATTCATATCCAATGGCAGATCATCAATTGTACTTTCACCGCGAGCCTGTCTCTCTTCGAGAACCATTCGCCCGCATCTGGTACAATAGCAATATCCAAAACCGCTGCCCTCGTTATAGTAGAGGATTTTGGCATTACCAGACTCACGATTACTTCTTACAGAGAAAAGATGTGGCTCCGTCACGTTGTTAGTCCAGTCCATTGTGTCAATGAGCTGTGCGCTAACACGAGTAAACCGATTATTATCTATAATACGGCTTTTATCTTCACTCTTATCCGGAAGAAATGATACCGGCTGGACAAGTTCTACGTAGTGTCTTCCGTTAACTTCCCATGGTATTGGGCTATCGATACTTGGATCATCAACTACACATTTATCATTATTGCGATAAATCTTTTTGTAAGTTGAGATTCCTTTATACAGATCATGAGTCTCAATGCCACGTACAATATATGCAACGCCGTCAACAACGACAGAATTGCCAGGTGCATATTGAGCTATTGCCTCACGTAACCCATAGGATGGATTCGAGGATATTTTTGAAGAAAGGAAGCTGGATTTTGTGCTTGTACTGAGATCAAGAGTGAGCACATTTACAGGCATGTTGGCATTGGGCGTGAAACGGCTTGTAGCCCAAAAATCAAGAAGTCGCTGAGTGAGAATCTCGAGATACTGTATTCTCAGTTTATTTTGGAATCTCTCTTCGGTCGTATTTGTACCCTCAAACGCCAGTTTGATGTCCTCAAGACGAGTGTTGAGTTCCTGATAACAACGTTCATTGTTCTCTCGGGCTTGTCCGACCACATAGAGGACTTTCCCGTCAAAGACTGTTCCTTCCAACAGCTGTTCCAAATCGGAAATTATCTCGGAGGAAAGAGCCTGACTACATGCAGTATTGAAAGCAGCATATTGTGTACCTGTCTCATCGCCTAATTTTGCAGTTGGAGCTTTTATCTCGCCGTTCACATCAACGATGTCTCTACGACCCGATTGCTTTTGAAGGGTATATCGGGTATAATAGTTAAGAACCATCTGCGTCAATTTACCTCCATCGTCACCTGCGGAAAAAACGCCGAAAGCTCGGATTAAATAGGAATTGACATGACGTTGAACTACCTGTGGACTTCGCAAGTCTACCTGAGGTACCTTCACGGGCCGATTAATAATGGTTTCAAGCGGAGCCTTAACGGTTCTCAGACCGATGGCGTCACTACCACATAAAGTGATACAAGCACTGGTTACACGATTGTTTCGGCCGCTTCGACCGGCGCGTTGCTTATAATTAGCAGGCTGTGGTGGGACGCTACTTAGCATTACGACCTCAAGATTTCCGAGGTCTACACCCATTTCCATAGTCGTAGAGCACGCAAGAATATTAACCTTATGCTTCTTAAAATCTTTTTGAAGCATTCGAGAAACACTCTTATCCACTTGAGCGGTATGTTCTGCCTGTATAAATAAATTGGGCCTTACGTGTAAATCTGTAAGGCGAAGTGAGAATACTCCATTCTCACCCCAAATATTATTTTTCCAGAGCAGTGTCCTATTCCCTTGCGCCCATGAATTTACAAGTTCAGGGGTTATTTGGTCTTCATACTGAGAGTATGGGAACGGATCCCATTTCTCATGAAGATCCTCTCTTAGCGACACTGCCTTAGTTCCTATCAAATAGGGTGAAAGTCCTTTGAAATTCGTCTCTATAGGACGTAGGCAAACAGCATGATGACCGGAATCATCAATATTGGTATCACAGAGATAGACATCCTCATATAGGCGGAACGATAGGTTTGCGAGATTGAAACGGATATTTTCACCTCTATCTTTCACAAACTGCTCTTTATCGGTGTCATAATGGACGCCTTCTTCAAGAAGTTTGTTATCCGGATTAGTAAGAGTATCCCAAAGAGCGTCAACCACCGCATTGATTTCTCTGAAATACTTCCTGTTGATTTCAGAATCCTTCATGCCTGAATTATCTCGGCGAATCAGTTCATATAGATAACGAGCTATACGAGATTGGGATACTCTATTTTCCTCAATTGTCGGTTTCTTTACAGGACGACGATGAGGCTTCTCTGATGCGAATCTCTGACAAGCGAATATGTCGAGGTTTGAGCCATTGGGCAATTTTAAGAAGTAGGACTGATTGGAACGCACGGTGTAGTCCATGAATACCTCAATGAGATCCCGCCAATCCTTGTCACTTATCTCGTTTTCTGGATTAGTAAATATTTCATTAAACCCATTTACAGCTTCCGGCAGTTTCAGATCTTTTATCTGCGGATAATATGCATGGAACATCCCTAACGTTTCCGGAGCCGACATAGAAGCAGGACGAATGGCAAGTAGAGACACCATTATCGAATGAACATACTTGTCAATCACACCTTCAGCCAGATTTCCATCTTCTTTTAGTTCCTCACTGTCAGCTGCCCTGTTGACAAACTGACGACAGAATGTCTCGCAATACTTGTCATTTTTAAGAAGCGAGGCAACATCCATCCAACTTAAAGCCGGGTTAGCTTGGCGTTTAAGTCGATTGAATTTCAAATTCAATTCATCAAATTTTTCTTCAGTGATGTTAGGATCCATCATCATCCTGCGAAAATCATTAGCTGCTTTAAGGTTCTTTGCCGCCTTGGCCTTACGTATGCACAATTCATGATAGATGGTGCTGAAAACCCATAAGCGTTCCTGCTCAAGATTTTGTTTAAGAGTTGACTTTGCCGCCATCTGGCGACTGTCAGCAAAACTTATATACTGCTGTCCATCATGTAAGAGGAGCTCACCTGGTTTTGGCTCGAATTTCTCCAGATGATCGAGAATCGATGGAGCAAGTACTCTTGAGATAAATTCAGATGAAGCGCGGAACTTCTGTAGATAAGTATGATTTTCGTCTGTCGGAATATCAGATACTACTTCCTCCCCCTCAGTAGATTTCTTGCGTGTTAACTTAGAATTGCAATACGGACATTTGTTATGGGTATTCACAACAAGATGCCAGTCATTTTCTACCAGTTGACCATCGAGATATGGCACAAGACGGTCTCCTTCTGCCCTCATCGCTGCGTTACAATCGCCATCAAGACTCGCTGAATTTGAAAGTCCGACAACGGCATACTGCATCATTGAATCCTCGGCTTCTGCCTCTTCAATATCAAACATATCGCTATCATCCAGTTCCATGGGCTCATACTTACCACCATCTTCTCCCGGATTAGTATTAAGACGAGTAAGCGCCACGAACTCGCCGCAGTGTTTGCAACGGCTAAGTTCGATTAATGGAACGTCCTTTTCATCCAGATTAGCAGAGGATTGTGTGTAGATCTTAAATGCTCCGTCCGAATGTTCCGTAAGTTTGACATATAGGCCGTTGTTAGGTACTCTATAAAAATAGTGTACCTTAACTTTCATGATGGGATTACCCGAGGCATCATTAGGAACACGGGTACACATCTCATCAAGTTTTGCCAGTTTTTCCTCAATAGTCTCGTTTTTATCTGGAAATAACTCATCAAGTTTTACAAAGTCCTTGTGGAATATCATTTCCCACCGAGGCTTATCGGCATTGTTGGGAATATTATCTTCTCCTATTCGTTTACCACCTATTGGAGCAACCTGATGTACTGACACGCCGGTTATTCCAGAAATGAATTCTTTAAGTTGCCGTTTCTCTTTTTCAGGGTCAGAACCGTTACCGAAAGTCGCTGATGAAGTGGCAAAACGAATATCATGAGCGCTGACTCCAAACGCAAGCATGACCCGTCTAAGCAACATAGCCATTTCAGCAGCACCAGCCCCCGTATATGTATGAGTTTCATCAATGACAATCCATCGCAAACTCTTGGCTTCATGGTCTATTATTGATGCGTCAGCTCCTCTCAAAAGTACATACTCCAACATTGTCGGATTGGTGAGCAATATGTTGGGAGGTGTTTTGCGAACGTGCTTTCGTGTATATACCAGGTGTTTGAATTTGAAATCCTTCTTTTCTTCATCCCAGCCTCGCACTTCTAATATTCGTCGTCTCAGTACTTCTGCTGCATCAGAATGATCATCAGGCTTTGGCTCGTACTCAGGAAGGTCCCCATTGTATACAGTATAGGTTAGATGAACACCAGATTCCTTCTCGACAGTTTCGAGAAGTTCCTCAAGACGTTCTTTCTGGTCTTCCATCAGGGCATTTAGAGGATATAAGAAGAGCGCTTGTACTCGACCTAAAATTTGATTATCCATCAAATCCTTAGCAAGAGGCAGCATAAAACACTCTGTCTTACCTGAACCCGTACCCGTTGTTACACATATGGACATGGGGTTGCCATCAACATCTTTCCCATTTAGTAATGTATTCCATGACAAATACTGATGCTCGTAAGGCTTGTATTTGCTTGTCCACAAACCTCCGACAATTTCTTCCGCTTTTTCCACCGAGACACTATGCACTGGCTCATAGGAGTTCATGCATTGTACGAGTGGGAACGCATCTTTAGGCGCAAAGAGATCCGACAGAATCTCACGGAGTTTTTCCGCTGATTTTGTCTGGCTGGCATTGTCCGTCTCAGAGCACCACATAGATTGTAATGCCCTGACTACAGCGTCCTTATTGTCATTATATAGATTGGAGAAATTCATATATTGTATTAAGTTGTTATCAAATCAATATCAAAGTTATCAAGTTCAAGCTGATATTCATCAATCAATCGCTTTAAAGCTATGATGTCCTTTTGCGTTAACATCCCATTACGGAATTCTATTAACGGTTTGACAATCTTCTCTAAGACGCGACCATTATGGGCAATATTAGATAAGATTGGGAAAGCATCAAAGTATATATTATACTTCTCGGCTATCAAGAAACAGTTCAGCACGTTGACCTTGGCTCTCATAAATGGTGGAACTGGCAAAGATCTGGGTGCAATATCTGTCAGGTGTTCGTTGACGGAACTCATATTCTGGAATAATACATCTCCCTTGCTAATTTGAGTATCATATTCAGCCGATTGGGGTGCATCATCGCTCAGTACATTCCACCTTAAGAATGAAATGCCATACTTGTCGGAGTCCGGTCTGTCTCCAATACAAACGCTTAGCCATTCTGGAGCATTAGCATCAAGAATAGATGCCGCCCATTGTTCACCGGATTCCCACGCTGCGCGAGTTGCCATATTCTGAGTCCCGATGAGAGGGTATATTGAAGAAAGTGCATTGCAACTATAAGTGGAATATCCATGCTCGGAAAAACATGTAACGCGTAATCTGTCTTTCAATATATAAGGGATACGCACAATCGAATCACCATCCTTATAAGATATGATAATGTCGTCAAGATAAATCTCTTTTAACTTTACCGGCCTATAAACCGGAACTGTTGCATCTCCGATTCGGATGGCTACAGTCGATGATAATGGCTTCTTATCACGATGAATTTTATCATGATAAGTGCATTGATTGTCGTCTATATCTTTGTAAAGTATGGTATTTGTATCAAGATCTCTTACTATCGGGCCGGGAAGATAAATTGTACGGAGCAGCAACGCTTCTCCCTTAACTATGCTTCGAACGTTGATTAAACCATAAGGAGGCCTGGATGTCTTATCCCAAGGCACATATTTACCATTGCGCTTATATTCAATATTGTCGGCTATGGTTGTCGTTGTCGAGTCTTCGTCTGCGTCCTTTGTATTGAAGTGGCTTATTAGAACATCATCCGGACCAAAAACAACCGGATATTCTTCCTCAATTTCACCGTAATCATCATCTTCGACCAGAATGCTTATCTTGTTTCCGTCATGATATTTTACGGTATTACGATATAAGCGTGTAAATATCTGGTCGTACCCCATATGATTATACAACAGATGCATCTTCGAAGATTCATCTGTAATCGCAATCTGAGCAGGTATATAATTCCAGCGCCATTGTGTTATAGATCTATGACTACCGTTGCGGAAAGCCAATAGTAAATCTGAATCTATATCCGCGAAGCATCGAGAATCATATAATACCGCAGTCTGTTTCTGACCTTTACGGATTGTTGACCAATTGACGGATTCATCAAGTTTCCAAAGCTGCATCCAATGGGCGAGCTCTTCTCGCTGCGCTAACCATTCGTTCCCTTCGGTGTCGAAGACAATGATTTCATATCGATCAAAATCAGAAGCCGGCACATCCGTAACAATAACAGAACGTTCTATGCGCCATGCAATGAAACCATTATCACCTCCTGAGTTTACGAAACTAATTAGTGGATGTTGTTTATCCACGTCCTTTATCAAAGATTTGCCACGTAACCATCGAATACCTACATACAGCCACTTTATATTGACTGGATCGTTTATTCCCCAAAGGTTAACATGCCTGAAGCTAAGGTATTCGTGCCGCTGACCGCCAACTTCTTCGGGATTTAGCCATAAACGGAGCTTACGAGTCATAGATCCTGAATCAGGCTCTGGTTGTATAATCCATTCTGAACGGAATTTCGCACGAATAACCTCATCATAAGCTCCGACTATCGCCTTAATCAGAGAATCCGTCTTTGTCTCAGAGTATTTATAATTACCGCTGAGAATTTCCTTTAAGAATAAATATAGGCTATGTCCCTGTGTAATCGATTCCTTAAAAGCGATGGCTCTACTTGCATCGTCTATATTAGGAAGATTCTCATCTTCGCCGTGATATATACGGCATAAAGCTTTAAGAAACTTGCCATTATCATTTCTGCCAAGCTCGTGGTTTATTCCAAGGCCGCCCAGAACATAAGTTGAGTATTTCCATAGACTGGAGCCGCCAGCTGTCCGATATACAAAGCGGCCAATGGGGAAACCTGAAATTTCCCATGCAAGCTTAAGAGACGCAGAATCTGTAGCGACAACACATTTGCGAGTCCCAATTGCAGGACTGTATTCCCGATGATACCATTCGGCTAAGTAAACCAACAAAGCAGTTGCAATCGATTGGTTTTGAAGCAGCTCGATAGGTAATGATTTTGATTTGTTCGCGCAATTTTTCAAGTCGGCCTGAAGTTGCGTGAATTCATCAGCACTGAGATGCAGACGCCAAACGTAAGGTTCGGTTACGTCCAACGCTCTCAAACGACTGCTGTAAAACTCATTCAGCCGTTTTACGCTTTCAGCGACAGTGCTTTTAGTCATTTGATTTGTTAGATTCTATAAGTTCACGTAGTTGATCTGGTGTCAATACAGAGCCATTGGCTCCTCTATGAATCATGCTATGGCAGTTACTGCAAAGCGGTATCATATCGATGATGGGGTCTACATTATGTTCTCCCTCTTGAGCCGATATTGGGACAATATGATGTACCTCTATAAAACCGGTGCCAATATGACCGTAAGTTTTTCCAAAATCCATACCGCATATTTGACATACAGCTCCATAATGTTTAAGGCAGGCTTGACGTAGTTTGGCATTACGTTCGTGTCGAGTTATCGACACCTGTTGTAAGGCTCCTTCGGTGTAGCTTCTGATGTCTTCTGCTTCAATCGGGCAAAGAGGATCTTCAACCTGCAGTTCCCGATTCCGTACAACTTCACCGCCCTTTACATGTGCTGAAGATATAATTTCATTAGCCATACGGCTAATCTTTACCTTGCCTTTAAATAATTTGGATTCAAGGAATCCTTTGTAATACTTTAGTGCTGTAGAGTATTTGTCGCCAAACTCTGCATTTCGTCTTGAGGCTGCTGATGAATGGCTATTGAGTTTCTGCCGATAGGTTTCCAACTGATCAGTAGAATATGGATCATAGGCATTGCCGAATGACCTGTCAAAATAAGCACGTATGAATTCGGGCAATTCTGTTTCTACAAAATCTGCCCATCCTTCAATTTCTGACATACCGCGATTCCTAAGCATCCCATTGCTCAGGTATGTGATGAAATCGTCGTGTTTATTTGAAGATAACGAATCTGGCATAATCACTCCATTGGTTTAATCATCTTTTCGATGAAATTAATCTCGGACGCAGAAAGCCCATATTTACGATATAATTGTTTATCAATCTCACAAATTGGCAAAGACCAATCAATATCGTTATTCGTTTTGAAATCTTGCATAGGCACAAAACGATAAACCTTACTCATTGCATCCTGAGAAGCTTTTGAAGCACAAACTAATGCTCTCAAAAATTTAGTTTTTAGATATTTGGAAAATTTCCAGCTTTCTTCTTCAGATTGAAATGCACAATAAATGTATGATTGTGAACATACTGAATTTGCAGGTGCGATTTCAGGGACCCCTATGATTTGATGTGGGAATGTCTCGCTTGCGCCATAAGCTTTGGGTATAAGAACCTTAGGCTTACCTATGTCTTGAGAGTTCTTAGATATACATCTCCGAGAAATATATGCAGTTCCACGTCCATCTTTTCTGATAAGGAATAGCAATGTGTCATGTTCATCCAAGGAATCAGAATAAATCTTAAATGGATTTTTGACACTCTCTTCTGGATTAGTTGGAATTCCGAATGGTGTATCAGAAGATATCATTCCTTCTATAGTTTCAGATGCCTTATTCTTGACTTTTTGAACAATGTCTGCAAGAATAGGTTCCCTTATAAAAATGTCAAAACGGCTTAAATCGGTCGATACAGTAAGCTTATCAGACCCTCTTACTAAAGAATAGTTACATCGTCCATTATGACGGGGACTATATAAGAAGAAACAGCATCCCCCCTTAATTTCTGCATTTTCAAATAAGTTTTTGGCGTCAGCAAAGGATATCATTTTTACGACGTGTCCAGACTGAAGCATGTGCTTTCTGAAATCGCCTACGAGATTCTCACGACCGCCTGTATACCAGCGAGATGGCACAATCATACTGGAATATAGGGGGGTCACCTTGAATGAGATGTCACAAAACTCCTGATATATGGATGCGTCATTAGAGCCTCCGCTACCTCCAACAACCTGATAAGGCGGATTGCCTACTACTGCGTTAAATTTCATTACTTCCTTGCTTCTTGTGCCATTCCAGAATCCAGTAGCTCGCAAGTCGTTAACCAAGGAGTCCTTGTCTTCAATGGCACGTTCAATTAGATGTTCTTCTTTAATGTGGCTAATACCCTTTCCTTTCAGGTCATCGGAATACCTGAAGCCAAGAAGGGTACGGAGTGTGATACGCTGCGCCATCAGCGTATTACAGATTACATAGACATTGTTTTGAATGATGTCATCCCATATAACCTGCTCTTCCTCTACCGAGAAGTTGTTCTCATCTTCGATTAGCCCTGCTTCTGTGAAGTCTTTACACCGCTGGCGATATAAAGAATATGTGACATATAACGGATACAAGCCGGTTTTTGAATTGATTTCAAGAATCTTAGACTCTGAGTTAAAAACCTCCTGTGTTGTTAATCCGAGGTCTACATATCTCGGTTGGTTCGTAGGAATATAATCAAACAGAGAGCCGTTTTCACCGGGCACTTCTACTTCATTAGGCCCATCATAGCGCTCATTAAAGAAGTTGTATCCGCCAAGGGTTTCGCCAAGCTGCATGTTTACGACTCTCCATGGGGTAAGAACGGTTTCTTTATCAGGGTTATGGAAATATGAGTGAATTTCGGTAATTCTGGCGATTCTGTCCTCAACTGACATTTCGTCTGCTTCGCGAGCTAATTGCCGATACCGCTTGCCTGCGGCAACGAAAATGGCTGCATTGAAACATTTACGGAACTTGTTGAACATGGGTTTATCGACACCACGGGGCATAAATTCACGCCATGAACCATCATCAATAATGCGAGTGAAGTTTTCGAGTGTAATGCCGGTATTTTCATCATCCACTTTCGCCCCGAACATCATGAGAGGTATTCGCAGTGCGATGGCGCGAAGAATAGTGATGCGATTGTCACGCTCCTTACGCTCTTCCTCTTTTTCCTTTTTAGCAGCTTCCATGGCAGCTTGCTGTTCAGGAGTTACTTCTTTCCCTTCGCGCTTGTTTTTCTCACCAGCCGCTGCATCTTTTTTCTGGTTGTCGGTAAGTCCATTTTTTGCGAGATCAATATTTGTCGCCTTTTTAGGCTTATCCATATTTGTTGTCTTGCTTATCTCATTGCCAAGCAAGTTCAGATCCTTAATCTCTTCGGGATTAAGGGCCATGAGTTCCCGAATGTCATAAACGCTGTTATCGTTAAAGCCATTCCGGACAACGCGGTCAACGTAAACATGATGAAGTTGTTCGAACAGATGTTCCGGATCATACTTAACCATCTGACCACCCTCCATAGAGATGACCGGACAGAAAGAAAGGAAATGGCTCATGTTCTCCACATCCTTCTGATGGTTTGTTGTCGCGCTTACGTATTCCTTTTCTTTTTGCGTGAGAGTAGTGAATTTTGCAGTTTCGGCGACCATCTTTAGTGAACGGTCTGGTGCAAAATCGAATACATAGCACCGGGTCTTCATCCGAAAATTCCCGTTGGCATCTACAAAGTGATACGGAGACTGAACTCGGAAGATTGTCTGCATATATGTGGCAGCTGACGTATTCTCCGAACCTTTCAGATAGAATACCGCGGTCCAGGGGCGCACTGTCACACCTGTGGTAAGTCGTCCACAAGATATGGTAATCGAATATGTCTGGTCAGGCTTATCTCCAATTCTCTTGATAACCTTATCCAAAGCATCAGATCTTTTCTCGTCGTCTTCATTGGCACCAGCGACATTGATAATCTCGAAACCACCTTCCGTTCCAAACACCTCATGCTCTCTAAGTAGATTTTCCAGTGCCTTTGCTTCCTTTACACCAGGAACAACCCACAAAGTATGGTTAAATGACTCTCTATACTCTTCAGTCGAGAACGGATAATGACTCTTGTCATCATCGGTGCACATAAGATCCAAGAACTGCTGAACAGCGTCTTCGTGAACAAAGTGTCCATAATGCTCGGGATCTTCTGCTTTGGCTTTATTGCCCTGAATTACCTTGAAGAACTCCTTAAAATTGAATGAAGCACCTTCACCAAAATTTGATTTCACAAGGGAGCCAAGGTTGTATGTGCGAATTTCCATTTCAGGTAACTCGCGATACGGATTATTCTCCTCGGGTTCTTCAGGATACGTAGCGGCCCATTCACGTTTAGCGGTTTGCTCTTTTATATAATCCCATGTATAAATCTGGTTGTCCGTAAAGTCATCGTAAAGATTGAACGGTGTCCCAGATAAATGTAAGGTATATGTACTTGATTTTGATAAGATGTCAATGACCTTATGACCTAGGTTGGTTCGTGTACCTTCGTGTGCCTCATCGATTACCACCAAGTCCCAATCGTTGTTGAGAATATCCTTCTTCAACTGGTCCTCGTCATCACCACCAACAATAGAAGAACGACGGAGATACTGCATTGATGCGAAAAAAACATAACTTTTGTCTTCATTTGCGACAGCCTGTTCTAGTGCATAGAAATCACCCTCTTGTGAATTATCAAACTTCGATGCGTAAAACCATTGGCTATTGTTATCTCCAAATATCTTTTTAAAATCATCGCTCCAGCTTTTCTTCACAACCGGACGATGGGTAACAACGAGAGTTTTTCTCACTCTGCGGTCATCCCGCAATTCGCCTAATCGTTTAGCGAGTTCAAGAGCACAAATAGTTTTTCCAAAACGCATCTTTGCGTTCCACAAGAATTTCGGTCCTGTCTCCTTCTTTTGGGCGTCAGGATCCCACGGTTTCAGTTTGTGCCCTTTGAAATATACAAAGGCGTAATGAACAGCCTGTTCCTGTTCGTCGCGCAACTTGATGACATTGTCATCACTTTGCTTGGCTTTAACCTTTTGTATGGTTGTGTATACCGCCATATTGTATATCTGTTAATTCTTTATTAATGAAGCAAATGTTGGCTTCTTCCTATTCTCGTCTTTACCAGAGTACTTCCAGTCTCGTACTCGACACATTATGCCGATATGCCCCTCGCGCACCCCTTTCTGACAGGCTGGACAAATTAGTTTGTCTCTTTCGCCAAAAAGTCCTTCTACATATTGGTTATCGCAGGAGCCGGGAATGACCATTTTAAGGCCATCCATTTGCCAAAGATTCCAAGATACAATATAGGAAATTCCTTCCACGGCATTGTCGGGAACTGTTTTGCCAAATTTTGCAAGGTAATAATCGAAGAAAGTGCAGAATAGAGCTTCTCTAGCAAGTAAGAGATTATCTCCTTGCCATTCAAATCCATAAGTTGCTCGCAGAGCATCTTTAGCTGCCTTAAGCCAATCTCCGCTTGTTTCTGTGTTCTCACTGACGACCCTAAGCTTTCGGTCAAGGATTCCGATACGATGGCTCAGCTCAATAGGTTCACCAGTTACGACATCATAGCGGCTTACAAGATAGGGTGCCTCACCACAGGTTATTTCAAGGCGTGTGTCATTCACATAATCCTGCCATGTCTTATTTTTAGGAAATTCGATTCTACCTTCGACAGGTATCCAAGTATGCGTCCCGTCTTCAAGCGTGATTTCTCTATTGAAAACATCCGAACGACCGAACCACGCCTCATCAATTAGATTGTTCTGCGCATTGCAAATCCATGATGGGGTGAACACCTCAGCTTTATCCTTGACTCGACGAATCTGTTCGTCCCGGTCTTTTAGAGCGCGAGGACGAATTATAAGACCGTTATCTCCGATTATCTTTTCAGGTGTAATCTCGTCATCAAACCGATAACCATCTCCAAGATGCTCGTAGGAATCGGTGGCCCAAATTATATTATGTCGGGAACTATGGTCAATAAGAAGCTTGCGGAAAGCATCTGGATATGCCTCCCACAACCAGGTCTCGCTGGTATCGACTTTCTGCTCCTCTATTATCTGGTCAACTGGTTCCATAATGCAAAGTTACAAAAAATATGTTCAATCTACATGAACTAAATCGTAATTTTTCAATGAAGACTCCAATTTTGTCCTGATTTCTTCTTTTAAACCTTCTGGAGACAATACGCTCATACCGTCGCCGTAGGACAAGATAAGTTGCTCAAGCTCGAAATTTGGGCGTACTTCAATCTCTATCTCATAGCCGTTTGCATCAGTATTTTTGAGCTTTTGGGTTTCGTGAAGCGGCTTTGTTTGTACATATGGATAAAGCGAAGGAGAAACCCAAAGTCTGATTTTTTGCGGCTCAATTTCGAGATGCTTGGTAACTCCTATTATATCAGAGAAGTACTCGTCATTAAAGTCGTGATCATTATTTTCAATAAACGATACCCCAGTGACGGTACTAATATGTTCAATTCGGTCGAACGCAAGATGAGATATTGAATCAAAGCCATGTTCTCTACCCAAGAGAAACCATCGGTTATTGTATTCTTTAATATAATACGGATGTAAAAGCACCTCCTTGACAGCGCCTCGTTGAAAGCTCTTATATCCGATAGCAAGCACTCTTTTATTGCAAATTGCAGAAAGAAGTGTGGCGAAATATTCTTTTCCCCTAAGATACTTGCATTCATCAAACCCGACAACATGTTTTCCGTCAACGTCTATATTTAGCGAAAGCTTAAAACGTTCGATAAAGGAATGCATCCATTCCATCTGGGGTGTCCCCTCAAACCGAGACAGTATTGCCATACACTGAGACAACTGAGCAAGTTCATCATCGTTGAACGGAAGCCTGAAAATTGATGATTCAGGGTTTTCGTATGAGTACGTGACATTCCTACCGATTTTTTTATCAACAATACAGATGTCAGGATAAGAACTTCCTATATGATCCATGTCTTGTCTAATGGTATTCAAAGCCGAGACTGTAGGGAATCCCTGCAACTCCAACTCTTTATTAACCTCATTCATAAGCTCTGATGTGGAATAACCACCCTGTCGAAGACATCGGTCAAGCACTTTATACCGTATGTCGGAACTTTTTGTGTTTGGCATATCAAATATTATTACGACACGCAAAGGTAACGTTTTTATCGCAAAGGTGCAAATAGGGTGAACCTATAAGTTGTAATTTTGCAGCACGAGGAATAAATCCCCCTCGTCAAAAACTATGAAGAAAGTGTTTTCACTGATGTTGCTCCTTACAACTCTCATGGTGTTCCTTCCGGCGTGCTCTGATGATAAGGACGAACCGGACGACATCAAGACTCAAATCATCGGGACGTGGGATGCCACGTCGGTAAAGTTCAGCGACACGGACTGGGTTGACATCTCAAATTACCCCAGCATGGCTCTCTCCATCGCTTTTAATAAGGATGGAAGTTACTACGGTCGAGGCGCACTGGGTAACGGTGGTGGCACATATACAGTATCAGGTAAAACCATTAAAACCTATATTGATGGAGAGCTTTACGGCACATACTACGTCAAAAGCCTAAGCGGTAAAAATGCAGAGCTATCTCTAACAATGGGATCATCCAGCATGGAGATTCGTGCAGTGAAACGATAAAACACAGTGAAATATGAAAAAGATCTTACTTGCATTATTAATGACCGTATTGATGGTTAGCATCAGTGCAATCGCATCGGCAGAAGAACCGACTCAAAGAGTTTATGCAGAGTTACTAGGGACAGGTACCAACTTCCTTAACCTCAACAAGAATGTGAAAGTATCGGTAGATCTGGGCCAATTCCAGTCTGCAACCAAAGCTTACACCCTCCTTGATGAGAATGGTAGGGACATCAAGTTCAACAGCATGGTCGCCGCAATGAACTATATGGGTGAACGTGGCTGGAAATTCATTCAGGCTTATGTGGTTACTGTAAGCAATCAGAATGTGCTGCACTGGCTCCTATATAAGGATGTTACAGACCCTGCTCAGATAAAGGAAGACCTCAATGTCAAAAACATGGATTAATTTCAAAAGATCTCAGGATATGAAAAAGATTCTCTTTCTTCTTACCATGATAATGATGGCTACCGGCTGCTTTGCTCAGAGCATCAAGGGGTATCATGGTTTCGCTGATCTGGGCTATACAATCGGTGTTGGGGACTATGATTTCGGCAGATTCGAGGTAAGCACCACTCACGGGTATCAGGTAAATCCCTATTTCTTTGTAGGCGGTGGTGTAGGATTCCATTTCATGCAATCCTACAAGACAAAAGGTATGGACATACCATTGGATAAACGCGATTCAAAGGTAAGCATACCGATCTTCGCAGACTTCCGTGGGACGTTCATGAAGCGTAAATTCGCGCCATTCGTAGATCTCAAACTCGGTTACTTCGTCACAAACAACGATGGATTCTATGGAAATGTTTCCGCCGGTTGCCGAATGCTGACAAAAGGGAATCAAGCTTTATCACTCTCAATAGGCTATACCTATGAGAAACTGGAATTCGAGACATTCGATCGCTTCACCAGTTCCAGCAGCATGAACTACACACGCTCACCCCGCAAACTCGACTGCGAGGGCATCTCAATAAAACTCGGCTATGAGTTCTAAGTATAATACAAAGAAATGATAATATGGGCATAAAACCAGGACCTAAGAGAATTGCCATATCTACAGGCAAACCAGATCGTCGTCAACGCGACAACAAGAAAACTCCGGGAAATACTAAGTCACTAAAACCGCATATTCACAAGAAGGGTGACTGATAAAGTAATCGCCTGAGTTGTGGAACATATAAGTTAATGACCTTATTTGAGTGACATCCCCATGGCAGTCAGCCATGGGGATGTTTCCATAGATTAGGCTACTCGATATTGCTGGTCCGAAGTTATCATGTTCGACGGATATTGTAGCTATGAGGTTAGAATATCATTCTAAAAATTGACGTATTTCTTTATTTTTTGATAATAATTTCTGGCTACGCAGATAGGCTGCGGGCGGCCTATATAACTTTGCAGTGTCAAACAAAAGGAAGTATGGGTGAGTGGTCGAAACCAGCCCTCTGCTAAGGGGCCGAGCCTCACAAAAGGCTCCGAAAGTTCGAATCTTTCTGCTTCCGCAAAATGGACACTTGGCAGACATGGTGTATGCGCAGGACTGAAAATCCTGAAAATGTGGTTCGAGTCCACAAGTGTCCACCGTAATATGCAGGTATAGCTCAGTTGGTAGAGCGTCGGTCTCCAAAACCGAAAGTCGTGGGTTGCCTTCAGCCAACTCCTTGCTCCTCGGCAAAGCCTAAGCAAGCTTGGCTCTGCGCTCAGAGCTTCGTCGAGTCAAGTCCTTCTGCCTGTGCCACTAAAAATGGGGTGTCGCATAGCGGCTATTGCAGGAGACTGTAAATCTCCCGTCTTCGGACATCGTAGGTTCGAGTCCTACCGCCCCAACTGAAATGAACAATATGTGAGAATGCCCGAGTGGTCTAAGGGGCCGGTCTGCAAAACCGGTATTCGTAGGTTCAAATCCGACTTCTCACTCCAGAATGAAGGCTTCCGTTAAATTCTTTCGGTTTTATCGGAAGCCTTCATTATTGATGAATCAGCAAGGCATTGAGCCGTTCGCCGACTTTTTCGAGAATGTCACCGAGATCTTCTGTCGAAGATTCTCCCTTATGACGTATCATCCGGACTGCCTTTATGACAAGTTCGTATGTGTCATCGGCTATCGGAGAATCTGTTATAGAGTAATCAGGATCTTCGTATCTGTAGTATTTGGTGTCATAAACTTCTATCGGGGCATTGTAGCCCAGTTTGTCAGACCGCAGCATCTGAATATCGGCCTGGACAGTTCTTACGGAGACGCCCCTGGTGATACCCTCCATTTCATATAGCGCATCGGAGCAAGCTTCGACAAGGTCATCCAGAGTCCACCGCCTGTACTTGTTTCTCAAGCACCGGTCGATTGTCTTGTATCTTAATAAAGCATTCTTGTTTACTGGCATGGCAGTGATAAAAATCATTCATAGTTTGAAAATATTAATTGGTGCCATGCCGTGACAATAAGGATTATGTGGCCATGACAGGGCACAAAAAATCGGAAAGCTTTTCAGGACTTTCCGACTGTCTCCTTATTGTCTGAATAATATGAAATCAGACGCAGATACAATAGCGATATCGCCGGAACCATCCTTCAAGCAAGCTGCAATAGCTGCTAAAGCTAAAGCAATAGCAACTTACGCTGCAGCTATAATAGCTACGGCGGCGCCATATTGATGATATGTTGTGTTGCGGTATCTGCATTGTTCTGAATTTCATTTGCCCGAAAGCGGTTGCAAAGTTAACTGAATTTTTTTGTATAACCAAGCGTATTTAAGTCGATTACAGCGTTTAGGTAATTCAAATGCTGAAATAAAATGCTGAAATCGGATGCGAAATTACAAAACTGATACGCATTCTATTTGCGTAGCTTTATAAGATTATTCTCCTTGTTCACTTTTGTATGAGGTCTCGGCAGGCGGCGTTTTTCTGTGCAAAGTTACTGCGGACGGGAGGAACGTCAAGTGACGCTACGCTTGCGGTCAGAGTGCTTGCCGGCAGCCTTCCACAATTTTTCCTTCTAAAAATTGGGTATTCCGTCAGCACCCTCCAACTGCACACTTGCCTTATCCTCCCTTATGTCCGCAGTGTTGACTTGCACGAAAACGGTCAGCCCTGCCGGAGAAGCTCAATGAGCTTCACAAAAGGGAAGTAATTGAGATGCTTATGAAACGGAGTAAGGATAAGGTTACCATTAAGGAAGTAAGGGTGTTAGGCTCTTACGGCAAGATGTACCACAATACTGAGGTATATCCTCATTCGTTGAGGAAACTATCAAAGGATGTAAAGAAATGCGATACTACCGCCATTGCCATGGCCGCACTTCTTCTATCTCATATCCTCACTCCGAATGCGGTACTCATTCCTGTTCCGCAGTCCTCCGGCAAAGCCGATTATACTTTGGAACTCGCCAATACCATCAGGATTATCCGTCAGGATTGTGTGGTGGTCGACATCCTTTCGGGAACACCTCGGAAGAAACTCTATGACATCAAGAAATCCAAGACTTCTCTCAAAGGAGTTAGGACGGGATTGAAAGTTAAGGAGAGCGCAGACTGTAGAGAGACATTGGAATCCAATCCCAACATCTTCCTTTTGGATAATGTAGTCAACACTGGCTTCACATTCAGCCGAGCAAGAAAGGCATTGAGAAAATATGTAAAGGTAGAGCCGTCTTTACTGGCTATAAGTGCCACCTGCAATTGGTTTAATTGAAATAAATTGAGTATGAGACTCGCTATTGTCGGCAGCCGTTGCTGCCCAACCATTGATATTTCATCATTACTCCCGTTTGTTCCCGACACGATAGTTAGTGGGGGAGCCAAAGGTGTGGACACTTATGCAAAGGAATATGCTTTGAAAAATGACATTCCGATAATAGAGTTTCTTTCGGATTATAATAAATACGGAAGGAAGGCTCCATTGTTGAGGAATATCCAGATAGTAGAAAACTGTGATTTCCTGCTTGCTGTATGGGATGGCACAAGCCCAGGAACCAAGTTCACGATAGACTATGCCATTAAGCGCGGAGTGCCATACAAGGTGATCGGCATATCTTGACGCCGTTCCTTGAAAATTTGTCGGCTGCCTTACTCCGTGTCTGCCACACCGAGTAAGATCCAGCCGAATATCTGGGATAGTATCGACGTCTTCATCTATGACGGCGCATACGCCAGAGCCATTGAGGTTTGCCTTCGGTAGCACTTCAATGTCTTTCGCGTGTGTGCCTATCTCGGGAGTCAGGTCTGAAAACGATGATTTGCCCGGACACCAAACATCCATAGGCTTCGCTTAAGGATATTGGTGCCGGAATCTTGGATGACCAGGGCCTCGCAGTAACGGCACACGCTAACACGATGAGCCACATTCCATGTCGCTCTGCGTTAGCGTATGTGCCTACTTTGGAAAACAATGTCGAATAACTTACTCCGTGTCTGCAACACCGAGTAAGATTCAGCCGATTATCTGGGATAGTATCGACGATTTCTTCTATGACGACACAGACGCCAGAGCCATCGAGGTTTGCCTTCGGCTGCACTTCAATGGCTTTCGCGTCTGTGCCTATCTCGAAAAACAAGTCTGAAAACTATTACTTGCCCGGACACCAAACATCCATAGGCTTCGCTTAAGGATATTGGTGCCGGAATCTTGGATGACCACGGCTTCGCGAAAACGGCACACGCCAACACAAAGAGCCATATTTCATGTGGCTCAGCGTTAGCGTATGTGCCTACCGTGGAATACAATGCCGACTGACTTCCTCCGTGTCTACTACACCGAGTAAGAACCAGCTGAATATCCGGGACAATATCGACGCCTTCATCTATGACGGCATCAACGCCAGAGCATTGATGAGATGCCTGCGGCTACTCTTCAATTGCTCACGCGTTTATGTCTGTCCATGAAAACCGACTCTTATAAGAAGGCTGGGGATATACAGCAGACGCTTCTCAGGAAAGATCTTACATGTTGGCATCTGAACATCTTCATTACTCTTTTGTGGTGATTGAGGTCTCGGCAGGCGGCGTTTTTCTGTGCGAAGTTACTGCGGACAGGAGGAACGTCAAGTGACGCTATGCTTGCGGTCGGAGTGCTTGCCGACAGCCTTCCTCAATTTTTATGCTAAAAATTGGGTATTCCGTCTGCGCCCTCAGACTGCACACTTGCCTTATCCTCCCTTATGTCCGCAGTCGTTGACTTGCACGAAAAACGGCCAGCCCTGCCGGAGAAGCTCAATGAGCTTCACAAAAGGGAAAAGAATTGAACGTTTAAGCGAGCGCAGAAACAAACTTGTTTGGTTATGCCGAGCAATAGTGAAATGCGCGAAGCGAATCAGCACCCAAACATTCAAAAACATTTCAGACCAATGAAAGGAACAGACCATTTCAAAACTAGTATCAAGACCTATCTTGACAAGAAAGCGCAGGAGGATGAACTATTCCGCGTCAAGTATGAAACTACAACTCGCACTATTGATGATGTTGTGACTTATATTCTCAATGAAGTCAGGGCATCCGGCTGTTGTGGCTTCTCCGATGATGAGATTTACGGCATGGCAGTTCACGTTATTGACGAGCCTAACATTGAAATCGGGAAGCCAATCAATAGCAATGTGGTGGTCAATCACCATGTTGAGCTGACTGAGGAGGAAAAAGCAGAGCAAAAGGCTCTTGCTCTTAAACGTTTCCAAGACGCGGAACTTCAAAAGTTACAGACACGCAACTCTAAGCCCAAGGCGGTCAAGCCACAGGAGAACAAACAACCCGAACTCTCACTCTTTGATTTCTAAATCAATGAAACCGAGGACTAAATTCGATAAGTTGGTGGCAGCCTCCAACGAGAGGCTGACTGCCATATCTCCCAAAGCGATTGACTGGGCGATAAAGCACTTGTTCAAACATCCGGCATTTAGAGTACCGAGTGGTTTGACCACTTGTGGAGATTGTGGACATAAGTTCAGACACGAGGGAAAAGGTATTTATGTAGTTTGCCCTCATTGTGGACATAGGCTTGTTATCAAGAACACCCTTGACCGCACACAGAAAGATAGTGTCTATTTCGCAACCCTTGATGAAGTGGACGGCTTCCAAGTTGAGAGAGTTTTTCTCATGACGATGAAATTCAAAAAAGGCTCTATGTTTGAAGCACACAACGTGGAGGTTTGCCGTCTATGGCTTAATGCGGACGGACAGACAGCACTGACATCCAAGAGACGGACGTTAGGTTACTATCAGGATTGTTTTGATTGGGGGTCACGCATCGAACTCAGAGGGATGTCTGAAGTGCACCACATTATAGCCAATGCGTGGGTTTATCCGCGATACAATGCAATTCCTATACTGAAACGAAACGGTCTTAAAGGTATGCTTCCGGACTGTCATCCATTTGAATTGATGAAAGCTCTTTTGAACGATACTCGAATTGAGACACTGTTGAAAGCCGGTAACTACAAAGCTGTAAGCTATTTTCTTGGTAATAAGAGTATGCTTGACAAGTGCTGGAACTCCCACAAGATTGCAATGCGCAACGGATATAAGATTGAGGATTACACATTGTGGTGCGACCTTATAAGTTTACTTGAAAAATCCGGACGTGATATTAGGAGCGTAAAATATATCTGCCCCAATAACCTCAGAACAGCGCATGACTTTTGGCTGAAAAAGATAACCACCGAGGATGAAAAGCGCAGGAGAGCCGAGGAACTAAGAAAAGCGAAGAAGCGAGAAGCGGATTTCTTCCAAACCAAATCATGTTATTTCGGCATAGTCATAAAAGACAGAGAGATTGAAGTCTCTGTCCTTGATAGCATAGAGGCATATCAAGCCGAGGGAGAAGCAATGCACCATTGCGTTTTCAAGTGCAACTACTACGCCAAGACAGATACTATCGTTTTATCGGCTCACGATAAACAAGGCAACCGCATCGAAACTGTAGAGTATTCCCTCATTGAGAATAAGGTCATTCAGAGCCGAGGAGTCTGCAATAGAAATTCGGAGTATCATGACCGCATAATAAATCTTGTTAATTCAAACGCCTATCGCTTCATAAAGGCAAAGGTAACGGCATAGTTCTGAAATGTTTGACATCCGGCTTTCGCCGTGAGGCGAATGTCGGATATTTCTCAAATAAAATAGGTAAACAAATAATATTATATCAAAATAATTTAGTAACTTTGTAATTAAATAATAGAGTTGATATGAAAGCAAAGATTATCACAATAGCCAACCATAAGGGTGGCGTAGGCAAGACTACTTCCACCGCATCCATTGGAGACGCACTCGCCATCCTTGGAAAACGTATTCTGCTGATCGACCTTGACGCACAGCAGAACCTCACGTTCACGCTTACGCAGAACGAGGAACCGGGGAGCAGCGTCTATGATACCTTGGTCAAGGATGCACCTCTTCCCGTTGTTCATGTCAGGGAGAACCTGGACCTTGTGCCGGCTTCCTTGGAACTGGCACGGGCCGAAATCGACATGGCTACGAAGATAGCCAGAGAAGGTATCCTTAAATCGGCCCTTGAAGACTATGCTGACAAATACGATTACATCATCATCGACTGTCCGCCGTCGCTCGGCATTGTCACAACAAATGCGCTCGTCGCGTCTGATAAGCTGTACATACCGCTTACAGCTGAGGCTTTGCCGATGAAAGGTTTGGCCATGCTTGACGATGTAGTTACGGAAGTTCGCAAGCGAGTCAATCCACATCTAGAACTTGGAGCAGTTTTCTTCACTCGTTTCAATAACCGCAATCTCAACAAGGAAGTTGTCAAGATGATTGACAGCCGGTATGGAGATAAAGTTTTCAAGACAAAAATCCGTGAGAATATCGCTCTTGCTGAAATGCCGTTGTCCGGACAGTCAATCTTTGAGTACGACCCAAAAAGCAACGGCGCATCAGACTACAAAGCATTGGTTGAGGAGATAATTGCAAGAGAAGAGAAATAGGTAAACAATATTACTAATCAACAAATCCACTTTTCGATTTGTGGATAAATCATATAATTGTAAACTATGGCAAAGAAGAACTTAGCTTCGTTGATGAGCGGAATTATGGGTGATGTTAAGCCTGCTTCATCAGAACCAGTTGAAACTGCTCAGGAGGCAACCGCAATTTCGGAGATTACCGAAGAAATGAGGGATAATCTAGAGTCGAGACGCAGACAGAATGTAGGCCGTCCTCGCAAAGGCGAGAACGGTTCCAAGACGGCAGAAGTGCGGGCCACTTTTATCGTGGATCCCGAGCTGGTCCGCAAGATCAAGTATATTTCGCTTGTCGATGGCGAGCTGCTGAAGAACGTAGTAGGGAATGCCCTCACCGCATATATCGAATCCTGGGAATCTGAAAACGGCAAAATCCGATTGCCAAAGAAGAAATAATCTTTGGACTAGAGTTTAGGAGCCGAGTAACTACTCAATCCGATACCTTACTGATTTCTGAAAAGCGAGGGAATGTTTTCCCTTCGCGAGTTATTCTCTCGAAAAACATCTTTTCGGGACGAACCCAATAACCGTATTTCCCATACAGCGCTTGATATACTACCATTCGGCTCAGAGTTTCGGAATCTTTGGCGACATGGCATAGTTGGTATTTGCCTCCCTTGAAATGGCGGAAGTATCGCTCTCTTATCGGTTTTACTTCATCCAGCATTTTGCAAATCACCGGAATGAGATCTTTACGAACATTTTCGGCTGTCATAGTATGCGGACCGTCGAAGTCGATGGAGATGGAATAATATTTTTCAAATTCATCTCGGAAATGCGCTATTGTATCCTTTGAGCCAAACATACCCCAGACACGGTTCCTATTAAATCCATCATAACAATCGAACTGTTCTTCTTCCATCTTTCCAAATTCTCTGATAAGCTCGTCGGTGATTTCAAATTGTTGATTGCCGTCTATGCGTGGAGATTTATATTCATGCCAACCGATGCGGGGCTTCAAAAATTCAGTCATTCTAAAGAATGGACTTACAAGAACAGCGGGAACTCCCGTAAATCTCACAAGTTGCTGCCCGTAGAAAGCTCCACAACTTGAACCGACAATAAGGTCAAATTGCTCGCTTTCACAAATATCCTGAAGCATATCCATAGCTTTATAAGGATGGAGAGGAAGGTCGGGAGCAATTATCTCGGCTACTCCATTCAATGAATGTTTTAGTGTCGAAGCTATCTCACAAGAACCACTAGAGGTAAATCCGTGAAGAAACAGTATCTTTTTCATTACTGATGGCTTGAATATTATAAGTACAACTCCGGTTCACGACGCTTGCTATTTTGAGCGCAGAATACTTTTTCCACAGTTGCGTACATGATACCCTTGAACTTGCGGGCTTGAGTGCTACAGACAGCAACGCATCGGCAGCACGTGATGCACTTGTCTTTGTCTGTTGCCAGTGTTACTGGGTCAATAGCACCGGTAGGACATTCACGGGCACATACACCGCATGAACGGCATTCCTTTTCATCGGTCTGAGGACGCAGTGGAATTGCTGCCGGCTTCTTGTATGGTCGATTACCTTTTACAGTTTGAATATCTAATTTGCCAGACTGTTTTGCTCGTCTGATGAAGTCAACGGCAATTTCAATGTCATGTTTGTCGGGTCTTCCATTGGCTACTTTGGGAAAGATACAGTGTTGAGCGATGAAAGCTCCAGCTGCTATCACCTCAAAACCATCTTCCGTCGCTATGTCTATAAGTTCGAGCAATGCGTCATCATAGTCGCGATTACCATAAACGACGGCGACAATTGCTTTCATTCCACAACCGTCAATCCGACGAAATAGTTTCGCAGCCATCTCAGGTATACGTCCTGCATAAACAGGGGCAATCAACAGAACAGTATCTCCATTCACAAGATCACATTCAACTTCACAGGCTCCATGCGTAAGATCTATCTGTTGGGAATACTCACCAAAGGCTTCTGTCATAGCCTTTGCGTATTTGCAGGTCGTGCCTGATGGACTGAAAAAGAATGTATGTAACATATTTTGATTAGTTATTTTGACTCGATATATAAGAACCAATGCAAATTGTGCGGATATGCCATAGACAAGTGCTTCCAGCAATACCATTCAGGACGCGCCACAGTTCACTCTACAAGGACTCGAAGAATCTCTCGATGATGTATCGAAATTCAAATTGCGTGTAACAATCTTTATATCAGTCATGATTTGATTATTGGTCTTTATAGTTGATTGAATATAATACCTCCCCCAAATCCTCTACATTCGCATGATCATCGTTGCTCATTTGCAAATCGACGATACTATATGTGGTGTCCTGCCGGGCTGCAAGCTTGAATCTTAAAAGGACACAGCGGCTTCGATAAACATAAAGCCATCCATCATCGAGATATACACCATAGCGATTATCCCAGTCTGTAAAGTATGCTCTGAAAAGTTTCTTTTTCTTATCCTCGTCTATTTCCCTGTCGGCGTAGGGATTATCTATATCATGCCAACAGTGTTTTTCGACATTTGAAAGAGCATCGTTTTTCTTGAAAAAATAACGATGGTCATAATCGTATGCTCTCGCCTTAACTAGAATCTTTCCATACTGCTTTACCACATTAGTAGGGTACTGAATAGCTTCGTAATTGCCTCCGAATTTCTTTTTAGTCATTGAATATAAACACCCATACATTGCCTCGGCAAAAGCTCCTGTCAGAACCATCGCCAGATGACGATTTGCAGGACATTTGGCTGCATTATGAAGTGCAGATGTGAAATCCCAGCTATAATAGAAACAACGCCAAGCGAAGGTTATATACTCTAAAAGGTCGTGCCATGAATGATTCTCTCCCGATGGATAGTAATTTATCACACAAGATGGTATATCATTGATCGCTTCATCTTTGGTCGCACCTTCATTCAATCTTCGCAAAATGCGCATCATCAGCATTGCATATCCCTCTTGCTTCCCTCCATGGAAGAATGAACTCCAATGTACTTGAGACTGTCGCTCTTTTGGGAGGAAGCCGCTGTCGACGATTGCGCCGATTATCATGGCGACCTTCAACTCAAACGGTATAGCTTTGTCGTAGTCGGTGGTTCCCCATCTATGCCAATCGTCCGGGATTATCACTCCGTCAGCCCGACAGTGCATTAATGCCTTACCGCATATCATGTATAGTCGATGTTTCAGGATTGTACCTCCCTCATTAATCATCGGCCACATTACTATAGGAAGCAGACCATAACCTGACAATCTTGCGTCCGGAGAAACAAGACGCTCATAGAAACATGTTTTATCATGTTCCCATGTCCATGATGCAAGGTCTCCGATTACTGCTCCAACCATTGTTCAATCCCAGTCGTTTAATGCGTTTATATATCTGTCCACGTCAATTATCTGGATGTAATGCTTCTTCCTTTTTTGGCAATCAGGGCAACTGCATTCATCCGACTCTGTATGTAGTGATGAAGTCTCCGCTTCGCAAGATTCATCCAACATCTCTTCTTCTTTTTCAGACATTACTATAGTCGTTAGTTCAAGCAGTAATCTATCTCAATCAATTCTCCGTATGATTTTGCGAGATCATGGATTGCTTCGTCATTAAGCACCCAGTCTTCATTACCGCCATAGGAGTTTTTGAGGTCTATCATAAGGTTGAGAAGAGCGACGTCACGGTTTGGAGCGGTCAGATTGCTTTCCTCAATATACATCACCTGGACAAGCCAGTTGTCCGGATTTATACGAAGGTAGCAGTCCGCCACATCCGGATCTGTGTCAATACGCTCTTGAACGGCAGAACGAATGGCCTGTTCAAGAGCGTAAATCTGTTCGTATGGGGTATGTGAAACGTTTATCATTGGTCTGGTATAATGTTTTTTGCCCATGTCGGAAGTTCCTTGACATACATCTTCTCCAGTTTTCCGTTACTGAGCCGAAACTGAATCTGAGCATCCCTATCATTGACTGAATTATCATAGACATACAAGCGGTCGACCATACGGGCAATAATCCCGCAATTCTCAATAGACTTCGTATATCTGGATATAATCTTCCTGATTGGCACGTCATGTCCGCCTTCCATAACTCTCTTCGCTATTCGAGAGGCGTTTATGGACGGATGACTCGTAGATATAAAGAACACTCGAATAAAAAATCCGGCCTCTTTTGCACGGACAAGGAAATCAATCTTATCTTCCGCAGAGAATACTGTCTCAAACACAAAACTGATTTTGTCACGAAGACACTGCTCTCGCCACTCAGCGCAATAATTGGCGGCTTCAAGTACCGCCTTCTGTGAGTTCCAGTCGCCGAACTTATCATTGGCAATCTGGTCAGGATTAATGTAGACAGTACCATCAGCCCATTCATGATGAAGGAATTTTTGCGTCACGGAAGTCTTGCCCGACCCATTGGGCCCGGCAATCACTATGAGTTCCGGCCTTCTTCCTGGCTTAACCATTTATCACGCTGTTTATGCGGTCTGCCCATTTAGCTTTTTTTGCTTCGGCATTGCGGCGCATTTCAGAAAAATAGGCAGAAGTGGCCTGCTCCTGACGCACCTTGGCATCATGAGCCACCTCCTTCATAAGCTGTGCCAGCATCTCGTCACTCGGTTCCTGTCCCGAAGTGAAGCGGTATGAATTCATTTCCTGTTCTGACATATTTTCGTGCTGTTACGATTACAAAGTTACAACAAATATTTAATATTTTGGGTTTTACGCCCTAAAAGTCTTGCACATGAAGCAATCAATTTCATATATTGGTCACTTCAATGTAAATTCTATCGTATTTCAGTCCGTCAAAGATTTGCGAACTTCTCAACTGCCGGATTTTACCCTTCCTTTTCTGACTATGTAGCCATATTCTTTAAGATCTGATATAATTCTTGCGATATGACTTCTCGACAATGACAATCCTGTTACTTTTATCAGTTCTGCGTATGTAATGAAACCATTCATGCATATTAGCTGGGAAACCTTTTTTATGAACATCTGATAATTAGAATTTTACAGTTCGCAGTTCCATTTACAGTCTCATTCATGTGAGATTAATTATCAACCTTTTCCGATTTAGTCGATTGAGTCTTGGCAGGGAGGCATTTTTCTGTGCGAAGTTACTGCGTCCGTGAGCAACGTCAAGTGTCGCTGCGCTTTTCGTCGAGTCTCGCCCATGAGCCTCCACAAATTTTATCATTCCTCCAAAATTTGGGTATCCTGGTCTTGCCATCGCCTTCACACTTGCCTTATGCTCACTCCGGCCGCAGTTTAGACTTGCACGAAAAACGGCCAGCCCTGCCGAAGAAGCTCAAAGAGCTTCACAAAAGGGAAAAGAATTAAAACTCAAACATTTCAAAACTTATTGATTATGCGAGTAAAGAGAATGACCATTGAAGAAGGCAAGCGAGTCGGCATAAGTCGCTTCCCGAATTTCCACAAGACAGGGAGTGTACGGGGCATGAAGAAGCTCTATTATGGACCGCACTGCCTTCTGGTGCGCTGTGGCGACTATATCTATAATGTGTCGCCAGAACCACAAATCTACAATCAGGCAACAATATAATCACCAACCAATATGAACACAGACATAGACTTTATGAAAATCGCAGATGGCGACAAGGCATTTGTGGCGCAGTTTGAGAACTTTGTCAACGGCAAGGTGAGCAGCACGGAAAAGACCGGCATGGCTATGACAACCATGCACCGCTATCTCCAACAGCAGGCTTTCAAGGTTTGCGTCGGTTTCATGAAATCGCTTGCGCACAACTATCAGAAAGGACGGTTTGATGACCGCAACGAGTGGGCATCACGTCTCGCAAACGAGGCATACGGACATCTGGTTGATTTGAGCTTAATATATGACCCTCAATATTACGAACTCAAAAACAGATAACGACATGGACGAAACGGATTTCCCCGAGTACGGACGGCAGTGTGACCTCAAAGAGCCGTGGCGTGGTTATCGCCGAGGAACAATAGTAGGTCGCAGCGGCTACCGCCTTATCATTGAATTAAGCAGTGGCGCGAGAATAGAATTATACGATGACGAAATAGAATTTGACTGATATGTGTAGACTACAGACACCACAACTGGAGGAAGCCTTAAAGGACTTTCCTCTCTACTCCCAGGACGGCAAGGGAAAGGATGCGATATGCCGTGCCATCTTCGCAATAGGCTCAGCCCGATGGTTCATACTTGAGGGTGAGAGTGAGGATGGAGATACCATCATGTTCGGCATTGTGATCGGATTGCTCGAAGATGAATACGGCTATGTGTCGCTGAAGGAACTCTCCGAGGTAGAATTAGACCTTACATCACAAGGGTATGGCAAACTTCAGGTAAGACAGCAAGCGAACTTCAAACCGACAGCGTTGAAAAACCTTCGTGACGACAGACTCCGGAATTTTCTCGCCAGGTTTGAGGATTAATCAATTAGTCAGCCGTGGATCTCTCCGCCACGGCTGACACAAACACCGACCGATTATGTATATTGATGATTTGACCGACGTGGTAGTGGCATGTGCCGAAGCCAAAGGCTGGAAAGTGGAGGCCGGCATAATCTACAAGGAGCAGAAAAGCGAGTTTGAATTTGCCAAGTTCAGCCCTGCCGGACGAGACTTTTCATTCAGTGCGACCATGAATTGTGCCAACATCAACTCTCTTATCGAGGACATCGACAATTACTATGAGGGATTTGATGTCGACTCCGAGACATATCTGTGGCTTGACCAGTTTGGGCATGGCAAACGTGGTGCGCCATACCGCATGAGAGCCGTGCTTGAAGATATGGAGGCTACCGAGAAGATGATAGAGGAACTGTTGGACGCGATAAAGGAAATGGAGGTACCGGAGGAATACTGATTGTTCCCATTTAACCTATAAAACGACCTGCCATATCCATCACGGACATGGCAGGTCTGAGTGTGTAATTTAATCATTTAATAATCATGCTTCATAGTGATATTGTAAGAATAGCGGCTAAGAACGGATGGCACGTCAAACTAACGCTTTCACAGAATGGTAAGCGATATTACGACTTCTACCGCCAGACACTTGGCGGCGTGCCATTCTGCTTTACCGCAGAGATTACAGATGGTCAGGTGATAACGCTCGTTGACGAGATCATCTCTTTTGTCGATGCCCTCGACCCCGAGCGTTATGCAGGCGAGTGGCTTGAAATATCCGGGAAAACATCCCCAAACCGGTATTCCCAAGCCGTAGCTGACATGGATGACATCCGCATCCGTGCCTGGCTTCTCGCTATCGACCTATCCGAAATCGCCGAGAAACCTGACCGGTTTTTCGACTTTCCTTGGTACTGCTGGAACTGATAGATAAAGGTTAGTTCTTTCCAGACTTACGTTTTCGCCCCTTTTTCGGAAGGCCACCCTGTTTATATTCTATCAGGGTCTGACCAAGAAAGACATATCTCCCGTTAGTAGGAGATTTAAGATATGGCAACGGTTTATTTTCGTTTGAAAGATAGTCATAAATAGTACATCTGTGTACGCCAAAATACCGAGCTGCCTGACCGACGGAATATAATAACTCCGGGCGTATATCCACTGCGTTTTGTTTTTCCCTCATATTATGGCTTATGCAAAGGTTTATTAACACTGCAAAATTATCTATAACCGAAGACACCTCAAAGTATGAAATGTGTGATAATATGCGATATTATATGACTTTACAGGACATCAATGAACTTTACGCAATTAGGAGGATGAATCAAGACACTGTCAGGAATATCTGAGGTCATTCTTGGGGTATATGGTCTATGAAGGTGACAAAGTTGACAAAATTTATTTGAAGATTCCAGCTCAATTAAGCGGGAAATAACTGATTGTTATTCAATATTTTTCTTTTATTCTTTAAAGAAATGAGAAGATATAGATATACATCCATAAATGTCAACTCTTGGATATGAGTTTTATGCTAATTGGTAGAATGTCAACCGTTGTCAACGTTTGTCAACGCATCAAATTTTACGGATATAGCTCATATCAAACCAATTAAGCTGTGTCACCATTGTCATTGCCAAAATACGAGCTTGATATTTTCGCTAAAACTGCCGTCAAAGAAAAAGACCACCCATTATGTACGGCCTTTAATGTATCAACGGGTCTCAAACATCATTGTTTCCCGTTTATTTTGTCGTTGAAAGCTTGAAGTTCAGAAATCATTGTCTCGAACGGAAGTGATTCGCCGTAGATCATTTCCTCTTGCATCGTCTCATAGTCCTTCTTCCATTCATTGAGTACAGACTCCGGCGGGATAAATGTCAATGTCGGTTTTGATAATGTGGAATAGTCAAAGCCTTTAAGACCGATAAAGGTTTTTCGGTGTTCGATAACCGTATCATAAAGATTTTGGTCAGACAGAGCTTCCTCTGCAATGGGTGTATGGAGCATACGGTGAACATCATATAAATGTCGGGACATGCGTTCAACTCTTATCTGACCTTCTCCTTTTGCAAATTCTTCATGCAGCAGAAATATCTTCTCCAGAAATGTGCGTTTGGGTAATACTGCCCTCACTGAGAACTTAGGTTCTGCAAATACGGCTCCCGGAACTGTGCTGTCGATGAGAGAATCAATCAGCACGTCTTCGATGGGTTCGGCCATTGACCGACCACTGACCTCGATTTTCACTACCGGTGGAATATAGCTTACAGAAGATGCCGCCTGCTCATATTCAACATAGATTACTTCCGGGTCAGTGGTGCTGATTGGAGTTATGTTGACATACACCCTGAACTTATCAGGATTGACACCATCTTTAACCAATTGTTCCCGTAGGTCGAATTGAAGTGTCTCTCTAACGAATGTGCAGGCAGCGCGTCTTAGCTTGTCGCTTATCTGAGTCTTACTGAGTTTGCCCTCGAAACCAAGGTATTCCCTTGTGATTCCTATGTCCGCGTCCTCACTCATTCGCTGTATCAACTGCCAACATTTACTTAGATTCGTGCCACCTTTAAACGAAAGATATTGAGCATAAGGAAGTTGAAATAATGCTCGAAGCACTGATGTTACCCACCAGTCTTTCTCAATGATGGCTGATTTCAGACCTATTCTGGTCTGTAGGCTATCGAGAATCTGTTTCCTTTCGGAGCTGTCTATATCTATGAATTTCATCGTAATTCCTTTAATTGTTTCTGTACCCACGCGGGAGCGAGGGGCAGGTCATGTAAATATTCCTCTTCACTGATTTTCTTTAGATGTTCGGCTATTATGTCTTTTTGGGACTCGCTGACATTGCCGTTCCCGATTTCACGGAGAGCAACCACTATCAGTTGCATCATCTCGCTCTTATATGAAAACCGTTTCATGTCAGTGCTTCTTTTGAAAAGCAGTCCTCGACCGTTGCCTATGCTTATGCTACGGGGAGAGCCGTCCGTATAATAGACTACATTTGCCGGCATCTGTGTAGACAGCCCCAAAGCATTTAACGCGGTTGAACCGGTCGGTGCAATTCTACATCGGTCCTTAGTGGCTATTGCCTGGGCAATATCATCAATAGAGGGGTACATGATTCCCATTCCCCATTTATCATCAATAATGGGATAATAATAGATGCCCTGGGCAAGACGGACTATGATATTGTCGTCACATAGCCGTACCAAAGCAGAACGAATCGTATCGCTGCTTTCGCTGGCTGAAAAATCATCCGGAAAGAATATGTGACCCCGCCCAGAGTCCTCTATGGTGGTCTTTATATATTCGTATCCACTCATGTCTCTTTATATTTTGCCACAAATTTATGTAATTTTTGTGGCGCAACCAAATCTTTCTCATATTTTTCATCTGTCTGAGGATTGAGATTATTTCCTGTCTGCCAGTGTCAATTATCTTCATCAGATGATATTTCAGTTTCAAGGTCAATGCCAAAGGCATCTTTCAGAAGAAGGTAGTCGAAACACAAAGCTTTGGGGCGATTGGTTTTCTTTCTTTTGACCTGCTGTCCGTTGACAGTCTCCATTGAGTAGTCGATGTCTCCGTTGGGAAGAAGAATGGAGAACCTGTCCTGTTTCAGTCCGAGGTAAAAGTTGTGCGATTTCAAATACGACATGATGGTAGACCAGTAAGATCTGGCTGAAGTGGCATTGTTGCCTCGACCACTGAACAATGGCGAAACGGCTGCGGCGTTAAGGTACAGAACTGGTCTTGCCTCTAAAAACTCGATATCTTCACTGACTGATAACGGTCGGAAACGACGAAGATACCTTATATTGTAATGGACCCCTTCGACACACTTGCCTGACGTCTGAAATCCCTGAAGCATGTTCCAGAAGTCGCCGACTTCCGAGCTTTCCTGTGCAAGCTCATTCTGATTGAGGACTCCTTTGACGGCCGTCTCGAACAGTTCGCTGTAGCTGAATGGCAAATCAAGCACTGTCTCCAGAATGCGGAACACGGCAAGGGGGATAACCCAGTTCCCGAAGATACGCTCATGGACTGTCACTTCACTGAGCCTTGATGCAAGTTCTCGTTTGCTCATGGCGTAAGCCTCCGAGAAGTTCTTCTCAAAGAGCAGCCGGTATTTCAGCAGTTTTACCGTCAGGTGTGTCAGGCCCATGTTGCAGATCGAGACCAGTTCCTCATACTTCGTTCTTTCTGTCTGGTTGAACGATGTCTTAGTAAATGCAAGGAACAGAACACGGGTATATAACGCCATGTCGATAGTCGGTTTATCCTGGCCACATAGTGCGATTCCTGTACTCACAATGGTCTGAGAGGCCATGCCGTCCGTGTTAGGATTCTTCTTGGTCTGGCCGCCGCCTCCCCAAAGTCCTTTCAGGTAGGCAATCTTGCGTATGTCAAGGTCATTCTTGTACTCGTCCAGGACAACAAGGGTATTGACGGCCTGAGAAACCCTGTCATTCATCGCTGGGACTGACGTGACGCCAAGGTTCGGCGGGTCTATCCCATGGATGAAAAAGGACTGGAGGCAAGTAGCGAGAGTTGTCTTTCCGGTTCCTTTCTCTCCGAACAGGTTGAGAATCGGGAAATGTCTGGTACGTCTGAATATGACATCACGGAACAGTGTCGCTATCAGATAGCATAACGCTATCATGGCATTCTCCCCGAACACGGTGACAAGCTTCTCTGCATAGGTTCTCAATGAGACGCCGCTTGTATTCTCATGCACCATAAGCCGCTCGAACTGGAAAATCTCCGGATTGTTACGGTACATCTTTGAAGTGGCCGGAATATAATATGCCTTTCCGCTGCTGGACCTCACTATCCCCATGTCATCAACCGGCGAGAATACGCCATCTGATAACAACCCGTTACCAAAAGCAAAGAAGTCATTGTTGACATCCCATCCGAGTTTTCTCACTCGTTCTGCGGTGTCGGTCCGGGCATATAGGAATCTCTTAACACGGTTTAGCCGGTCGATCCTTGCAAGCCAGATGAAATTCCCGAGAGTGCCTGTCTTTTGTTGGAAAGCATTGAGTGAACACATCTCAGATTCTTTTATTTCAAGAAGGCGACTGTCTCCATACTCATTTCTGAGTCTGAATATACGTGTGCCGTTATTATCATCCGAAATATGAAAAAGCGGTTCCATCGTGAAGTTGGAAATCATCACGGGTTCTTCATCATCTTCTCCGATTGTATAATAACAGTTGTCACGAATGAAAAGCCCTGTTCGACGAAGTTCCTCGACCTCTCTTTGCTTCTCATCAATATTTGTTTCAGACTCTTTTTTCTTTCTGGCCTCTCCGCGAGCTTTTGTGACGGCATCACGCCAAAGCTTTACTCTTCCATGAATCTTGGCAAGCTGCTCAATACATTGATCGAGAAGAAGCTGGTCTTTGACATATCGAAGCAAATCGGCGATCTCTGAGACATACTTTCTGTCTTTGACGAGAGAATCTGACTCACAAAATCTCTTTTCTGCAAGCCAAACAATAAAATGCTTTTCAGTGAGTCCGGTGAAATCATCTTTGGTTTGAATATAACTATCGGCATCGTTCTTACCTGGCTTTATTGTGACAGCATTGTCAGGTAACACTTCACAATCAGAATATTGTGCTTTCAGTTCTTCCTCTGAAAGGGGAAGTTCTGCAAATGGCAATTCTCTTACAGTGACATCAAAGCCTTTTCGTATGGCTTCCGACCCGTTACGCATGACAGATTCAAAACCTGGGCCATACAATCTGCCTTCCGTTATATCGGAGTCTGGAATAAAGCATATCGAAGATGTAATCTTTTTGAGCTGCACAAACTGGCTGTCTGACCATGAAGTTCCCAATGAAGCCACCGTGTTATCATATCCGATGGATTGCATCTTCATAACATCCGGTGCGCCTTCAACTATGATAATATTGTCAGCATCCTTACATCTCGATGCTCTATCTATGCCAAAGAGGGTTTCACCTTTAGAGTATATAAGGCTATTGTCAGAGTTGATGTATTTCGGAACTTTGATATTATTACCTATGTATCTTGCTGTAAATGCAATAATTCGACCCCATCGGTTCCTGATCGGAATCATTATCCGCTCACGAAACATGGAGTATATCTTCCCGTCTTCTCCTTTCTTCAACATACCAAGTTCAAAGAGAATATTATCATCTATTCCCTTTTGGCGGCAGTATTCGATGAATTTTGACCCGTTGCGCTGGGCGTAGCCCAGTCCGAGAGTGGAACAAAATTCTTCCGGCCACCTGCCGTAGGTGTATTCCCTGGCAGACCGGGCTTCTTCATCCACCTCTAAACGCAAACAATCTACAAAGAACCGATGCGTGATGTCAAGTGCGACAAGAAGTGACTCACGATGTTTTGCCAATTCTCGTTCTTCATCTGTCTCTTCTTTGTCTGTTTTTTCTACCGGTATATTATTTTCTTTGGCAATCTTCTCGACAGCCTCTATGAATGTCAAGCTTTCTTTCTCCATAATAAAAGAGATACCGTCGCCACCTCGATTACAACTGAAGCAATGAAATAAGTTCTTGCTGGGAGAAACTGTGAACGAACCTGTCCTTTCTGAATGGAATGGACAGATGCCTACAAGTGAGGCTCCCTTTCTTGAGAGTCTCACATAAGGTTTCAGGACAGTCTCTATGTCAATGTCTCTTACAGCTTGGATGGTCTTATCGCTTATCATATTGTCTTTAGTAGGTTCCAGCAATCGATAATTGCCTGGCCCGAGAATTTGGGGCGATTCTTATTTTCAGGGTTGAGAGGACCTATCAGTCCTTTCAGCCGATACTTCACAAAGGTCTTATGGCAGATTCCAAGTTCAGCACACGCACGCTTGACGGAATAAACGCCATCAGGATCACATCGTGGTCGTAACTCATTCATTATTTATCAGTATGTTTTCTGAGATGTCTTTGGAGAAGATAGTGCATCCGGCTATTCCTTCCATTTTTTCCTTGGCCCATTTCGGAATACAACAGCACATATATTTCCAGTTGAAGAACGTGCGCCGATTAATACCTGTGGCATCCACAACATCTGTCACGAATGCAATTCTTTCCGAATAATTGAGGTTGTTTAGGTAAACACAAAGCTGTGTGGCATCTTTATGTTTAATGTCATTTGTGTCGTTTGTCATATAGTGTGTTGATTAGAGATAATCCTGGACTGTCCTTTGCAGCATCCTCAGTTCAGCGGTGCGGTATTCAATCTTGCCAGGTCTTTTAATCGGGCATACTTTACCCTGACTCTTCCATCGTTCGACATTCCTTCTGCCGAAAATCTCAAATGCTTTTCTCTGACTCACATACTCCGGATCGTCCTTGTCTGTCTTCAGCATCTTTACAACCCTCGATGCGAGATCATTCAGGAACGTCTCATAGGGGATGAGGCGGTCGAGGAACTGAATGGGTCCCATTTCGCAAACGGTTTTGATTTCAGGAAATGCGCCTTACCTCTATGGTCTGGGCGCTCCTGTCGGTCTTCGTTGTAAACTGTCGGTTGTAGATAGCTCCAAGTTCGGAAGCCTGTGTACGAACGCTCTTTAGACGAGC
This sequence comes from uncultured Muribaculaceae bacterium, assembly GCA_958436175.1. Classification (GTDB taxonomy): domain Bacteria; phylum Bacteroidota; class Bacteroidia; order Bacteroidales; family Muribaculaceae; genus CAG-873. The sequence continues at coordinate 400,320 of CAUBJF010000002.1, forward strand.
AATCGGGAAGATGGCGGTATCGCCAATCATCATACCCACGAGGACGGGACGTATTTTCTGGTTGGTGTCTGTCATAACTTCTTTTTTAAAGAATATGTCGATTTATTTGTTTGTTTAATGATTAATGACTAACTTTGCCATAGAAAGTTAGGTCACAGTTAAGGAACACGAAGTTACCAATAATTGTTTACCTAAACTAAAAATGGTTTAATCATTTAAGATTTAATCACTGTTTGATGTTTAATATTGAACTCAAAGAAGTCCATATCGGCCAAGCGATCGACAAGCGCCGTGAGGAACTGAATATGAGCAAGTCCGAGTTCGGAAGACTCATTAAGGTTCCGCAGCAGCATGTCAATAGAATCTTCGAGAAAGAATCTATTGACACAGCAAAGCTTGTCAAGATTTGTCGTGTCCTTGATTTCAACTTCTTTGCGTTGTATTGCGAGTTCCCCGATAACGTGTACGCCTTCATGGCGGCAGTGGCAATGGGAAACGGTGATGCTCTTAATTGTATAGGTGACGCTGCTCTTGCCTCTCAGGTAGAACAGCTGAACTTCAAGATTGCGAGCATTAACGAGAACAGGGAGACTCTTAAAGACCAGATTACCGTCCTGAAGGATCAGGTAGAACAACTAAAAGCCAATCTTAGGGACAAAGACGAGATCATTAACCTCATCAGAAACGTTAAAACAGATAATAATCAATGAAATTGACTATATACAATGGTGCTCCAAAAATGGGCAAAAATGTTTACCAATTGTTGACCATCGCAGGTCAACGTGTTGATAACGTGTGCTATATCGCTGCGGCGCAGGCTGCGATAGAGGACTAAGACTTAGTTCTTCCATATAATCATTAGGCCGTAAATCCTGTAAAATAGGGTTTACGGCCTATTTTTATCTTTAAACAGTAATTTTAGGGAAAAGAGCTATTAGTCCTTTTGTCAATTAAACTTGAACTATCTAACATAGCTTAAAGGCAGGGTATAAACACAACTAAAAACAATCCGCGTTCTACAATGTCCAAAGGATAAATTCTTTGCCAGTCCAGCCTATGAAACATGATTCCCCAACAGCACATATGCGATATAGCGTACCGCTCAAATTGCAGAAACGTGAGATAATTTTGCCATCCCAGTCAAGCTTGACAATGGTTGGCTTAAGCTGATGGGAATCGGAATATTTGAAACCCCAATACAGCGCATAGATATAATCCGGAGTATATGTTACATCAACTGTATGAAGGCTGTTTAACCCATCGAAATCGGCTTCATCAAGCGTTTTCGGGTTGAAGTTATCATCGCCTATTTTGATGGAATTGATTTTCTCGCCGTCAGCATCGAAAATCTCGATAAATGGATGGAGTTTATACGCAAAAACGAGACGGTTGAACTTACCTGAATAAGCCAATTCTCCGGCATTTGGCATCCATGTCTGGAGTTCAGGGGATATGTTTATTTGACGAATTGGGTCTATCTTGGAAGTAATTAAATCTGCTTTCATCGCGTATTGGCGCCCTCCATTAGGTTCACGACCAATGAAAACATATTTATCCGGGCCTGTCATAAAAACATCCTGAACGTACTGTGAAAGAGGAAAAGGCACGGAGCTGTTGCTTTCCATCAGATACTGCCGTGTCGTGACAAGCGCTGTATCGTTCTCTACGGTGAAAATCTCGCAATCATCCTGCCCGACTACGTGGATTACGCCATTATCGGAGATAAAAGGATAAGGCATATAGGAAGCGTAATAACCGCCCTCTCGCTTCCCCATATCAGGGCTTACTTTAAGTGTATGGCTTTTAATATCGACAACGGCTCGGCGGAGCAAACGCTGACCGTAACCGTCCTCGCCTTCATAGACAAAGAACAAGGTATCTCCCGACATCTTCATATCATTGATATGTCTAATTGCCGGCAATGTCTCACCTACAACATCAAGTTTTACCGGAGTAGAAGTTGACTGTGCGTTGGTACACCCTGACATGAGCAGGGTGAGTGCTATTAGGGATAATATCTTCATTTTATTTCAAGGGGTTTATATGGAACGGATATTTTGGCTGCGTCGGCGTTGTTCATTCGTTTGCCATCTTTACCGACAAGATATATCCTATTGCTGTCACCACCCATTTCTGAAATCATAAAACCGACTGGCGATTTGAAATAACGAGTCAGTGTTTTTTCAACATCTGCTGCCGTGCATCGTTTATCGTTGCCGTCACGGTATGTATATTCCATTATGGGAGCATTTGCACGCTCAAAACCCTTTGCCTCCCAGACAAATTGTTGTTCAGCATCTTCCATTTTTAGAATAAGACCCGGCAGACCTCCGAATTTGTAAGGACCAAAAGGTAAAGGAATTTCAGGCGTAAACCATGCCGTATAATTTCGTCCGGCAAATTCAACAGTTGCCTTACGACAGTCATAGTCCATAATCGAATCGGTGGTTTCATCGTTGAAACTCCATTCCAGCGTTGGAACAGAATCAGAATAGACAAAGAAAGCGGACGTTGACAGTCGGTATTTCAAATCAGCTTTCTCGCCACGAATGGGTCTGATGATTTCCAAAGGCCACGGTTCGCCTGACACATTTGAATACGATTCCGCACCGCGTCTGATCTGATCGGTTGCCAGCGAATCGAAATGGTTGATTATGTCGCTGTAATCTTTGACCCTGTGTTTACCTATCTGCACAATCCGTGTGTCGTTATAGGCATCTCTTTGGTCGGGGTGGAATTTATATTTCAGCGAATATGTAACCTTGTATCGGGCGGTATCGACAGGGGTAGCTTTGTCGATAATCCGGGAGCAGGTTTGCTGTGCCGCACCTGTAATCCACAGGAAAACAAAAAGTAGAGATAATAGATATTTCATAACGGAATTTTTAGAATATTCTGAATCTGATTTTGAGTAACACACTGCGAGGCCGTATGTTGTAGATTGCCGTTGACTCTGTGAGAGCCGACAGACTGGAATATACATACGACTTGCGGTTGAGCAGATTATCGCATGACAGCGTAAAGCTGAAACGCTTTATTGTGTATTTTGCCTCGGTATTGAGAAGGAGGAATGAACGGTCGCCATCGTTGAAGTTGTTGTAATAATGGTAAAGCGAAGCCGTCAGTGTAACACCTCCCGGAATCGTAAAATCAAGAGTGCCCTTGTTGGTTAATATGCGCAGCCACGGGAAGCGTTCCTGTCCTTTCTGTTGGGTCGTGGACTGCGAATAATTGCCTTGATACGACACCGAAAGCCATTTGAACGGTGTCATGCTTATGTCAGCGTTGACTCCCAGACTGTTGCCCGTATAGCGTACCACTGCATCCTGAACAAGCAGGGGGCTGTCGTAATAGGAGTATGTGAACGAGGCTCCGATTTTTAGACGGCGCCAGTCGAATCCCTGACTCGCGTAAACCTTTGCGGAAAGCATATCACTGTTCTCGGATGTGCGACGGCTTATGGTATGCTGTACGATACCGTCGTAGTAAGAACCGTAAAGGACATCGGGCAACTGCCTGTACCATGCGACTTCCACGCCTGCAAAGCTCATAGAAAGAATATTTTTATAATCATATTTCAGCGCATAGTGCTGGTTCATGCCTTCATATAGACCTGCTGCATCATAAGCCGACAGTTGACGGTATGAAGTTAGAATGTAGCCTGAATATAATGTCTCGATTGAGGGAGTCATATAATTCAGTGCGGCGGAAGCGTTAAGATTATGACTGCTGTTGACTTTATATGTCAGGTTTAATGAAGGCTCAACCCGGAAGCGGTTTTTGTCGGTAATGATACCGTCAAGTTTGTTGTCAAGCCGGAATAATCTGTATTTCATCGGCACATAGAGCGAAGCATGGAACCTTCGGGTAGCGAACATCATCTCGGCTCCGAGGCCGGCATTGAGATAATCAAGCGTGAGATCATTGCGCATCGCGTCAAGGCTGCTTTCGAGTGCGTTGTGATGATAGTCGACGGTTGCCGACGGATGTAGGGTGAAGTTGCCGACTTTAAGAGCCGACAATAATCCCGCGCTGTTTTCGGTGGATATATTTCGGAAATCAACGCGCTGATATAGCATATCGCCCGTTATCATATCCGGGAAAAGATTCGGTGAGACGGACAGGCTGTGTGGTCGTTTTTCCATGTTGACAAGTGATGAGATCTCAAATCCTCGGTCCTCCGAATTACGATGAGTCATATGGAATTTGTTGAGCAGTCTGTATGTGTCCATTTTCCCGATCTGCGCTATGTCATCGTCTCCGGCAAGGATACGGCTGTCAGCGTCAGTCGTGCTCCAGTCGAATTTCAGTTGTTCCTTCAGGTAATTTTCATCGCCGTTGTTCATATAAGTAAAGTCACCGTATGCCTTCTGCATAGGGGCGGTACCCTGCATGACCTCGTCCACAATGTTCTGACTACCGTCAGGAAGAACATTTGTAGTCGATGAACTACTGCAACGGGTATCGCGGTCGTTTAGATAAGCTGCGTTTATACCGAATTCTCCCGACTTACCTACACGATATACGTTGTTGAACGTGGCATTGTGGGAGCGATTGAAGTAATAGAACCGTTTGTCAATGCCGGGAGCTGACGGCATTGAGATCGACGAAATATTACTTGTGCGCGAATAATCGTTGTCGAAGGAATAAAGTTCCTGCGATAGATCTTCACCGGTGTTGTTGCCCTTGTAGGTTGCGAGGAACTGGCTGTTACGTCGGAAATATGTCGCTATGGCGGAGTTGTTCCACAAACCTTCATCGCCATAGCCGCCTCCGAGTGTGGCTATGAGATTGAACACACCCTTGACACCCTCTTTTAGCCGTAGATTGATTGATGCTTGTTCCTCCGGGCGTAGCCCTTTGAGCGCCTTGATATCCTGATGGTTCTCCAATACCTGCACGGTAGCGATGTTGTTGGGGTCTATGTTGTTTGTGGCAATACCGTAATGTCCCTTCATAAGGTCAAGTCCCTCGATGTACAGTTTTTTTATCGGTTTGCCCTGATATGAGATTTGCCCAGCGTCCGACACAGATATGCCCGGCATCTTTTTCAGTACGTCGGCAATCGACTGGTCTGTCTGCGAAAGAAATGAGCCGACATTATAGTTGATTGTGTCGCCTTGCGAATAGACTTTCTTTGACTTTACAACAAACTCTTTCAACTCAACGGCACGGTTTTCCACAATTATGTCATACTCGCCAGAACGGTTCGGCACTATAATCTGTGCCGGAGCAATCTCCATGCTCGACGCTTTGAGAATAAGACTGTCGCACGCGCTTTTAACCGACATCCGGAACTTACCGTTTTCATCTGTAAAGGCTGATGCCAATATAGTCTTAGGGGCATTGACAGGAGAAGCTACAACGCTGGCAAAGTCCACACCATTACCCTCAGCATTTTTGACGACACCGCTTATACTGTTTTGGCTAAAAGACTGATACGCAAGGCAAACAACCAACAGCCATATAAAAACACACCTTCTCATAAGTGTAAGGGTTTAGCCGGATGCCAGTAATTTGGCACCCTAAACGTTGAATATATATTACCTTAACTACTCTGTTATCTTATATTGGACCGGAATCATGAAGCGAACTTCTACCGGGTGTCCATTGTCGGTCGTCTGTTCGAATCTGATACCATTGAATTTCTTTTCAATAGCGGCAGCGACCCGTGCTCCGTCAGGATTATCTGATGAGACATCTTTGACTCTTCCTTCCTCGTCCACTACAATCGAGATATTTACTTTTGTATCTTTATCTGGACGGATTGTTTCAACAGAAAGACGTATAATTTCCGCCAAAGGTTCCTGGTCCTCAAACGGGGAGGGTATGACGGTAAATGTTTCGGCCTCCTGTTTTGTCGTCCCGGATACTATATCGATATCACGAGGTGCAGCCTCCGGACGCGTTTCTGCTGCTAATAGATCTTTGCGAAAACTATAGTCGGATATTTCGGAAAGTAAACGGGAGGAAACCGGCGTCGCCAGTGCCGTGCCTGCAAGAATGACGGCAGGAATCGAGAAGAGCGCGATCAACATTGTCTTATTTGACGATCGCCTCTTACTCATAGTAAGGACTCTCTTACGAAAACTCCGCTTATCTGCCGCGAAACTGTTTGCTATCGGAACAGATCTGTTACCCATCGCTTTGGCTACAAGCAATCTTTGATAATCGTATGTGTTTATTCCCGAACTGACAACGGCCTCGTCTGCCTCAAATTCGTGGTTGAGTTTCATAAGCTGTCTTGTCATCCATGCGAAAGGATTGTACCATAGCAGGATGCAAAAGAGATCGGCGAACAATATGTCTACCCAATGTCGCCGGTCGGTATGCGCCTTTTCGTGGATATAGATACAGGATGAGTCATCATACTCTGTATCGTGCAGAAAAATATAGTTTCCCCAACTGAAAGGCGCGGTAATATTATCTGTGATACGGCAGATTGTAAGGCCATTTATTCTCTTCTTCTCACAGACTGCAATCATTCTTAAAAGACGTAAGTAAGATATGATTTCCCGGCAAGATAAAACGACTATACCTGAGAGATAGACCATAAGAACAATGGGAAGCCATGGGTAAGCAGTTGCCGAATCATCGGCCATGCTTACTACTGATGTCCTTGACATAGTAGAACCCATATTTATGATGCTATCCGAATTTTCGGGAGCAGTCACCGGCGAAAACGAGATAACCGTGAAATCATGGATACACGGCAGTGCCAGTGAGAGTCCAAGCACGCCCAGTATGGACATCCGGTTAAAACGAAAGTGCGTGTTGTGGTTTATTATCTGATGCAACACAAGGTAAAGCACCAGAATAATAATCGAAACAGATATAGAGTATGATAAAATTTCGCCCATGTTCAGTCTGTTTTATCCTTATGTGATTTCTCAACCTCATCCAAAAGACTCCTCAAATCTTCCAAGGGGATATCGCCGTCTTCAACCAGTGAAGAGACTACACGGAGGTATGAGTTTTTAAAATAGCGCCCAACGATTGACGACAGAGATTTCTTCCCCATATCTTCCTCAGCAACAATAGCATGATACTGATAGGATTTTCCTTTGGGAGTATGCCCTACATATCCCTTCTCTTCAAGAGCACGGACTATTGTGGAGATAGTATTGAAATGAGGTTTGGGATCATCATAAAGCTCTACTATCTCCCTCACATAAAGCGGGCCCTTCTTCCAGAATAGCCCTAACACTTCTTCTTCTTTCGCAGTCAGTTTTTCCATATCGTAGGTTTTGATGTCGCAAATATACAACTATATTTTATAGTTATAACTAATCCTTATAGTTAATAATTGTTATCAACCGACTATGCAGAACCTCCTCAGCCTCTGGTTGCACAGCATGATTTCTTCCTGCCTTAACGACAACAAAGTGGAACGAACCCTACCGACAGGCAAGGCGTTCTATAGATAAAGTAAACGAGACACGACTATGGATTTCTACAAATTAGGAAGCCTGTTCCTCGACTTCAGCATCGGCATACTTGTCCTCGGTGCAGTCGTCAGGCTAATTCTTGCAACGAGCTACCGTAAACGCGACGGCAGCAAGAACCTTACGGATGAGCAGCGCAAGGCCTTGAGGAAAGTCGTCCTTCCCTTCGAGGTCATCGCCCTCATGACCGGCGTGGCCTCGCTTGTACTGCTCCTGAGATGCTAAACGACGGCAATGACTTCGCTTCTCCCGAACGCGAGGACTTGCGCCGGGCATAAGATGAGATGATTATTCTCGCAAGTGTTCAGTCGATGTGCAAATAATTGCCTATCTTTGCAACTGAATCAGCAAAATTCCAAATTACAAATCCTCATGAGAATGCCCTGGTACTACCTCCTCCTGTATATTGCTGTCGGATCACTCATCCTGTGGATATTCGATAAGTTCAATATCATCAAGTCCAAGCCCCTACGATATGCCGTAGTCATCCTGGTCTATACCCTCCTCTGCTGGCTTGTCTATGACCATTTTTTCGGTCCGAAATAAACCAAGCGATCCTTCTCTCGACTGATATATAAAATGACTTAACCTTGGACGGTATTTTTGCCGAAAGGAGGAGCCATCTTTGAACGTCGATGAATTATAATTCGAACGACGAATCACGTTTCTTATTGGACTGGCGATAATCCTTTGGCGTCGTACCGAAACGTTTGTCGAATTCTTTGTAGAAATGCGAACGGTTGGAGAATCCAGTCCGATATATAATTTCCTGTACGGTAAACGACGTTGTCAGCAGGAGCTTGGCCGCATAGGTGATGCGGTGATTCTTGATGAAATCATTCGGCGTAGGCTGGTTGAGTTCCTTGAATTTACGATATAGGTTTCGCAGACTCATGCCGAGCCCGGCTGCAAGCTGGTCGGGCGATAATTCGGTGTCGTCTATATGGTTGTCGATATACTCTACGACCCCTCCAAGAAAATCTTTGTCATCGCGATTGAGAAGATGGCCCTCGCTATATTCGAATGCGCTTGCCGAGGAGTTATAGTACTCACGCAGAGTATTACGGCTCTCGAGCAGACGTGCTACGACCGCACGAAGATACGACACGCTGAAGGGCTTGCCTATAAAAACGTCTGCACCCGACACTATACCTTCAACCTTCTCTTCGATGCTTGTCTTTGCCGAAAGTATTATCAGCGGAAGATGCATAGTATGGCGGTTGGTTTTGATCTGCCTGGCAAAAGTGAGTCCGTCGGTGCCCGGCATCATGATGTCTGTGATTATCACATCGGGACTCTCTTTCTTCAGCATGTCAAGACCTTCTGCAGCTGACTTGGCTGTAAAAACTTTATAGTCGGCAAGGCTGTCGGACAGCAGCGACAGTATCTCGACATTATCATCGATAACCAATACGGTGCTCTTGCTTTTATGTTCTTCCCCGGATGTCTTAGTGACAGGCGACAGTTCTGCTTCGTCCCCGCAACATGACGAAGAGTCGGCACTTGCAGGCTGAGTATCGGCTATAGCCGTTATCTCCTCATTGAAATTGGCTTCGAGCACAGGCAAGGACACTACAAAACGCGCATAGCTGCCAACTTCACTTTCGATAGCTATGTGACCGTGCAGCATTTTGACCATACTGTGGCAGATAGCAAGCCCCAGGCCGTTTCTCGCCGAAAGACCTTTGACGGCATTCTCCTCAACATTGTCGAGCACACTATAGCGGTTGAAAATCCGCTCGCGGTCACCTTCCGGAATACCTTTTCCAGAATTATAGACAGCTATACGCAGATTCTCGCCATCGACACGAACCTCGACCTCTATGCGGCCGCCGATTGGAGTATATTTGAATGCATTGGATATCAAATTACTGAGGATCTTGCGGAGTGAGCTGAAGTCGGTGTTCCATATGATGTCAGATTGGATGTCTGAGACAAAATCGATGTTATTACGCTCGGCGAGCTCCGAAAAAGAATCGACTGTGTCCTTAAACATTTCGCTGATGTTTACAGGACGTATTTTCAATATCTTGTGACCTGTCTCGATTCGTCGGAAGTCGATGAGTTCCTGAATAAGGGTATTAAGACGCTCTACGTTGGCTCGTATGATACCTATATATTTCTTTATGTAGTTGTCTGTACCACTGTAGGACATTATCCTTTCGCACGGTCCGTATATGAGGGTCAGAGGAGTACAGAACTCATGTGTTATGTTAGTGAAGAAACGCAACTTTTCTTCGTAGACATACTCGCGGTGCTGATGTTCGAGTATTGACATCTCTTCGGCACGTTTGCGTCGCTGACGCCTGATGTAGGCAAACACGAACGCGCCAACGGCAGCAAGCAGTAGTAGGACATATATGACTTTTGCCAATGTCGACAGATACCACGGAGACCTGAGTTTAATTTCAAGGGTATACGGGAGGCTCTCGACACCCGTCACCCTGTTCATATATTTGACCGTCAGATTGTACTTGCCGTAACTTAGCTTGTTGAACGAAATAGTACCATTGGTTCCGTTATTAAACCACTCGCGTCCGTCGAGAGTATAAATATAATTATAGTCGAGAGGATGCAGAAAGTCGGGCGCGCCGAAAGTGACAGAGAAATGATTCTGGTCTGGAGACAGTTCGAGGATAGAGCCTTTGCCTGAAGATTTTATATAACCTCCCGGATTGACGTTCTCGCCGAGTATATAGAGTTTCTGCAAAGACAGTTCCGGAAGATATGGCTTTGCTTCTGAAAAACCCGGTGTCTTCGATACAGTTACGATGCCGTCGATCCCGCCGAAAATCAGCATTGAATTGTTTTTGAACGAGGCTCCGTCGCTAAACTCTGTGATATCCACACCGTCACGACGAGCAAAAACCTGCGTCTTTTCTGTCACAGGGTCGAAGCTCGATAGCCCGTTGTTGGTCGAAATCCACAACTTGCCTTCGTTGTCTGAGAGCATATCATGTATAGTATTGTTGATAAAGCCGTTTTCAAGACCGAAGAAGAGTTTTTCGCCCTTATCATTAACTTTGAACAGACCGTGACCCGTACCGAGCCAGTAGACCGAGTCCTGATTGACGACTGAAAATACGTCGAACACCGAATTATTGTCGTAGTGGCCTTGCAGACGCACCGGTACCAGAGAATCGCCTTCGAGATAGAAACCACCTTGGCCTCGGTTGGCAAACAGCAATTCGTCCTGTGTGTCGGCATCCATATCGAAAAAGAAATTAGATGTTCTTTTGCCGTCGTCGAGTCTGTACACCTTGAGTACCTCAAGCTCGGGACTGTCCGCTTGACCCGATATGCTGCAACGCACTATGCCGTTCCCTGCCGTGGCGACCCACAGTGTAGAGTCGTTCTCTTCATGTATGCCGTATATAAACTTCAAAGCAGGGTCAGACGCACATTTTCCTATATGCTTGGTACGGTAGTTGTAGTAGTTCACACCCCCGTCGGTAGCCAGCCACAACAGAGGTTTACGGCTCGGCGAAATTGCGAAAATAGAATTGCTGTTAAGCTCACTGTTGGTCGTTGTGTACAACTCCGGGGTGACTCCCACAGCCCGTGAGCCCGGAAAATCCGCTACCCTCAACAATCCGTCGCCCTTTGTACCTAACCACAGTGTGTTTTCAGGATCCAGATACACGGCTCGGACAGGATGACTTATTTTCTTATCAAAGAAAACAAAGTCGTAAGATCTTATTGTATACTTGCTGTCATAGCATGTGAACAATCCGCGACAGTCCGAGCCTATCCACAACACCGGCTGATGCACTGATTTCTCGAGACAAAAGACACCTGCCGTTAGACCCAGGTCGGAGATACGATAGTTACCGGTCTGCATCTTGCGAGCCAGAATCACGCCCTCTGATTCGAAAGCTATATACACGTCGCCATTGTACTCCCTGAGTATATCCGACACAATACCTCGTTTGCTTATCTCTGCGCCTATATCGAGCAGGTCCACGACAGAGCCATTCCATCCCACATGACGTACTTTTCCGTCATCGCACACAACGAGCACGCCAGTCTCGTCATCATGGGCGACTGTCACCTTTATATCCGACACTTGAATTGGGGATCCGAGACAAGCATGAGCGCCGTCGTAAGAGATAGGATAGCTTTTCACTCCGTCACGACCATAGACAGTCAGCTTATCCGACACTACAGCAATGAAGACGGTGCTGTCATATGAAAGTCCGTCGGATTCTATTTCGATAAAATCGCCCTCGGAACCGGCAGGAAGATAATAAAACCGGCTTTGAGTGTCAAGGACAAAGAGATCGCCCTCCAGATTATGGCATACATGTTCCTGTCCGTTGAACTGTCGATACGACAAATGGTCCATGGTCTCTGTATGGATGCGGTCAAGACCGTGGTTTGTGAGAATCCACATATACGAATCAGGAGCAGATATTATATCCTCTATCAGATTGCCGGACAGAGACAAGCCCGGATAAAGCTCTGTGAAAGGCTCGGTAGTCGCTCCGTCGGTGACGCAAACGCCGTCAAGCGTGCCAAGCCACAGAAAGCCCTTGGAATCTTGTGCCATGGCATGTACGGCGTTGCTCGAAAGACCGTCACTGCTGGTAGTCTGACGTATGTTGTATGCTGACATTACAAGACTGCTGAGCATAAATACAGTCAGAATCATGGATCGCACTGGACAGCGATGCTTCATATATGTGATAAATTTATGTTTATGCCACAAAAGTAATAAAAAAGAGATGCCTCAGCAATAGTTATTGCTGAACATTCACGGCTTTTAAGTATGTCTTCATTTGAGCCAAAACTGTATACGCTCCAAAAATGACTCAGGCAAGGGCATCTATGGCATGTTTGAGCTACATCTTATCGCCTCTTAGTTCGTAATTTTGCTTTAGAAAAAAAGATTTAAGGTATGGCTCTTTTTGCCGCAGAGGCAAGAATCCTCATGGTTTTGGTTATTCATGTTAGTGGTAAAGGTGTTTTGTCAGTCAAATCCCCTTGCCAAGGTTTAGGGTTCCGCTTCTGTTCATGGCAGAGGCGGAATTTTATTCAATGGAAGCCAAAGGACTCCGGTTATCTTGTAGATAACCGGAGTCCTTTGTGTTTGTCAAGTTACGGAGTTCAGCCTTATGAAATGCTGTTCAGCAGATCTATTTTACCTTCGTTGACCAGCTTGAGTATCAGTTCACCGAAAAGAGTATTCTGCCAGGCAAACCATTCGCGGGTGAACTTGTCGGGATTGTTGACATTGAATGATTCATGAATGAAGCCTGTTTCGGCATCTGTGGCAAGAAGCATGGCTATGCAGTCGCGTATCTCGTTGTCATCTTGCGAAGTAAAGGCCTTCATCATTATGCTCATAGGCCAGGCCATGTCGTAGCCTATATGCGGACCTCCGATACCTTCTCCTGCCGTTCCCCGGAAGAAATAAGGGTTATTCTCGCTCCATACGTATCGACGTGTGTTCTGATAGACGGGGTCGTTAACATCTACATCTCCTAAATAAGCCATTGCCAGAAGGCTCGGTACGTTGGCATCATCCATAAGGTGATAGTTACCATAGCCGTCTACCTCGAAAGCATAGATCTTACCGTATTCAGGATGATTATATACAGCATATTTCTTCAAAGCAGCCTCCACTTCATCAGCAAGCTCCGTGCAACGTACGGCCAAAGAAGTTTCCTTGTTCACTGTATTGAGGATTTCCGCAGCCTTGCGGAGGCTTGAGACCGCCATGAAGTTGGAAGGGACAAGGTATTGGAACGTGGTAGCGTCGTCCGAAGGCCGGAAGCACGATACGATGAGGCCACAGCCGTTTACAGGCGAGCCATAGCCATCATTAATAAGAGTATCTGATGCCTTGGGGGTATTGCGTTGAAAACGATACTTACCAAGACTGCCTTTACGCTGCTGGTCGACGAAAGTAGCCAGTACTGCATTGACTGCCTCAATCCACTTGTCACCGAAGACACTTACATCGCCTGTAGTCTTCCAATATTCATAAGCCAGACGGATAGGATAGCACAGCGAGTCAATCTCGTATTTACGTTCGTGGAGCTCCGGCTTCATATCCGTAAAATCGCTCATCCAGTCACCCCCTGTAGGACCATCATTGAATGCGTTGGCATAAGGGTCAATTACAATGCACTTGAACTGACGGTTTATAACTCCTGCTATCATACGCTGCAAATCCTTGTCCTGGTTCGCTAACTGCACATAAGGCCACACCTGTGCTCCGGAATCACGAAGCCACATAGCGTGGATATCGCCGGTATATACAAAGGTATCAGGCTTGCCTTCTTCGTCGGTGCGATAATGCACCGTAGTGTCAAGGGTGTTCGGGAAACAGTTCTCGAACATCCAGGCAAGCTTGGGGTTCGTCAGCATCTTTTTGACTCGCTTGATTTCTTTTTCAACAGCCTTCGACTTGAACAGACGAGCTGACTCGGCAGGGCGTTTAGTCACGCTGTACCGTGAGGATGGTGCGTTTACCGACGTGTTGTCGTTGGCGCAGAACGTGGTTCCAGCAGCATGAACGTTGCTGCAACACACGAACAATCCTGCTGAAAGCAGTATGGAAAGTGTTCTCATATGTAATAGTATTAGGAAGATTTTCAAGGCGGTAATGATTGTGCAACTCATTTTCATCTGCAAATATATCGACCCTAAATCCGACTCATGTTTCCGATTACGTCAAATAAGTGGTCAACCATATATTTGCATATATGCATACTCTTATGGCAGAAAAGAAAACAAAATCAAGGAAGGTGCCATATAAAAAAGAAGCATCTTTGCACGTCATAGCTCAATACATGGCATTTTTGGCATGACTTACGACACCTTTGTTTACGACAATTGTGTAACTTTGCACAGAACCAATTCTATTGCTATGAAATTTACTTATCTCTGCTTTGCTACCTATGCCATCCTAACCATGACGTCTTGCGTCAAGAGCAATATTGGTGACCTTCGATGTGAATATCTTACCGAACCCCTCGGTATCGATGAGCAGTCGCCACGGTTCACATGGACCGTGAGCGGCTCTGTCGGGTCTTGCGTTGTGGAAGTGGCCGAAAACCAAGGGGGCCTCGAAGCCGGAAATCTGTTATGGCAGTCAGAACCGCTGCCCGACTCTGTTCTCTCGGCTGTCTACGACGGGCCGGCACTTAAGAGCCATCACCGTTATTCCTGGCGAGTAAATGCCGACGGCAGAAAATCGGCCATCGCTAATTTCGAAACTGCCAAGATGGCTCCCTCCGAATGGCAAGCCCGCTGGATAAGCGACACCCTCGATATGGAATACGAACCGGCCCCGATGCTACGCCGCGATTTCCGACTCAACAAATTGCCCGGACAGGCTCGTGCCTACATCTCGGCATCCGGTTACTATGAACTGTGGATCAATGGTCAGCGTGTAGGTGACAGCCATATGGATCCAGGATTTACTCATTACGACAAGCGCAACCTCTATGCCACCTACGATGTCACAGGACTCCTCAAGGAAGGCGACAATACAGTAGCCGCAGTACTTGGCAATGGTTTCGCCAACTGCCAGAGCAAAGCGGTCTGGGACTACGAACGTGCCCGCTGGCGCCGTCGGCCTGCCATGATTTTCGAACTTCGTGAACCGGATGCGGCCAATGCCATTCTCGTTTCCGACTCGACATGGCATACCGCTACAGGCCCATATACATACAATAATATTTACAGTGGAGACAGATATGATGCCCGTCTTGAGCCGGTCGGATGGCGCAGTTCTGGTTTCGACGACAGTGCATGGAACAGAGCTGCCACCGTCGAGGCTCCATCACCCATACTTAAAGCTCAGGCGATGCCCCCCATCAGGCCCACCGACATAATAGAACCGATTCTGCTGTCGAATTTCGGTGATACTGTCTTCGTTTTCGATATGGGACGAAATATCGCCGGTGTTTCTTCTCTGGAAGCCGTGGGCGAACGCAGCACACACTTTAAAATGTCGCACGGAGAACTCCTCAAGGACGATGGGCGTCTGCAACAAGGTAATATCAACGTGTACTACCGCCCTGAAAAGCCCGGCGAAAAGTTCCAGACCGACGAATTCATACTCGCGGGCGCAGACTCTGTCGAAAGCTTCCGTCCTTCCTTCACTTACCACGGATTCCGATATGTCGAAGTGACGGCCGACCGTCCTGTCAGACTCTCTTCTGACAATGTAAAAGGCTATTTCATGCACACCGATGTGCATCCGGTAGGTTCTTTTAAAAGCTCCGAGCCTCTTTTGGATAAAATCTACGACGCCACCATGCTCAGCTACCTCGACAACATCCACAGCATACCGACCGACTGTCCTCAGCGCGAAAAAAACGGATGGACTGCCGATGCCCATGTGGCTGTCGACCTGGCTCTTCAAAACTTCGATGGTATCACCTTCTATGAGAAATGGATGGATGACTTTACCGATAATCAGCGAGAGAACGGCAACATCTCAGGCATTATTCCTTCGTCGGGATGGGGCTACGGCAACTGGCCGGGACCCGTTTGGGATGCTGCTCTGTTCGTGATACCGGAAGCTATATACAACTACTATGGCGACACGCGCTGCATCGAACGCATGTACCCTGTAATGGAAAAATACTTCGACTGGGCACAGTCCAACGAGAAGCCCGACGGCCTGTTTACCGACGGTATCGGCGACTGGCTGAGCTACAGCGCCCATACACCTACCGACTTCACTTCCAGCGTATATTACTATCTCGACAACGTACGCATGGCCAGGTTCTCCGACTTGCTCGGACGCGATGCCTCCCACTATCGTGCCAAAGCAAAAGCCCTGCGCGACACCATCAACGCTCGTTGGTTCGACCGGGATAAAGCCTCGTACGCCAACGGGTCGCAAGCTGCACTTGGCGTGGCTCTTTATTCCGGAATCGTGCCCGAAGACAAAGAAGAAGAAGTTGCGCGCACGCTGCATAATACTGTCACAGCAAACGACTTCTTCCTCGACTACGGTCTGCTTGGCAGCAAGACAGTGCCCGCTATGCTTACCCGTTATGGATATGTCGACGATGCATTCAGAATGGCGACAAAGACCGACGCACCTTCGTGGGGATACTGGCTCGAAAAATGCGGCTATACCACCCTTGCTGAAACATGGACCTTAAGTCCTGAATTCCATGATGCTTCACTCAACCACGTGTTCATGGGCGACATATGCTCCTGGATGCGCACCGACCTCGCCGGCATAAACTACGACTCCGACGAGCCTGGATTCGCGAACATAATCATCCGACCCCATTACCCTGATGGTCTCGACTCAGTCGAAGCGACATACCGGTCTGTACGCGGCATTATCAGCTCATCCTGGACGCGCGACGGCGATACGGTTAGCCTGACAGTCACAGTTCCCGGTGCTTGTTCTGCAACTGTCTATGCGCCGGAACCGGTCAAAGTTGGAGAAGGCACACACACTTTCAGGTTCGGCATCTGATTTCCACAGTGACAGGAAACATAGTTTACCCTATATCGACAATATTTAAATACTATTCAATCAATACAATGAACAAATTTCTTGCTATTCTTTCGGCTGCGGCCCTGCTGTACAGTTGTACCGAAAAGCAGCATACCCCGACGGCTCTCACCGACTACGTGAACCCTCTCCTGGGCACTGCAACGCTTTGGGAAACCGAAGATTTAGGCTATGAACGGCATCAGCAGAAAAGGACATGGGGCGCAGAGGTCTTCCCCGGCGCAACTCTTCCGAACGCCATGGTTCAGCTCACTCCCGTCACTATGTGGCATGCAGGAGGCGGCTATCAGTACGAAGACACTACTATCCTGGGGTTCGCCCACACGGCTATGGGCCATTGGAATCTTATCGACCTGCCTATCATCCCTGTCACAGGTTATTTCAACGCAGACAACTACGCATCGGGATATTCCCACAAGAACGAATCGGCCCACCCGGGCTACTATCAGGTCTACCTGAACCGCTATGGCGTCAATGCGGAACTCACAACCACTCCTCATGCAGGCTACCATAAATACACATTCGACGAGAAAGCACCGAAACGCCTGCTTGTCAACGTAGCCCATAATCAAGGCAATGTCCGCGACTGGGCAATCGACAAAGTTGACGATAATGCTTTCGAAGGTCACCAGAACGGCGTTTATTACTATGCCGTCACAAATCTTCCAATAGATTCTATCGGAATACAGACAAGCAAAGCCGAACGCGGTGTCCCGGTTGCCGTGGTCGACTTCAAAAACAACACCGGCAAAGAACCTCTTGAAGTCAAGGTCGGAATGTCGTATGTCAGCACCGACAACGCCAAGGCAAATCTGGAAGCCGAGATGCTCGACAAGAACTTCGAACAGGTACGCCAGGAAGCCAACGACACATGGGAGAATCTCCTTGCCAAAGTCAAAGTCGAAGGCGGATCCGAACGTCAGAAAGGCCTGCTGTACACCACCCTTTACCGCGCTTCGCTGATGCCCCGGCTCGAAAGCGATGTAAACGGCCAGTACCGCGACAACCGTGGCGAAATAAGGACTGACTCTGCATTCCGCTACTATTCGAACCCGGCCTTCTGGGATGTCAGCCGCAATCAGCTTATCCTTCTCGGCATGCTCCAGCCCGACGTAGCCCTCGATGTCATCAAATCGACCATAGACAGAGGCGAAAAAGGCAGAGGATATATTCCATCTTATTTCCACGGAGATCACGCCCCGACATTCATCATAGGAAGCTGGAAACGCGGCATCAAGGATTTCGACCTTGACCGTGCCTACGCATTATGCCTCAAGAGCGCCATGGTGCCGGGCGAAGGCGGTCGCCCATGGCTCGAAGAATACATAGCCAACGGTTATGTAGCCGACGTGAATCTGCCGGACTGCCCCTTCTGGGAAGAACACAAAGGAGGCGTGACAAAAACTCTCGAATATGCCTACGACGACTATGCCGTAGCCCAGATTGCCGAAGAACTTGGTGATTCCATAAATTATAAGACACTTATGGACCGCTCGAAGAACTACCGCAACGTTTTCAATCCCGAAAACGGATTCTTCATGGGTCGTATCGAAGGAGGCGAATGGATGCCTCGATATAACCCCGACATGCCATATTATCAGCACATGTACCGCGAAGCAAACGGATGGAACTCCCTCTTCTATGGTCCGCACGACCCAGAAGGCATCATCGCACTCTACCCTTCGGCCGAAGCTGTCGACGCTAAACTCGACACCCTCTTCACGCGCCCATACTGCGGTTATGAGGTTGCTAACATGACAGGCTTTATCGGCAACTACTGTCAGGGCAACCAGCCTGGCCACACGATTCCTTATACCTATTATTTCATCGGCAAGCAGGATAAATCGCAGGCTGTAATCAACCGTATCCTTGACCACTATTACGACATGGGAAAAGATAAACTCGCATATCCCGGCATGGATGATGCAGGCGAAATGTCAGCATGGTATGCCCTCAACGCTATGGGTATCTACACTTACTCCCCGGCAGACCCAAGCTATATCATAACTGTACCTCTCTTCGACAAAGTGACCATTGACCTCAACGGTAAAGAAGCAACAATATCTAAGAAAGGCAACGGTCTTAAGATTAAAGAAGCCACGATCGGAGGAAATCCTGTCAACGGTTACTTCGTCAGTCATGATGACCTCGCCGACGGCAAGGAACTCGTCATCGTCACCGAATAATAATTCAATACTTAGTTCGTACAAATCCCGGTAGCTGCTCAGAAACTACCGGGATTGCTTATATCCATTGTTCTCAACCCAAATCAAAAAAATCAGAACTTTGTGAGAACTATTGAATCCTTTTTCTATCTTTGCATCTAAAAAACAATCATACGGAAGAGCCCAGTCACAAGTGTAATATTTACACTCATTAAGCTTCTAAGCATTATTTTAACCCAATTATACAAACAACCGGATACCATACCGCATATCTTTAAGCTCAAATAATGTTAACCACACCCCATCTAATCAGCTATCTCTCAGCATTATAATTATATCGATACACATTTGTCACAAATCAATACATATATTCACAAAAAATAACTGAATTTTGTCAAGCTTTAACCGGCGAAAAACACTTTGACCTAAATTAATCTATCCAATTAATATCACTAAAAAATCTAATTCGAATGAAGAAATCGAGACCAAAAAGATTATGGTTCGCATTAGGTGGTTTTCTTGCAGTGGTTGCCGTAGCAGGCTCTCCCCAGCAAGTATACGCCGAGCCACAATCGACGGGAGTCAATCAACAGGCGACCGTGACGGTAAAAGGTACTGTCTTCGATGAAAACGACGAGCCCGTCATCGGTGCCTCTGTCGTTGTGAAAGGGACAAAAATCAATGCCGTTACTGATATCGACGGTAACTTCTCTCTTAAATGTACACCTTCCGACAAGATCGTCATCTCCTATGTAGGGTACAATCCTGTCGAGGTATCAGCTTCCGACAATCTGAGTCATATAAAGCTCGACAGTATGTCGGAACTCCTCGATGACGTTGTCGTTATCGGCTATGGTACAACCACACGCCGAGCAGCAGTCGGCGCTGTCGACCAGGTGAAGGGTGAGAAAATCGCCGAACGACCCGTACTAAACATGACTCAGGCTATGCAGGGCGCTGCTCCTAATGTCATCATCCAGTCGAATTCCTACGACCCTAACAACCAGAGCACAACCTTCAACGTGCGTGGTGTGACATCAACTACAAGCTCCTCGCCTCTCTTCGTCATCGACGGTATTGTTGCTGATGACGGCGCTTTCAACCGACTGAATCCCAACGATGTTGAAAACATCTCTGTTCTTAAGGACGCAGGCGCTGCCGCAATCTACGGTTCGCGTTCTGCTGCCGGTGTTATCCTCGTTACAACTAAGGCCGGTAAGAAAGACACTCCTGCAACTGTTTCGTTCAGTGCCAATGTCGGTTGGGAAGACCCCTACTATCCTTTCGACACTGTCGACGGCTATCAGAATGCCCTTCTTTACAATCAGGCTCTCGTCAACTCGGGCCAGGCTCCCGCTTTCACACCTGCCGACATCGTAGACCTCTACGAGCACCGCGCTGAAGAACGATGGGGCTCCGACGAAATAAGTAAGACTGCCCTCCAGCAGAAATACAACGTAATGGTACAGGGCGGCAGTAAGAACACTACATATATGTTCTCGCTGGGCTATTACAACCAGGAAAGCAACCTCGTCGGTAAAAACAATCAGGGTGTGCAGCGCTACAACATGCGTATGAATATCGGCACCGATATCGGCCGTTTCCACATCGGCGCTATCATGCAGTTCACTCGCAACAACTCGAAGATGTCCACCGCAAACCTCTTCAACGTCTACGCCAACACACGCCGTACTCCCAAGTACTATTATAACAACCTTGTAGATGCGGAAGGACGATATGTGGCCAACAGCACCGTTGCCGACCAGCATGCCCTGGCCGAACTCAACACCGACGGCTACAACAAATACCGCAATAACGACTGGACCGGTACTGTCAACGCCGACTTCAAGATTATCGAAGGCCTCAAACTGCGTGGTGTCCTCGGTGTCAACATCAACAACCAGACACGCTCCACACATAATATTCCTTACGAATTCTACAGCGTGACTGGCGAACTCCAGAAAACATCGGTCAAAGATTACGGCGCAAGCAACTGGAACTCTGATACATACAACATCAACTCGCAGATTCTTCTTGACTTCAACCGCACTTTCAAGGGTGTTCATACCGTCAACGCTATGTTCGGTTTTACCAATGAATCGTACACCGAACAATACAATGACATCTCCCAGGGTTATATAGACCCCGACCTCGGCACCCCCACCGAAGGTTCGACCACAGAGAACGATGCTTTCGGAGGCAGCACATTCCTTCAGAACCGCGGTCGCACATCCATCAATTCGCTCATTGGCCGTGTTGGCTATAACTACGCCGACCGCTACCTTGCAGAATTCACATTCCGCTACGACGGATCGAGCAAGTTCCATAAAGACCATCGCTGGGGCTTCTTCCCCTCCGTCTCATTGGGCTGGCGCGCAACTGAGGAAGAATTCCTCACCACCTATCGCGAGAACGTCGGCGATCTCAAACTGCGTCTCTCCTACGGTAAGCTCGGCAACCAGGCTGTAGGCAACTACGACCGGTTCACAACCTTCCAGCTGTACAGCGACGGACTCGTATTCAACAACCAGGGTGTAGGTTGGGCCGGCTTCACTACGGGTCAGGACGACCTCACATGGGAAAAGACCAAGACCTACAACGTCGGCCTCGACGCTTCGTTCTTCAAGAACGCCCTTCAGGTGACCTTCGACGCTTTCTACAAACGTACCACCGACATCCTCCAGACTCCCCGCTATCCCGGCCTCTTCGGTACCTCCGTCGCTCGTGCCAACATAGGCGAGATGAGCAACCGCGGCTGGGAACTCTCTATCCAGTATTATCTCCGCACAGGTGAGTTCAACCACAACATCAGCTTCAATATCGGCGACACCAAGAACAAACTCCTCAAGTATCCCGGTCACGAAAACATATGGAACATGGACGGTATCTCCGGTCTCCAGCGTGAAGGCCTGCCTCTGATGAACTACTATGCCCTCGAAACAGACGGCTTCTTCCAGAGCTACGACGAAATCGAGAGCTCACCCAAAATCTCCGGCGTTGCCGTGCAGCCAGGCGATATCAAATATGTCGACCAGAATGGCGACGGCGTAATCGACGACAACGACCGCGTCGTAGTCGGCAATCCCTTCCCCCGCTATACATTCGGTCTTAACTACGGCCTGACATGGCGCGGCTTCGACTTCTCCATGTTCTGGCAGGGTGTCGGCAAACGCTCGCAGTACGTACGCGGCGAAATGCTCGAACCTTTCCACGGCAACTACTCCCAGGTTATCTTCAAACACCAGCTCGACTTCTGGACTCCCACAAATACAGATGCCGAATATCCCCGTCTGTCGGCTCCAGGATCCAGCTCCTACACCAACAACTTCCGCGGCTCAGACCTGAACGTCCACAACGGCGCTTACGCCCGTCTCAAGAACCTTACCTTCGGGTATAGCCTGCCGGAAAGCCTTATCCGCCATCTCGGCATGAAAAAGTGCCGCTTCTATGTGACCGGTGAAAACCTCTGGACCATCTGCGCCAAATCGTGGATCGACCCGGAAGTGTCGAACGTGTCATCGACCGGCGGCGAAGGTGATACAGGTGCCGGACGATACTACCGTTCCTATCCTTCTCTCCGCTACTACGGTCTCGGCTTTGATATAACCTTCTAAATCGTATCAGAACAATGAAACTTCTTAATATAATGGCGGCAGGCGTCATCCTCGCCTCGACAGTATCGCTGACGGGTTGCAACGACCTCGAACAGCCGCCAAGCAACAAATATACCAACAACAACTTCTGGACAGAGAAAAACGTCGACAAGCTTGTGATGACAGCCTACACCCAGTTGTACAGCGCAGGCACCATGTGGAGCGACGAAGAACTCACCGACAACCTCTACAACGGTTACGGTCTTAACGACCAGCACTACATACGCCGCGGTATAGCCACCTCGAACCAGGGTATTTTCGGCTGGAACGGTTACTACGGCGGCATCCGTTCATGCCATACATATCTTGAGAACGTTGTCAACGTCGAAGGTATCGACGAAGCCGTGATCCGCCGTCTCAACGCCGAAGCACGCATGATTCGCGACTACATCTACTTCCGCCTGACCAGTCTCTATGGCGACATTCCTTTCTTCATGGAGAACCCTACACTGGAGTACGCCAGCACGCTGAAACGCACACCCCACGCACAGGTAATAGAGACAATCACGAAAGACCTCGAAGAGATAATACCGGACCTGCCTAAACGAGAGGACCTGACAGCCGACGAAAACGGACGTCTCACACAGGCTGCCGGTGCTATGCTCCGCGCCCGTATTGCACTGATGGAAAGCGACTGGCAGACAGTTGCCGACTGGTGCAAGCGCATCATGGACGGCGAATTCGGCCATTATGAACTCTTCCCTTCCTACTCCGGACTCTTCGCTGAAGAAAACGAATACAACTGTGAAGTTATTCTCGATATGGGATACGTCCAGGGCATCAAGACCTGGGGCGAAATGAACCAGATGAAACCGCCATCCCTGCGTTCGACATGGACCAGCTGGCTGCCAACCCAGAGCCTCGTCGACTGCTATCTCACCCTCGGCGGTTATACCATCACCGAAGATGGCACCGACTTTGACCCTGAGAATCCCTACGACAACCGCGACCCACGTCTTGACGCTACTGTCGTCCGCGACAAGTCTACCCTCTATGACCCCTGCACAGGTATCACTCACACTATCTACATCGACCCCCGTTCGGGCGTGTCGGCCGACAATGTTGTCAACGACAACGGCTCCGCACCCTCCGGTCAGTACAAGACATACACCGGTTATTATACCCGCAAGTGGTTCTCGCCCATCAAGGACGATACAAGCTACAGCTCCGGCCTCAACATCATCATGATGCGCTATGCCGATGTCCTTCTGATGTACGCCGAGGCCATGAACGAACTCGGGAAGATGACCGAAAGCGTATGGAACCAGACTATCCGTCTCATCCGCGCACGTGCCGGCTTCACAGCCGATAAAGCCCTCAATATGCCTTCCGGCGAACTCCGCCAGGTCATCCGCAACGAACGACGCGTAGAGCTCGCTCTCGAAGGCCTCCGCTGGTGGGATATCAAACGCTGGAAAGCAGGTTCGGAATACCTCAACGGTCCTGTCAAAGGATGTACTTTCGTTGGCGGTGTCGAAGTGCTCGACAACTATGTCTTCGACGAGAACCGCGACTATCTTTTCGCAGTTCCACAGAGCGAAATCGACTTCAATCCCAACCTAAAACCCCAGAACCCAGGCTACAGCAGCTGATGGTAAGCAAAATACAAAAAGCTAAAACAAATCAAAACAAAGAACCCAACTGATGAAATCTATAGTATACAAGAGCTTAATGCTCACAACCGTTCTTGTCGCAGCTGCTTCCTGCTCCGACAACATGGAGTACACCGACGTTACGCCCAATCCGGTGACTGCCTTCTATGAACCGGCCAACGAGAAGGCCGTGAAACTCGTTGCCTCTAACTCGGCATCCCTGCTGTTCGAATGGGAGCCTTCGCATGCAGCGGACGGCGCGCTGCCCCAGTACGAGCTCGCTTTCTACAAGAGCGACGACACAACCAATCCTATCTACAAAATCACATCCGACAACGCCGGTATCAAGCCAATGGCTACTGTAAGCCACAAAGACCTCACCAAGGTCATGGTCGCAGCCGGAGTGCCAATGGGAGATAAAGGCACAGTAAAATGGGGCGTACTGACATACACCGGCGCGATCGCCAGACCTTCGACCATTCTGTACGACATCACCATCACACGTTTCGTCGGTTTCGATGTAATCCCCGATGAGCTCTACCTCACCGGAGCCGGTTCTGAGACAGGCGCAGATCTTTCCCAGGCCTACGCTATGATGAAACCCACAAGCGAGTCCTTCGAAATCTTCACCAAGCTTACCGCAGGCCAGAAGATATACTTCGCCGACAGCCGTGACGGCGCTACGACTTACAGCATCAATGGAACACGCCTCGTCGAAGGCGAAGACGGCGGCACGACGGCTCCTTCCGACGGTGTCTACCGCATCTCTCTCGACTTCTCGACCGCGAACGCTTCGCTCAAGAAGATCGAACACCTCTACTTCCGCTTCACCGACTTCGACGGATTCTCCACTGTAGCCACCGACAACCACGTATGCTTCGAATACGACTACGCAGGCAACGGCGTATTCCGCAAAGAAGCAACCGTCGTCACCAAAGATACCGGCTGGTCCTGGGATCCCTTCGAATCGCGCTATAACCTCCTGATGGTCTACGAAGGTGACGAAGAAGCTACCTGGGCTCCTACGAATACCGGTCTGGACAGCAAACCGAGCTCACTCGATATCAACAGCGACTACTTCAACATGCAGGAATTCAGCGGTAAAGTCGGCTACAAATGGAAGATTGCCGATGCATGGTACAACACTCCCTGCGTCTTCAGCGCATACTTCAACAACGAGTATGGGACATTCAAGCACTTCCAGGAAGTAAAATAAAACGATAGTCATTAAAACAGACATCTCATGAAAAAAATAATAGCACTAACGGCGCTAGCTGTCGCAATGAGCTCTATGGCTGTCTCATGCGACGATGTCGACGAATACGTTCCGCCTACAGAATATACCATAGACTGGAACGCTGCGGCCGACAGCGCAACAACAGCGCTTATACAGAACTACTGGAACGACAGCAAAGGCTTCTTCAACGCCAAGAGCGACGGCTATCACGAAGAAACTAACAACTACTGGCCCCAGGCTCATGCCATGGACGTTATCATAGATGCCTATCTGCGCACCGGCGACGCAAAGTACAGCGCCATGTTCGACAAATGGTTCAACGGCATCAAGACACAGTGCTGGAGCGACCGCAAAGACGAATACTGGGTGCCCCTCTATGACGACAATGCATGGATAAGCTGCACGATGATGCGCCTTTACAATGTCACCAAAGATACCAAATACCTTGAGGTTGCCCGTCATCTGTTCGAAGACATGATGAATAGCTGGGACAACGAAGGTGTCGGCGGTCTCCCATGGGGCGACCCTGCGAACCCCAACTTCGGCGGTCCTCACAACCAGGCGACACCTACCAATGGACCGGCCTGCGTACTCGGTTTCCGTCTCTATGAGGCCACCAACAACGAGCAGTACCTCAAGGATGCAATGCGTATCTACAACTTCCTCAGGGAATACATCCTGGATCCCTCCACTGGCCGTGTCCTTAACGGTATCGACGGAATGACGCTTGAAAGCACTGGAGAGGCCCTCAGCCTATATTCCTACAACCACGGTACGGTTATGGCTGCCGCTTATGCAGCCTACAAACATACCGGCGATCCCGTCTATCTCAAGGATGCCTGCCGCATAGCTTCCTTCGCCATCGATCAGTTCTCCGAAAGCTCGACCAATGTCCTGAAATTCGAGAATACCCAGTGGACCTGGGGTGCACCTGATTTCGGCGGCGACTGCGCTCTCTTCCGCGCCATTTTCTTCCACTACATCGCCGACTTTATCGAATCGCCCGACTTCGAAAGCAACTGGCGCACGAAATTCTTCAAGAACATGAACTCGACAGCCGAATTCCTCTGGCGACGCGGACTTGTCGACAAGAGCGACTACAAAAACATGCTCTTTGCCAATAAATTCGACGAAGGTGTGGAAGTCGGCAAAAACGGTATTCTCAATTGCCAGGTCACTGCCTGCGCATGCATAGAGATGCGTGCTCGAATATTCAATTCCATCGGCAGATAAGCCGATAGAAATCCAGGTAATTTAGTCATCGCACTGTCTGAATTATCCTATTTCCCCCAAGACAGCTGAAATGAGCTGCTTTGGGGGATTTTTCTTTATCCATACCGTTCTATCCAACTCTTCATCGCCTTTCAAAAGCAACTGAACGTTTCGGGAGTATCATACTTTTTAATTATCTTTGCTCCCGAAAATCAAACAAGAATGACAAATACGTTCAACATATTAGCAAGGATCCTTGTCTTCATTCTGTTCCTGACAGCGATGGCGTGCAGCGATAACAATCCCGGCGAGGCTCCCGAGCCACCGAATGCGCATGCCGTATCGGGAACTTTGCCTGTGCTGTATATTGAGACCAAGGACCATGCACCTATAGTATCTAAAGAAATATATATCGATGCCACTTATTATCTCGACCCTATGGACGCGGACGATATAGAGGCTCTTGGCAGCAGATCAGATCCTCTGCCTATGCAGATTCGCGGACGAGGTCATTCTTCTTGGAAAGGTGCCAAGAAACCCTACAAAATAAAACTCGATAAGAAAACAGCTGTGATGGGTATGCCCGAGAACAAACATTGGGCGCTTCTGAAACCTACCGAAAACACTGTTGCCGGCCTCCATCTGGGTAAGATCATGAATCTGGCCTGGACTCCGGGGTTCCGTCCAGTAGAGATTGTATTGAACGACGATTATATCGGACTGTATTTCCTGACAGAAACAATCCGCATCGACGAAAACCGTGTTGATATCTACGAACAGAAAGACGGTGAAACAGATCCGGAACTTGTCAAGGGAGGATGGCTTGTCGAAGTCGACAATTACCAGGATGACGACCAGATAATCATTCCCGAAAATAACGAGGTGAATATCAATCTGCGCTATCATTCCCCCGAAGACCTGTCGGAAGTCCAGCTCCAATGGCTCTCAAACGAATTCAGGGCTTTGAATGCAGCTATTTATTCGTCTGATAAAACAACGTCAGACTGGGAGAAGTTCATTGATGTTGAAAGCATGGCCCGCTTTTTCATCCTGCAGGAAATCATGGACAATCCCGACGGTTTCCATGGCAGCTTCTATCTTCACAAAGACCTGGCCGAAGATGCAAAATGGGTTGCCGGTCCGATATGGGACTTGGTATGCTATAACCGAGAAAAGACCGACTATACTTTCAGGATGAGAGTCCATTATGGATTCACCCCTCACTGGATTGGCGAAATGATACAGTACAATAGTTTCTGTAAAACCGTAGAGAAGGTTTGGAAAGAAGTCTATCCAGACAGGTTGGAAGAAATCTATGGATATATTGACGATATCGTGCTGCCTCTCGACAAAGCCTGGGCTAACGATTGCGCAAGATGGGAAGAAGACCCCACGCAGACGGCAAGCCTACGTGCAGCCCGCATCAAGAATGCGCTTCGCCGTAATATCGAATGGTTTGACACCCACCTCCCTAGTTATTGAACCCTCCCACTGCTAAAACGTTAATAGTGATATGAAAAAGATTCTTTCAACTTCAATAGTTCTTCTATTCATGGCACTTACAATGAATGCAGCCGACAATCAGCGTATCAAACTTGATGCACCGCAACTCGGCAATGGTCTTCCCGTAATGACCGCTCTTAAAAACCGACACAGCGAACGCCAATGGTCCGACAGACAACTCAACCGTCAGGATATCAGCAACCTTCTCTGGGCTGCCGACGGCGTAAACCGCGACAACGGGAAGCGTACTGCGCCCTCAGCCCTGGGCAAGAACGATGTCGATGTCTATCTCATCACTCCCGAAGCCGCCTATCTGTATCTCCCCGTTAGTCACGAACTCGAACTCGTGGCAAAAGGCGACTACCGTAGCTCTGTCATAGGTGGTCAGCCAAACATAGGTACCCCGGCTGTCGCCATGGTCTATACCACTACTCCTTCACGATTCGAAATACCCGACAATGCCGCTGCCGAGTTCATGGGCTTCATCGATGTAGGTATGGTTAGCGAAAACGTCGGTATTTTCTGCGCCGGCAACGGTCTTGTCACTGTGCCTCGGTATTCCATGAACCGTGACAAGCTCAAAGAAGTACTTCGTATTCCCGAAGGAACTATTCTGGTCCTAAACGACCTTATCGGCTACCCCGAATCTTCAAAATAAAAATATGACGCAGGCAAAAGAAATATTTGATTGTCTGGAGTCTTTTGCCGACGAGAAGCAGGCACGCCAGCTGATGCGGTTTTTCAAGACAGGTAAAGGACAGTATGGCGAGGGCGACCACTTTCTCGGGCTGAAGGTACCACAGACCCGAGCTGTTGTAAAAGAGGCCGCCCTCGACGTGCCATTTGAAGAAATCGAAAAACTAATCTATTCTCCGTGGCACGAAGCACGGCTTGCCGGATTCCTTCTGCTTGTCGAAGAGATGAAGGCAAGTCTTTCGCCTAAGCGCGGCACTCACGCCGAAAGAGCAAAACGACGCGATTATATCGCGGCTTTCTATCTTCGCCATGCTCGTCAGGCCAACAACTGGGATCTGGTCGACTTATCCTGTCCTAAGATTCTTGGAATATGGCTCCTTAATTCATGTGCCGACCGTTCAATACTCGACAGACTCGTTGCAAGCGAAAACCTCTGGGAGCAACGCATCGGCATTGTCACGACCTGGCAACTCATACACGAGAGTCAGTTCGAGGACACTCTACGACTTGCGACCAAACTTTTGAATCATCCTCACGACCTTATCCACAAAGCCACCGGGTGGATACTTCGGGAAGTAGGCAAGAAAGACACCGACACGCTAATCGACTTCCTCGGACAACACTATGCCTCGATGCCACGGACGGCACTCCGTTACGCAATCGAAAAGCTTCCGGAACCGCAGCGCCAATACTGGCTCTTCAAACGCCCCGAAAAAAGCTGATTCTATACAATCGCGTGGCCGAGATAAAGGAGGGCAAAACCTACCAACACACTCAATGCCAGATAATACAATACCATCGGGAGGTTGGAACTCTGGAAGAGCAGATAATTCTCATTAATAAAAGTAGAGAAGGTAGTAAAGCCTCCGCAGAATCCTACTGTCAAAAGCAAACGGAGTTGCTGCGAGGGGGCAGAAGCCGGAACATACTTATCGAAAAGTCCGTAAAACAGACCTATCAGGAAGCATCCTACAACATTGACAACGAAGGTTCCCCAGGGAAATACACTCGGAACAGGTAGATGAGTCTGTACGATCCTGCCGACAACAAATCGGCAGACACCG
Source organism: uncultured Muribaculaceae bacterium (assembly GCA_958436175.1). Taxonomy (GTDB): domain Bacteria; phylum Bacteroidota; class Bacteroidia; order Bacteroidales; family Muribaculaceae; genus CAG-873. Next base: position 430,380 of record CAUBJF010000002.1, read on the forward strand.
CCAAGACCGCTGCCCGCGAAGACCATTAAAATATTCAGCCAGTTCATTCTCATTTAGCTTTTCGAAGATGATACTCAGCCGACAAAGCCTCGTCCCATTCTTTTGGATAAGCAACATTGTCGAGGTCGTGGATCTGCCAGAAAAGTGGAGCCATATCATTGTCCCGGAATCCTGCGATGCCGCATCCAACCCGAGTGAGTAAGAAACGCTTTTCCTGATGACAGGCTGCATATTCAACGAATTTGTCAACATAGGGACGAATGGCTTCCAAGCCACCGTGCATCGTCGGTATGGCATAACTATTACCGGTAGGTCCCTCTCCTATACCCCATTGAGCGCCGAACTTTTCGAAGGCAATCCTGGCAGCCTCTCCGCCATGCATCCCTTCGAGATTACTCCCGAATACGAAGACCTCATTCTCTCCCAGCTGTGTAATCCATTCGGGTATAAACCTTTCCTTGTGACTGTCGTTATCGTTATCCATCAGTGTTGTTGATTCTTTTCATTCCACTTTCAAGTACAAATATAGCGAAACTTCGTTGCTTTTCATTAATTTTGCAGAAGAATTCACAAAACCAATCGACAGATGACACAAATAGGATCCGTCGCTACGTCCAAGGGAAGAAAAGCTTTGCTTCTTGGCAGCGGCGAACTTGGAAAAGAAGTTGCTATTGAACTCCAGCGCCTCGGAGTCGAAGTTATTGCCTGTGACAAATACGCCGGAGCTCCTGCAATGCAGGTCGCTCACCGCAGCTACGTCTTCAACATGCTCGACGGCAAGGAACTACGCCGTATTGTAGAGCTCGAACATCCCGACCATATCATCCCGGAAATTGAAGCCATCGCCACTCCGACACTCGTCGAGCTCGAAAAAGAAGGCTACCACGTAACCCCGACAGCGACAGCGGCTTTCCTGACCATGAACCGTGAAGGTATCCGTCGTCTCGCTGCCGAAGAGCTCGGACTTCCTACGTCGCCCTACCGCTTTGCCTCAACCTACGACGAATTCAAGAAGGCAATCGAAGAGATAGGGCTGCCGGTAGTTGTAAAACCTGTCATGAGTTCGTCCGGACACGGACAGAGCACTATCCGCGAAGCATCGCAAATAGAATCAGCTTGGCATGAAGCACAGGAAGGCGGACGTGCAGGAGCCGGTCGCGTGATTGTCGAAGGATTTGTTGATTTCGATTACGAAATCACCCTGCTGACAGTACGCAGCATCAGCGGAACAAGCTACTGTGCCCCCGTCGGCCATATCCAGGTCAACGGCGACTACCGCTACTCGTGGCAGCCTCAGCCTATGAGCGAAAAAGCTCTCGCAGAGGCACAGCGTGTGGCAAAAGCCGTCACCGATGCCCTCGGAGGTTACGGCATCTTCGGTGTCGAACTTTTTATTAAGGGCGACAAGGTGATATTCAGCGAAGTTTCGCCTCGTCCGCACGATACCGGTATGGTTACCATGATATCTCAGGACCTCAGCGAATTTGCACTCCATGCACGTGCCCTTCTTGGTCTTCCCGTCCCTGCTATACGATTCTATGGTCCATCCGCTTCGAGAGCAGTCGTCGTTGAAGGCGATACCGATACAGTAGTGTTCGACAATCTCGACCAAGTGCTTGCAGAACCCGGTACCCAGATGCGTATCTTCGGTAAGCCTGAAGTACACGGACATCGCCGTATGGCTGTAATCCTTGCCACGGACGAAAGTGTCGAAGCAGCACGCGAAAAAGCTGACAGAGCCTATGCCAAGCTCAAGATAGAAACCCTTTAAGTCCACAACATAAATGCAGGTACGGAAACCAGGCTTTTCCGTACCTGTTTTTTTCATTTCCGCCTATTCCCGAAAGTCACGCCGGTACAATAGCAAAACCGATTTGCCGTTATAATATAATGTAAGTAAATTTGCACCTGCAAACACCGACCACTTGATGCGAAAAGCAAAACATTATATCATCCTTATCCTCCTCTGCTCTGTCCTTGCCTCCACTGTCAAGGCACAGGACGGCTCTACGGCATATAACTTCCTCAATGTCACCTCCTCAGCTCGTATCTACGGCCTCGGCGGAGTCAACATCACCCTTGTTGACGACGATATCAGCACGATTGACCAGAACCCGGCCCTACTCGGCAGTGAGATGAGTAACATAGTCATGCTCAATTATATGCGTTACCTCGGAGGCTCTAATTTCGCCGGTCTGCGTTACGGTCACTCGGCCGGAGAACACGGTGCTTGGGCCATAGGATTACAATACTTTGGCTATGGTTCCATGAGAGAAACGCTCCCGGACGGTACCATAACCGGCGATTTCTCCCCAAAGGATGTAGCATTCGGTGGAATATATTCCTATGACATAACCGACCGTCTGCGTGGCGGCATCGCCCTTAAAGGTATCTATAGTTCCTACTCCGATTACTCGGCATTCGCGCTCGCTACAGATCTCGGCATCAACTACTACGACTCCGACCGCGACCTGTCGCTCTCTGCCGTTGTAGCCAACCTCGGCGGCCAGGTGAAGAGATTCAACGAAAGCTACGACCGTCTGCCTGTCGACCTACGCCTGGGATGGTCGCAGAGCTTCGGTACCTTTCCTCTGCGACTCTCGATCACAGCATGGAATCTCACAAAATGGAAACTGCCATACTATGAGACAGGCGACGGCTCGGCCGACGGCGAAGGAGAGCTAAAAGAGAGTTTCATGTCGAACCTATTCAGACATCTCGTATTCGGTGTCGACCTAGTATCAAGTCCGAACTATTACCTCAGCCTCGGCTACAACTACAAGACTCGCACCGACATGAGCACTTATTCCCGCAATTTCCTCTCCGGCTTCTCTCTCGGAGCAGGCCTGCGGGTCAAAAGTTTCGGTGTAGGCCTCGCACTTGCACAACCACACACCGGCGCCACAACCTTCATGTTCAATCTTTCATTGAATATCAATGACCTACTCAACTGAGAACCGACCCATAATTATAGCCATCGACGGATTCTCGTCGTCGGGCAAAAGCACAATGGCACGCCGCCTGGCGGCTAAGATTGGTTACCGCTACATAGATTCGGGAGCCATGTACCGAGCTGTCACGCTATTTGCCCTCGATAATGGCATGATAGGCAATGACGGCCGCCCCGATATCCAAAATCTCTTGAATAAACTCCCGTCGATCAGCATCGATTTCCGACCGGTACCCGGAGGGAAGCAGCACACACTGCTTAACGGCAAAGATGTAGAAGAAGAAATACGAAGCCTTCGTGTCTCTGATTCTGTTTCGCCCGTTGCCGCCATTCCGGAAGTGCGCCACGCCCTGGTAGCAAAACAGAAAAGCCTCGGCAAGGAGAAGGGCATCGTGATGGACGGACGCGATATCGGCACAGTAGTCTTTCCTGATGCCGAACTCAAAATATTCATCGATGCCTCACCTGAAACGAGAGCCGAACGACGTTTCAAGGAACTGACCGGAAAAGGCGACAAAGTCACCTACGAAGAAGTCCTCGCAAACGTGCGTCATCGCGACCTCATCGACTCTACACGCGCCGAGAGTCCTCTGCGCAAAGCCGACGATGCCATAGCGCTTGACAACTCGCACATGACGCTCGAAGAACAGGACAAGTGGCTCCTCGACCAGTTCAACAAAGCCGTCGCCAAAGCATGATCGATATCGAGATAGACAAGGAATCCGGTTTCTGTTTCGGTGTTGTCACCGCCATACGCAAAGCCGAGGAAGAACTCGCCAAGGGCACTATCTATTGCCTGGGAGACATCGTCCATAACTCGGCGGAAGTGGAACGCCTTCGCGAAAAGGGTCTTGTCACTATCACACATGAACATCTTGCCGACCTCTCAGGAGCAAAAGTGCTTCTCAGGGCACACGGAGAGCCACCGTCGACCTACCGCACTGCAAAAGAAAAAGGCATCAGGATAATCGATGCCACCTGTCCTGTCGTCCTCCGACTTCAGCAACGCATAAAAGCACGCTACCAGCAGGAAGGCCCTAAACCGCAGATTGTGATTTACGGCAAAAACGGACACGCCGAAGTTAACGGCCTGGTAGGTCAGACCGAAGGAACAGCCATAGTCGTCGAAGATCTCAACGGACTCGACAGCATTGACTTTTCACGCGACATAGCCCTGTATTCGCAGACGACAAAATCGCTCGAAGGTTTCCGAAGCATCATAGCCGAAATCGAGAAAAGAAAAGACCCATCTACTAATTTCGAATATGCCGATACGATATGTCGTCAGGTAGCAAACCGTGTAGGACATCTGCGTGAGTTCGCAACCGGTAAGGATGTGGTCCTCTTCGTCGCCGGAGCTAAAAGCAGCAATGGCAAGATACTTTTTAACCATTGCCTTGAAGTCAACCCGAGGACTCATCTCGTGGGCAATGGGGATGACCTTGATAAATCCTGGTTCGACGATGCTTCTACAGTCGGTATCTGCGGTGCGACTTCGACACCTCGATGGCTTATGGAAGAAGTACGAGACAGCCTGATCCAATTACTTAATCTGTAAGATGAAAGACTTTATCGCTATAGATGTCGAAACAGCCAATGGCGAAAGTTCGAGCATCTGTGCTATCGGGGCAGTCAAAGTCATCGACGGCCTGATAGTCGACAGCCGCTACAGTCTTGTCTGCCCAGAACCAAATTATTACTCTTATTTCTGCACACGTGTCCACGGACTGACTGACCAAGACACTTGGAACGCGCCTTCTTTCGGGACGCTCTGGAAGGAATGGAAGGGATGGCTCGGAGAGCTGCCTCTTGTAGCACATAACGCTCCCTTCGACAGCCGTTGCATACGTCAGGCTTGCCGCATTTACGGTCTCGAAGAACCACCAACGTTCTACGACACCCTCGCAGAGGCGCGCAGATGCATACCGAGAGGCATATGCCCTTCCAAATCGCTCGACAGCTTGTGCGATTTTTTCGGAATACGCCTCGATAAGCACCACTGCGCGCTCGACGATGCCCGTGCTTGTGCCGAATTAGCAATAATACTACTGCAATGAAGATATACCGTAGCATATTCATTCTTTCCATAATATTCCTGGCTGCATGTTCGGACAGCAACGAGGCCACAGAAGCCGAGCTGGAACAAGCCGCCGACGCAGCCCGGCGTGATGCTCTAAAGGCCGTCGCGCTGAAGCAGTCGGTCATGAACTGTGAAAAAGCAATTATCGCTATACGTATCCGTGAGACAGAGCTGCGGGAACACGGCTTCGAATCCTGCGCCGACACTTACCGCGATGTCGCCTGCTCTATACTCAAAGACAGTATGATAATAGAATAAGTCATGTCAGAGAAGCTTTTTGCCCAAGTCATACTTCCTCTTCCATTGGGAGAGACTTTCACTTATTCCGTACCCGAAAGTCTGCGTACCAACGTAATAGTCGGCATGAGAGTCCTCGTGCCCTTCGGCAACAAGCACCTCTACACCGGCCTTATCAGCGACATATCGCCTGTGGCACCTCCGCCGGGCATACCTCTCAAAGAGATAATGATGTGCCTTGACAACGGCGCCATTGTCCGTACACCACAGATTCGTTTCTGGCAGTGGATAGCAGACTATTATCTGTGTTCCATAGGCGAAGTCTTCAAGGCAGCACTCCCGTCGGGCCTCAAAATCGAGAGTGAGACACGAGTTGATATAAACACAGAAGCCTCGCAGGAAGCATTCGAAGATCTCAGCGAACGAGAACTGTCAGTTCTTTCTTATCTCAAAGAAGAAGGGAGCACAGCAGTCCGCTCTATTGCCGGAAAACTCTCCATGCCGACTGCCGAAGCGACCATTTCAAAGATGGTCGCAAAAGGGCTCCTCATCGTAGCGGAAAAACTCGTGGAGCGCTACCGGGCTATAAAGAAACCCTATGTACGGCCCCTATTTGCAAGGGGTGACAAGAAAGCCCTCGATGATGCGTTCGAAAACATCAGGCGTTCGCCGAAACAGGAATCAGTACTTGTCGCCCTTCTCGCGTTATCAGAATTTAACCGTACAGACTGTCCGCTCATAGAAGTGCCGCTTGATGTCCTTCTCGATAAAACAGGAGCTACACGAACAATTGTAAACGCACTGTGCCAAAAAGGTCTCTGCGAGATATACGGCAAAGAGGTCAACCGCTTCACAAACACGTTCAACTCCATTTCACCTCTTCCCTCCCTCTCTCCGGCACAGGAGAAGGTGCTCGGCGAAATACACACATCCTTCCACGAAAAGGACGTAACCCTTCTGAGAGGTGTCACCTCTTCCGGCAAGACGGAAATCTACTGCCATCTTGCCGACTACGTCTTGCGCAAAGGCGAGCAGGTACTCTTTCTTGTTCCCGAAATAGCACTGACAACCCAGCTTACACAGAGACTGCAAAAAGTGTTCGGCGACAAGGTAGTTATCTACCACTCCAAGTTTTCCGACAACGAGCGGGTAGAGATATGGAACAAGCTGCTGAATTCCCATGAACCGATGATAATACTTGGAGCCCGGTCCTCCGTCTTCCTTCCTTTTGCCAAATTAGGACTTGTGATTGTCGACGAAGAGCATGAATCGAGCTACAAACAGTACGACCCCGCACCTCGCTACAATGGTCGGGACGCAGCTATAGTACTGGCCAACCTTCACGGAGCCAAAACCCTCTTGGGAAGCGCCACGCCGACCATTGAGACCTACCATAAGGCCAAAAGCGGCAAGTTCGGGCTTGTGGAAATTACAGAACGTTTCGGCAATGCCCCCCTCCCGAAAATCGATATTGTCGACATGCGCCGGGAGCGAAAGATGAAAGCAGTGTCGGGTTATTTCTCGCTAAGCCTCATCAGGGCTGCCAGTGATGTCATTAGCCGAGGACGCCAGTCCATTTTCTTCCACAACCGTCGCGGATATGCCCCACTGGCCAGATGCAAGATGTGCGCCTTCACACCAAAATGCAACTATTGCGATGTGTCCCTGACCTACCACCGCCGCATGAACAAGCTTCAGTGCCATTACTGCGGAGCCTTATACCCGGTACCGGAGAAATGCCCGGAATGTCACGAGCCGGCCATCGAAATCATAGGCTACGGCACGGAACGTCTCGAAGACGAAATCTCCGAAGAATTCGCAGGAAAGAAAGTGCTGAGAATGGACCTCGACACCACACGCAACAAAGAGGGTTACAGCAAAATAATCGATGAGTTCTCGAAAGGGAATGCTGATATTCTCGTCGGGACTCAGATGGTGACCAAAGGTCTTGATTTCGGCGGCGTGGAACTTGTCGGTATACTCAATGCCGACAGCCTCATCAATTTCCCCGATTTCAGGGCTGCGGAACGAGCTTTCAACATGATGGAACAGGTTGCAGGACGGGCCGGTCGCCGCAATGATAGCGGCAGAGTCATCATACAGACCTATAATCCGGAGCATCCTGTCCTTGACTACGTGCGCCGTCACGACTACACTGGTTTTTTCGCGCACGAACTTGAAGAACGACGCGCTTTCTCCTTCCCTCCATTCTCAAGGATAATAAATATCTACCTTCGTCATCGCGATCCGCGTACAGTGGCTGAGATAGCCGCCAAATTCGCATCCTCGCTCAAGGCAGTCTTCGGCCAGCGCATCTCCGGTCCTCAGGAACCTCCGGTAAGCCGCGTTCAGTCGCTCTATATCCGTAAAATCATGCTAAAGGTCGAATCTGAAGCATCTATGAGCAAAGTCAAGGATATACTCCGGAGCAAATATGCCGAGCTGACGGCTTCGCCTCTTGTGCGTGGGGTCAACATTCATTACGATGTCGACCCAGCGTAAAATCCCTTCATCGTAAAATATCGTCAAGTTCCTCTGCCGAAGGGTTATGAGCCACAATTCTACCATTGCGGTCGACCAAGAGCGAACCATAGCCCTCCTCAAGGCCATAATTATCCCGTATAGCTTTCGCTGACGCTCCTTCGACATGGTACTGCTGTGACGGTATGAGGCTGTCAAGCCGCACAATTTCTTCGAAAAGCTTGTCTGACTCATCAAAGTTCACCGAAACAAAGGCCACTTTTGTTCCGGCACTTTGAAGCTTTTTCCTCATCCACGCCGTATATCTGTTAGCAGCTTCGCGAGAAGCCGCATCAGTGCTGTTCCAGAAATTGACAAGGACATATCGACCCTTGAGGCTATCCAGAAATACTTTTCCCTGACTGTTGCCGACCACAAGGGCCGGAGCCAGACGACCCAAGGCCGTTCGATAGCGGGAATCGCTGTAGCCAACCGCACACAGCAACAATCCGACGCATATGAAAACCAATAAAAGTGTACGTTTCATTTATCAATCCTTTCCTTGGATAAAACCCCAAATAAAAATAAATATGCTTTGTAACATCATTTAAAAATTAGTGGGTTAAAAAATTTAAAAATATATCATTATATTTGTAACATTTTACTATTTGAGCTATCTTTGCACCACACAAAGAACCTATTACCTATTCATTATCAGTCATTCATCACATCTATAACAAAACACATGGCACGACAGTTTTTTGACAACCTCGATCTCACGATCCTCCATGCACTGACTCAGAATGCCAGAACCCCGTACCTTGAGATAGCAAGGGAATACGGCGTGTCCGGCGCGGCTGTCCACCAAAGGGTCCAGCGCCTGCTGTATAACAAAGTGATAACAGGCTCTGAATGTCTGATCGACCCTGAGGCCGTAGGCCTTAATGTTGTAGCCTATCTCGGTATCTGTACTCAGCCCGATGCCGATATCGATGCGGTCGTTGTAGCGCTCGAAGCCATACCGGAAGTTACGGAATGCCATATCATAGGCGGCCGTTACGACCTCATGGTCAAGCTGTACGCACACGACAACAAACATCTCTACGATCTTATCAAGACCCGTATCCGTACGTTGCCGGTAGCTTCGACGGAAACAATGGCTTCCTTCGGAGAGGTGTTCCGCCGTCCGATACCCGTCAGCAACGACTGACCCCCTACCCTTCCTACTGTTTTTCACACTATTTATCGGCTGTTTTTTGCGATGACAGCTGTGAAACTTCAAAATTTTGCTTAAATTTGCACATTGAAGCCGCGATAGTCCCGGGCATCTCCCAGGCTTCATCGCGGCTTTCACTTTGGCATGAATCAACTTTTAAAACCATAAACCATGGATATTTCACACATCGAACACATCGGTATCGCCGTCCCCTCGCTGGACGAAGCAATTCCTTTCTATGAAAACATTCTCGGATTCAAGTGCTTCGCTATCGAGGAAGTACCCGACCAGAAAGTACGTACAGCCTTCTTCAAAGTAGGCCAGACCAAAATCGAACTTCTCGAAGGCACATCGGAAGACAGCGCAATCTCCAAGTTCATCGCAAACAACGGCGGTCGCGGCGGCATCCAGCACGTGGCTTTCGCTGTCGAAGACGGCGTTGCCAACGCTCTGGCAGAAGCAGAATCCAAGGGCTGCCGTCTCATCGATAAGGCTCCCCGTAAAGGTGCCGAAGGCCTCAACATCGCTTTCCTTCACCCAAAATCTACCGTAGGTACACTCGTCGAACTCTGCGAGGACCCCAATAAGAAATAAGGCTCTACCACTTCAAAAATTACATTATGAGCAGCCAGCTTGAAAAAGTAAAAGAACTCATCGAACTGCGCGCCGAAGCACGTATCGGCGGCGGCGAGAAAGCAATCGAAAAGCAGCATGAGCGCGGTAAATACACAGCCCGCGAACGCATAGCACAGCTCCTGGACGAGGGTTCGTTCGAAGAACTCGACATGTTTGTCCGTCATCGCTGCTACAACTTCGGACAAGAAAAGAAATCATTCCTCGGCGACGGTGTCGTTACCGGTTACGGTACTATCGACGGTCGCCTTGTCTATGTCTTCGCACAGGACTTCACTGTCTTCGGCGGCTCCCTCTCCGAGACTATGGCCCTCAAGATCTGCAAGGTCATGGATATGGCCATGAAGATGGGCGCACCTGTTATCGGTCTTAACGACTCGGGAGGCGCACGTATCCAGGAAGGCATCAACGCACTTGCCGGATATGCCGAAATCTTCCAGCGCAACATCCTTGCGTCGGGCGTAATCCCCCAGATTTCCGCCATTCTCGGTCCTTGTGCCGGCGGTGCAGTCTACTCCCCCGCCCTCACCGACTTCACCATCATGGCAAAGGGTATCTCCTACATGTTCCTCACAGGCCCGAAGGTTGTCAAGACAGTTACGGGCGAAGATGTGACCCAGGATGCCCTCGGCGGTGCCGAAGTACACTCGCAGAAGAGCGGTGTATGCCATTTTGCTGCTGAAGACGGCGAAGACGCTCTCCGCATCATCCGCAAGCTTTTCAGCTTCATCCCCCAGAACAACCTCGAAGAGCCGCCGCTGGTCGAATGCACCGACCCCATCGACCGTCTCGAGGACTCCCTCAACGAAATCATCCCCGATTCGCCCAACCGTCCCTACGACATGTACGAAGTCATCGGTGCCATCATCGACAACGGTGAATTCCTCGAAGTACAGCGCGACTACGCCAAGAATATCATCGTAGGCTTCGCACGCTTCAACGGCCAGGCTGTCGGCATCGTGGCCAACCAGCCCAAATACCTCGCAGGCGTACTCGACAGCAACGCATCGCGCAAGGGCGCACGCTTCGTACGCTTCTGCGACGCATTCAACATTCCTCTGGTGACCCTCGTCGACGTTCCGGGATTCCTCCCCGGCACAGGCCAGGAATACAACGGTGTGATCCTCCACGGTGCAAAGCTCCTCTACGCCTTCGGCGAGGCCACTGTGCCCAAGGTGACCGTCACACTCCGCAAGAGCTACGGCGGCAGCCATATCGTGATGAGCTGCAAGCAGCTGCGCGGCGACATGAACTACGCATGGCCTACAGCCGAAATCGCCGTCATGGGTGGTGCCGGTGCCGTCGAAGTCCTCTACGCCAAGGAAGCAAAAGCATCCGAGAATCCCGCACAAGTCCTCGCTGACCGCGAAGCTGAATACAACAAGCTTTTCTGCAACCCCTATAACGCAGCGAGATACGGTTATATCGACGACGTTATCGAACCTCGCAATACCCGTTTCCGCATCATCCGCGCTCTCCAGCAGCTCGCAACCAAAAAGGTTACCAATCCTGCCAAGAAACACGGCAACATACCCCTTTAAGCGAGATGAAAAAAAGCATTTGTATAATAGCATGCTGCCTGTTGGCACTGTCGACCACCCTCAGCACATCGGCACAGAGCCGAAAATCGCTGCGCATCAACGAAGTGATGGTCGCCAACGACAACAGTATAGTCGATGACTACGGTAACCGTAGCGCATGGATAGAGCTCTTCAACTCCAATTTCGCCCCTCTGGACATATCGAGCGTCTATCTCACCAACGACTCCACGCAGCCTAAGCTCTATCCTGTCCCTATCGGCGACGTCAACACCGAGATACCCTCTCGCCAGCACATCGTATTCTTTGCCGACGGCGAGCCCAATAAAGGCACATTCCACACCAGCTTCACCCTCAAACCGGGCGAAGACAACTGGATTGGCATATACGATGCCGACGGCCTCACCCTCATTGACGAGGTTGTCATTCCTGCCTCCGTACAGCCCGGCCAGACATGGGCACGCACGAAAGACGGTACAGGCGAATGGGCTCTGCGCACAGGCGGTAAGAATGACTACATCACTCCTTCGAGCGCCAACATCATCAAGGACACCAACAAGAAGATCGAAATGTTCGCCGAGCGCGACAAGAACGGCTTCGGCATGACCATCATGGCCATGGCCATTGTGTTCAGTGCCCTGCTGCTCCTCTGCCTTTGCTTCTACGGCATAGGCGAGATCGGCAAGTTCGTATCCAGACTGAACAAGGCACGTAGCGCCCGCGAAGAAGGTATCGATGTCAAGGCTAAAGAAATGACACACGACTCCGGCGAAGAAATAGCCGCTATAGTCATGGCACTCCACCAGCACCTCAACGCCCACGATGCCGAAAGCACAATCCTTACTATCAACAAGGTGAAGCGCGCCTACTCGCCCTGGAGCTCCAAAATCTACGGCCTGCGCGAAGTGCCCGAGCATCACAGAGCGAAGTGACCCAACCCTGACAATAAAAGAATCCTTCAACTATTGAATAATCATGAAAGAATACAAATATAAAATCAACGGCAACAACTACTCTGTTTCCGTAGGCGACATAGACGACAACATCGCCCAGGTAGAGGTCAATGGCGTGCCTTATAAAGTAGAACTCGAACGATCCAAAGTAGCCGCTGTGAAAGTAGCCGCTCCCCGTCCTTCCGCCGCTCCCCGCAAAGCAACAGGCGAGAAAGTGATCTCGAAACCGGCAGCTCCAGGTGCCGGTGCAGCCGTCAAGGCTCCCCTTCCCGGCGTTGTGCTTTCCATTCCCGTCAAAGTCGGCGATATGGTCAAAGCAGCCGACACAGTGCTCCTTCTCGAAGCCATGAAGATGGAAAACGCCATCCATGCAGGCCGCGACGGTCGCGTTGCCTCTATCGCCGTCAACCCCGGTGATTCCGTACTCGAAGGCGCTGTCCTTCTCACCATCGAATAATCCGCAAGCACAACGATTATGTCATTCGGTGATTTTCTTTACAACAATCTAGTCCAGTTCTGGGAGCTTACCGGCTTTGCCAACGCTCAGTTTGGCAACTTCGTGATGCTCGCAGTTGGTCTGTTCTTCATATGGCTCGCCATCAAGAAGAACTTCGAGCCGATGCTCCTCGTACCTATCGGCTTCGGTATCCTCATAGGCAACATCCCCTTCAACACCGAAGCCGGGCTCGAAATCGGCATCTATGAAGAAGGCTCGGTGCTGAATATCCTGTACAACGGTGTGGCAGCCGGATGGTATCCTCCGCTGATTTTCCTCGGCATCGGTGCCATGACCGACTTCTCGGCCCTTATCGCTAATCCTAAGCTGATGCTTATAGGCGCAGCCGCACAATTCGGTATCTTCGGTGCCTATATGGTGGCTCTCGCCATCGGTTTTGCTCCGGACCAGGCAGGCGCTATCGCCATCATCGGCGGTGCCGACGGCCCCACAGCAATCTTCCTTTCGTCGAAACTTGCGCCTAACCTCATGGGTGCCATCGCCGTATCGGCTTACTCATATATGGCTCTCGTGCCCGTGATCCAGCCGCCGCTGATGCGTCTATTCACAACAAAGAAGGAACGTCTCATCAAGATGAAACCGGCGCGTGCCGTCTCACAGAACGAGAAGATTATCTTCCCCATCGTCGGCATGCTCCTCACCTGCTTCGTCGTTCCTTCCGGTATCCCTCTGCTCGGTATGCTCTTCTTCGGCAACCTGCTCCGTGAGTGCGGCGTAACGACCCGTCTGGCTAAGACAGCAAGCAACGCCCTCACCGACATCGTCACCATCCTCCTTGGTATGACCGTCGGCGCATCGACACAGGCTTCGCAGTTCCTGACACCACAGACTATCTTCATCTTCTTCCTCGGCTTCATGGCATTTATCATCGCTTCGTCGAGCGGCGTGCTCTTCGTCAAGCTCTTCAACCTGTTCCTGCCGAAGTCCAAGAAGATCAACCCCCTCATCGGCAACGCAGGTGTATCGGCTGTACCTATGTCTGCACGTATCTCGAACAACCTCGGTCTTGAATACGACCCGTCGAACTACCTTCTCATGCATGCCATGGGTCCGAACGTAGCCGGCGTTATCGGTTCTGCCGTTGCTGCAGGTGTCCTTCTCGGATTCCTTGCCTGATATAGACAAGTTCCGGCTCTAAAAGCCGTTACGATAAAAGCGTCGAGCTCCGGCCCGACGCTTTTTTATTGCTATCATCGTCGCGATTTGCAGCATCGGATGACTTGTTGTAATTTTGCCATCGAATTCGACAAAGAAGAAAGATTATGTGGGTAGGACTTGCTGTGCTGTCGGCCTTGTGCCTGGGTTTCTATGATGTAGCCAAGAAAATATCTCTACGTGACAACAACGTTCTCGCCGTGCTCTTCCTCAACACGGTATTCTGTTCCCTGCTGATGTCGCCTGTACTTATAGGCGGTATCTGTGTCGGCAATTATGGTCTGGGCAATGATATCGGTGGTCACCTACGCATCATTCTCAAGGCTGCTATCGTGCTTTCATCATGGCTGATGGGATATTTCAGCATCAAGCATCTCCCACTTACCATTGCAGGTCCCGTCAATGCTTCGCGGCCTGTGATGGTGCTCGTCGGCGCTCTGATCATCTTTGGCGAACGACTGAACCTCATGCAGTGGGTCGGAGTACTGTTAGGTTTCTTCTCGCTTTTCTTCATCAGCCGTATTGGGCGCCGCGAAGGTTTCGACAAAGGCAAAAGCCGCTGGCTATGGCTCAGCATAGGAGCAGCCTTCATGGGCGCAGTCAGTGCCCTGTACGACAAATACCTCATGGGCAGCTACAAACCCACAGAGGTACAGGCATGGTATACTTTCTATCAGATGCTGATGATGGGTTCGGCGATATTACTGATATCGGGAGGTATGAAAGGAGGCGACAAGTTCCGCTGGCGCTGGAGCATCGTCCTCATTTCAGTTTTCCTCACAGTCGCCGACCTCGCTTATTTCTATGCTTTGTCCTTACAGGGAGCGATGGTTGCCGTGGTTTCGATGATACGTCGCGGCAGTGTCATCGTCTCCTTCGTCTACGGTGTCGTCGTGCTTCATGAGAAGAACGTAGTGCGCAAGAGCATAGACCTTGCCATCTTACTGGTTGGTCTCGTATTCCTCGTTTTAGGATCTTTAGACTAAGAAGTCGGCAAGAGCTTCAGCTGCGACTGTCTGCTGCTCGCCAGTAGCCATGTTCTTAAGACTCACGGTGCCATTGGCGAGCTCTGTTTCACCTATCATAGCGAAATAGGGAATACCGTTGGCGTCGGCGAAACCAAGCTGCTTCTTCATCTTAGCGGCATCGGGATAGACTTCAGCCGCGATATTCTTGCCCCGCAGTTCCTTGACTATCTTCAGCGAGGCGAGAGCCTCTGCCGGGCCGAAGTTTGCGAAGAGAACCTTCGTCGAGCGAGCCGTGTCCTTGGGGAAGAGGTCGAGTGCAAGCAGAACATCATAGATGCGGTCGGCACCGAAGGAGATGCCCACACCCGAGATACCTCCAAGTCCGAACACACCAGTGAGGTTGTCGTAACGACCACCGCCCGAGATACTGCCCATAGGGGTATCAAGGGCTTTGACTTCGATGATTGTGCCGGTGTAATAGTTGAGGCCGCGGGCGAGCGACACGTCAAGGTCGAGCTGGGCATCCAGACCAAGCGCAAGGACAGAATCGACAACCGTGCGTAGTTCTTCAACTCCCTTGGTGCCTGTCTCGCTTGTAGCGAGCAAGGTCGACATCTGCGCGAGACGTTCGGTAGTAGTACCGGATATTTCGAGAATGGGTCGCAACGCGGCAATAGCCTCACTGCTGAGACCACGTTCTGCAAGCTCTTCGTTCACCTTCTCGATACCGATTTTGTCGATTTTGTCGATGGCTACCGTAATATCAATAAGCTTATCGGGCTCACCTATAAGTTCGGCGATTCCGGCTAATACCTTTCTGTTGTTGAGCTTGATAGCAACACGTACCTTGAGACGACGGAACACCTCGTCGATCATGCCGATAAGCTCGACCTCGTTGAGAAGCGAATCGGACCCTACGACATCGGCATCGCACTGATAGAATTCGCGGTAGCGGCCTTTCTGCGGACGATCGGCGCGCCATACGGGCTGTATCTGGAAGCGCTTGAAAGGCAGCTGTATTTCCTCGCGGTGCTGCACGACGAAACGTGCGAATGGCACCGTCAGGTCGTAGCGCAAGCCGCGGTCTGCAATCTTGGGAGTGAGCTTTACATAGTCTCGGCTCTCGAGTAGGGCATCGTCGATACCCCTGAGATAGTCGCCCGAATTGAGTACCTTGAAGAGGAGCTTGTCGCCCTCCTCTCCGTACTTACCCATCAAGGTACTAAGGTTTTCAAGTGCCGGTGTCTCGATCTGACGGTAACCGTAGAGACGGAATACATCTCGGATAGTATCGAAGATATAGTTACGCCGTGCCATTTCGACCGGCGAGAAGTCGCGTGTGCCCTTAGGGGTGGATGGTTTGCTTGCCATGGTAAATGTGTTTTGATTGCAAAATTAGCAAAAATGTTTTGAGGAGTGAAATCTAATTAGTATTTTTGCCCTTGAAAGCGGCCTTTGAAATCCATTGTGTCCGCCCATAACCTAAATCGAACCGGAAAAATACAGATACAACATATTTCATATTTTATGGCAGAAGAAAAAGAAAGATTGTTCGACCAGTTTCCCGAGGTGAGCTATCAAGAATGGCGAGCCAAGGTAGAAGCCGACCTGAAAGGTGCTGACTTCGACAAAAAGCTGGTCTGGCGTACTAACGAAGGCTTCAATGTGCAGCCCGTCTACCGCGCCGAAGACATCGCAGGTCTTAAAACAACCGATTCATTACCCGGACAGTATCCCTACGTCCGCGGTACACGAACAGACAACGAATGGCTCTCTCGCCAGAACATCGTAGCCGACACTCCCGAGCAGGCCAACACCATCGCTCTCGATGTCCTCAACAAAGGTATCAATTCACTCGGTTTCAAGGTTGCAGAACCAGCCGACGTTCCCGTCCTTCTCAAGGGTATCACCCTCAGTGCAGTCGAAATCAACCTAAGCTCATGCCCTCGCAAGGCTGCTGCTGTAGCTGAAGAACTCGTCAAGCTCGTCAAGGAGCAAGGTTGCGAAGACACATTCAAAGGTTCAGTTACCTATAATCCCCTCCGTCGCAACCTCAAGCACGGCGTAGAAGGTGTCGACAAAGAAGCAATCGTTGCCGAAGCTTGCAAAATTCTTGATATCGTAGCTCCCGTCAAAGGTCTCCGCTGCCTCGATGTAGACTCCGCCGTTCTTGCCAACGCTGGTGCTTACATCTACCAGGAACTCGGCTATGCCCTCTCCTGGGGTGCCGACTGGATGACTCTGCTCACCGAAGCTGGCCGCAGCGCTGATGAGGTTGCAAACCGCATCAAGTTCAATATGTGCGTTTCCTCGAATTTCTTCATGGAAATCGCCAAGTTCCGCGCTGCCCGTATGCTCTGGGCCCAGATTGTGGAAATGTACAAGCCCGAGTCTATCGACTCCGCCAAGATGATGGTCTGCGCAACTACATCGCTCTACAACCAGACTATCTACGACGCTCATGTCAACCTTCTCCGCAGCCAGACAGAGACTTTCTCCGCTTGCGTTGCCGGTGTTGACTCCATCGTCGTTACTCCCTTCGATGTAGCATACAAGAAACCCGACGAGTTCTCCGAACGTATCGCTCGCAACCAGCAGTTCCTCCTCAAGGAAGAAAGCCATATGGACAAGGTTGTCGACCCCGCCGGTGGCAGCTACTATGTAGAGATGCTCACAGTCGCTATCGCCAACGAAGCCTGGAAGCTCTTCATTGCTACTGAAGAAAACGGTTTCTTTGCTGCCGTAGGCGAAGGCAAGGTTCAGGCCGCTGTCAACGAAAGCGCCAAGAAGCGTCATACCGACGTTGCCCGTCGCAAAGAAATCCTCCTCGGTACCAACCAGTATCCGAATATCAACGAGAAAGCAGCCGGCAAGATCGAAAAGACCGAAGGCTGCCACTGCGGATGCAGCACCGAAAAAGGCCCGAACGCACTGAATACAAAACGCGCCGCTTCCGACTTCGAAGAGCTCCGTCTCGCCACAGAGGCAGCAGCAAAGCGCCCCAAGGTGTTCATGCTCACCATCGGCAATCTCGCCATGCGTCTTGCCCGTGCTCAGTTCTCGACCAACTTCTTCGGCTGTGCCGGTTATGAGATTATCGACAATCTCGGCTTCAATACCGTTGAAGAAGGTGTCGACGCAGCCCTCGCGAAGGGTGCCGACGTTATCGTCCTCTGCTCCAGCGACGACGAATATGCCGAGCTCGCTCCCTCTGCATTCAAGTACCTCGATGGCCGCGCCGAATTCGTCGTTGCCGGTGCCCCCGTCTGCATGGACGACCTCAAGGCTGTCGGAATAAAGGACTTCGTCCACGTTCGCTGCAACGTCCTCGACACGCTCCGCGATTTCAATGCACGTCTCCTTAATAAATAAAAAGTCTCAGCCAACATTACTATGAAACCCGATTTTAAAACTATCGACATTACGGCCGGGACGACAGGCCCCGTTCCTGCAGCGGTGGCTACAGAAGACTGGACTACTCCCGAACTTATCCCCGTAAAACCCATATACACAAAGTCTGACCTCGAAGGCCTGGAACACCTCAACTTTATGTCCGGTATTCCTCCCTATCTTCGTGGCCCGTACAGCGCAATGTACCCCCTGCGTCCCTGGACCATCCGTCAGTACGCAGGCTTCTCGACTGCTGCCGAATCAAACGCCTTCTACCGCCGCAACCTCGCTTCCGGCCAGAAAGGTCTTTCGGTAGCATTCGACCTTGCCACACACCGTGGCTACGACGCTGACCACGAACGCGTTGTCGGCGACGTCGGCAAAGCAGGTGTTTCCATCTGCTCTGTTGAAGACATGAAGGTACTCTTCGACGGTATTCCCCTGAATAAGATGTCCGTCTCGATGACCATGAACGGTGCCGTTCTCCCCGTACTTGCTTTCTATATCAACGCCGGCCTCGAACAAGGCGCCAAGCTCGAAGAAATGGCAGGTACAATCCAGAACGATATCCTCAAGGAATTCATGGTGCGCAACACATATATCTATCCGCCTGAATTCTCGATGCGTATCATCGCCGACATCTTCGAATACACTTCACAGAACATGCCGAAGTTCAACTCGATTTCGATTTCCGGCTACCATATGCAGGAAGCAGGCGCAACCTGCGACATCGAGCTTGCCTACACACTCGCCGACGGTCTCGAATATCTCCGCGCCGGTGTCAACGCAGGCATGGATATCGATGCTTTCGCTCCCCGTCTGTCCTTCTTCTGGGCAATCGGCATGAACTACTTCATGGAAGTTGCCAAGATGCGCGCCGCACGTATGCTCTGGGCCAAGATTGTCAAGCAGTTCAACCCCAAGAACCCCAAATCGCTCGCCCTGCGTACGCACTCACAGACATCTGGCTGGTCGCTCACCGAGCAGGATCCTTTCAACAACGTAGGCCGTACATGTATCGAGGCCATGGGTGCCGCTCTCGGTCATACCCAGAGTCTCCACACCAACGCTCTCGATGAAGCTATCGCTCTCCCGACCGATTTCTCCGCACGTATCGCCCGTAACACACAGATTTACATCCAGGAAGAGACCCAGGTTACACGTGCCATCGACCCGTGGGGCGGTTCCTACTATGTAGAAGCCCTCACCAACGAGATCGCTCACCGCGCCTGGGAACACATCCAGGAAATCGAGAAACTCGGCGGTATGGCAAAGGCTATCGAGACCGGTCTTCCGAAGCTCCGCATCGAAGAAGCTTCTGCCCGTACCCAGGCTCGCATCGACTCCGGTCGCCAAACTATCGTCGGTATCAACAAATACCGCCTCGACCATGAGGATCCCATCGATATCCTCGAAATCGACAACACCGAGGTACGCCGCGAACAGATCGAACGCCTCAACGATGTCAAGGCACACCGCGACGAAGCCAAAGTCAAGGAAGCTCTTGCCGCTATCACAGAATGTGTACGCACCAAGGAAGGCAACCTCCTCGACCTCGCTGTCAAAGCTGCCGGCCTCCGTGCTACCCTCGGCGAAATATCCGATGCCTGCGAAGAAGTCGTAGGACGTTATAAAGCTGTAATCAGAACAATTTCAGGCGTGTACTCAAGCGAAACAAAACAAGACCCCGATTTCATCCGCGCCCAGCAGATGACTGCCGAATTCGCTAAACGCGAAGGTCGTCAGCCCCGTATCATGATAGCAAAAATGGGCCAGGACGGTCACGACCGTGGTGCTAAGGTAGTGGCCACAGGTTATGCCGACTGCGGCTTTGACGTGGATATGGGACCTCTGTTCCAGACTCCTGCCGAAGCAGCACGTATGGCGGTCGAGAACGATGTCCACATCCTCGGCGTCTCGTCTCTTGCAGCCGGTCATAAGACACTCATCCCGCAGGTTATCGAAGAGCTTAAAAAGCTCGGTCGCGAAGACATCCTTGTAACTGCAGGCGGTGTCATTCCGGCACAGGACTACGACTTCCTCTACAAGGCAGGCGTAGCCGCAATCTTCGGTCCCGGCACACGTATTCCTGTGTCCGCTATCAAGATGCTTGAAATCCTCAACGCAGAATAATCATTCTCATTGATTCCCAAGAGTCTTCTTCCCCCTTCTGAAGACTCTGTAGCAAGCCCCGGATGTCGCGATGACAACCGGGGCTTCCAGCTATAGTAATCTTGCAGACCGTATTATCAGAAGGTATTGGCGACCAGAGCCAATGCAATACCTATAGTGATTAAAATGACTTCCATTACAACTATTGTGATTTTTGTGTTGCGAGAGGCACCTGCACTGTTGAAGAGCACACAGCATGCTGCCCACAAAAGCGAGCCGAAAGCTATGAATCCAACAAGGAGCCATATCATTATGCAGGATACCATAGTGATTCCCAGCCCACTGTGGAAAGGTGCCGTCACAATATCCCATCCTAAAAAGAGGGTCAGGCAAACACCCATTACAAGGAATGCTATCAAGCATCCGGCTGAGGCGATACCACCTATAATTCCTAAGAAACCCATAAGTACCTTGCCAAGAATGGAGAATACGCTCGAGAGAGTCGGAAGAGAATTTCCTTCATCAGCATCAACCGGTGGTATGGCCGGATTGTTGGCTATGACTGTCTGGCCAACAGTGTCGAGATTCACGGGGTCACCTCTCATCTCAAGCATACGGCGCGGTGTATTGGCTGCCGGGATCACCATCCACAGGATGAGATAGATGATAATACAGGGCCAGAAATAGGTACACACAGTAAGGACGATTGCCAACAGCCTCATAATGTTGGCATCCCAGCCCAGATAGGCCGCAAGACCACCGAGTACGCCTCCGAACACCTTGTTCTTAGTACTTCTATAGAAACGCTTGCGCTTAGGATTGTTCTCGGGGGCTTTCTTTCTTTTGAATTTGTTGGAGGAGATGGAGAATGAGAATAGAGTGCCGTCATCGTCTTTTTTACTCTCTTCAGTCTCAGTTTCAACCTTGGGCGGCACGGTCTCTTCTTCAATTTCTTCTTCACCGGTGATTTCCTCAGGTCGACCCATTGTCTCGATGACACGGCGTACGTCGTCGATTATTATCACGTTGGCACCCGAAGATATGCGCTCGTCGAAATGTTCGCGGATACGGCTCTCGATATCGCCGGCAATCTCAGCACCCTCCTCGCCATGAAATGTTTCCTTAAGCTGCCGTAGATAGTCCTGAAGCATCAGGTAGGCATCTTCGTCTATATAGAAAATCTGGCCGTCTATATTGGCCGGGTAAGTACGTTTCATTCTTCTGTGGAGGTGTTAGTAGGTGTTGTTTGAATTAAAAAGTGATTGACTGTGTGGGAGATTTCATCCCACGACTTTCTCAGCTGCTCAAGAAAGGATTGACCCGTGGCTGTGATGGTATAGTACTTGCGTGGCGGCCCCGACGGCGACTCTTCCCAGCGGTAGGTCAGCAGTCCGTCGTTTTTAAGGCGCGTCAGCAGCGGGTAGAGAGTCCCTTCCATCACTATCAGATGGGCTTCCTTCATCTTCGAGATTATCTCGGAGGCATAGGCATCGCCACGGCTGAGTAGCAGGAGTACGCAGAACTCAAGCATCCCTTTGCGCATCTGAGATTTCAGATTGTCGATGTTCATCGCATTTGTTTTTTGTTTCTTCGTTCCTCCGGGGCCAGGCGATGGCACCGAAGGATAGGATAGTAATTATAGATTGTAGTTTTGTAGAGGTCTTTCTTTGACATCACAAAATTACACATTCCCGAGGTACTATGCAATACAAAGTACCTTACAACACTACAATTTAACAATCATTAACCCGATGCTCGGATCAATCCTAATACATATACTACCTGTTGGGTGAATTAGATTAGTGAATATTTTATCTGCCCAACCGGACGATGATTAACGAAATTGACATATTTCATGAACGTCAAAGCTGCGATTTTACCTGCCATGCGGGTAAAAAGACCGCAGGAATGTTTTGCGTAGTTTCGTATCATCATAAGATTATCGTTGAGCTGGGAGAATACGGTTTCTATGCGTTTGCGGAATCTCTTGTATGCCCATACTGGCGACGCCAGTTTTTCTGGTTCAGCCGATATGGGACCTCAAGAGTAATTTCAGCTGTTTCAAAGAGTTTTTTCTGCACCTCAGCGCTAAGATAGCCTTTGTCACCGAGCATCATGCAGTCGTGATGTTCCCAGCGAACATCCTTGAGATAATGGAGGTCATGAACGCTTGCCGCCGTCATGTCATAAGAATGCATGACACCGCGTATGCCGCAGACTGCATGGAGCTTATATCCATAATAGTGCAGCCTTTGCGAGGCGAAATATCCCCACTCCGGAGAAGCATCAGCATTGTCACGCCCCATTGCACAACGCTTCGCTCTTGCGTTCTGACAGACCTTTACGGGCTTGAAATCAATACAGAACACATCCTCGGAACCGTCAATGGAGACAGCCACATCCTTGCGAATTTCTTCGGCAAGCCGCGCCGTCAGCTTACGTCGGGCATTGAACTGCCGGCGGCTTATAAGGTTGGGCAAATCGTCCTTGCACTCATGGTGCAGACGATGCAAAAGGAGATTTTCACTGTCGAATCCAAAAGCCTCAGCCGTTATACCGAGAGCCACGATCTCGAGATCGGAGAACTTTGGAACAACACCGCATCGGGGCACATTTCCGAGTTCATTCACACGATTTTGGGCTAAATCCTTGCAGATTCCGAGGATTCTGACGAAATTTGCTATGAAGTTGCGCATAAGCAGATAAATAGCATTCAACGGTTTGGTCACCATTAAATCACTAAAAATTAGCGATATGTGCAACTTTTTCATTTATAAATATTTGGATTCTTAATTCAACCAACGAGCACTAATATATAAATTGGGCATTTTAGAAACGGTACTGGATGGAGGCAAGTATGCTTCTTTGTCTTATACCGAAGTGATGTTCTGAACGCGAAAGGGTACCATAGTTGATGTATTGATAAGTGCGTCTATTCAAAAGATTATTGGCTGTCAATGACAGACGTACATTGCCGTTAGCTCTCCATACAGCCGACGCATCAAGAAGTACCAGATTGGAGGTATTCCCCTCGGGAAATTTGGTAAGGAAATGCTCCGCTCCCACAGTAAATTGCACGTAATCATTGGGGATTATGGTTGCAAAGATGTTTTGCCTGAAGTTATGGCAATTGTTGACTATATCATTTATTTTCAGTTTTGAGAATCCATAACTTGCCTCGTAGTTGACAGAGAGCCATCTTGTGATGCTCCCTTTGAAATATGGTTTCACTCCTGTTGCAATCTGTCGGTAGTGTACCACCTTATTATCGCGCATGGATGATGCGGACGACACAGAAGCATCCATATCACAGCCAACCACCATCTTGCTGTGACCAAGACCTTTGCTGAATCCACCCTTGGCATGCCATGAATCATTGTTGTTCAAATGGTCAGCATAGGTCGATACAATGAAATCGCCGATGAATAACTGATTTGACATTATTGAACTGCGGTTATGATTATAGGATGCCGAGATGTTGAAGAACAGCGACTTCAATGGATTGCGATAACGATATGAGATTGTAGCGGTAATATTCTGTGAATATTTGTCGGGGTTTTCGGCAATGAAAAGATTGCGGTAATCTGAAAGCACCGGAACCGTGATATTCATATAAGGCTGTGGCGAGCCGAAGCTATAAGCTGCCGAAGCGGAAATATCCGATTTCGCCGTCAGTTGACGCTTGACGTACAGCCGTGGCGAAGCATTAATATAGTCATGCTGACCTGCGATTGAATAGTGAAGCCATTTCAAAGGGATATTAAACGAAGCACGCCAGCCGTTACGTTCATAATCCACTTGCGGGGTAGCATAAAGATTTGACAGGAATGCTTCGTGAATTCCGGTATTGTCAAATTCACCAAGTCCGTTAAGTGTGCTGTTCATACGGTGATAGTCGAGGTCAAGTCCGCCAGATACATAAAATTTCCAGAAACGTGTCATCTTTCCGAATTTGGTTTCAGTGGTGCTTCGGAAATCGGTAGTGCCCAGACTCTGCTCCGCATTTTCAACCCCTGTTGTAATCAACCTATCCGGACGATGCTCAAAGGTATTGCGCGAAATAAGCGTAAACATTTTTTTCTCATTCCGCTTCACAAGTTTCAGGTCGTTTTTGACAGAGAGACTCTTGCGACTGACGCGCTGTGTGAGGTCAAACGAGCCTGTTATTTCAGAGTTTGACTTATCATATACTCCAGCCACAGTAAATTTCTCCTTCAGATAGTAACCTCGCTTGTTTGTCTGACTGAAAAACTGTGCCGACAGATCATGAGTCTGTGTGTGTTGTGAATTATTTTGAACAAATTGAGGAATCTGACTACTGAAATAATCAGTAGTCATTCCCGAATTGTAGTCAAGACGGTCCCCCGCATAGTTAAACTTAAGACGCATCGAAGTGTCTCCGGACTTCCATGCCGTTATCGCGTTTGCAAGCCACGACAGATTGTCTCGTGTACGCTTCTCCGATAGTGGTGCGTTTACAATATCAGCAGAAATATATTCAGGCCAAAGAGTTGAGGTATAATCTGAAGAGAACATATCGTCGAAATCATGCTCCTGTATCTCATTGGCCGGATTCCATCCGGTGTTGTCAGCTTTCAGGGTTATGATATTCTGATTCTTTGGGGCTATGCGCATTGTGTAGAGCGAACCGTCATATAGAAACGGCTGAACACCTGCCGCAGCCTGCGCTACGCCCACCCATCGACTTCGTGCATCCTCCTTCAGTTTGAGGTTTATACCCGCCTCTTCTGGGAATTCAATACCCTCGAGGGCCTTGACCGGCTGATGATTTTCCATTACCTCAACCGAGGCTACATCCTTATGCGAGATATTGTTTGTGGCAAGTCCATACTGACCGCCGATGAAATCATTTCCGTCAAGATAAAACTTATTGATGGGCTTACCTTGATATTTAATTGTACCGTCTTCCTCAACTTTTATACCCGGGAGCCGCTTGATGACATCTATGATGGCATTATCTTTGGCGTTGGCATATTTAGCTACATTGAAGACTAATGTATCACCTTTGGCATATATGTCCGGAGCCTCCACTATAACATCGTTGAGTTGCGTAGCCTTAGGATTAAGACGCACACAAGAAATATCGGCTGTTACAGGTAGAGAACATGACTCGTAACCAATGAAACGGAACGATATTGAGTCAGCACCTGCTTTGGGTGTTATGGCAAAGCGTCCTTCTTTATCGGTTGAAGCGAATGCACCTTTTAATTTCACGATACAACCGATTATCGGCTCATTAGTGTCTGCGTCAATAACCATGCCGCACAGTTCTCCCGGCCCTGCTTTTGCGGACAACAGACTGAAGAAAACACAAATTATAAAAGAACTGTATCTGTTCATTTTTTCCAGTCGCGTTCAAGATAATCGAAAGGCAATTCTATAGGGTCGTAAGCATCAAGCGACGGATTGCCGGCTCCATCGGTGACCGTTATATGTTCACCCGTAGTGGCTTCATAATATGCATACGGATTTATCTCATAGCGATGTCTGGCATCGTAATAACCTTGGCGGTCGGTTTTGTTAAATGGCACTTTGTAGATAGTTATGGGTCGGTCGGCCTTTGACTTGATACCTATACACTCAAATGTATAGTGGCCATCCGCATCCGAAGCCTTCATTATGAGTCCCGGAAGCCCATGGAGTTTCCACGGACCATCCGTCAGCGGAATATCCTCGGTGTAGAATACAGCCCACTCTCTTCCACGGAATTTACATCTGGCACTTTGACATTCATAGCCGAGTACCGTGGCGACTGAATCGGTAAGTTCCCAGTCAAGCGACGGCATTTCCTCTTCATATCGGAACCAGTCCTGACAAATTTTCTCGGTATGGGTTAGGCGACCTGCAGGATAGTTCTTGTAGATAGTCATGAATTCGCCTGTGCTGAGTTTACCCTCTATGGCGGCATCAGCTATCTGTTCTTGAGTAGAACGCATAAGGATTGAATCGACGGTTAGATTCTTGTAGCTTGAGAACTTCGACAGACCGTTGGGACCAATCTGGAGCAACATGTTGTCGCTGGATATGATATCTTCAAGCGACCCGGTGGTGTCAACACAGCAGCGGTAGTCATAGACGAATTCCATGTCTTCGGGAGCGAGTGTTTCAGTCTCAGGAACCGAAGCCTGAAATATGCTGAGTTGACGGCGAACTATTTTGCCTGAAGCTATGGATGTCGCAATGGCTCCGATGACGAATATCAAAAAAATTTTCTTCATATCGATTGAGTTTTGTTGATTACGATTGACGCTGCAAAGTTATCTCAATACAAGGCCTTGCACCGAAAATAATCATTACTCAAATATTATGGAATTATTACTAAATTATTACTGTCAGGCAAATAGCTTGACACACAGGCATTATATGCGGTGATTATTTTGTAATTTTACATCATGGAAAAAAGGATAAAGACATTATATATTGTCACCATCATCGCGATCCTTGCATTCTTAGGGATGCAGGTCTATTGGTTGTATGGAAGATATGAATTTTCGTTGATTGAATATGAGCGAAATCTTAGCGAACAGATCGAGAAGTGTGTGGATGAATATAACGCAATCAGGGAAACAAGTGCTAATAACTGGACTGATCCCTTGAAAAATGCAGCAAAAGATAAAGAGGAGGCAATCTCCTTTCCAACATTTTCATTGCAGCAGGAATATGGTGATACTGTAAAAACGAGTCGCACATCAAAAATCTACACCTATCTCTTTTCCGCACATGAGCTTCTTGGTTTGGAACCGGGATCGCCTCTTACTAAAGACAAAAAAACGAAGGCAGTCGAGTTGGCTCAAATTCAGGCTGTTGCACCTGTAGACTCGATGACATTCGATGCGTCAGGAGCAAAGGATGAGAACGAGGCATGGATTGCTACGAAAAATGTTCAGACCGACCGCAAACATCCTTTTTCAGTAGAAGAGATTGACTCCATATTAAATAAGTCCGAGATAGAAGCCCGGATAAGTCTGGCCAAGACCGATTCTATGATATGGGAAACAACCGTAAGATATAATACATCGGTGTTTGCACCAGACCTTGCCGTGACAATACCTTACTCGCAGTTGCAAGGGAAAACTGTCTGTATTGTATGCGAGATAAATCCTTTAGACGTTCTGCCCGGCATGTGGCAGACGCTTGTTATCACTTTGTTGGTATCCGTCTTACTTATTGTTTGCCTTGTTCTTCAATTTTCCACAGTATTGAAACTTTCTCGTCTTGACAAAATGCGTAAAAGTTTCATAACCACGATGATTCATGAACTTAAACGCCCCATATCCACATTGAAGATGTGCGTGTCGGGACTTGACAATGAGCGGATGCTCGGTAACAAGGATATCAGAAAGGAACTGCTGACAGAGACCCGCAACGCTCTCGACAATCTCTCAGCCTATTTCTCTAAACTCCGCGACATCACTTTCAACAACGTCGAGCAGATTCCGCTTAATATTCAGAGTGTAAATCTCCACGATTTGTTTGGCACAGTTGCCGACGCAACAGTTCAGCCATCAGGAAAGACTGTAATCGTCAACAATAAAATTAATCCTGAGGTTATTGTCTCGGTAGACCGCGCACATCTCTACAATATACTCAATAACCTTGTTGAAAATGCTGTCAAATATTCCGGGTCGGAAGTGGAAATCAATGCCTCGGCTACGGAGAGTGTGGGATTTGTCGAACTTATGGTTAGCGATAACGGCAATGGCATTCCATCCGGCGATCTGAAACATATATTCCAACGATTCTATCGTGGAAAGGCTTCATCTGGTGAGCAACCCGGCATGGGGCTTGGACTCGCGTATGTCAGACTTCTTGTTGAAGCGCACGGTGGAGTCATTTCTGTTCAGAGTACTGAGGGGAAAGGCTCATGTTTCACCATAAAATTACCGCAATGATGAAGTCAATAAAAATACTCTTAGTCGATGATGACATCAAAAACTCAATGCTGCTCAAGCGATTTATCGAGGCGGAAGGTTATGAAGTCATTTATGCCAACAACGGAAAGGTAGGCTTGGAGATGTATCGTGAATGTCATCCCAACCTGATTCTGCTTGACATAAATATGCCTGAGCTTGATGGATTTGAGATGGCAAAGATTATCCGCCAGAACGACAAGAAGGTAATCATTTTCTTCCTTACTGACCGAACTGACAAAGTGGACCGTCTTCATGGATTTTCACTTAAAGGAAATGACTATATCCCGAAACCGTTTTATCCTGAAGAACTGATTGCTAAGATTAACGAGCGGTTTGAAAGTATGACAGTTAATCAAGATGTGGAATATCAACTCGGGCAAACTGTTTTCCGCCCCAACCTTTCAGCCTTGACTTTTAACGGTGATACACATTCACTGTCAGTGCGTCAAACAGAAATACTCCAGATTCTTGCTGAAAATATCGGTAAGCCGGTGGAGCGTGATGTCATACTCGAAAAAATATGGGGTGACACAAGCTATTCTAACTCTCTTGCTCTCAATGTGCAAATTTCATACATCCGCCGACTTATTGCGGATCCTTCAGTCTCAATTACATCAATCAAAAAGAAAGGATATATTTTATCTATTATACCTGTTGGGTGAATTAGATTAGTGAATATTTTATCTGCCCAACCGGACGATGATTAACGAAATTGACATATTTCATGAACGTCAAAGCTGCGATTTTACCTGCCATGCGGGTAAAAAGACCGCAGGAATGTTTTGCGTAGTTTCGTATCATCATAAGATTATCGTTGAGCTGGGAGAATACGGTTTCTATGCGTTTGCGGAATCTCTTGTATGCCCATACTGGCGACGCCAGTTTTTCTGGTTCAGCCGATATGGGACCTCAAGAGTAATTTCAGCTGTTTCAAAGAGTTTTTTCTGCACCTCAGCGCTAAGATAGCCTTTGTCACCGAGCATCATGCAGTCGTGATGTTCCCAGCGAACATCCTTGAGATAATGGAGGTCATGAACGCTTGCCGCCGTCATGTCATAAGAATGCATGACACCGCGTATGCCGCAGACTGCATGGAGCTTATATCCATAATAGTGCAGCCTTTGCGAGGCGAAATATCCCCACTCCGGAGAAGCATCAGCATTGTCACGCCCCATTGCACAACGCTTCGCTCTTGCGTTCTGACAGACCTTTACGGGCTTGAAATCAATACAGAACACATCCTCGGAACCGTCAATGGAGACAGCCACATCCTTGCGAATTTCTTCGGCAAGCCGCGCCGTCAGCTTACGTCGGGCATTGAACTGCCGGCGGCTTATAAGGTTGGGCAAATCGTCCTTGCACTCATGGTGCAGACGATGCAAAAGGAGATTTTCACTGTCGAATCCAAAAGCCTCAGCCGTTATACCGAGAGGCACGACCTCGAGATCGGAGAACTTTGGAACAACACCGCATCGGGGCACATTCCCGAGTTCATTCACACGATTTCCGGCGAAATCCTTGCAGATTCCGAGGATTCTGACGAAATTTGCCATGAAATTGCGTATAAGCAGACAAATAGCATTCAACGGTTTGGTCACCATTAAATCACTAAAAATTAGCGACATGTGCAACTTTTTCATTTATAAATATTTGGATTCTTAATTCAACCAACGAGTGTATACTCTCTTTTTTTGTATTTTTGCAGAAACAATCAATACTGGATTATGAAACTGCGATCTATCATATTATCATTACTCCTACTCATCATAGCTCCGGCAGTCTGCGGAACGAATATGGCTTCAAAACTCCACAAGAAGCTCAAAGATGCTATCGGTTACGACAATATAGGTGTAGCTGTAATCACTTCGCAGGGCGATGTCGTCCAAGTCAATGGCGACGCTTATTTCCCCCTTCAAAGTGTCATGAAATTCCATCAGGCTATCGCTTTGGGAAGAAAAGTTGGCTATCCGGCCATCGTCAACGACAGCGTTCACGTCGAACCCACCGACCTTCTATCCGGCACATGGAGTCCGATGCGTTCGCAAAATAGAGAAGGCGGATGGTACACTCTGCCTTCTCTCTTAGCTTACAGCCTCTTACTTAGTGATAATAACGCAGCCGACATCATTTTCGACCGATACATCAGTCCTGCGCAAGTCGACAGCATAGTTAGGCACACAACTCCAGCCCGCGATTTTGCAATCGTCCATAACGAAGCAGAGATGAACGCAGATCCTCTTTTGAGTCTCGAAAATTACTCTACTCCTCTCGACTGTGCCCGGCTATTCGACTATGTCTTCAATACGGACTCTACCGAGGCTTTGGGCGTGATAAAGGACATACTTGCTGAAGGTACACGCACGGGGACATCCCGACTTCCGGCGGGTATTCCCAACGACAAGGGTATGATTTTCCATAAAACAGGGACAGGTTTCGGAGCCATCAATGACGCTGGAGTCGTCTACTATGAGCTCCCGGACGGCAACTACGCATCGTACACTATAGCCGTGTTCACATACGGCTTCGAAGACCCTATTGAAGCCGAAAAACGCATAGCTGAAATTTCGGCAATAGTCTGGCAGGAACATATACTAACCGCCCTGAATAATGTCGCCGAAAGGGTTGTCCTCCCGACAACTACGCGAAATCGAAATGTTCCCGAACCCGAAAGACCGAACTTCCTTGCCTCCTTAGGCGGAGCGCTTGCCGGTGCTATTCTCGAAGAGGCCTTTGAAAGAGCAATTGAATCCGGGATCGATTCTATTATAAAATAAAGCTTACTACCCTATTTATTCTTCGACAGATATCGCAGTGCTTCGGCATTGCGGTTGCAATCTTTCTGTAACTCTGGTCGAAGTATGCCGGCCGCTGTAGGATCGACCATAGACAGATCGGCATAGCGGTCTTCATTAAGTATATAGCCATTGATATCGTCGACCGGTTCACTGTTAGGATATCTCGGCGAGGCGTTGAGTTCCGATGAACCGTTTGTACCACTGTTGTCAGGACCGGGAATGGCATTGTCGATGACAAGTGGCTCTTCTCCCTGAGCCTCTCTTTGAGGATCATAGCGGTATAGAGGCCAGTAACCGGCTTCGACAGCACGACGCTGTTCGACGATGGAATGACCGAGTCCCGGACGTATTCCATGGACGATACATGGACAGTAGGCAATCACGATAGCCGGACCGGGATAACGTTCAGCCTCGCTGAGGGCATCAATTGCCTGCTGGAAGTTGGCACCTAAGGCGATGGAGGCGACATAGACCGACCCGTAGGTCATCATCATACGGCCAAGTTCCTTTTTAGCTACTTTCTTGCCGTCGGGAGAATATTTGGCCACTGCGCTGCGGGGAGTTGCCTTAGATGTCTGCCCCCCTGTGTTTGAATAACATTCAGTATCCATCACAAGCACCTTGACAGGTTCACCGGAAGCGAGTACATGGTCGAGGCCGGCGAAACCGATATCATAGGCCCATCCGTCGCCGCCTATGGCCCATACAGACTTTTTGGCAAACATATCGGCATCATCGAGAAGTGCCGAATAGGCTGGGTTGACGGAGGCTACTGGTTCAAGCATACTGCGCAGCTGCTCGCCAGTCTTTGCCGACAGTTCGGGATCGTCTTTGGCAGAGAGCCATGCTTCGAGTGGTTCCTTGAGGTACGGCAATGTATCCGGACTATCGATCAGCGCCTTGACCTTATCAGCAACGCGCTGACGGCTATGCTCAGTGGCGACGAGTATACCGTAACCATATTCGCCGTTGTCTTCGAAGAGTGAGTTACCCCATGCCGGGCCTTTGCCGCGTGAGTTGGCGCAATAGGCGTTCGAGGGGAAGTTGGCACCCCATATAGAGCTGCATCCCGTAGCGTTGGCTATAATGAGCCGGTCGCCGAAGAGCTGTGTCAGCAGCTTGACATATGGTGTCTCGCCACATCCGGCACACGCTCCGGAGAACTGTAGCCCCGGCGACTGGAACTGCGATCCGTTGACAGTTGCCCGTGGCAAAAGATTATCCTTGACCGTAACGTTGTCGAGAAGCCACTGCAGCCTGGGCATTTCCTGATCGATAACATCATTAATAGGTGTCATCGTCAGTGCGTGTCCCGGACATATGATGGAGCACGAAGAACAGCCGAGACAGTCTTCGACATAATTCTGTATATGGAATTTATAACCTTTGAGTTCGAGCGTACCGGCCGCGTCCTTAAGCGGTATGTCCTTGGGAGCCTTTGTTGCTTCTTCGTTAGAAAGGATGAAAGGACGGATAGCAGCATGGGGGCAAACGAGTGAGCATTCCGTACATTCCACGCACTTGCTTGCATCCCAGACTGGCACACGTGTCGCTATGCGTCGGTGTTCATAGGCCGTTGTGCCCATCGGCATAATACCCGCAGGATTAAGAGCCGATACCGGGATTTCGTCACCACGTCCTTCGATACATGGTGTGTGTACTTGCTCGATAAAGCGACGTAACTCGTTGCTCGAGAAATGGGGATTGCGGCGAGGAGATAGTTCCGGAGTGTTGTCCCAGCCCTGTATTTTGCTGTAATCAATCTCTTGAAGGGCATCAACGGCCATGTCGACAGCCTTGATATTGGCTTCGACTACCTTACCTCCTTCGTGACGATATGTGGCCTTGATCTGTTCCTTGAGCGATTCAAGACTCTCTGCGAATGGTATGACATTGCTGAGATAGAGATAGACTGCCATCATAGGCATATTGACTCTCGGGAGCAAACCGCACTGACCTGCTATATTGTCGGCATCTATATTATAGAACCGTATTTTTTTCGATGATATGGCTTTTCGCATTGACAGTGGAAGCTGCCGGCACATATCCTCAGGTTTATATGGAGAGTTCAGCACGAAGATACCACCTTCGCGAAGCCGTGATATCATGTCGAAACGGCGCACATAAGATGTCTTATGACATGCCACGTAGTCCGCTTCCTTGATGGCATATGCGGATGTCACAGGCTCTTGCGCCGTGCGTAGCTGCGAAATTGTATAGCCGCCCGATTTCTTGGCCGAATAGCTGAAGTATGCTTGCGCATAGTTACCGGGATGGTCTCCTATGATGCTTGCGACCTGCTTCACGCCACCGACCGTGCCGTCATTGCCAATTCCATAGAATATAGTACGGTAGCAACCTTTATCGGCCAAAGTCTCGATTGTCTCGCTGACATCGAGCGAAAGATGTGTGATATCGTCGTTGATTCCGACTGTGAAGGGATCGCGAGGCTTCTCAAGGGCTGCTTCATCGAAGACTGCCTTGACCATTGACGGGTTGAAGTCCTTGCTCGAAAGTCCGTAGCGACCACCTATTACACGTACACCCGGACGGCCCTTCATAGCAGCTATGACATCGAGACAAAGAGGCTCATGCAGCGCACCGGGTTCTTTGGTCCGGTCAAGCACAGCGATAGTCTTTACCGTAGAGGGTATCGAGGCGGTAAGCTCTTCGGCAGGAAACGGCCGGTAGAGACGTACTTTCACTACCCCAGTCTTATATCCTTTCTCTCTGTTAAGATATTCGACAGTCTCGGCTACGACATCAGCAGCTGAACCCATAGCCACTATCACTCTGTCGGCATCCGGGGCTCCGGAATAATCTACAAGATGATATTGACGATTGGTTACCTCAGCAACTCTGTCCATTGCTTTCTGTACTATCGCAGGAAAAGCGTCGTAATATTTGTTGGCAGCTTCCCGATTCTGGAAGTAGACATCCGGATTCTGCGCCGAGCCGCGGAGGTCGGGGTGTTCGGGATTCATACCCGTCCGCCGGAATGCCCGGACCATGTCCCAGTCTACAAGAGGCTTGATTTCGTCATATTCTATCACATCTATCGTGTCCATCTCTGAGGAGGTACGCCATCCGTCAAAGAAATGTAGTACCGGCAGAGAACCATCAATAGCTGCAAGGTGAGCAACCAAGGCAAGATCCATAGTCTCTTGCACTGAAGCTGAGGAAAGCATGGTAAATCCCGTCGCACGGCAGGCCATGACATCCTGATGATCACCGAAAATCGAAAGGGCATGCGTCGCCAGCGAACGGCATCCGACGTGGAAAACTACGGGCAGCAACTCGCCTGCTATCTTATACATATTCGGAATCATGAGCATGAGACCCTGCGATGCTGTGAAAGTCGTTGCAAGTGCTCCGGCAGCAGCCTCACCATGTACTGCACCGGCAGCACCAAGCTCGCTCTCCATCTCCCGAACATCAAGAGCCTGCCCCATAAGATTTCGTCTTCCCTTAAGTCCCCATTTCTGGGCTGTCTCGCCCATAGAAGCTATCGGGGTTATAGGATAGATTGTTGCCACATCGCTGAGAGCGAATGCTATATGAGCCGCTGCCGTACAGCCGTCGAGAATCTCTTTCTTCATTTCATTATCGTTTTAGCTGATATATCTCATCATTATAACACGCCGTACACGATAAAGTTTAGTTGTTCACTAGCTGCTTAATCAACTGAAAATCCAAAACTTATAAAGACAAATAGCGTCCAGCACCGGCTTTTGCGCCGAAATCCTCTTCCATTCCCCTCTTTTGTCCCCGGTCGCAGAGGCCTGCCTCCGGCACGCACCCGTGAGTGTATAAAAAAAGAGGCCGCGTCGTCGTGACGCGGCCTCGCATAGGGGGCGGTTACCT